>NZ_JFZT01000068.1 GCF_000632495.1 Candidatus Acidianus copahuensis | reverse complement strand
TTTCTTGATCTGAGCCAAATTTGATGCATGAATTATGGTAGCTACTGGTTCTGATGCTGAGGCATATTTTTCAAAATTTTTATCAGGCAACTCAATTAAATTTCTTTCAGGAGCATAAACTTCTTCCGCATATCCGCCCGGCGTATTTTCACCTATCATTGAGTAACTATCGCACAGATTTTCCTTACCTTGCTTGCAAAACTCGCAATTTCCACAAAAAATACCACTATATACTGCTACTGGCTTATCATTATAGAAACCGAAAATTTCGTGGCCTAAAATTGCTGGTAGCTTGAAATTCTTAAAACCGCCCTTCCAAATTACCACATCTCTACCACAAACACCAACTACTTTGACATTGACTTTTACAAAGCCAGGCATGGGATTTGATCTAACATCTTCAATCTTAAAAGGAGATTTAAACTGGTAAAGGACTGCTGCCTTCATGAAAATACGTTTGTTGGCAAAGTATAAATATTTTATTAAATTGTCATAAAAATCATTTAGAATCTGATGAATATGGTATGGTTACAAAGGAACTAGATTAGCACGACAAGTACTATATAAGGTTAATATCCGGGTAATACCCCTATGTAATTCGTGGAAATTTTATTAGTAATTTTTTGCAAAACACGCTAAAGAAGATTCATGGAAAGATACTTTAGCGAGATGACTAAGGGGACAAGATGTTATCCTTAGGGGTTTAGGCTTTAGAGCATTTATAGCCATTCCTTAAAGACCTTGGGCCTCATCACGCTCTGAGTCAGTACTCGTCATTAAGATCGTCTCATTGCCGGGATAACCACATCCTTCTGAAAATCTTGTAAAGGCCACAGCATGTGGGGGGACCCTCACACTTTAGTTCCTATGTCTTTTGTCCCTTCTTAAGTCTACTGATCACGCATGGGACAAATTAATATTGTTTTTTAAACACAAGTCCTTTGAGAGGGAAAAATCATGAAATGTGTAAAAATGCCCCGATCAAACCCAAACTGTTGGCAACGGCATTAACAAACTAGGTTAGGATCCGTCTAAGTTCAAGTCGATGCTAAAAGTGGAGTTTAAAAATTTTATTATAAAGTCTCGCATTAATAAAAATTTTTAATTTATTTAGACAAAGATCCTTTCGAAAGCTTTAAAATTTTTCTGTTAAATAATTTGTTGACTCACCTTGCCTTCAGGGCTTCATATACCGGAAAGCATTCTAAAGGATTACAAAGATTTGTTTGGTGAAAAAATTGTTAATGGTAAAAGGGTGATCGTGGAGGGACTAATTGAGGATCTTGCAACGCAGTTTACCGAGGAGATAAAAAGGGTTGTAAACAGTAGGAGGAAATGGTTGGACTTAAAAGAACCAGTATCAGTAAAGGGGGCTTTTCCTTCATGGGATGAACAGTTTTTAGATGCCGATGGAAATAAGTTAACATTTAAAGAAATAGTCCAAGGGATGATCGATAACTTCCTCGGTAGAAATAGCGGTTTAAGGTGGAGATTAAACGAGAAAGTAAGAATACCAGATGATGCCCACCCCATTAAAAATGCGGGACTAGAAATTACTGGCCCATGGTACCCGTTAAGTAGGGCATTCAATCAAGTAAATGCAGACGTGGTTTCTGCAATGGAAGATGAGGAAGATGCCTCAGCAGCGTGGTATATTCCCTTTAAGTCTGGTAAGAGATACGCTGATGTATGGGAGGCTAGGAAGGGTGTTAAACACTTTTTATCCGGAGATCTCCCTGACCCCTATTACGAAAAGGGTAAGGAATATAGGATAGGGAAGCCTAGAAATAAATGGCCCGCAATATTTCATAGACTCCCAGGGTTACATATCTTCGACCAAGAAATAACGTTAAATGACAAACCAGTCCCCGCAATTATAGTATCCGCAATCATTTATACGCTTAACAATTACGAGAACCTAAAAAATGCTGGATCCGGAGTATATTTTTACGTTCCAAAAACTGAATTCCCGGAGGAAGCGCTCGTTATAGAAAAAATATTGAGGAAAATTGAAGAAAAATTAGGATTGCAAATCGGAACCATAAAGATAGCGATGCTTTACGAAGAAGTTAATGCGGGGAGATATCTACCAGTCATTCTATGGATATGGAGAGAGAGGTTGATAAAATCTAATAATGGAAGATGGGACTACCTAGGTAGTTTAATTGAAATGTGGCTTCACGAAAAAGTCCTTCCAGACCCTCAAAACATAACTATGACTTCGCCGAATATGATGGCGTATCAAAAGTACAATGCTCTAATGATGCTATTGGCAGGGTCAAAGGACGGTGAAGCTGACGCTGCACCAGTAGGAGGTATGGCAGCGGTAATGCTCTATTCCCAGACAGACCCCTTTGGAAGATTTAAGTATAACCAGAGAGCTTTAAGAGGAATAAAAATAGATAAGCTTAGGGAAAGGTTAATAGGCTTAATCTTCTTTGCAGATCAAAAGGTTGAAAGGAAAGTAACGCTTGATGATATATTGAACGGGAAAGTTAAGGGTAAACTTTACGACTTATTCAGGCAAAGCTGGGTTGCAACTAAAGAGAGAGAGTACGTAAGTTCTGGAAATGAGCCTTTAAGGGTGAGTTTAGAGGAATTACAAAAAACGATTAGTAGACCAGTTGAGTATGAGACAGTAGGGAGCGAACAGATACCCAAGGTAAATAGTGGATTAACCCCTCAAGAAAGGTCGTTATTCCAGAGATTAGGGCTATTAGACGAAAACGGGAAAATTACCCCTTGGATAATTACAAGGGAAATGATCGATACCCCAGAAAAATTGTTTACGAGTAAAGAACTATGGGGAGGGAAGGATTTATGGCACGCGCTTTACGATGTCCCAGATGGGGAAATAACCCCAGAACATGTGCAACACGCGTTCTATATGGCAGCTAACTATGGCTTTCAATTGCTCAACGGAAATTTGGCTGCGGCCATCGACGACTATGAATTAAAACAGAGGTTTATGAACGATTTGGCAACCTATAGGATATTTACATCGTGGTTATGGAGTTTAATCAATAAAAATGGCGTAGTGACTAAGGACGGATATCTAAAGGGATCCTCACTAACTAAAGATGGAGTAATTCCCGCAGAAAATCTCATAAAAGTTAGTAAAGGAGAAAATGTGAGGGATTTATTCGAGGACTTATGGAAATTACATTATAGGTGGACAAATGAGTTCTACAAGGATTTTGATGTGAGAGAGTCCACCAGGTTGATTGAAATGTTTAGCAAATCGCAAAATAAAAAGGTTTTAGATGAAGTTTACACAATAATCGCTAAGGCATACGGATCCGGTCCCTTCAGAGAGATGTCTCCTAGAGAAGCATCTGAAAAAATAGCTAAAATTATTAATGCCGACCCAAAGCAAGTTGAAGATGAAATTGTTAGACAAGCCCCAAGATTTGACAGGGAAATGGCCCCAGTTATTATGGAAATCCTCATGAGGTTACTAACGTTCCCAAGGTATATACAGCATAATGGAAAAATATTATTCTTACTTTCACCCCTAGATCCCGAAACTAGATCGAAAGTAATGGATGCTATATTCTCGTTTAGAGAGACGGTAGAGGATAAAGTGAGAAGGGGAGAATTGGACAATAATGTGTTACAACTCTACGACTATATATACGATAACTACGAATGAAAATCCCTCAAGTGTTTTTTTAATATGAAACTGTTCAGCTGGGTCGTAATTAACGTGGTTATTAGGATATTATCAGTAGTTAATAGTACCGTCTGTATACAGGTCTACGCAAATGTTTCACATAACATTATCTGCTGGATTAATTAAGACCGTTTTACCGTTTATTACGCTTACTTTTACACTAAAGATCTAAAGATGAAAAGCTGGAAAGAAGTAGTTGAACATATAGGTGAAGTAAAATAGACACCGTTTAAGAACTTCATCCAATAAAAATGTAGAGGCTGATATCTCTAGTTTAGTTAATGGGATACAAGGTAAGTAGAATACAGACTTCCACGATGTTAGCAAAGCTTTAAATCTAGGGGGAGAACTTTCGAATTGTGCAATTTTATCTCTTTTCTCTGTAAATTATGATCAAGGGGAAACAATCACATTCAGAGATAAAGTCCTAATGAATTTCATATACTTGATAGCTGGGGAAGAGATAGGTTAATGAGATAAGAACTATAACTATGAAGTAAAGGTACTAACGACACAATGAATAGTCGAAGCGAAAAACGGTTTTAAAATATAAGGAGAGTTTATATCTATTTAAAAATAATTACTTCTTCTTTTAGTTTGTGAAAGGCCAGATCTTGACGTCCTAACTGAACCTTGGGCTCAATATATAAAAATGTGAGCGGAGATTCGTATACTATGTCTTGTTCATCTGATAAAATCCTTAAGGGTTTGGGTTACGCTTATACCGTTTATAAAGAGCCTGGCATATATCCTAACACTCTGAGTATAACCTTTAAGGATCTGCTAGGAGCTGAATGCGATTGCGATGGTCTCTTAAACAAGAAGCTCTACAACCACCAGTATCAAGTGATCAATTTCCTTTCTCAAGGTAAGAGCGTTATAATCAATGCCTCTATGGGTAGCGGTAAGACTGAGGCTTGGCTAACTCATGTCTTGAAGGAAAGGGAAATAAGAGCGCTAGCAATATATCCAACTAAGGCCTTGGCTAACGACCAGGCTCACAGGATAGCCAAGTACCTAAAATGCCTTGGTTATGATGTTAATGAAGAGGGTGAAATAGTGTATGGCGATGTTGTAAGGTATGATGGCGATACAAACTCTAATAAAAACGTCTTAGGTTCATTAGATAGGGCTAAGGTAATATTGACCAATCCTGAAATGCTCCTAACTGAGATAAAGAAGGGTAAGCGCTTCCTAGGAGTTAGCCTAATAGTCCTTGACGAAGTAGACTTCTATGAAAGCCATAGCATTACCCTCCTCATCTCCACGCTTAAACTTCTCTTCCCGAAGGTGCAGTTTGTGATAATCAGCGGTACCTTATCTAACCCTGAAGACCTCAAAGAATTTCTGCAGAATGCTGAGATTGTAGGGGGTGCTGGGTTTAAGCCTGAGACTAGGATTTATATCGTTATTGGGAAAGAAGATAAGCTTAGGGAGGTCTACAATGAATTTAGGAATATCATAGAGAGTAAGTACGGCATTGGAAGTTATGACGAATTTAAGGATAAAGTAATTGGACTATATTATAACCTTTTAGCCTCTAATTCATCCAAACTTAGGGCTGAACTTGGGGATATCTTTGATTTAAAGAAGCCTGATATTGAGGAGATATTAAAGGCCTATAAGGGATGCAAGGGGGAAGTAACTATAGTTTTTTCTAGGGGAATAAACGAGTGCGATAGCTACGCCAGGCCTTTGGGTATTCCTTCACACCACTCTAAGGTTAAGAAAAAGGAGAGGTTTTGGATTGAGAAGAATTTAAGGGAAGGTAAGACAAACATAGTCTTCACAGTTAGAACCCTTCAGCAGGGTATTGATATCGGTATCGCGAAGAGGGTTATCCATTTAGGGATCCCCAAGCTCGTAAAGGACTTCTTACAGAGGGAGGGAAGAAAGGGAAGGAGCCTTGACATTGACTTCGTCGAGAGCGTTATACTGCCTATGGGGCTTGACCCTAGGTTAATTCAGGGTATAGAGTCGTTGAGGGTTTGGAGCAATATTAAGCCTGAGGCTGTGATCTTTAACGTTGATAGTTTATACGTTAAGGTGTACTTAAGCCTTATAAAGAAGGTTTACCTGAAGGAGGGACTTAAGGAGGATGAAGAGTCCCTATTGAGGAGAGTTGGCATTATAGACGATACGGGGAGGATAAAGGATGAGAAAGTATTGGATAAGCTGAAGTTCTACAGTATTACAACTTCAAAAGTTGATGTAAAATATTACGATAAAGACAATAAACTGATCAGCTCTGATAAGATCGGTCTAAAGGATATGATAGAGAATTATCAACCTGGTTCAATTGATAAGGGAAATAATGCTGTTGTTAAAAGTATCTTTAGGTATAGGTATGGCACGAGAACGGTATATGAGGTTGTTGAAAAGGATCCGGATAACATATACAGTAGATGCTTTTACGACGCCTTAGAGAAGTATGAGAGTAAGATAAAGGAATGGAATAGGGAGAATTTTAGCGAGGAATGTAATTTTCCGCCAAACTTTGAGCTTGATTTAGAGCTAGGCAAGGTTTGGTCTAAGGTATACACTAATATGATATTTGAGGGCGAGGGTTATGTTGAGTTTAATGAACTCCCCAGTGGCGTCGTTTGGTTTGTTGAATCGAGGAAGAGGATTTGCCCAAATAAAGACTATGACGATTACGCTTATTCTAAGATTGAACTAAACTGTGATGTGTTTCCCAAAGACTACGGTTATAGGGGATATACTTACGCCTATGCCTACGAGGTTGGGGACCCTGAGTATATCGATGAGGGTATGGCATTCCTCATAACTGCGCTCAGACTAAAGTATGGGATCAGGACTGATCTAGTAAACTACAGTTACTTTAAGAACATCTTAAAGATCTGGGAGTCTTTTCCCGTTGGCGTTTTAGAGAAGATGAGGGTAGGAGGTTTTAAGATGTTTAATGAACCACTTGAGTTTGAGAAGCTAAGGGAATACTTAGAAGGGGTTAAAGTCGACGAGGTCTTCAAGACTGTCTATCTTAACATCTCTCCAATATTTCATGGTGTAAATTACAAGAAGGCTAGGGAAAAGGCTATCGATCTAGCTTTTAAGCTCTTCAACTACGCTACCATATTGCTCAAGGATGTAAGGGTAACGTTAAGTAAGGATACAGTTGTATTAGATAAGATAACTACTGCATCAGAGGAACGCAACTTCAGGGCTGATGTTAACGGAAATGAGTATTTTGGGCTAACGTACTACGACATACCGAAGGCAATGGAAGAGACTGAAGTGGTAAATGATGTTAAGTCCTTAAGGGATAAACTTATAGATATCATTTTAGACCAAGACGTCAAAAAGGTGTTTGGTTACAACGTAGACAGTAAGGTTAAGAAGCTTTTAGGAAAGGTGAAGGATGTTGAGGTGGTGGATGTAGTATTGGAGGTAAAGAAAAGGGTTGGCTATGATGTTAGTCCTAATGATTTCTCTCAGAAGCTCAGGGTTATGATGAATAAGTTTACAAATCCTAACTACAAAGTAGGTAAGGGGGAGCTAAAGGAGTACTTTGGGGAGAGGGCCAGGATCATTCAGGGATTAATGAATGTGATATCATCTACTTCTTGAAAGACGATAATTCAAGCCAAAGCAATCTCAAACGTTGAGAACCAATGTCGGAAGTAGATCGTTGCTATTTCGAGAGATTTATTAAAGGGCTTGACAGATCTCTATTTGAGGAATTGCCTGAACAAGGAACATAGTGTATTATTATGGCTCTTAAATCCACATAAATATCCAATTTTAGTTTTTCTTCTTGAAAAACTAAGGTAGAAGATATAAAGAGGAGTTATGCGAGGTTATATGGGAAAAGGATGAAGTAGAATTAAAAAGGCGGAAAAATAAGCTCTCATAGATTGACTAGTTACTCCACTGAGACATGTTAAAAGATGTCCTGAAAAAGGAGTCGCGATTTCTACAAGTGCGAGTTCGAGAAATAGCTTTTTCAGAGAACCTCAACTCCAAGACCCATAAGGATTATCATAAAATAACTTATGTTTACATTAACGATGAAATATATTAGATTCTTGAGAGAATTACATAAGGAGGTTAGATTCCCTGTTCTACCATGATATCAGGTAGATGTGCTTACATAATTGGAGATAGAGTTGAAGATTTATATATTCGCTCACATTCTCTTAAATGTGAGCCAGAAAAATAAGTATTGTATAAGGCTCGACCCATTAACTTTATCGTTCAAGCGTACAGAACAAGGAAGCAATGTATCAAATCAGATTGAAAGTTTCTTAAAGGAGGTAAAGGAAGAAGCTCTTAAGAAAATTGATGAGAAACTAAAAGCAAGGTGCAACGAGAACGTCGAGTCATGTGGGGAATTGCTTAACACCTTTGCAGATGTTTTAGTGTCTAAAATTAATGAAGCGTGGGAGGAGTACTATAGAAACCTTACGGGATTTGAAGGAAAAATAAACCCCTTTATTACTGTACCTGCTGACACTAGGTTTCCAGGAATTGTAAACTCCTTGGCAGACCACATGGTTACTACGTCTGCATTTGCAGTCTCTGCCATTTTAGCCATTTATGATAAGAAGTACAAGGAAACTGGGTTCACTTGCAGGTTTAAAGACATAGAAGTCAAGTTTAATGATAGGGAGTTCCTGAGAGGATTTGTAAGGGTCGCTGCACTTCTCCATGACATAGGAAAGCCCCCACCGCAAGGACATACTAAAAGGACTTATGACATAGTATACAATTTATTTAAGAACATAAACGAAACTTTGGCCAGAACCTTAGCCAGTGCATCTTCTAGGCACCATTATGGCAAGAGCTATGATAAGGATAGTACCCCATCAAATGATATAGAGTGGGTAATAGCTTATGCAGATAAGGCTAGTGCGTCTTCTAGGGGTTTTACAATTAGGGAAAAAGATATTTACGTAAAACTAATAGGCTTTGTGAAGGAGTTAGATAAGTGGGGTTATGAAATAGGTAATGGTGAAGACTTAGATCTACTGAAACGTATGGTGGAAGGGAAAACAGTTAACCTAAGTGAGGATGAGGACTACCAACAGTTTAGGACTTATGGGGTATTCAGTAGCGACGAGAATAGAGCTATTGAACTAGCATCTGAACTAATCAAAGCAGAGAATAGGCTAATGGCTAAGGACGACAAGCTCCTTGCAGTCTTCCACTTCGAGATCCCAAGTATAAAGTCCTATCTCAATAGGGGAAGGGAGTTAGCGGTCTACGCTGGGTACAGTATGATGATAGACAGTATAGTTCATGAGGTCTCTAAGAGGTTGAGAGATGAGGTGGGGGAGGAAGTAGTTATTTCCGATGAAGGGGGTTCAGTATTAGCTATAGTCCCGTCTACCCTAGATGTCAACAAGATACTAGAAGGTATTGAGGAGATGAGATATTTTGCTATAAAATATGGTCTATTTGCCTTTTACTTTGCTGAGGCCCACCTGGGTCCAAAAGACAACTGGACTGGATGGAATGGATATAGCCCTTATGAGAGGGACACTTATAGGGGTTTTGGCGCTTTAATAATGAAGGCCTTTAGCGAGTTTGATAAGGAGAATATTAAATTACCACCCACATCTAAGGAGGAAGTGGAGATAGATAAGTTATGTAAGGCTTGTAGGGTTAACAAGAGGAAAGATGGAAGCGATTACTGCGAAGCATGTGATTTGGCGAGGGAATACTATAAGGCTTTCCGTAGCCTAGTCATGGGAGAGAAAACTGAAGGGAAAATAGCGAAGAAGTTGAAAAGACTAAGGATATTTAAGTTGACAAGGGAAATCATTAAAGATATTGTCCTCCCTGAAACGCTAGATCACCTAAACAGAAAGTGTATCAATAAGAATAATTATGTTGCGGATGAGACGGATCTAGACGAAAGGAGATATCCGGTCTTAATGGTAGCTGATGGGGATAACTTTGGATCAATAAAGTCATCAGCCTCGACCCTTGTCCAATACCTTGAAATTACGAGATTCTTTACATGGATAATATATACTGGAGTTCTTTATGCCGTAACTAAGTCTGTAGGGGCTATAGGTGACGAAATGTGTGTAGAGTTCTATCCTATACTTTTAGGTGGGGACGATTTCTCTGTCCTTACTACCTCACAAGTACTTCCGATATTCGTATATTACCTTGATGAGGCACTGAGGAACATTGGAGGGTGGTTGAAGAAAAGCGAATTACTGGAAAAGCTATCATATGGCGAGGGAGAAGACATTGCAGAAAAGGTAAGAATACCTAAGCCGTATCAGCTCTTCACTTTCTCCGCAGGGGCTTACATAATGAATAGCACTTCCTTCCCTCTATTCTTGGCAAGGGAAGAGGCTGAGTTATTAGAGGGAGTATCTAAGAAGTACTCAAAGAGTAACCTCTATAACGACTATTACGGTTCTGGAGTTATACTTACTATTGCCGACTCAAAGACTATTGCGCCAGATGATGAAGTACTACTTGACAGGGCGTCAAAAGGGATGAAGCTTAAGGCGATGCCACTGTTGGGGAGTAAGATTAAAGACCTATTATGTGACGTTGTTAAACTGGAGCGTTCCGAGGTAAAATACGGGGAATTAAGGACTTTTGTTAAGATTGGTAACTCAAGGCTTGAAATTACTTATAACCTAGTAAGGAATAAAAGGGATAGCTTCGAGACTGTAGCTAGCATACTCCTCTCCAATAAGGAGTACAATCTACAAGATTATTACCTATTACTTACAATAATGATGGATACATTAGAACAGAAAATTAACAATAAGTATTACTGGGAGGTCTACAACGATAAGGTATTAAAGTGTCCCGACAGTAGAAAAGGTGAGTTAAATGAATAGTAGGACTGTATACACTATTTCCTTAATAGCGGAAAACTTGAGGGGCCATACGGACTCTCAGGAAGCAACTAACTTCGATGTAGATCTTAAGGCGCTATACATTAAAAAACCAGAAATGGAAAGGGTCTTGGTCATCCCTGGATCTAGCCTAAAGGGATTGATAAGGAGAAACTTAAAGACGTTAGGGGTGGATAGGGATATAATAGAGTCACTGCTCGGTTCGGAGTTTAATGACCAAACTGAAAGGTCTATACCGGGAAAGGTATTCATTGGATGGGGATATATAGTCGGCGAAAAACCGAAGAGAACTAGGTATGGGATAAGAGTTAACGATAAGCTAGGAATTGTTAATAAGGGAGCGCTATTCTCTTACGAGCTCTTGCTTGGGGATATAGAGGTTATGTTTGATATATATGAGGTTGTACCCTTAAAGGATGAAAAGAGGGAGCTGGCTAGAGCACTTAAGTTACTTAAGTTTTCTACCATTGGGTGGGGTGGATCTAGAGGCATAGGAATTGTAACTGAGGTGAAGTTGGATGACAGATTGGAAAAGATTTGAAATAATTAATTTATCTCCAATATTAATTAATGCTGGATCAGGAAACTACCTTAGATCAGCCGACTTTATTCCGGCGTCGTCCATACTTGGTGCAGTTATGTCTAGGTTTATAGACTCTGAAAAGTGGGGAAAAGAGAAGGAGGAAGTAAAATTGGATATCCATATGACAGACGCATATCCAACTGCTAAGAACCAATATGAACTTAACCCTGCGTCTCTAGTCACGTTATATACAGAAAATCAGGAGAACAGGTCAGAGATAAGGGACGGTATTCGTAACCTTGTTGAAACCATAAAGGGAAGATACAAGTGGGGGGTAAACAAGGTTAGGTTAAAGAAAGGTCCCAGACACTGGTACATTCACGGTAATAAGGTGTGTGACTTACAGATAGAAAGGGTTAAAACAAACGTGTTAAAACTAGACGATAAGTTAAAGATTGCATGGAAAGCAGAACGCAATGGGGAAGTTAAGGGAGCTATAGCCCACTTAGATTCAATAGCGCCCGGTATATTGTTTGCATTTGAGGCGACTGGGGAGGATTTGGATAAACTTGAAGACGCCCTTAAAGAGGGAATATTTGTAGGTTCTATGAAGAGTAGAGGCTACGGACTAATCAAGCTCAAGCAGTCGGAGTCAGTAAAGCAGAAAAAAGAAGAGGAGTTAGGGAATTACACTGTATTGGATTTTTACGGTTCTGTTAACTATGATTATTATTTAAAGGTAATAGATAGGTATAAGGACAAAATTCTATTCAAAAGCGTAGGAGTAGAGAAAAGAAAGACATTACATTACGATAAGTGGGTATCAGATTATGTTGTAAAGAGTGGATCAGTAGTTGTAATTAATGATTATTATAAAGATATATATACTTTAGAAGAAGAAAGTATTAGAGAGGCGGGGAGTGGAAAGATTGTCGTCAACCACAGAGTCCATAGACTATAAGCAGTTAGGAGTAAAGGATGTGTGCGAAATAAAGAACTATCCATACTATGATAAGGAAAATGGAACATTAGGGAAGACAATTACAAGGAAGATAATGGAGATTTTAGAAAAAGAGAAAAACGAGGTTAGGAGGGCGTTACCAGATTTAGCATATCTAGCAGCAAGGAATGACGGTCTTGACACGGAAAATACCCAACTCGGAGCTTTTATGAGTAAACTGTTAAAGCTAGCTGACGACAACAATGTTACAAGCAATCATATATCAGAGTACATGAAGGGAGTAGTTATGGCCGTATACGTCTTCGAGTCACTACGAGATAAGAAAAGCTTAGCAAACAGATACCTAGGGTGCCATATAAAATGAGTTTACATATGAAGATTAACTACAGAACTATATTGGATATTCAATTTGAAACTAAAGAATATTTACATTTAGGAGAGACAAAAGGTCTCGATATATCAGAGTCAGACTTACCAGTTATAAAGCTTCCTAACGATAAGCCCTTGCCCTTTATTCCCGGTTCATCCATAAAAGGTGTAATAAGGGCTGAGTATGGGAGGCTATTGAGGGGGCTTAGCGGGAATGACTTAGCGAAACTTATAGGATATAAAAAAGTTGACACTGACGATACTACGAAAAAGAATTTTTTGACGTTGGATACAACTAAGGTCAGTGAGTATGTTCTAGAGAATATAAGAAAACAAGGAACTAACGTTGGTATTCTAGATTTACTATTCGGTTCTGAGTTCTTTGCCTCCCCAACAGTATTTTCAGACGCCAAACTTAGTAGCAAAGAAGAAAGAGAGTTTATAAGGAATAGGACGCACGTTAGCATTGACGTTAATACTGATTCTTCTAAACCCGGCGCAAAAATAGATCTTGAGGCTGTAGAACCTGAGACCACCTTTACCGGGAAAATCATTTATAGTTCCTTAGATTATGGTGTAGAGTCGCCATCACCGGTGGATAAGGCGTTTGATATAATGAAAGGGTGGCTTAGCGATTTAGAGCTATTGCTCGGAGGGTGGAAGAGTAGGGGGTATGGCCTTGTAGAGGTAAAGGTGATAAAAGAGAGTAAATTAACTCCTCAAGAGATAGTTGGAGGAGGGAAAACATGAGCAGTCAACAGGTTGAGTATTTTAAGGCATACCATTTACTAGTCAGATTAAACGCGGAGATCGTTACAGTCAGTCCACTTAGAGTAGGTGCTGGAAAAGGGACAGATATAGGAGAACCAGACTTACCCATATTAAGACTTAATGACGGAAGGGCCGTTATACCCGGCTCCTCCTTAAAGGGAATATTTAGAAGTACTGTAGCTAGAATATTAAATAAGAACTCTGAAGATATTTACTACTTATTTGGTGGAAAGGTGAGCAATGGGGGAAACCAAGAGGTAAGTATTGGTTCTCCCCTCATATTTGACGATTTTATTTCAGACCACGTTATACCTTCCCTAGAGAGAAGTCATATAAAGATTAACCCAAAATCTGGTGGTGTCCAGCACTTATTTCAAGTTGAGTACGTACCAAATAACGTTAAGTTTTATGGCAATATTTTGGCGAGGAACCTTGCTCCCCTAACTTTAGGTTATATTGTTAGCGCAGTAAAAGCGCTGATGGATCAAAGGATCGTAAAGGTAGGGGGGTTTAAGAGTAGGGGCTATGGTGCAGTATCGTTTAGCCTTAAGGAAGTCTCATTCCTAGTCCCCAGCAAGAGCTCGAGCTTTAAGACCAGGTTCACAAGGAATGGTAATGAGACGGAGGTAAAAATAGAAATAGTAGACGGGAATAAGCTAAAGGTGACTGAAGGTTCTACAACTAAGGAGATTCCAGTTAAAGCCGTAGACGAAAAACCATTATTCGTCAACATTAAGGTAGACCCAGAGAGTTTCATAAACTTGAATTTTGGTGACTAGTTTATGTCAACCTGGATTAAAGTAAGCCCATTTAGGACAATTCCACAAAATTATAAACAGAGAGATACTCTTAACAATCTGTACAAAATCCATGTCACCTTTAATACAGTTACCCCAGCTTGTACATGTACCGGTGAAGTAAAAGTCGATCTCGCGGAAAAGAAAACAACATATCTGGGCTATAGAGTTAATGAGAAGCCCTCAATTATGGGATCGTCTATTAAGGGAGTACTCTCCACTTATGCCTTGATTGTATCAAATAAGCCTTCGCTTGTAGGAGACCTTTTTGGTTATGAGAAGTTAGAGAGTAGAGTCTACGTAGAGGACGGCATAGTAATTAACGGTAACTATAAAGTTATGAAGTTGGGCAGACAATGGAGACCGCGGAAACAGAACAACGGTATTAAAGTATATACTATGGCCAAGACCTCTCCTACTGGTGAACCTGTCCTCTTTGAAGCTTTACTCCCTGAAACTAAATTCTCTACAGAGATAACAATATTTAACTCCGATACTGATGAAATATGTTTACTTTTAGCTTCGATGGGTATTAGTTCTGGAAGAAACTATGGGATAAAGATTGGTAGAGGGAAAGATAAGGGTTTTGGAATAATTAGAGTAGAGTCTTTTACCGTAAGGGAATTAGATCCTAAAACCTTTACCTTAAAGGACGTTAATAAAGACCCATTTGTGGAGTGTGCGTCGAAACTCCTCAAGAATAGGTGGGATAATGTCAAACAATCCTTTTTTAGTTAAAATATTAAACCTTCTAGATAGAGACACTTACGGTAAACTACTCAATACTATAAAAAGGGATATACAAATTAGCCAACAAGGGAGACAAGGTGCGTCTTGGAAAGGAATAAACCTTGATGAAATAAGTTCAAAAGTGTTAGAAGATGTGCTAAGAGAGTATTTAAAGCGGTCCAAGTATTCTAAGGATACAGATAAGAGCTTCGAGGATATCGTCAATGTAGCATTGAGTAAGAACAGAGTCCTTGAAAAGCAGAACGTACAAGTTAAGAAAGAGATCTATGGGGATTTACATAAAGAGCTTGGTAGATATGACTACAATACGCTAAAAAACGCTCTAATATATACCATCTTAAAAAATAAGGGAAATAGGGAGAGATAGTAATGATAGAGGGTTCAGATGAAAGCTCAGACTAACCTATTATCCGAGACATATTACAAATCGATTCGGATAGTGAAGACAAGGAAGAAAATATTAAGGAATACCTAAACAGCTTAAGAGTAATTCTCAGAAGTGAAGTAAAGAATGTCATAGACGAGTTAAAATGTGAAAATAACATCCAAAATGCTAAGTATTATAATGAACTCGACGACTTGTTTGACAAAATCGAGGAGCTAGTAAATTCACATGAGTTTGTAAAGTGTTTCATTGCAGATATGACTAGGAGGAAGATCGCAATTGATTACTCTAGTGACAAAAAAGATGAAAAGGAGAGGTGTTGCGATACCAGATTTCTAATTACGTTTCCGTTCTTCATAAGACTTTTTTATGGCATCCAATTTCCTCTCATTAAACTTACTATTAATGTATCTCTCTGAATGGAAGGACTGCTACACGTCAGACAATAATAGTTCTGACAGGGACTATCTACAAGAAAAAAATGTAAAGATATTTATGACATGTTACATCATGCAATTGGGTTTGATGATGTTGATGAGATAAAAAACTGTTGGAAACGTATGAGGAATAACTCATTTTTAGCCCATGGTGGTTTTGTCCTTTACAGAAAGTTAAGTCAAGAGGAAAAGGAAATGATTATAAACAAGTTGACAAATTGCTGGAGTAGTGTAAAAAAGGAAGTAATGAAACATATTGACGAGAAAAAAGCAGAAGGAAGGTTAAAAGAGGAAAACTACAATACATAAATTAAGTATCATTTTAATTGCCATTTCTCAGGAAGCTCCATAAAGCCTATTGGTGGAGGCATGTCAAGCTCGTGATCCTGCGACACTGCTTTAAATAAAGGCGTGGCTATCGTGTTCCTCTACCAGTTTAATTATGACTATGGAGAAACAACGGAACTACTCCTTTCTTAAAAACATATTTTCTTTCAGATTTTTACTTATAAATGGCATCACTTTAGAGACTCATATAGCTTCCTCCCAAACTCAGTAGGCTTTACAACCCGGTCATCCCCTAGCTTAGCTACCCCAGAGTCCAGTAACTTATCGTGCTTATCTGGTGAGTATCTCGCTGGTAGACTTTCTAACTCCTTTAAGACAGCCGGAGAGATTTCAACTGCAATTAAAGGTAACTCCACTAAGCTCCTCATGCTCTCATGCATGTATATTGCCTTATCAGCTCCAGCTAACATTGCAGCTATCGTGGCATATGCTGTCTCTGGTTTGAAACCTGCAGTTGCTGCCATAACTACAACCCTATTATTCTTCTTCTCTTCAGCAACCCTCTTATAGACCTTCTGGACAAGGTCTAAGACCCCACTATAGAAGTCTTCCTTGAATCTTACCTCAATTACGTCTACGTAACATCCCAGCTTTTTCACAATGTAGTCCTTTATCACCTCTGTTACTAACTCTACATTGTTGCTGTCAGTCCTATAAAGGAATACCTTTACGTCTTTAGGTTTCTCTTCCTCTAAATATGAAATTATTGTATTCAGCTCTGCACTGTAGCGCTTTGGATTCTTCGTAACGAAGTCAGATAACTTATCAAATAGTTCTCCCTTATAGGTTAGGACAAGCTGTTGCTTTGGGTCCTTAAGATCAAGAGTGGATATCCCCCTAAGATTTCTTGAGTTCAAGTAGTCAGCGTTATCGCGCTCGAAGTTACCCAATAGAGAAGTACCGACAAGGCTTAGTATTGTTGTACCCTTTTCCATAGTTAGATATATATTAAAGATGTTTTTATAAACTTTGTCTTACGTATGTTGTGTGGAATAAGTAACCTTAAGTACTGGACATACGATGACATATGGTATTACCAAAATATCCTATGTCAAGAAGGGAGTGTGTTGATAAGAGGGATTGGAGGAAGCATAACGAGTTGTTATTGAGAAGGTGAGATTTTACTTGGAGAGTAGATGAGAGATAGATAATTGGGAGGGAGTTAAGGAAGAGGAATGATAGGAGGTACAAGTACCCTAATTCCTTCATCTCAGCGTATATAAACCTCTTCATTCATTTACCGTTTCATCAGCTGGTTTGTGAGGAAGTTGGCATTTAGAAGAAGTGTATACTCAGAGAGGAGTTTTTGATGGTAGTCAGCTTATTCCTCTTGTTATGGAGAGGGTTGTTTATGTATGCTGATAGTGGTTATAAGGAGATTCTTAGTTTTCTAGACAAACGTATTGTTGATCCTGTTAAGGTTAGTAGAAATTCTTCTACCCTTTCCGAGGGTTGTTGGGAGATAGAATACAAGAGAGATAGAATACGAGAGTGCTTTCTCTTCGCTTATGCATTTGTTTAGCGGGTCTCCTCGAGGAATTTTGTGAATATGTTTAGGGATCTTGTCCTCAAAACTTTTCTCCCATACTTAAGGGGCAAGAGCCCCTAAGGAAAATGGCTAGAGTAACAGCTCCCATAGCAATGCTTTCTCTCATGGGGATATTTGTGGTGGAAGGAATAAAGAGTGGATGGGATTTCTCAGAGGTAAGCAGCTTTAATGTAAATAAAGCCAGCGTACTAGTTGAACTAGCATTTTTAGCTGGTAACATGTCATCATGGTTGACTATGGCAATATCGATACCCGATCTTACTAGGTTTGCGGTTAGTCAGAAGTCTCAGATGATAGGTCAATTAGTATTGCCGTTTGTTCATAGTACTTTTAATATATCTTTATATTCTGGGGGGAGTTTAAGTATCTTAACAAGCTTCTCAGCTTCCTCTTCAGTAGCTTGTCCATATCCGTATAATAACATCGCCACATATACTGGTGAGCGGTTCAGAGCTTTTCCTAGTTCTTCCCAAGTTAGTTTTTAGACCTTTTCCTTTCTAACATTATATCTCTTACTTTTGATTTATCTAACATAATTTACCCTCTTCAATTCATATTTCAGGTCTTACTAAGTTGTAACTTAAATACTTTACACTAGATTCTTTAACTGACGAAAGTTTAATACATAAAACAACATGATATTTAAAAATTTAATGTTTGCACACAAGCTTAACTGAATAAAGTATACCACATTCCTCGTAATTTAAAGAATTAGATTTACTTTAACTTTAAGCGTGAAAACCAAGGTTAACTTAGGTGTGTCAAAATTGCTCCTCTATACAGAATTTTAACTGGGAGTTTAAGCTTTCTCGTAACATAGTGCAGTAACTTTAGTAGGGTGTGGATAGTACCTCTTTATACAATGGGTCTATTAAGGAATAAGTATTGTCTCCTACTTTCTTATTCACCACCCTAGCATTAACAAGTTGATTTAGTGCATGGGTAAAAGAGGAGTCATTTATCTCCCTCTTTAGTAAAGCCTCAGTTACTTTCTTTAAGTCTCCCCATCTTGCTCTTTCTACTAGAGTTAAAGCTCTTATTATGGTTTTCTCGATCTCCCCAAACTCCTCGATTTCGTCTTTAATTATATTTCTCGCTATGTTTAAGACTAGCTGTTTAGCCCTATCATGGGGATAACCTAAACTTCTGAAGTTCCCATAATATGTTAACCAGCCTGGAATACCTCTATAAGTTCTCACAGCGTCCTCAATCTCTCCTTCTGCGATATTGATACTACACCTTTTAGCTCCTTCTTTAAGGAATTGTATACTAGTGTTGTCGTCCCAAGGGTTTATATTAACTTCAACTATCGGTCTTCCCTTAAATTTCGCTTTTTTGCTTTTCCCACTAATAATTTTTGATAAACCTATCATGGAACCAGAAAATGCAAACTTGACTTGAGAAGTATTATATGCGACTGAAAGTATTGAAATAAACCAAGGCGAAGCCACATTCTGGGCTTCATCGATAAATATCACCTTACTGTCTAAATTACTCAAGAGCTCTTGAATAGCTGTAACTGGTCTCTTAGTCAATTCTATACTGATAACCTTAAGGTCTACCTTCAACTTTAGGTTTAAAGAGTTTTTTAATAGCATATTACCTAATCCTCTTAGAGTTTTAACTCCAGATGCGTCAACGTAAATACCCTCAAGCTCTTTGCTTAATATTTTAAGAATAGATGTCTTACCAGTCCTTTTAGGACCGACAAGTAAAGGCCAGAATTTTCCCTCTATTAGCTTGATTATTTCATCTAATACCTCATCGTTATCAAAGAAGTCCTCCTTGTTCTCCTTTGGATAAGGGTCAAATATTTTGCATATACCCATATAAGTTAATTATATAGATAACTCTTTATAAGCTTTTTACGTGATAAAGCTAGATTAAAAACATAAACTATCGTAAAAAATTACCCATATAAGTTACTTATATGGGTATAATCAACGGTTTCTTACCACGTTATTAAATCTCAATATCGATATTAGTAGATTTTTACTCGGACGTTTATCACAATATTAGAGATTCTTTATTTTATCTTTTCCATAACAGAAGACTGGAATGGAAGTCCTTTTATGATTTGAGATATTATTTGAATATAGTAGTAATCTACAGAAGACTAAAGAATATGTTAGAACTAGCGGGGAAATGTCAGTGGGATTAGTAGAGATTAAAGAAGAGAAATTAGATTATGGACAAGACTCTAATTATGGAATACTGCTTGAGCCACTATTGTTTCTACCAGAGTCTGATAAAAAAAAAGAAGCTGAAGTAGGAGTAAGTAAAGGACTTGAAGACATTGAAGAAATTTTAGGCTTAGGCATTATAAGTCAGGAGAAAAATAATGCTTTGAGTTATCATATCGAAAAATTCAAATCAGTAGTTGAGAAACTAGGAGTCGGATATAATGAAGGCTCAAAGGCTAGAAGACCTTTACTATACTCAATACCCCCAGGCATAGTTATTAAAGTTAAGAATAGGAGGAAAGCTTACGGCTTATTATCCGATTTAGGTTTCGGCTCAGCACTATTAGTAAAAATATAGGTAAAATCAGTTAAGACATACATAACTAGATCATATAGTACTTTTATTTCCACTTAATAAAATGGAGATTTTCTGAAAGTCGCTATATACTAAAGTAAGAACATTACTGTTTCTCTAGATTCTAAAATAAGATAGTGAAGTTTACCTAACAATTTCAAGTTATAAAAGCAAATAATAAAACAAGAGCCTTATAACGCTAAAGCGTATTTATCCTATTGAAGATAACATATGCTATTTAACCTCGACTTCAGAAAGTTTAGATGAACTATAACCTAAAGCCCAAATGAGGTTTGGATAAACTATCATCCTTTCAATTCCACCTTCTCCTATCCCCGCATAATTATGTGTTATGAAGAGAAATAACGATAAAAGGCCCATTGTACCTAGGATAGGGAAAAAGTACTTCAATGGTGTTTTTATTGTCGGTAGAGCAGTATAGGAAGAGATACCACTGAATAGGAAAGCAACTAGCGCTGATAAAAGGTGAGGATCCCCAGTAGTTTCTGGGAAGAGTCCAACTCCTAGGGCACCTAATCCCGTCAATGTAAGAGTAGTCCTAAAAGGTAATTTAGTAGTATATACTATTCCTGCAATTATTAAGGTTATTCCTAATATAGAGATTGAAGTGTTGAATATTAGCGCGGTTTTCCCGACACCGAGATCGCTTATGTAGTTATTAGAAATAGAGTATCCCGGGTATAACGCCTCTGCTACGATAAGGAGGAGTATAAATTGAGTTACTCCGATGAAGACTAGCCAAGAAGCAACATTATTTCTCATACTAAAACTATTAAGTTCTATAACAATATAAATCTTTGTTTGATAACTTTTATTCTTCTAAAAGAGATTGTATAATAAGGTAATTGCACATACTCGAATTATTCTACTACAGTAACGAATGGGCTTAGGAATGTGTAGTAAGATAATCCAAGACATGACCTTTAATTCTGTTAGTTATGGCAGGACAGATCCGCTCCTTATTGTAATTAATGGCCTATCAAAAGAGGTAAGGGGAGCATCAAAGTGCTCCGGCAGTGTAGCTATCAGCTCGACTCAGATAATGGGAAGCGTAATAGTGTTGAGTTTTATTCAGAAACCTCTAGTGCAGATGCATCCATATATCCTTAACGGTGACTATAATTCTTGGAAAAGTATCGCACAAGGTTACCTTGATGCAATCCAAGCAGTCCTATCAGGGAATATAAACCTGGGGGGTATTCGAACTACCTAGATATACAATCGTGTTCGTACAAATTGCAAAAATATCTTCAATAATGAATAGCAAATTTCTTTTCTAAGGGTTTGGGCTTTACGGACATCCATTGTCGATAAAACCCTTGGGCTTCACCACGTTCTGAGCCTATCATCACGATCCGCCCCATTAGTTGGATAACCCCACCCACAACTCTGAAGCGGGATGTGGAGAAACAGCACACATTAGTTCCTTCAGTTTTTTACAGCTCCTTCTTCGGGTCTACCTTACCCACATTGTAAAAAACGTATTAGGGGTTAAGTAATAAGTAATACTTGACCCTAGTGGAGAGTAGACAGACCCACATATGGGCTTATAAGCCCATCCTCAGAGCTTGACCCGACCCCCCAAAAACTGAAGATGGGCCTAGAGCCCCAATTAAAACAAAAATGATGAAAGTAGGGTAATGAGAGTAGACGTATCAAAAAGATAAACTCACAATCTATTATGTGGGGAGTATTAAAGAAATACCTAACAATGAGAAGGGTTTTGAAGAACTACTAAAACTAGTTAATGAAAACACTATTGTTACACTAGAGTCTAAAAGTACATATACTCTAAGACATCGCCTAGAGTAAAAACGAGAAGGCGTGTTTCCTTTTGCCAGTTTATATGAATTTAATTTATAGTTTGTATTATCTAAGTTAGTATTAAAAGATGTTAAGCAGAAACGTCACACTATCTTGCTTAATGATCAATTAGCTTTAGGGTTTAATTACTTTTTTCCATGATCCAGGTTCGTAATGCTTCGAGGAAGGATTTCAAAGTTGCATAAGAAATAATATTCTTGAATAATATTCAACAAACTTATAGAAATTAAAGAAAACTGTGTTTTTAAATGTGCATTTCTTTATTAATAAATATGATAGGTTATGTCCAAAAATATGTCCAAAACAATGACTAAGACGGATCTAAAGGAGTGTAGTCATATAGACCCACGAAACATCGTTAAGGTTATGAAATGTTTTAAGTGCTTGATATCCATGCTTAGATTTTTTTTTATCCCAATAAAGATGACAACTTATAAACGCATGGTGGTTAAAAAAGAACAGTTGAACAGTTTATTAGGTAGGTCCCTTTCTTGAATTAGATTTCAACAATAGCGTCTAGTTTTCAAAATATTTTACAAAACAGATATAAAGAAATACTTAAATATAACTACCACTATTTTTCTTTATGAAGTTATGCCCTAATTGTGGGAACTTAGCTCCGGAAGATGCAAACTTTTGCCCTATATGTGGTTACCCTCTACAAGGAAATGAACAGCAGAGCCCTTCAGCAAATCCTATAAGTCCACAACAGCCTCCATTTCAACCTCCCTATAATCAGTATCAATCTTCACCACAACAACCAAAGAAGAAGAATTTCCCACTTATCCCAGTTTTAGGTGCAGTAGTTGCTACAATAGCAATCTTAATAGTTGTTGTTGTAGTATTTCCATCGTTTAGTTCTAACATCTATGTAGTCCAACCATCATTTTTAAATTCTGAAGTAGGAGGGAACTGGCACGTTGACAAGAACATGACTTTTGTCATTACTATATCTGACTTTAAAGCTGTGGTTAGTTTTGCTAACGGTACAACACTCACGTTTACAAGTAAAACTGCGTTTGTCCAATACATTGAGTCTCATAGGAGTGTGCGTGAAAGCGAACTTTCTTTTTCGAATTATGAGACTTATTCCTTATCGCAGGCGGAAGGATTAATATCTAATGTGAGCTTAATAAGGCTGGAAGTTTTAAACTCAACTGGAGGTCAGTATGCTGAAGCTGGATTTTTGAAAGTTGTCCCAGATTCATATTATGCAAACGAATTAGAAGCGATTTCCTCATTTCTTGCACTTGCTGCCTCTTTTAACCAAGCCCAAAACATATCCACTTATTATAACCAAAAGTTAGATGCGATAGGGGACATAAAACCTACTTTTAACGGGTATAACGTTACTGTGCTTGTAATTAATACTAAATCCTTTGAAGTGGGGGCGCTATTCCTATTTATTGATCATCCTATAAAATATACACAGTTAGCAAATCTAGTAAACTCCTTCGCTAGTTCAATGAAAGGTTAAGGGAAGATAACTTTTTTATTTATTTTCTCAGATTTTTTTAAAGTAAATAAATAATCTAAGATTTCAAATAACATTCAAAGAGTAAATGCCATCCTATCGTCCTTGATAATATCTGAATGGAAGACGGAAGTCAACAAAGACAAATCACTCCTTTTTCCTGATGCTTTACCACCATTAAATCAGTAAGTCCTCCTTAACTAGAACTTCTATGATCGCAACCTTTAAGTTTATCAGGAGGTAAGCTTAATGATGTTTTCTAACCTACCAATCTTCTCCACTTCAGCTACCATCAGTGCGTTATCCTTTGGGAGTAGTGAATACTCTGAGACTTCCTCTGCCTCCTTATACCCTATACTCCCGGAACTGACTAGGCTAAACTCCGGAACAGTAACCACTCTAGAGATCTCAACAAGTATTTCCTCCAAAGAGAAAATGAAGTCTGAGGATTTACCCTCCTGTATTACTTCACCTTCATAAAAGCTATACATACCTAAGGAGTTTACGTCTCCCACCTCCTCTGGTGTGACCAGCCAAGGTCCCATTGGAGCGAATGTATCTCTTACCTTATTCCTAAAATGTGAACCTCTCACGTACATCTTCTTTACCTTTCCGTCTGAGGGATCTCTCCTCATAGCGTAATAGGAGTCCTCTTTAATGCCTGGCGGATACGTTATATCGTTGAAGACAGTGTAACCAAGTATCGCTTCCCTAACCTGATTTATTGAGGCGTTCTTCAACTTCTCCTTAAGTATTATCCCTATCTCTACCTCTGGTCTTATTGCCTTCTCAGGTGACTCCACAATACCTAAGTGTGGAATTGCGTTTGTGGGTAGTTTTAGGAAGAACTTAGGCGATCCAACCATTTTCCTAGCTTCTTCCTTACTTTCCACCCCGACCATCTTAGGAGTGTTCACCAATGTGCAGATTATGGCTTTGGGTTCTATCGGCAGTTCTATCTTTACCTCGCTCAATTTGTAAGCTTCCCCTTTAGGCTCCACCTCTCTGTAACTCTCAGTGATATATACGTAATTATTCTCCACTACTCCTACTGATGTCTTACCTTGGTGTGTAAACCTTAAGAACTTTGTCATCTAGGACACCTTCAAACGTGATATATTATGATGTTGTAGGCTAACTATTTAATAAATACAGAATGAAACTAGTTTTATCTCTATGGATTTGAGGGATAAATAGTCGACATGACTCTCTTAAGGATATAAAATCTCCTTGTTTATTATGACGTTTAACTAACGTTTTACTTTAGTCCATACATTGTCCTTTAAGTTGTGGGACATCATCTTATAAGAGATACGTTATACCAGGAACTTGCAGTTTTATGTCCAAGCTATCCCTGAAGGATGTATAGGAAATTTTCACGGATCTTAAATACACTTTAAAAACCAGTTTTCTGCCATTTTGTATTAAAACTACATTATATATTCTACCTTACATTCCAAGTTAATCAACTTTAGATCTTTCTGATGGACGCCCAATGCTTCCAGGATCCTTTCCCTCTATTACTAAATTCAGGGATCACTTGATTGAGCTCAAGAGACTTTTAACTGTTAATATGGGCTTCACGTGTTATCCAGTTCCATTAAAACGCTCGAGAAGGATTAGTACAGAGTTTACAATTGATGGCGCTGAATCGTTACACTAACTTGGCTTATGCCAGAATTAAGTTGATTAATGTTTTTGATTAAATCCCTTTTCGTATTCAAACGCTTTTTTACAACATTATACCCTTTATATCAGTTATTTAGTAGTTCCAATAAGAGATACAAGATAGATTTTGTAAGGTCTTCACTAAGTTTTTTACCCCTTTCCTGTAGTTTATCTCATGTTATCCGATGATTTATGGGAATCAATTTCAGATATATATTCCTCAATCTTATCCCACCCCTTTATAAAAGGTCTAACAGATGGAACCCTTGAAGAGGAAAAGTTCAGGTATTACATTCTCCAGGACTTTTTATACCTTAGGGAATTCGGTAAAGCTTTAGCTCTACTTTCGGCTAAAGCTGACACTCAGGAAGCCTCATTACTCCTTGCCACTCACGTTACACATGCTATAGAGGTGGAGAAAAGCCTTCACCAGTACTTTATCTCCTTATGGAAAGTAAACCCTTCCTCCGTTAACCCCTCACCTACTAACCTCCTCTATACTTCCTACATCTCATCCATAGCTTACTCTAGGCCTTTTTATGAAGGCTTAGCGTCTGTACTCCCATGTTACTGGATATATATGGAGGTAGGTAAAGAACTACTAAAAAGAGGTTCGCCTAACCCTTTATATAAAAGGTGGATAGAGACATATGGGGGAGAGGAATACGAGAAAGGAGTAAGGGCAGTACTCGAGATAGTGAACTCCTTTAAATTGACTGAGGAACAGAAGAGCGCTGTAAAAAGACACTTCAGGATTACTTCAATGTTTGAGTACATGTTCTGGGACTCTGCTTATAAACTAGAGAAGTTTCCATTTGTCTTGTGATGTACTCATCTGAAAGAAGTTGAATACATCAGTTCGCAGTTAGGTTACGAGTAGCGGTGTTACTACCCACCTTCTGCTCAACATTGTAATCTAAGACCCTCTTGAGAACACTGACTAGGTTCTCGTTCTAGATAGTCATTTTGGTACTAGAGTTGTCCATTCTACCGTTCTAATCACCGTTTGTCCCTAGAGTGTTTGTTGTTCAGTATATTTTACTCCTCTAGCAACTTTCTCCTCTCACTCACCTTTCTTGATAGCACAGCTACCTCCAATGTTGGATCAAGAAATTGGGATCAACGTCAAGGATCCCTGCGAATATCACACCTTTATGCAATACACCTCATTGATGTGGGGTTCATCGTGAAAATTTCCTAAATCATGTCTAAAAACCTTTAGCTACCCTGGAATAAAAACTGTTTCACGATCCCTAAAATTGCATTACCTAGGGTTATGGACTTTTCTGCTTATAAGCATTATCAATGACCTCCTTTTCTATGCCAATTAAGAAAATCTTAGTTTGTCTAAACAAGTATTTTGTATCTCTTAGAAAAATAGATTCAGAACGTTGCATCAATTCATCCCTCTTCTGAAGAGGCTCATTGACGCTTTACCTTAACCTCACTAGTATTTTGTCGAATGTCTCTTCGAAGACCTTATATGCCTCTGTAGTGTAAAGACATACAGTTACCTTTTTTACGGTCTTCGGTCTGTACACCTTTATAGTGTTACCCATAATTCTTGCACATACGTCATATGGATAACCGTAAATTCCAGTAGATATTGCAGGAAATGATATAGATGTTAAATTTAGCTCGTCAGCTTTTTCTAAAGATCTTCTAATCGCCGATTCAAGTTTGTCATCTCCCTCCATACCGTACCTAGGACCTACTGCGTGGATAATGAATTTTGCCTTTAATCTGCCTGCCCTTGTTACAGCTACTTCTCCTACAGGGACTGGGCCAAACCTCTTTACGTAATCGTCACTTTCCTTTTGTATTTCATATCCGCCTTTTCTCACAATGGAATACGCTACACCACCACCGTGCTTTAGATAGGAGTTAGCTGCATTTACTAGCGCATCTGCCTCAACTTCCGTCAAATCACCTTGGATTAGTTCTACTAAGAGACTAGGTGTTTTGTAGACCTTCATATTATATCCCTCCTTTTTATATTTTTAAGTGTTCAAGCGAGGAGAATTAAATCGACAATGGGCCTCTCCTAAGGTATACATTAATGTAGACTAAAATGTTTAATGTACTAGTTAGTTTGGAAGGATTTGAAAGGTGATCTTATGAGATAAGCTACTTCCCTCTAGGGTAATGTGCTACTTATTATAACTTGACCAAAATGTTTTATGCAACGTTTTCCTGGGGAAATACGCTTAAACCTAAAGAGATAAAAAACTTAAAAATCTTATATCGAATAAGTTTCTGGCCTTAAGAAGGGTAATTCACATAGGTCGTTACGTCTATCATGTTTCCTCTTGCATTAACTGTGAGTATGACTTTGTACTGTTCCCCTGGAGTAAGCGATGAAACGTTACCAAAGTTTATTATAACATCGTTTTTCCCCGTTTGCAATATAGGAGGTTTTACGTTGATTGCGGTTATGTTAGTTCCGTCAATCCTTGCAGAAACTATGTTTGCCGGTACTGATGAATTTAAAGTTACTTTAGCGTAGCCGTTACTTCCTATTACTCCTTGTTCAGTTTGGTATATTTGAGGGCTTTGAGGAGTCTGTTGAGGTAATGCCTGTTGAGGTAATGGTTGATAACTGGGTTGAGGTTGTTGATAGGGTTGCTGATAAGCGGGTGGATAGAAGGATTGGTACGTTACTGGCGGGGCTAACTTTTTCTTCATTTGATTTAATCCCATAAAAATTATAATATTACCTATGACGTTAGAGTTTGGAATAACGAAAAGTATACTTCCCATCTTTATAATGGTTTCATTATAAGTCTCTCCTAATTTATAGAATATTATTCCTAAAAATACTGTAGCTATTATTCCAAAAATATTGCCCACAATTAATACCATTACTCCTCCCACTTCAGTTGAAGTGTTTATCAAAAGAGGACCTCCAATAATTATCATAATGAAGGAAAAGAGATAAGTGTAAATTCCAAAATTTTTAGTCCCCACATCTTTATCGGTACTCTTTAAACTACTAAAACCAGAATATATCTTAAGTAAACCAAAAATCCCTAAAGCCACTGCTGCCGCAATGAGCCCTAAAAACGTTGCTTCTGCAGGAGTTTCAGAAACTGGAAGTTCAATCACACCTGATGGAATGAATAAAATAAATGTTAACAAGGATAGACCTCCAATAATCACTGATAGGAAGGAAGGCCCGCTGATCCCGCCGAAAGAGCTAGAATAATATGGGTTATAGAGGGAAAAAACAACGAACCCTACAATTTCAAGGATCGGAGCTAACATCAAAAATAACATTCCGAACCACAACTTACTAATTCCTTCAAAATCTGAATTTTGTGCCATTACTATCCCTAAAGTAAAAAGCAAAATACAAGTATTAAAATTTTGTTACACCTCAAAGATTTTTACTTTCCTTCTTTATTTGTTTCTCATTTAAAAATAAGAATCGATCAGATTTTCTTGGTAGTTTTTAGAAACCTCTTAAATGTTTCTGTAATGCCGACAAATTATAAAAAGTAAAATTAGGGCGTAATTAACGTGATTCATTAACTTTTGTCAACATTTGACTGCACTATGAATGTTTCTCTCAATTTTAATCGCACCTAGAATACTTGAGATGGCATTAATGTCTACTTTAACGTGAAAGGAGAGTAAAGGTGACTGAGCGTTTAGAGTTAACTGTAGTGTGGGAAAATAGAGAGTATGCTTAGAAGCTGAAGCTGTTAGAATATCCTCGATACACATTAAAGTACTGAAACCCTAGGCCTTATAGTAATAAATAGGTACACGATAATCATGTTACCTTAACTTACCGAAGGTTACTGTAAAAAAGTAAGGCGAATGGGTAGTGGATGTAAATCATTCTACCATAAAAGAAAGGGAATAGGAGAACTTAAGTTTCTGAAGTTAACCAAATTGCATGACTCAACAACTGTAGGGAGACTTTTATAGAGGTGATTTAGAGGGAGATGGTTTAGGCTGTTTTGAAGTTATAATTTCTCCATGTTGTATTAACTACACCAGAGTAACTTTTATGCGACTAAAGAAAAATGATCAACCATCAAGAAAAAAACTAAAACCCGTTATTTAAGTTAACAAAATCTTCAATTACTTTATTAAACCCTGTCGCGCTACCTCTCTCCTTTGCTGAGTTATAGTCCGAGGCTACGAGCCCTTGGAGTAGGAGGAGGAAGACTTTCTTCTCCTTCTTACCGCTTGACATCCATATCTTCTTCCAACCTTCATTGAATATTTGTATAGATTGGTTTATTACTTCCGTTACTTTCTCTCCGGCCTTAATGACTTGTTCACGAGGCAACTCCACGTTGTTATCAATCACTCCCTCGATCTCATTAAAGAAGTCGTTAAAATTGTTTTGCGTTACTTGCTTTTGCCCAAAATTATTTCGCACTATCTTAACCCTCTTTTCAATATCCATAGGGTGGTGGTGTAACATTATGCCTAATGTTACTTGATATCTATCAATGTCCTTATATCCCCGCAATGTCATATACCTATATACTCCCCAGCCAGACACTATTTCATGTCCAGGAAAAGTACAGTTGCCGTCTCTAACGCTTCTAATTATTATTTTACCGAAGTCGTGAAATATTATTGCTATTTCCAACTTTTCAAAAAACTTAGGTTCTAGAGAATTCCCATACTTCACTATCCTCGAGTTAACGTTAAAGGTGTCCAGCGCCCTCTTGATGTGGTCTCTCATCCTCTCCTTTACATTTTTATTACAAAAGCTATAGATCATTTCACTCTCCTTCAAAGCCTAGTTCATGCGAGTAATTGCCCGTTAGTATGAACTTACATCCTTTCAGCCCCATTATAATTGCTTCTTCCTCAGATCTGGGACAATATTCCTCCTTTCCTTCTTGGCATTGTACCTTACCACAGTATTTCTCCATTAAGTTAAAGTTAGCTGGGAACTCAACGCCGTCTACTACCACATTAAATATGTTGCCATCCCTAATTAAGCTTCCTTCGTTTTTCAATAAAAACTTCATAGCTGACTCCGTGGGTCTGGTCAAGTCAGTTATAATACTTATTATTTTGTCCACAAACTTTGTGTCTATTTCAGGTTGTTCGGTGTAAACGTAGTCCAATAATTCCTTATACCCCACATGTAAGTTCAGTGAGGAATGATTTTGAAGGAAACTCCACGTCCTCTCCATTAATTCATAATCATATACGCCAGTATTCAACGTATCCTCTGTCTTAAATATAAATACTTCCCCTTTCATCTCTTCAAACCTTAAAAACCTCCCAGCCCTCTGTATAATGGAATTTGCAGGTGCCAGTTCTGTTATGAGGACTTCGGAGGAAATGTCTACTCCAGCTTCTAGAGCTTGGGTAGTTATTATTACCCTTTTCTTAAATATTTCTTCAATTTTCTTCTCTCTGTCCTCCTTAGAAAACCTTGAATGTACAAGGACTTTACTCTCTTCACCCAACATTTTATAGAAGTGAACAGCGTCTGACACCGTATTAAAATAGACTAATATCTTCTTTCCCTTCCTTTCCTCCACTATTTTGGCCAGTTGTTGTAGAACCTCAGCCCGGTCAAACTCCAACATGGTTATAGGATATTCCTTCTTCGCTCTCTTTTTAAAAAAATCTTCATCGTCCTCTTGTCTAAAACTCAACTGCTTTACACCAGGGATCGTGAATGAGGACGGTAAAGTAGCTGATAACATTATTACTCTCATACCGAAGTTTTGCGATATTTTTTGTAAAGCGTATAAGTAGCTTAAGGACTTTACAGAGTCGTATAGGAGATGGACCTCATCTAGGACTACTGAGGAGGTGAAAATAGATGACCATGAGAACATGTAATGACCTAAACTCCCGTAGTTTGTCCCATAAAGGCCTTGATAGACGTTTTTAGTATCTTCCGGTGATAGCCCTATGGATACTAATGACAATGTATCAACAGTAGTTAGACTAATGGGGTGTATTAGATAGGGTGAATCCTCCCTACCCATATACCTTACCCCTACGGCATTACCAAAGAACTTCTTAAACTTCCTTTCTTGGTCTTCTATTAGGCTCCTAAGGGGATATGCTACAACAAGTTTATACCCGCCTTCCAACTCGCTCTTTGCCAACGAGAGCGTTATGGCGGTCTTACCGTAACCTGTAGGGGCTTCTACAAGAAAATTATCTTCACTTTTGTCTAGTTCCTCTAGTACTTTGTCTATGAAAGGTCTTGACTCTGAAAATTTTGGCTTTAGATCTTGATAAGAATCATATATCAGTCCCATTTCAGAGTATACCCCATCAAGACCTTATATCCCTTGCCGTTGTTGTTAGTGGATATTTTATCAGCCTCAGCAAATTCCCTCATGAAGTTAGCTAAGTGTTCAGTCTGCCATGTAATAAGGTATTTGTAAAGCCATGATATAGCCTTATAGGCGTGATATCCCTCGTTTGTCTTATCCTCCCCGTTAAGGAACCTACCGGCAGAAGGTAACAATGCTTTAAACGATGTCTCTAAAGAGGAGATCAACTCCTTGTTCCTGTAAAGGGGCGAGTCGCTAAACAGGGTAATCAGCAATTCTTCATAGATTTTATAAGCCCTTCCCTCATTTGTCATCTTTAAAAGTCTTAACTCCACACTCTGGAACTTACTTAAGGCGTTAGCTATAACAGAGTTTAACATTATACTTGTTATGACAACCTCATCGTTTAATGCCCTGATAGTCCTCAATACTTCATTTATGTTGTCGCTCACAGTTCTCTTCAAGCTTAACCATGAAGTGGGATTCTGCAAAGCGTCATTAAGGCTCCCAGCATCGAAATACAGGAAATAATAGTCACTTCCTAAAGATGTTATATAAGCTGATTGTAGGCCTAAAAAGAACAAGTATGCGCTAAAGATATCTGTATAGACGGTAACTTGTTCATTGATCAACCCTGACTCCATTACGGCATACCCTTGGTATCTATCTGCCTTCATAAGCTGGAACGTGAAGTCTTCTCCACCTATTATTAGTTTCTTACCCTTTAGAAATATATCTTCCTTCTTTACAGTTACGTTTACTGACTTCAAGCAATTGATTAGGTCTGTAACCTTATACTTCTTATCTGAGTTACATAGCTTGAATATTTCGTCTAGCGAGTCGTGGGAGTTAAGTATTATGTTAACATCTTTGTTCAAGAATGGGTTCTGACAAGGTGGTTTTCCAACCTCTAAGTTTTGGCATTTATCAAGGAGTGCTAGGACTCCCTCATACAGGTTGCTCATAAGGAAGGTGGTATTTGGCGGGCTAGAGATCAGGCTAGACATTTCTCCCAACCACTACCTCATTATTTAGCTTGTAACCTACCCAGCCATTAAGTCTTAGCTTAACGGAAAGATCACGGAAGGGAAGGCCTATGTTGTATTGCACTCCGAGGCCTTTAGAATAGAGGACAGCAGGGGAGTCAGATAAGTCAAAGGGGCTTACAAAGTGTTCGCTTATCCACGTACCGTCAGTGTCTATTACCTGAATGGCATTGCTTATCGGATAACTGTAATCGGTCTCTATATCCCCCCTAATAACTGTGGGTTCCCCAGATACTACGTCTATTACTGAGACTAAACTTTCCTTACTCCCTATCCTTTTTATTTTCCAAATGTCCTCTACCTTGACTATATCGTCCTTAAAGACCATGAAAACTCTTAAGGTGGGTGGTCTTCCATCAATTGATGAGGTAGAGGTCTTCCCTCTTGCTGGTGCGTCAAAGCTAGCGTATACTTCTCCTGGGTTAGGAGATGGATAACGAACGTTATCAGAAGTCCTCAGTGCAAGGACTCTATTTAAGTCTTGGTACTTAAGCGGTATAAAGTTCAGAGATTTTATACCTAAAGCTAAAAGGGACTTAGAAAGTTTCGCTATAGTATTTACGTAGTTACCCTCTCCCGCTTTTAACCTCCTAGCTACCGGTTCAGCTAATGCCCCTAAAATTACCGTTGGAGGAGGGAAAGAAAAGGAGGGAGAACTCTTAGACATCCCTGCAACTCTAGCTTGAAAACCCCACATGAACTCTACGTCAAAAATGAGACCTATCATACCCTTTTCTTCGCCTCTTCTATGGCGTTAATTACAGCTTCCTCAAATGTATCGTAGGATTGTATCCCGCTGTTCTTTGGGTATGTGAAGACCGTAGTGTTGTTGGAGACCTTTGAAATTTTTGCCTTTGCCCTTTCTATGTAATCGCTGCTGAAGGGCGACGGTAATGTCCACACATCATCGGACGTTGCAATAGCTATGGACTCCCATGTCTTGTCAACTGGATCGAACCTAGTCCTCTTTGCACCAATGGGGAACTCCAATAGTAGTTCCTTCAGCGCATCTAAAGATGCTTTCGACCTCTCCTTTATATCCTGGTCTTCGATAACTGGACTACCATAACTGGACACATTAAATGTCCTCTTTCCTATAAGCGAAGTATCTAGGTCAAACGCAAAAGTGAAGAGAGCTGAGGACACTTCAACGTAATAGATCATCTGACCTGACGCATTACTCTCCCCTACACCTACAAACTTCGTACCAAGAGCGTATCTACTCTGCAGTTGTGGGTCAATTGATACGCTTGAAAGCACTTCCTTTACTGGTACCATATAACCAGTATAGAAGTTTGAGGTCCTCTTCACGTTAGGTTTATCAGCGTATAAGAAGCCACCTACGTCCTCCACTGTACATCCTTTAATCACTGCCTCTTCGATCTGGTCAGCTATAGAGATTGTGTCAGCTTTCTTTCCCTGAGGCTTAGGTGGTTCAAAGCTAATAGCATCTTTTATAACATCCTTGTTAGTGCTCTTTAGGAATATACCCCTCTTACAAAGCGAACAAACTGGCTCTTTTGCCCCTTCTGCCTTCTTTGCAAGGATCGTCTGATATACGTGAGCTACGCTCTCTCCAGAGATGGTGGGTACAAAGTAAGTTACATAGTCACCTTCTTCTGACTTCACTATTATGGGAGCTCTTCTATGTTTTACGTAATTCCCTACAGATTCAACCATGTTAGCTGCTTCAGCTTGTAACCATACCCTACCTCTTACTGAAACGTAGACCATTTCACTCACCTTGAAATACGTAATTTAGTAAACGCTTATTCTTACCAATAGAGTTTACCTTGTCTTCATCTAGATCTAGATCCTTTGCAATTTTAGATACATTAGATTCAATAAACTTTTCTAGGTCTTCAACCGTCTTGACACCATTTGCTTTAGCGTACTTAGCTATTTGGTCAGCTATTTTGTAGTCATAATTGGACGCGAGCCTTGCTGAAAGAGACAACGCTTCTGCAGAAATTAAGGAGAGTTCCTCCCTTAACTTAGTGGTGTTGTCTATTTGGCTTATACTGTCTATTTCTTTGGTGACTTGATCGAAGTTAATGGATGAGGCAAAGTCCTTAACAACGTTGTTCGAGAATGTACCCCTAGAAGCTAAGGAGTGGTAATCCCTAAGGGCATCCCTTATTGACATTAGAGCCAGGGCTTTGGACGGAGCTTGGGATATTTTATCTACGTATGTATAGCTTCCGTTTTCAGCTATCAAGACAGCTATGACTTTAGAGACTTCTCGTGTAGGCATAATTATTTATAAAGAACAGACATTATAAAAGATTACGGCTCCTTATATTACTCTAAATAGATTTAATTGTTAACTTGAATTCTAAGTTAAATTGCCCATTTTAGTTAGTGATCCAGCGAGGAGATGTACTTCTAATATTATTCATAATTTATTTGAAGAGTACATAATTTTCTTAGATTAAGGTACTATATATACTAAATCGAAAATGAAAAGGTAACGTTGAATGTAAGGCGTATCTTTAGAAACGTTTGTAAGCCTTCACTTCCTTGTTTAGGAGGCTTAATAGAAATGGTTGGACGAGTTATTACCTTAAAGATATAATCGACTATATTTACTTCATCTTAATTGATTTTCAACATTGTCTAAACAATCGCGATAAGACACGTAAATCTCATCATTGCTTTTCCATAGGTAAGTTACATTCCTTTCAAAACTGCCGTGAGCGAACAAGTTCCTCTTATCCGCGTTACATTTTTTCAATCCGTCACCTCCCATTATTATGTCTAATAACTTAGGATCTTCTGGTATGCTGTCCTCCACGCGCTTAATTAAATTAATCTCATTGCGTATTAGGATTTCAATTGTCTCATTAAGAGAATATTTTTTTGCGAGATCTTCAAGATCTTTTAGAGCTATTCCATTCCCCCTGTAGAATACGTCGTTCGCCACTTTACATAGAGCGTGAACGTTAACCAACTGTCTTTTATGGGACGGGTAATACTCTATTAAATTATTACTCATTTTCAGATTAATGGTGGATATGCTGTTCTCTACACATTCAAGTGCGTCGCGTATGTCCTTTGTTGCCAAATAGATAAAATTTCCAGACGCTAGCGCGGTAGCTACTCTCATTATTAATTTTGGCTTATACCAACACTGACCTCCATCAATTACCTTGCTAGGACTTATTAGATTTTCTATATTCTGGTTGAAAAAGGGTGAGACTATATTGCTAATTGATCTTCTCACGTCAAGCGTATATCTCTCAATTACATTAATATTTAGAACGGCGTCCTTGACGTAAGGATCAGAATTATAGACAGAAAAATTTACCTCCTTATTTTTAAGAATGGAATATACGCTTAAGGCTAAAGTTATTGCGTCCTTACCCAAGACTGGCATATAGTTTATCCCATGGGTTACATCTAAGTGCACTTCGCTTACGTTATCCAACGATAGTAAGTAATCTAAAACTTGCTTATATACATAGTTAAAGTATAAGTCTAGCCCGGGCTTACTTTGAGTATACTTGTTACCAAAGACGTTTGGAGTTACAATAATTTTAGATGCAGTTCTCGCGAAAGGACCCACGTTATGATCCACGTTACTATTTTCCTTTAAGTAGTCTTTAACTAAATTGGAACATGTCTCGTAATCTTTACAGTTAAAGTTCTTAACATCGTCCAGTAGGCTCATCCCGGCTATTAATATCCTATAATTAGGATTAATTTCTTGGTCTAGCATTTGAGAGGATAAGTAGTAAGTGCCTTGATTACCTTGAAATTTATATGAAGTTTGTTTATATTGAGAAGGTTTTCCAATTATGGATATTAACGCCTTTTCTTGTGTCATGATTAATATACTAAGTTTTATTTTATTAATTTTTCTTGTAGCGATCCTTAGATTGAGAAATGCGCTAGCGTAATACAGTTGAATTCATGCTTTGAAGAATTTGATTGACACTTGATAGATCTTTTTAATTAATATCGTATATAATTAATTTATATAAAAATGTTCTAATAATGAAAATTAAGCATTCATCAAATTACTATCTGAAAAAGCCCATACACGATGTAAAGATCTTAAGCGTAGGCTAATTTACCCCTAATGGTCGGTTTACAGACATGCCTAAATCCACAGTTTTCACATTTACTTACAGGCTGCCTAACTTTTGGCCTTTTTCCTTGAATTATATTCTTTATTCTAGCCAAGAACTCAATAACTTCCTTCCTTTCGTCGGCAGTGTACGCGTACATTACCAACTTTTTTAATGAAGTGTAATACAAGAAACCAGCCTTTGGTACCTTCCCGTTTTCCTCTAGGATTAGACAGTAAAAGAAAACCTGTAACTTGTGATCCCTGTTCACCTTATCTGTGTCCTTTACGTCTAAGGGAACGACGTATCCAGGAAATATTAGTAGAAAATCTGGAACGCCAGAGATCCTCCATTTTCTAGAGAAAAGGAAAGGCTTTCTCTCCACTTCCTTAGGCTTTAAAGTAGGATAGACGAATTGAAGGGCAACATCTTTGTCCACCTCCTCCCCTTTTTTCATTGCCTCAGTAACCCTTTCCCTGAAGTGCATCACTCTCTCGTAGTAGGTAATTAAAGGGCAATAAGTGAAGTGCTTTACATCGATCCCAGTAATATACCCTTCTTCCATAAGATCACCACAGAATTTCCTCCCCCTCTCCACCATTTTCCTTTCCTAGTCCAATGAAAATCCTCTGATCAAACTGATTATTAGTCAAGGGGAAGATAAGAATGCTTAACCTCTCTCCTAGATCTAGCTTTTTCTTCCTCCTAGTTATCATCCAAAGACCAGATTCAACGTCCTTAAGTTGAGATGACGAGAGTTCTCCGGAAAATACGCTATATTGAATCCTCTTTAAACCTTTACTCCTCAAAAAGTCTGCAACTCTTCCCCTCACCAAGTTATCAGTAATGTCATATACCACAACGTAAATCAACATATCACCTCTAAGAAATAACCCTTTTTCTGTTGGAGGTAATTGTCACTAGCATAGGTCCTAGACCAAAATGCTACAGTGAACATCATAATAATATGTGAAAAAGATATTATATACTCATCTATAGGGCTATTAGATCTCGCATCGGATTTTGGACGGATTCAATCTTTTTTTTAAAACATTTGATTACTTCAGTCTAAAGACCAAAAAGCTGAAGGATATCAAACAGAACACCTAACAGGGTACTAGGCCTTCATAATTCGACGCGATAAAAAATGGAGAATTTAATATCTTGAACCTTAGGAAAAGTAGATAAAAGGCGGCAAAGGATCTAATATCTAACATAGAAGGCTGGAAGTCTTTGATCACGCTTAGATTATGAAGAAAATGTTAGATAACAAGGATAGCAATGAGGAAAGGGAAGAAACCTAGATACCTAAACATGGGAGAAGGTGGAGAAGTTATGAAAAAGCCTAAAAAGATGAAACATTTCGAACAAATTAGCTTCATTTTACTAAAAAATGTTAAGAAAGAGGGAAATAGAAAAAAGAGTAGAAAGACGTTATAACTGAAAACTTCTCTTTATCTTCACCAAAAATCGTAATAGTAAAAAACTCTCTACTCAGGCATTTTCTAACTCTTGTACCTCAACGTAGTTCCCAACTATTTGTGATGATACGTTATGCTTTGGCATACTTTCAACTAACGTTTTTGCTAAGATCGCTTTTACAGGAGTTTTGCCTACTTCTTTTCCTTTCCTTGGACTACAAGATGGAAAATAATTTACTCTTTGTTTTTCTTATTATACGTGAGTTGGGAGATTTTCGTTTCTACTCATGTCAATCCCGTTAGTAATACCAAACACCCTAGCCCTTTAAGTTTTCTTTAATTGTATAATTAGAATCTAATTTTTTAAATTAAATTTTATTGTTTAGATCTTTTTTCCTATTATGATCTTGGATCTAAGTTCAGTACAGAGTAGATCGTACTTAGTCATAGATAAACTTCATGTCTTTTTACCTCATGTCTTAAAGCAGGCCCCTTTATTTCTTCCCTATCTAGACAAATAAGGCCTGTACTCTCCATCTACCATTGCCTCTGCAAGCTTTCTAGCTTGACTGTAGATCTCCTCCTCTAAAATGGAGGAGGACAAAAGGGAATAAATCTCCTTAACATCCTTTACCTTCTCCGCATCTTCTCTAGCTTTGGATATTAGCGGTTTATCCACAAAGGGAGATCTAAACTCCTCCATTAGGTCAAAGACCAAGCTAACCCTACCAGACCTTAAGGAGTGAAGGAACCCAACATAAGGATTTAAACCCGCTGATATGACAGCTCCCCATACTCTTGATCTTAGCATACCATAACCAATGTTTAACGCAATGTTGAACGTATCCTTTGCCCCTCTTTTTAGTCTAGCCTTAAAATGCAGACTACTTGGAAGGATCTTTCTTACGCCTTCCCAGTACCACTTCGCTCCTTCAGCCTCTCTTCCCATTATATCTTTTACGTCATTCAAGCCTAGGACTTCTCCTCTTAGCCTGTCTAGTTCTCCAATTTCCTTGACTAGATCCTTGTCGTACTTTCTCCTGTAGTAGTTTAACACAACCATCTGGTTGTGCAATTTTCCTCTTACGAACTCCCTAGCTATTTCCGATCTCCTCTTTTTCCAAGTCTTTAACTGGTTTAACCAAACCCTCATAGAACCTCCATATTTTGCATTAATCACCTTAGCTACTGGTTACCCCCTTTCAAAAAATATCATCTCTACTCCGAACTCATTTGCCAATTTTATTGCATTCGTCGAGATGATCGCATCAGATAGGAGTATTATTGACCTAACCTCTGCTGGGGAAATCCTCCATATTTCTCTCCCTTTAACCTTACAGTAAAACATTCCTTTCTCTGCCCCTAGAAAAGCTCCCCAGTCCTTAACAAATACAAACTTCACTTGACCCTCCCCCCACAAGTAGTTAAAAAAGGACAGTCCGCCTCACAGTACTTTGGAAGACCTGGATCAACTCCCCTTTCCTTAATTTCAAGTCTTCTATCCCTTTCCTCTAAAAAGTCTTGTCTTAGTCTATCGTTTATTACCTTAAAGTCGCACTTCGGTTGAACAATCGAACTTTGTTCATCAACCCTTACGTAACATAGAAGCCCAAAATCTATTGGCACCTCATAAACGCTTTCGTAAGCTAACGCATAACCAGCTAAAGTTAGGGAATATACTTCCTTCGGCTTCCTCGTTTTCATCTCAGCTATAATTGGTATTTGAGGTATGAAAGCGTCTGCCCTTAAGTTTGATGATAAACCTAGAAGCGATCCGTCTATCGGAAACTCAACGTAAAATGGCACAACTAGGGAGACTAAAGAATCCCTAGAAAGGAACGGACTCTTACCTCTAACCTTATCTACCTCTACAGAGTAGACGTCAGATACGTGATTCCAAATCAACTTTGCTACTTCCTGATAGTTCGGTACATTGGAGAACCTACTTATTTCCTTTAACAAGATCGGAAGATCATCCGCCATTGCTGTTCTAATCCTATCTCCTCTGGTCTCTCCATCTAGAATTAACTTTTTCACGTTTTCTATGCCTTTGCTATACGCGCTATGGATGATCGACCCTCTGCCCAATTCAGGTGATGACGGTTCCCTTACTCCTTCAACATATCGCAAGTATATTATCCTCCCATTTGGACAGAGCCCGCCCGTTATATCAGAAACTCCAATAAAGCTAGAGGAAGGAGGTAAGACAGGGGGATCAGACCACTTCCAGCCTCTAAGTTCTTCACTTATAGCCCTAGGAGTGTTCTTAGCCCTTTTTGCGTAAATTATAATGTCGGAGAGAGTAAAAAACATATAAAAAAGGGGTAATACTAACTTTTAAACTTAGTTGAAAGAGCAGAAGACTAAATAAGACATGGAACTAACGCAAGCCATAGACGTTAATTCCATATTGGAAAGAGCAACAGACTAAATAAATCATTAAATGGTAAACTCCATACTAAATCCTTTCTCATACACTTTAATGGAATTGGAGAACACGTAAACTACACTATCAATACTCTTTCTAAGCATCTCAAGTCTAACCAAATTTTTTAATGGAGAGCGAAAAGGTTTCATTAAGTTTATTTAATGAAAAAATGATACTAAGTAAAAATAATCGTTACACTCTCAATAACCCTACGCTTAATCCTAGCAACCTCTCCTTTCCTTGAAGACATAACTCTATCACCAACCTCATTAACACCGTCCTCCTTAAAACGAAAGCAGTGCAAATCAAAGTAAAAAGAGTGATTCCTCCTAAGGTCCACATTAATAAAAAAGCCTTAACTTCAACAACATCCTAGTCTTAAGCCACAACCCTCAACAGACCTATCCCTCATCTTAATCCAAGATAAAACTTAACCCAAATGTCTAAAACACGTTTCATGGCCTAATAGAAGATTAATGTATAGTACAATTACCTCATCTATAGCACGATTAAAGTCTTGTTTAACACGCCTGACAAAACTAGTCTCGTAATTTCTATACGAAATTGTTGCTTACCGTATCATGCTTCGTAGTTAAATGGAAGGGGAGGTGCTGCAGAGAAAAAGGATGACCGACCAGAGTATCATGCCTTGTCTTTCCTAATAACGTGAAATTATAAGATGAACAAGATTGAGATGAGTTAAATTTTGAAGGTCTATCAACCATTTCGCAGTGATTCCTTATCCTTAGCAAGTTAGAAAGTTTACTACTATTTAACGATATTATTGATACATATCATTTTTATATATAATTAATATTATTTAGATAACATTTTTTTTGATTATAACTTAACTTTTTATAGACTGCTGTCTATAATTTTGTCTTGTTTTAGACACAATAAATGGAAGTAAGCAGGAAAAGTAGGGAGAAAAGTAAGTGCGTTAAACACTTTTCGGTATTATGAACGTGGATCGTATCGTAAATTGCTATGGTTAATATAGGGGTTATAAGCTTTTGAAGAAGGGAAAATTAAAAGTGTTAGTTAGATCAGTTAATCTGACTAAAAAGTTTTGTCGATCCCTTTTCTATTTATGATAAGGGATGGTTCTAGATTAGAAGCGTAAATTTCCAATTTTTTCTATGAGATAATAAACGTAAAAATGCGAGTCTCAATGCGACTAGTGCGTATTACAAAGAGGGGGGTTAACGATTTATAAACGTAAAG
>NZ_JFZT01000067.1 GCF_000632495.1 Candidatus Acidianus copahuensis | reverse complement strand
TAACATTTTTAGACTATTATTTAACTTTTTATAGACTGCTGTCTATAATTTTGTCTTGTTTTAGACACAATAAATGGAAGTAAGCAGGAAAAGTAGGGAGAAAAGTAAGTGCGTTAAACACTTTTCGGTATTATGAACGTGGATCGTATCGTAAATTGCTATGGTTAATATAGGGGTTATAAGCTTTTGAAGAAGGGAAAATTAAAAGTGTTAGTTAGATCAGTTAATCTGACTAAAAAGTTTTGTCGATCCCTTTTCTATTTATGATAAGGGATGGTTCTAGATTAGAAGCGTAAATTTCCAATTTTTTCTATGAGATAATAAACGTAAAAATGCGAGTCTCAATGCGACTAGTGCGTATTACAAAGAGGGGGGTTAACATTTATAAACGTAAAGAGGTTTTCAATTTAATTAAAAGTCCTTGCGACTGAAACGACGTTAGATCTTTACAACAAATTTGGTCGCATGATGGGTTGGCTAAAACAGATAAAAATAAATAAGAGAAAGGGAGAAATGAAGATAAATAGTATAAAAATACATCAGTTGCATCCTAAAAGGAATTGAAAGAGTTGCCTTGTGATGTCTTTTCGTTTATCCTTACCACTGGTGTTGCATCCTAAAAGGAATTGAAAGCTGAGCCATGGCAAGAAGATAAGCAGTATACGTTCTACTTAGTTGCATCCTAAAAGGAATTGAAAGGACAGATGAGCAATGGTACTGTGCAACTGGGTTTGTGTTGCATCCTAAAAGGAATTGAAAGAATAGGGTTTTTAAAAAAAGAAGATAACAGATAGACGATGGTTGCATCCTAGAAGGAATTGAAAGTATCGGATAAGGAGGAAGCCCTCGGCTGGGCATTAGCCGAGGTTGCATCCTAAAAGGAATTGAAAGTTGATGGAAATAGCATTATCAGAATGTTAATCCTAGATAAGTTGCATCCTAAAAGGAATTGAAAGATTAGTAAGTGCACGCGGTGTAACCCGAACATGTTTGGTAAGTTGCATCCTAAAAGGAATTGAAAGATAAAGTACTACAACACTGCTTATGTTGAACCATGGGCAGTTGCATCCTAAAAGGAATTGAAAGGGGTCCTCGCGTAGTTTTAACGCCAATTTGTAGAGTTCTTGTTGCATCCTAAAAGGAATTGAAAGATGTCGCTTTCAACCTCAACTGCAATGACTTTGTTGTCGCGTTGCATCCTAAAAGGAATTGAAAGTCATGAACCACCCCTGAGGGTTATTGCCCTTATCAATGCCGTTGCATCCTAAAAGGAATTGAAAGATCTGTGTTGACCTTTCTGCTGTTGGTCTGTTTTCCTCCTTGTTGCATCCTAAAAGGAATTGAAAGATTTGCCTAGAAGAGTTAGAAAGACGTATGAAGATATGCGTTGCATCCTAAAAGGAATTGAAAGTCATATCGTTGATGATTTCACGCAATATGTCGTTATTCATGTTGCATCCTAAAAGGAATTGAAAGTACGCTGTTGTATCTCTTGCCTCACTCTTTCACTCCGCGTTGCATCCTAAAAGGAATTGAAAGATGTTTTCCACTGTTTGAGCTGGTAGATGTTGGTAGTCTTGTTGCATCCTAAAAGGAATTGAAAGCTATTATCTCCTCCCTAAACAGTATGAGGACTACTGTTGCATCCTAAAAGGAATTGAAAGTTCCTATTTTCATTTCCATTTCCACCTCTGGGGGTTGTGTCCCGTTGCATCCTAAAAGGAATTGAAAGCCAGAGGGATATGATTTTATAGCGTTCTGGACAGCCTTGTGTTGCATCCTAAAAGGAATTGAAAGCCATCATATTCCATTGGCACTTTCACGTAGGTGACATTGTTTGTCGCATCCTAAAAGGAATTGAAAGAGAAGGAAAAATATTTTCTGCAACTTTGTTGCGGTAACTTGTTGCATCCTAAAAGGAATTGAAAGACTCTAGCGACTTAGTAGCTTCTTCTTCATCCATGTTATGTTGCATCCTAAAAGGAATTGAAAGGGGTCGATGACAAAAGTGTAGAGGTCAGGGTATGTTGCATCCTAAAAGGAATTGAAAGGCTAGTTCTACAGTATCTTCCCAAATCCCGTCATGTATGGTTGCATCCTAAAAGGAATTGAAAGTACAAACTCTTCGCTACTTTTAGTTGCGAAAGCTATCTACTGTTGCATCCTAAAAGGAATTGAAAGAAGTGCCAAAGTCGTGAGAGTGAAACTATGACTTCAAGGTTGCATCCTAAAAGGAATTGAAAGGAGATATTTCTAGCGTAAGTTTAGCTGGTTCAATGATGTTGCATCCTAAAAGGAATTGAAAGTCTTCTACTTCTTCGTTATGAACTTCGTAGCTCAAAAACGTTGCATCCTAAAAGGAATTGAAAGTCACGATGGAAACGGACGGGTTGTGATCTGGTGGATGAACTGTTGCATCCTAAAAGGAATTGAAAGTCGGCGACCCAATAAAAGCGAACTTACAGTTTAGCCGTGGTTGCATCCTAAAAGGAATTGAAAGTATTATAAAGCCACGTAAATACTATCCTCACTTCGTCTCTGTTGCATCCTAAAAGGAATTGAAAGCGCCGAAGGTAAAATTGCGTTGCTGTACGTCTTCGTGAGGTTGCATCCTAGAAGGAATTGAAAGATATAGTGGGCTTACGATTGTGAGGATTGATATAAAGAAGTTGCATCCTAAAAGGAATTGAAAGTCAACCTCAATTGCCTTACTTTGTGCAATGGCATCCCTTAGTTGCATCCTAAAAGGAATTGAAAGTGGAGTTTATCTCAGAGATATTCGCTGAGGCTAGGAAGTACGGGTTGCATCCTAAAAGGAATTGAAAGCTGTCACTAGTTTGTTTTCTTCTCTTCTCTTCTCTCCTCGTTGCATCCTAAAAGGAATTGAAAGGTCAATGTCACTTCATAGCCCTTAAGGCAAACGGTAACAGGTTGCATCCTAAAAGGAATTGAAAGCGTACCATTTGCAGCAACAGTGATAGTGTATACACCCGGGTTGCATCCTAGAAGGAATTGAAAGCGCTGTAGTCCCTAGCACATAGGCATCGGTAAACATGTTGCATCCTAGAAGGAATTGAAAGAGAATTGATTGGTAACTCCCCAGTTACTGACAAAAAACTGTTGCATCCTAGAAGGAATTGAAAGGGTGGGTGGTCTTCCCACCGATTTAGGTATATGTACATAGTTGCATCCTAGAAGGAATTGAAAGATCTCCAACGTACCTTCAGTCTCCGTTACCAACACACCTTGTTGCATCCTAGAAGGAATTGAAAGAAGTATAAGCTAAAGTGCTAATCTTTTTCTTTTTTCTTTCGTTGCATCCTAGAAGGAATTGAAAGCTTATTTCACCCCTATTATTATCTTCCTTTATAACCTTTATGTTGCATCCTAGAAGGAATTGAAAGGCAATAATTGGTGGCTAGATACAGAAAGGACAGTATTCAATGTTGCATCCTAGAAGGAATTGAAAGATCAATTTCTTCTAATTCTTCGTAGACCCAAGAATAACTGTTGCATCCTAGAAGGAATTGAAAGGAAGTTAGCAGTCTCACTGGTGGGTCAAGTCCTACTGTCACGTTGCATCCTAGAAGGAATTGAAAGTTATGAAGTCACCATTACTTATTGGTATTAGTCCATGTAGGTTGCATCCTAGAAGGAATTGAAAGTTGTAAAGAATGTATGTTTTATGATCATTCCTATAGGTTGCATCCTAAAAGGAATTGAAAGTATTGATCAGGGAGGATGTAGTAAGTGTGTTTATCGTCACGTTGCATCCTAAAAGGAATTGAAAGTATTGATCAGGGAGGATGTAGTAAGTGTGTTTATCGTCACGTTGCATCCTAAAAGGAATTGAAAGCCAACTCCTCGATTGACTTCGCTTCTTTCAATCTTTTTTGTTGCATCCTAAAAGGAATTGAAAGTTTGGACCAAGTCTCACTTTTTTTATTTTTCTTCCATCTGTTGCATCCTAAAAGGAATTGAAAGTACAGTTAGTCGCAAAACTGATAAGAGGCGGGCTATGATGTTGCATCCTAGAAGGAATTGAAAGTTCTATTGTCGTATTGTCTTCCTTTGTAAAAATAAACAAGTTGCATCCTAGAAGGAATTGAAAGAGAAGCTCCCCGCCTGAAGGGGGGAGCTTTAACATACCCCTGTTGCATCCTAGAAGGAATTGAAAGATCTTTCAAGTTCACGTAGTGTCAAGAGATATGCGTTCTCCATCACTTTGCCTAGATCTGAGACCTTATAACTTGTGATCAAGATTAAGGAAGAGGCAAATACTGATATCGCTAGGTCTTGATCAGTTAAACCTAAAGCTAATAACTCCCTTAACTTTTCCCTTATGTGCGACGATATCTTATCAATAATTTGTTCATTACCATCTTCAAGTTTACCCTTTTTCCAAACGAGAATAACGCTAACGTTCTTTGATCTCTTCCCCCTTGTTGCAACGCTTTCCTTAAACTCTGTAAGCAAAGGAAACGCGTTTACGATTTTTAATCCCGCGTTTATTCCAGCCTCAACAAGTAATTCCCAAGCCACAAGGTAGTTGCTAGAGTAAAAAGTTACCAAAACACCTTCGTCCTTAAGGTGAGAAGACATTGACTTAAACGAAGAGTTAAGCAAGGATCTGTAGTGCTCTAAACCCTCCTCCTTTCTAGCCTTAGAACCAAGCCTTTTTGGTTCTAGACTCACTTCCTTAAGGCCAAACTCCTCCCACTGAGTTTTCCTCTCTCTTTCTCCATCGAAAAATGCCTCCTTGAAAAACTTTGGGACCAACTTTCCGTCCTTAACCCCGCTTAACGCTCTCTTTATCCACACGTAGTAAAGGTCACTAAGCTCCGAGTAGATTACGTCAAAGAAGTACGGAGGATCTGTAACTATTAGGTCATACTCGCCTAAGTTAAGAGAAGAAACGTCGCTTAGTAAAACCCTCACTTTTCTCTCCTTGGGGAGATAGGAAGAAAGGTAATTGATCCCTCTAATTGTTGCCTCAACAGCTTTCTTCCATGAACCTAGAAAGTCGCTCACTGGATTTACCGCACACCAGTTCCAAACTATTGGCAACCCCCTGAAGGCGAGCGTATCTCCAACGTTCATTGCCCCTATGTTCCAATGAGATACTAAGGAATTATAGTCCACTGTCTTACTTAGGGAAATTGCTAGGAAGGACATAAGTTCCTCATCCGCCGTTATTTCTCCTACTTCTCTTATCAACTTGACCAGCTTAAGTAAAACTACGAGGTGAATGGAGCTAAACATCTTATACCACTCGTCAATACCATATAAAGGAAGTTTTATGTTGAGCTTACTGTATCCAGGGATTTTCTCCTTAGGTACGTCAACGTCCAAGAGGTTAACCCTAGAAAGATCCAGTTTATCTTGATTCTCACAAGGCTCAAAACGTAACCCCTCCTCTTGCTTAACTTTAACTAGAAGCCTTTGCCTAGCTATTGGTCTGTCTGAAGTATAAAAAGAGGATATAGCGTATTTTACATAAGGTACTTTTTTTCCGTTAATTTCAATATAATTTACTCTTCTCCCGCAGATCAGACAAGTAAAAGCCCTCTTCCTAGGTTCGTTATTTCCCCTCGGCAAATGGAACACTTTATCCCCAACTATAACTTTATTCATCTTATCCTCCACCTTTGCGTTAACTTTCCCCAGGTCTATCACTTTGATGTTCACTTTCCCGTCCTTTACTTCCGGCTCCATCCAGGCAAGCCTTTTCATTTTTCTATTTACCTTTGCTAACCACCAGTTCTCAAGCAGAGGAGTCCATCCCCCACAGTACGGGCACTTAACCTCCCACGAACCAATGTAAGCTACTACTCCATCAAAGATCTCCTTTATTTCCGGATCTTCTTTCAATTTCTCATAGATCCAGTTTCCCCACTTTTCTACCTTTTCGGCCATTTCCTTTCTGGAATATTGAAGTATTGCCTTTAAGAATATGTAGGAAGTAGGTAAAAGATCAGAAGCTGTGACCTCTAAATTTAACCTTAAACCCTCTAGAGGAATTGAACCAAACCCAGCGAATGGGTCAAGGAGCCTACCTTCGAACTTTTTGTTTTTATCCAATATTTTAAGAAACTCGTCTTTTGAAATATTAGACCCGACTAAGCTACCAACGATTACTGACCTAGCTGAAGATAGTGGTTTTCTTGACCACCAAAATACCATATTCCAATGAGGGGGCCTCCCATTTCCCTTTTCCCTTCTGGATAGTTCGCTAACTTCCTTAAAGGGAAAGGAGGAGCTTTCCACGAATTTCGTCAATCTAAACCCTAATTCGACCAAGTAAACCTCCCTTATAAACAGTTATCCTTTCGGGATGAAGATAGTAGACAAAGTATTACGCAAAGTAATACTTGAGCGAACATTTGGTGGAGAACGATTCCTGGTTATAAGGTGTAAAAGGTTTTTAAATGTAAAATGGGCAAAAAGTGAAGAAAGTAATAGCGTCTAGGGAAGTTTCACCAAATAGTAGGGATATACTAAGAGATATCTAAACAGGGATGAGGTCGTGAAACTATTTCCATCCCAGGCAGATAAAGATTTTTAAAATCCGTCTAAGGAAATTTTTACGATGAAACTCACATCAACGCCGTGCAGTGTATAAAAGAGGGGATGATATTCGGAGGTATACTAGCCGTTGATCTTTATTCCTCGATCCAACATTGGAGTTAGCTGTGCTATCAAGAAAGGTAAGTGAGAGCCCCTAGAGGATAAAACACCTGAACAAACCACTTTAGGTACGAACGGGAAAGATCTATAAACATCAAGGAATTTTAACCTTTCTTTCATTTCATTACTTATGCTAAGGAAGTTTGTATTCAAGGCTAAGAAAGGATTAATAAGGGTAAAAGTTGACGCTAATGGCACTATCCACGAAATACAAATTACTGGAGACTTCTTCATCTACCCAGAGGAGGCCTTACCTTTGCTCGAGAAGAAGTTAATAGGTACGCCTTACGAGAAAGAAGAAGTTAAGAGGGCAATATCTAGTTTTGTAAGGGAAAATAACGTTCAAATGCCATTCGTAACTGAAGAAGACTTTGTGAGGGCGATAATGGGTGAAAGTTAGGCTATTAGAGGTCTCTTTCCTAGACAATCCTAGATATAGCATGGCTGTCGATGAGGCCATATTTCGCGAGGTGATTTCGAACAGATCTCCTCCCACGTTATGGCTATGGAAGCATAGAAACGCAGTTATTTTAGGTAGATTTCAACTCGCCGAAGAGGAGCTAAACATGGACTATGTTAAGATCGAAAAGATAGAGGTAGCTAAGAGGAATACGGGGGGTGGGGCAGTATACCAGGATATGGGAAATCTAATTTTCTCCGTGATTTCAAAGGACTTCTTCAACATAGGAAAAGACGTTATCAAATTGTACGACGCTTTTATATCTCCTTTAATTAACGAATTTAAGGAGGAAGGAATTAAGGCTGAAAGCCCTGGACTGAACGACGTTGAGATCTCTGGGAAAAAAGTTATGGGATCTGCAGCCTCATTGGGCCAAGGATCCGTACTATTCCACGCAACTCTTCTAGTGAATAGTAAATTAGACGTCTTGGCCTCAGCGTTAAATGTGCCTAAAGAAAAACTAAAGGATAAGGGAGTGAGCGAGGTAAAGCATAGGGTAGGGAATATCCAGGAATTAACTGGAAAGGATGAAATAGATGTAAAAAATATAATAATGAGGAGTTATGAAAAAGCATATAATTTTGAATACTTCAAAGGGGACTTAACCGTTGAGGAGAAAAAGTTAGCTGAAGATCTGTATGAGAAAAAGTACAATAGACCAGAATGGGTATTTGGAAGAGGATTTAACCTTTAGTTGTAAGCGATAAGGACAATTTTTAAAAAAGACTTAACTCTCATTTATTTACTTTAAAGTCAATTAATGACTATGAACAGTAATCTCTTTAAAGGAAACGTAATTAGCTTGGTGGCATCCGTATTCATATTAGCCGAGTTAATAGTACTCCTTGATTATGGATTAAACTATATTTTTTCGCTTACGTCAAAGGTCCTATTATGGATCATCTTTATAATGGCTATCCCGTCCCTTCTTACATACTCCCGCTCAAAATTGAGGAAGGATTATCTAATGAGATATCCTGGAAGTATTGCAGTGATCTTAGGTTTCATAGGTTTAATTTTAGTGACTATAAACTTATTCCAGGGAATTTACATCCTTTTAATTGGGTATGCTTTTGAACCGATAGCAGGAATTTCTATCTTCCTTACTTTAAATGCGGCAAATAAATTGTATTCCGCTCTATTCTTTTACGGTGCAGTCACATTTACCTTGGGACTACCTTTATACCTTTATGATTTGGGTATAATTGCTATTATAGGTGATATAGTGAAGATAATCGGTCTTTCCCTACTTGTATCTTTCCATAATAAGTTAAAAATAAATTAAAGTGTGTTCATTTTTTTTTTAAAAAAAAAAAGTTTAATCTCTTTTTAAGAACTTCTTTGACCGCTTACGAATAAGTTGATCTAATTGATTTTTAATTTTGTTTCTTGACGTATTGATAGGTCTATGCATTCTGATGTCTATCTCCTTCTAACTAAATACGGATAGGCCTTATGTGGACAGTTAAGGCTGTGAAACTGTTTCGTATAGGGTAACAGGAGGTTTTTAAAGTGGTTTTAGAAAATTTTCGAGAGAGATCCACATCAACGCTATGAACTTCACAAAGGGGAAATACTTCGAGCCCGCACAGTTGATCCAGATTCCTTGATCCCACTTGAGGTAGTTATATTACAAGAAAGGTGAGAAGTGAATCCTAGGATATACCTTGAAATGCACTGAATAACTAGATACGTCTAAGAACATGTCAAACTATAGCTTTACATACCTTTGTCCGTAGATTACTCCCCCAAAGAAAGCCAAAGAAACTGGAACAACGGACAAGAAGGAAAGTCTTATCCCTACAGCTTCTACTAGAATTGAAATGGTCATAGGGACAAAGGCTGCAAAGCCCATCATTATCGCTGAAAAATAGCTATTCGCCACGCTCCTTACCTCCTCTGATGGGAACGACCTAGTCATCGCTATTAAGGATATAGGATACGTTAAACCATGAGGTACTCCCAGGACGAGTAAACCAAAGGCATATGCGTAAATATTAGGAGCTATTGCTACAAGAAGAAGTCCAAAAACAGTTGTTGTAGAGGCAATAATAATATAAGGTAAAAGCCTATCAGGAGCCTTTACTGTAACGAATAACCTTCCAAGCAGGGAAGTGAGGAAAAACATACCAAACAGCGCAGTTGCTAAAGAGTATGATGCGTGAAAATCGCTAACCGCATATATTCCTCCAAATGTAGTTAGGAGACCAAAAGGGAGCGCATACATTAAGTTTAGAAAAATTGGAATAAGAAAACCTTTGTTTCTTACAACTCCTTTCCTATTTACGCTCTGTTGAGAACTTGGAAATTCAATGAGTGGTGAAAGGAACGCCAGTATAAGGGCAAAGGATGTAAAGAAAAGGAAAGCTTGGAAGAGGGTAAACCTAGTTAGCACTATGGATTCTATAAACGGGCCGACTATCAGCGATGTACTTAGGGCTACAGTGTAGAGGGATAGCATTCTCTCCCTAACCTTTCCATCCTCGAAAAGTCCAGCGGAAGTCATTATGTTAGGGCCTACAATGCCTAGAGTAAAACCTACTAAAGATGCAAGAAACCAAAGTAATATAGGATTAGAAAAGTAGAAAAAGGGAAAAAGAACAGCGTAGATTATTGAGCTGGCAATGAAAACTTTTCTCCTCAATACTGAAGGTAGTCTAGCGTTTATGAAAGCAGAGGAGAAGAATGAGATCAGCGTAACAAGGGAGGAGACAACGCCAATTTCTAAGTCTGAAAAGTGGAAGTAATATCTTGCAATGAGGGGGACTGTGGTGATTATCATGTTGTTACTTGCCCTCATCGAGAAAGTGAAAGTAAATATTAGAATTGAGGCAAAGAGGACTGACTTGTAGGCCATTTAATTAGATATATCTTCTAATATAAAAAGTTGAAAGCGAACAGACTAGTTTCACGAGTTTTTATAGCATGAAAATACTCAATAAATTGGAATGAGATAATATATATGTTCATGAAAAATTATTTACTAAGTTTTAATTGTAAAGATGTAACCACAGGCCCTACATTTATAAATCGATTTTTTTCTGTTTATTAAAGAAGAGACTGCGTTCCCGCATCTAGGACATAGCGCTAGGGAGACGCTTCCTTGAATTCTCTTACCGTCGGCGACTATCATGCTTTCGCGATGAACCTTAACCTGAGTAGAGATCCTCGTGGTTTCAGAACCTTTTTCCTTATGTCCACATTTCATGCATACCGAATATTCACGTCTTGGAATCATAGCAGAACCGCACTTTGGACAAAACTTCATAAGTATAACTGGAGGGAAACATAAATAACAATTGATGAAAGTAAAATATTGTCAAGCGATCTACTTTTATTTTAGATACCTCCTAACTGTAAAGTCAACTTTTTAGATCCTTTGTTAAGCGGATTACCGATTGAAGTAAACGCAAGACCGTTGTTGGAGTAAGGAGTCCCTAGGGTTCCTTATTGCTGAACTTTTTATGATACAAGGGGGAGATTTGAGGATTTGAGTATTACGGTGTTTATCAATTCCGGAGAGAGAGCTGGAGTGAAAGACTACCATGAGGGAATCTCCCTCAACAATGTAGCGAAGATCCTCTCAGTCTTTGTTAACTTCAGAATAACCAGGTTTACTTAGTTGATTGAAAATTCTTTCTAAACTCTAACTTTGAAATACCTTGACTGAGAGAGGTGAAGGATTTGAACTTTTGTCTTTTAATCACTTTGTAGGAATTGAGGGAGTGATACTTATCCTGAGTCTTTTGGAATTGTTTGTTTTTCTAGAAATCTTTTTGATATATTAAGAATAGTCCTAATAATTGTACTACTTAGAATAAATTGATAGTGCTCTCTATCTTTAGATTGAGGTCTAGTTGTCTTAGCTCGTCTTATTTAGACCTTTCGTCTCTTTCATAAAAGTAGATTGATGCCCATCGTAGCGTTTTATGTATTTCGCCAACCTAACCACGCTTTAAACCCCATTACTACTGAATCGATTTCTCAAGATTAAAACTTGAATACTATAATGGATACAAATTATGACGTTAAAAAGGTCTTTTAACATTTCTATGGGGAGGTAATCTACCCTACTCTATGATTGATCTCCTTCCTTAAACAACTAAGAGATAAATGAATTTAACGCAATATACTTTACAAGAATTAAGATACAACTTCCACTTATTGTTGAATTATGTGTACTTTACGATATTATTTAAGGATCCGAATTCGTTAGCCATTAGTTTGTGTAAAGACATGGTTGTTATGAACTATGGTAAGTACTGTAGTCACGTGGTTAATTATTTACCAACTTAAAAAGAAATAATTAGGCTGTTACTTTATTATATTTACAAAACTCAGAATAATTATAAAATCTAGAAAAATTTTTTGAACACTTTAGTGTAACACTCAATTGGATTTTCTTCTTATAATGTAAAATAATATTCCTAGTATAAGAATTATTAATGCAATGATAACAAAGATATAAGGTTCATAGGAGGACGAAGGGATATTAGGTAGCCTTGTAGTCTGCGTGCTTATATTAAGGTATTCTGCCATAACACGTCCTGCACCTTTAACCTGTAAAACGGTTAGATAAACGCTAGGATTTTCGACTCTCACATCTCCAGAAAAGTTCCATTCCTTGAAACCCAGAGAAGGTGCCGAGATAACGTATTCCCCTGATTTTAAGAACTTTACTGTATTATTACCTTGAACATTAATTATTACTTTATAATAGGTAACATATGTAGAATCTATATATCCAGGACCTTGTATTAAGAAATATGAGTATGAATTAGTAGTGTTTAGCAATCTAATGTTACCAATGATTGACCAATCCTTAAATACATAAAGAGCATTAATCGATGTAGAGTTAACCTCAGCGATGTCAATTACGCTATTATTGGGGACGAAAAGCGTTTCATAAGTTAAGTTATCGTAAACTAATACCTTATCGTAAGGAACGTAATTAGCTATGATAGAGGAGGGACCAAGAACTTTCACGCTAATCTCTGTGGAGTTTACCTTCACTACATCGATCCCTCCAGTAACAGTCCAGTTATGGAAATAATTTATAACTTGACTCGCATTTACCTCAGACTTCGAAATCACGTCTATTACGCTATTATTGGGGACGAAAAGCGTTTCATAAGTTAAGTTATCGTAAACTAATACCTTATCGTAAGGAACGTAATTAGCTATGATAGAGGAGGGACCATAAATGAAAGCCTTTGTAGACGAGGAACTGGCATCAAGTATAGAAGCGTTACCAGATGCTGACCAGTTCTCGAAAATATATGAAACATTTCCTATAGTGATATTACTTTGAGCGTATAAGTTTATTAAACCTCTTTCTACAAAACTCTCGGAAAAAGACAGGTTATCGTAAATCATTATCTTATATAGTTTTTGGAAGAGACCTACTATAGTAGTGTTTCCTTCTATTTGTATATAATTAGAGGTTATGTTTTCGATTCCATTAATATCCCATGCTAATAGTGAGATTTTCTCTGTAGGCTGATATTCTATAATTGGAGAAATATAATAGTATCCTGGGAAAACCACTAACGTTGAATTTCCATAATATCCCTCACTGATTAGGAGAGATGAATTAGAGAAAACTACTGGATAGGAAGAAGTTACTTTTACCAAAACTGGAACATGGCTATAATAGATACACTCTCCTTCAGGAAAATAAATTAGGTTATCATTAAGATTGATCGACATTGAATAGATTGGATTACCTCTGTTTTGTGGAAGTAGCAGAGTGTCAATTATAGAATTATTCTTTAGTATCGTTATTTCACCGTATGAAGAACCAAGTAAGGTAAAATTACCGAAAGGATCGTAGGCTCCAGTAAGATATTGCGCGGAAGAAATTCCAGTGTTAAAGAGAGAGAAATTTCCGTCATTTTCAACGCTTAAAAGATACCATGAACCATTTACCTTTATTGGTTGAACAGTAGAGTACGGAATTTGAAAAGTATCAGCAGTCCCTGTTTCGTTGGAGGTTGTAACTACCTCTGTTAAATTACTGGAAGGATTGAAAAGAAAGTACGTATACTCCCCTTGGGAATAATTTGAAAAAAGGACAAACGGGATTTTTGAAGAATTGTATGGAAGAATTCCCAATGGTGTTCCTGAAACGTTAAACTTGATCGAATATATGGGGAAATCGCCATTAAATATGAAAAGGAATTTTCCAGTAGTATTAGAAGTGTAGAAGTATGCAAATCCGTTTTCTTGATTAACTGCAAGAATCCAATTATATTTCTCTATTGTACCTAAAGTATTGAACATTGAAATCACCTTTTCCCCTTGAATTACTATAATTCCATAATTATCAATTCCAGTTGTAACAACAACGTAAACCAAGCCATTCACATCGTCGGCTTTAGCGAATATACTCCCGCAATTCAAAGTTATATTTCCTATTATGTTTGTTCCATTTATTACTTGTACTTGATAGCCATTAACTGCATAGAGGAAACCATTGACGTTATCATAGGTGGAGGAATAAACAGACGATGTGGGGGATATAAAGATCGTCCCAAAATTGCTGTTAGCCACAGTTACATTACTTGAATGAGATAATGCCGGAATTAGAACTAAAATAGCTAATAAAAGAAGTGGTAAAGTCTTTTTCATTTTTGTTCTCCTCTTGTCATGAATCTCATCAATCTGCACCGTTCCACGATAGAAATTCCTTTAGCGAAACTATATATTTTTGTAAATCGCCCATATCGTAAGAACCTTCAACAAATATAGCCTTAAATTTCTTTCCTCTTCTTAACAACTCCCTTATTCCTTCAGTTAACTGCAATTCTCCATGAACGGGAAAAATTGACTCTAACGCGTTAAATATTTCTAGATCAAAGTGATAATATGGCATAACTGCAATATTTGATTTAGGCACATTTGGTTTTTCCTCTATATCCTTTATCATGTCCCCTTCCTCTAACGTTACTACACCATAAATTCTTGGATCGTCAACCTTAGTCACAGTAATTGAATTTATTGGCATTTTAGGAATACTCAACAGAAGTGTATCTGGGGCAACTACCATAAAATCCTCATGTACAAACGGTTTAGATCTTAGGACAGCGTCTCCAAAACCCTTAGGTTCGGGTTGATTAACGAAAGCTATAGAACTTTCCTCCACTTTTTTATACAAACCCATTAAGTCTTGGGCTTGTTTCACTTTTCCAACTGACTCTAGGTATTGAACAAAGTTATAATCTGGAGTAAAATAATCTTCTATTGTTCTCTTTCCTCTTCCTACTACGATGATAAAGTCCCTAATTCCTAAGGTATATAGTTGCTCAAATACTATGTGAATAATAGGCTTAAATTCACCCTTAAAAAGAACGGGTAACATTTCCTTTGGAATCACCTTTGTTACAGGTAACATTCTAGTACCAAGACCTGCTGCTGTTATTACCCCTTGCATCTTGAAACCCCAACCATTATTGCGTTGTCAAGCTTCTTGAGATCTAAAACTCTTCTTCCGTCGAATACATATTTACCTTTTAGAATTGGCTCTATCCCTGAAAATTCACTCCATTCCGTAGCTATTATTACTCCCTCTGAGCTCATTATGCACTCTTCACTATTTCTTGCGATCTTAATGCCTTCCACTTTTGCCTTAGGATCGTAAGCAATAACCTCAGCTCCTTCCTTCTCTAAAAGGTTTAGAATTTTTAATGCAACGCTTTCCCTTGTATCATCTGTACCAGGTTTAAAGGATAGACCTAATATGCATATTCTTTTCCCCTTGATCTCACCCATTAACTCTTTCATAGCGCTTATCGCCCTCAAAGGCCTTTCATTATTTACCTCAACTGCGGCCTCAACTATCCTAAGTTTTTCTCCCAATTCAGAGGAAAATCCTAAAATTGCGAGTGTATCCTTAGGAAAACAAGAACCTCCATATCCTAATCCCGCTTTTAGAAAATACGGCGATATCCTCTTATCTATACCCATAGCCTGAGTTACTACATTAACGTCACAGTTAGGAATTCTCTCACAGAGGTTAGCTATCTCATTTGCAAAAGAGATCTTTACTGCAAGAAAGGAGTTGGAGGCGTATTTAATGAGTTCAGCTTCCTCCAAGGAAGTTCTAATTATTGGCGAGTTAGTAAATCTCCATACTTCTTCCACCAGATCTCCTGCAGATTTGTCACCGCCTATTACTATTCTATCAGGATGAAGCGTGTCCTCTATTGCATACCCCTCTCTGAGGAACTCAGGGTTCACAACTACTTCCATACCTGATAGTTCCTTAGCTTTTCTCGAAGTATCAGGAATAACCGTACTTTTCATTACAATAATTGCATCTCTTCTGAGAACATTAGATAGAGATGAGACTGCTGAGAAAACATGATCTAGAAGGATCTTTCCGTTTACTGTGGGAGTTGAAACGGTAATAAATGCTATATCAACGTCAGAAAGTTTTGAGTAATCGGTTGTATAATTTATTTTTACCTTAACCATTTTCCCGCTATCGTAAGGACAAGGGATTGAAGCGTAAAATGCAGGAACCTTGATAATAGCTACACCTTGCTTTAAAGCCAAGAGATCCAAAACTGAAGAGTACGGTAAGCCATGTACTGGAACCCCTCCCTCCAAGACTTCTTCAACTCAGGTTGCCTTTCGTTCAACCCGTTTAGGTCCTCTAGAATAACCGTGTCCTTTCCATGCGTCTTAGTGTAGTTTATTTTGAGATAAGGTTAGTCATAGGCTCTTTAAGTGTAAGAGATGTGGTTTTCAAGCGGATAGAGACTCAGTTGCTCGTTTGAACTTACTCCGTAGGGGGATTTTTGGTGCCCACCAGAGCCACCACTGTGAGGGATCGGTGGGACCCTAGAGTGGTGGAACCGATGAACCTCCCTTAAAGGGGACACTTTAGGGTGTTGAGGACGTCAATCAAGATAACTCCTGTCATAGTTTACCGCTCAAAGATCCATTTATTCCACATCACATTACTTCCGTTTTCCTTACCTTCTCAAAAGCATTAACGCCAATATCAGCAGTTTAGCTTAGATCGTGACATTTATATATATTTCATGATTTTCACTTCAAACCAAAATACTTATATATATTCTAAAAAGCAATATTATCATGTCCCAAATGTGGGTGTGTAGACCCGAAGAAGGGACTATAAAAGGGAGAAGGAGGAACTAAGCATGTGCGGGTTTCCCCACAACCCGGTCTTCGGTGGTGTGGGTGGGGTTATCCCGCGAAGGGGGCGGATCGTGATGATATGCTTTGTTCAGAACGTGGTGAAGCTCAAGGGCTTTACGGGCAATAAATGTCAGTAAAACCCAAACCCCAATATCAGCCTCATAACCTAACTTTGAGAATTGAAAACATGATGGTGAAGATTTCTTGATACTATAATCACGCCAGCTCTCTTTCTCGCCAATAACTAAGGTGAAATATCCCTTTTGTTCAACCTTATAAAAAAGATCCTCTTTAGTTAAGGAATAAGTTCTTGTTGCTGATAGTCCTACAGGCAGGAGAAGTGCATATCAATGTATCTCGAGGGTTCTAGTTCTCAACCAAAATTGGATTACCTAGATATAACATCTCTTATTTTCGTATATACTGAGCGTTTCGATTTTCCTATCCTCCCTTCAACTTGATACTTTCCCCCTTTTCTTGTTTGGAAATTCGCTTCCTTTAACGCTTACTCCCTGGTATAACTTTTCTGTGTAAGAGGTTTGTTATTCACTTTTTCACTTATGAACCTGGAGGCATCGCGTATCCATCTTTCTGTGCTTGGAGAGAATTCTTGCCTTGGTTGAAATCATCACGTTCATAATATCTACTCCTTGACTTTAGAACTTTGCATTTGCTAATCCTTCTTAAGAATGGAATTCTTGGTCCTTCCCCTAAATCGAACAAATGGACTATAATAGATCATTCTTGAAGCTAGTATATGTATATAGCAACTTCACTTATGAAAATTTACACTAATTTTAGTAAATATGTATTCCTATACCTCTGGGTCCAATAGTAGTAATAGCTGCTTACTAATGTCTTGTATATGTAAGTAAACAGGGTTATTTTTCCGAAGTAAAAATTTTAACATAAAAGATTAATTAGATTTTTTAAAATCCAAATTTTTACAAAAATTATAATACTCTTAAATATGTTTAGATTATGTTCTTTGGATTAATCTAATTATATAGAGAATTTGAGATTTCTAGATTTCCTATAACTATTCCGTGATATAATATAATTTAAAATTTTTTATTCTAGATATTATAAATAACATTTTTAGACTATTATTTAACTTTTTATAGACTGCTGTCTATAATTTTATCTTGCTTTAGACACAATAAATGGAAGTAAGCAGGAAAAGTAGGGAGAAAAGTAAGTGCGTTAAACACTTTTCGGTATTATGAACGTGGATCGTATCGTAAATTGCTATGGTTAATATAGGGGTTATAAGCTTTTGAAGAAGGGAAAATTAAAAGTGTTAGTTAGATCAGTTAATCTGACTAAAAAGTTTTGTCGATCCCTTTTCTATTTATGATAAGGGATGGTTCTAGATTAGAAGCGTAAATTTCCAATTTTTTCTATGAGATAATAAACGTAAAAATGCGAGTCTCAATGCGACTAGTGCGTATTACAAAGAGGGGGGTTAACATTTATAAACGTAAAGAGGTTTTCAATTTAATTAAAAGTCCTTGCGACTGAAACGACGTTAGATCTTTACAACAAATTTGGTCGCATGATGGGTTGGCTAAAACAGATAAAAATAAATAAGAGAAAGGG
>NZ_JFZT01000066.1 GCF_000632495.1 Candidatus Acidianus copahuensis | reverse complement strand
CTGAAAGGATCTATGACCCTACTGACTTCAGCCCATTAGCTTATGGAAGAGCTGAACCTAGATAAAGCTCCAACTAGATTTTCGATATATTGACAACATAGTAAGAAGATCTACTTGAGAAGTCAGGATAGTTCACATTTTGGGACAGACTAGGATAAAACAGATTCAGATTTATCTTCAACATTTCTAATAATTTCTGCTATAAGATCTATCTCTGTTAGATCGTTTCTCTTCTCATCACTTTTCTTGTCTTTAGTTAGAAAATCTATATATGAATTCATTGACATAACTGTATATTATGTTTTAACTCTTAAAAGAGTTTTGGCTAATAATTCAGAAAAATTACAATAAAATTAAAACTTGATCTCTTAAGGAAACTTGAATGTTGAACCACCTCGACTTTTTGACTTGGACTTTCTCCTTCATCTTCCTGAATCTCCCCTCTATCATTACAGCGAAGTTTTCTTTATGAAAATTCCTTAATTCCATTAGTCTAGGAATTGCAGTGAAGTCAACATAAGTTAATTGTTAATTGAGTGCCACGTCACTTCATTGAATCAGCTACGATTACTCTCCTATTGACATAAAGAGGATGTCAAAAACTTGTTTATACACCTTATGGGCAATTCATCATAGTTAAGTTTTGGTTACACCCTTGAACTACATTAAAATAAATAGCGCTATAGTGAGTGAAAACTTTTATTAAAAATAATGTAGAGACCCACTCTATATAATTATTAGAACTAACTAGAGAACTGAGGGAAAATATTACTCAAATATCAAGTAGTTTTCAGAAAAAACTACAATCTATTTCTATTTAGATCATTGATTTAAAAAGATACTCATTTGCTTTTGTTAATAAGATATTTATAGATCTCTTACCCAAATTAAGAGGTTAATTTAGGTTTTTTCTTCTCTATATCATCTATCGAAGTAAACTTACTTGTTTCAAACCCATATATATACCATAAAATCGCCGCTACTAATCCAATACCCCATATACCTACGTTAAACAGCACGTAATTCGATAAGCTGAGTGAAGCCGTTAAGAATATCGTCGGAATATAGAGACCTATAGATACTACTCTAGCTATTGCCGTATAAGTTCCTCTCCTTATCGTTGACCATACCTCTCCTTTAAATGTATCTTCAGTTAAGTATTGTATAGCAGTAAAAGCATTTATGGTAACAAGGAGAGCCCAAAATAAAGGCAAAAACGATTCCCATTCTGGAATTAAGAAGTATGTAATGAGAGTAAATACCACAATGCCAGCGTTTGACCAGACAAGTAGAGACTTCCTACTTAGCTTGTCAGCAAAGAATGATATGAAAAGACCAACAAAAAATTCACTTAAATCTGCTACAAATATTATTTCCCCCGTTAAACTTGAGAAAAAGTATGGTCCTAAGACGTAAACGATTAGCCCAAAGCCTGCTGCGTTAGAAAAGGCTATTGCTGTTGTAACAAAAAGTTTAAATAACGTGTCCTTATTTAATTTTTCCTTTACATCCTCTACTCTATTCTTAGCCCTTATCCATCTTTCTGACTCAGGTAGCCTAAGCCTAGTAAAAATTAAGACTAAAACAGCAAACAATATAACCAAACCTAGGACGAGCCTTTGAATTAATATTGAGGAAAATTGAGTTAATAGTTCTAACCCTCCTAAAGCTACACCACCAACGTTTATGAAATTTATCTCGAAAAACATAGCTCTACTTCTATACGCTTGAGGCATTATTTCATGCGTTGCTACCATAATTGTATTCATCTCTCCACCAGCGCTAAACAACATAAGAGCAGTAAAAATGAGGACTAAAAAATAATTGAAGGAAAAAATTAGTCCAATACCTCCTATAAAATAAAGAGACATTGTTATCCAAAAAGTTGGTCTCCTTCCTATTCTGTCGGAAAGAGGTCCTGCAAAGCCGATTCCAACAATTAGCCAGAGAGGAGCCCATGCAAGTAGTACACTAGTAAGGATTTTTGGCACCACATACCAACTCGTTGCTATTGATTCTAGACCAAAAATAAAAGATTCCAAAAACATACCTATACAAAAAGATATAAAGGCTAAAGTAGTTACATTATTCCATTCTCCATTAGATTTCCATGACATTACTTTTTTTGAAAAGGAAGAAATATAAAAATTTGTGTTATATATACATTAAAAATAAATTAGTAAAGAACAACATTCTTTGAAAACTATTCTTAACCTTTACTATTAGGAGGTTATACATTTGAAAACTTTCATGTTTGAAGACTCTAATTAAATGAAATGCATTAAATTATTGATTTTAAGGAAGAAGAGATTAATTGAAAAATTTTATTTTTATTTTAGCAATATTTGTTCATAATAATGAACTCAACTAAGTTGAAGATCTTTACGAGAAGCGGGAAAAGTAACAGTTCTCTACATAAACATAAGTTGTACCATTGTGAGTTCAAGCCTGTTCTGCTCATTAGGACAAGAGAGAACAATTTTGATTACATGGAGAACATAAATTTTTGGTTACTATACTCCCATTATATTCATCACGTCATAATACAACTTGTGTCTACTCTGTTTACTATAAAGAGTACCGAAAGCCGATAAAGAGGGTAGTATGCTATATCTCAAGACGGAATTATCCTGACCTTTCTGTTGATCTTACTGCTTCATAATTAACAATTGCCTTTTGCCAAGGAAGGGAGAGACTCCAGAATCCTAGATGATTAACACTAAGCATATAATTAAACATTGAGGGAATCTAAGAGTCATGAAAGTAGGCATCACAACTTTTGCGGATAAAGGTCTTCTACGAAAGTAAGAGTATCCTTTTTATAACTATAAATTAAATGAGGTTTGATATATGCGATGGATATGGTGGGTTTACTTCTGATCTCTTTTTATATTTTATCTGTCTATCTCCTTTTATAGAAAATAACGTAGACTATCCCTCTCTACCCTCGGTCTTCCACTCCCCGACCTTCATAGAGATAAAGCTTTATTATATGTATTCTGATTAAAGACTATGGAAAGTATTTATTCAAGAAAAATTGTATTTGCAATACTCATTATCCTAATAATAGAGTTTATAGTTGGGATGTGGCTTAATTTATTCGCAGCATTTCCTCAGTTCAATTTTTCATCAATGATGAATTTCATGGCATCAGGTAGTATGGGAATGTTAATGTTACATATAGCGCTAGGGGTAATCCTTGGTATTTTAGGGATAGCGTTATTGATGTTTATACCAGAGAGAGGTAGGTTGTTTAGCATTATAGGCCTTATTTCCATAATAATTGCAGGAATAAATGGTTTGTTCTTCATGTATACAGGGTTTTCTAATAATTACTATTCCTTTTTTATGGCCTTGTTCTGGGTTATCTCAATAGTATCCTATTCAATGGTTATTCAATTTACAAAATAAAAACAGATTGAAATAAAGAAATAATAATCTACAGTTTCTACAATAATACAAATGTTTATCGAAACTACTCAAACTACTATGTATACGACGAAAAACAGAACTTGTTTTTCCATTACAGTTTTCTGGAGTAATTTCATTAAATATGAGATTACTGAATGATATCTTTGATGTACATCAAGTCATATTCATGAAGAACAAAACTGCTTAACTCTACAAAGGTCAGATTTTAAGGTTAGGAAAATGGCGATATCCCTCCTTTGATCTATTTAACGTCATCTTTAATCTTCTAAATATTTTAATACATATGAGTTGTAGGACAAATCTAAAAGATCCTTAGAAGAATAGAGAGATTAGAACAGAACTCTTTTATTTTATGTACCGTCCATGAGAAGGACAAAAGCTGAACAAATAAGGAATACATGATTGTTTTTTAAGTGCAGATATCTGGTCTTTGACGTTTTGATAAGTTTTCTCTCTTTAATCTCTGTTAAGATAGGATCATGTTTCCCATTGTTAATACTTAAATCCTTACCTCTAGAGTAGAGAAGATCAGCTAATATTATCTGAAGATCTCTTTGTTTTCCTTTAAGATTTATTACCCTTTACATAAAATTTAGATAATGACAGCATTATTAGACTACATTCCTTTAATTTTCTTCATTATTACTATATTTCTTGTAGTTTACTTACTAACCAAGGTAGTAGGATTAGATGGTATCGCTACTGCTATGGAATACAAGAAGGGAAAATCTTCCTTTCATCAGATTAATCCCTTAGTAAAGATTTTCTTTGAGATATCAATATTTCTCGTATTATTGAGAGCATATGAGCTTAAAGCAGGACTTTTCCTTTCTATAGCTATACTATCGGTACTAATGACGATATTACTATTTACGCCTAATGGGAAGGAAAGAGTAAGATATTCAGGGATATATGCCGTAGCAGTCTTTTTAGCGTATTTGTGGAATTGGCTAAATTCCATTCATTCCACAGGATTAGTTCTATGGGTATGGCCTTCCTGGTTTTCTCATTTAATGAGATATTCTCAATTTGTAACGTCCGGAAGTTTAATCAAGGCTACCATTATGTCAATTGAGAATCCTATTATCGCTATTTCACTTGCTGGAATAACTTTTATATCAACCACTTCTGTCTCTGACCTATTTAGGTCTTTTTCTGAAGTAAAGGTTCCACTATGGCTGACCTTAATATTTTCCGTGTTTTTAAAGGTAATTCCACAAACCTTTAGAGAACTTGATAATGCAATCAAACTTCAGATATTTAGAGGTCTAGGTTTTGGAAAACCACAATTTCTGTATCCATTAATTTATATTTATGCCTTTTTCCTTTCATTAATTCCTACTTTCGTCCATATGGCTAAGTCATCAAAAAATATGGCTATGGCTTTAGATTTGAAAGGTTTTAGGGCATTCTCATCCAGGACAAGCTTGAAAGTTATTGGCTTCCATTGGAGAGATTTAATAGTATTAATTTTTTCTATAGGATTTATAGGAATTTTTGCCTTTTTAGAATAATAAAATTCTTTTATAACCTTTTAATCCGATGACCTTTTATTAGATTTTTAATGTTTACTATATCTATAGATAAATTCCGAGATATTTGAATTTATGTTTTAAGTGAACAGTATTAATATATAATTATACTTGAGGCAATGGGACTATTTGCTTTCTTAAACACCCTATAATTAGATTCATAGATTTAATTAAAGTTAGCATATTTCGCTAGATAGTTGGCTTAAAAACCATATCGTAAATTAGAAAAAATGCAATAATAGTATAGAAGATTGATAAATATCTCATTTTAGAAAAGAAACTTTCAATTTCTTCCACGTAGGTTAATCTCCAATGTATATATTCTCCTGCGCCAAGAATAGGGGATACAAAAAATGCATAATAAGTCCAAGAGGGACATCCAATTACTTTCCACATGTATAAACCCGAAATAGTCATAGATATTAATGAGAAGATCTCTAAGTAAACTAATTTCCTATAAGCGGATAAGAACGTCAGATCCTTTGGCCTTGTTAAGGTCAAAAGATAATAAGCTCCTGTTGTTATTCCGCCCCAACCTATAAGACCAATTATATGAATAAAAAACGCTATCTCATAGAGCATGAATAAGTCGTCTTAATCTAAAGTTTATATATTTTCTCTAAGCTATTTCAAATTTTAAGTTCTGCTGCATAGCAAAACAAATGATCGTTTAACTGAATTAAGGTTCGAGTCTTACGGACACTTATTGTCATTGTCATAAAACTCTTGGACTTTATCGCGTTCTGAACAAAGATCATTATCCATTAGTGAAACTCCTACTACGCCTTTGAAGGCCTTATCAAAAACATTAGATTGTGAGGAAACCTACACGTTTTTATGGAGTGTTTACACCTTTTCCCAATTTGTGTCTACAAATTCATATCTGTAACAAATTAATAATTGTTCTTTTTAATATACAAGCGTTTTAGAAGGGGAAAAGCATGATATACAATAAAAATGTCGATTTAAGTGAAATTGCTATCAACGCCATAGTTTACTTTAAAGATTAAAGTTAATTTCCGTATTTTCGACATACTCATACCAGGACTATGCTATTTGAAAGTTTTCCAAATAAAAGACTCCTTAGAACTAATTAGGAAATCGCTTTGTAGAAAATAAAAATTTTAAAATATTATAATTCAATTTCTCTACATGTTTCATCTAAAAGTTCCTTCCAATCATCCGATGCTACTTCCTCGCAATACTTTCTAATCCTTTTAAGTTCCTCCTTATCTAAAAATTGGAAAATTTGAGGTAAAACGTTATACCACGTAAGCCTCCTAACATTTATATCTTCATCTTTTAACATTTCTAGGAGACATGGAAGTCTTTCCCTTACTTCATTAGCTTTTATTCTATCAAGGAACTTCGGTAATAAGTTCCAAGCTCTATATCTGGTTCCATGATCAGTAAAGCACAATAGATTAAGAAGTAGTTGTAAGTTACCAGAATTAATTATCTTCTCTGTTTCAAGCCATGCCTCATGTTTTACATTTTTATCCCTACTGGATAGTTGATATATGAGATCTTGGATTTCCATCAGTTTTCTCTCATTCTATTCCTTAAAAAGCGTTTGCTATGAATTCGTTTTGTATCCTTTAATGGATTCAGTCCTTTACAAAAGCCGATTTTTTCTTTATTATCGAATATTCATGAATTTTAAATTTAAAAATAGATTATACCGGAATCATGACTCTTTTGTCCTTATACTCTAAATGGACAGAACAGGCAGAGCAAGGATCAAAACTCCTCACTATCCTCAATGGATGTAGTTCTATTCCTCTTTCATCATCTACTCTTTGATGTATTATAGACCTTTCAACTGGTCCTCCCATAGGACTAAAGTTCCTCTCGCTTGGAGTTACTATTTGATACTTCTTTACTTTATTTCCATCAACTATTACCCAGTGACCGTTACTCCCTCTAGGAGCGTCTTGGGCTCCAACAGCTAACTTATAGTTCCTTTGCCCTCTTATTACTTCAGTATTACCTTGAGGAATCTCGACTCCCTCTAAAAACTCCTTAAGAAAGGCTATAGTGAATACTCGGGCAAAAGTTCTTTCAATCACGTTATTTCCTCTAGGTTCCCATTCATATCCTAATGCCTTTACTTTTCCTTTCAGTAGTCTCATCGTGTAAAGTCTAGCCAAATCTCCTGTAGATGGCATAAACACTTGACCGTTGTAGTACTGCTTAATAGTTGGGATAAAATTAGTATTTAACAAGTTTCCAAGTTTAGTCTCCTTATTCCACGGATGTTTCTCATCTAGTTCATTTCCTAATTCGTCTTGAGTATATTCCTGTTTCCAATTCTCATAAGGTCTTCCTTCTACGTCGACCCTGATACCTAATAGAATCTTAGATAGTCTGTCTTCAACAATTTCCCTTCCTCTTATGATGGCCGGAGGAAAAAGCCTCTTTTTGCCCCAGTCATCCATATTCTCATAGTCAGCGTTATAATCAGAGCTCTCCAGTAATCCGTAACTTACAAAGTCTTCCTCAATATCCTTGTAGAAACCTGTATAGAAATCTCTAAGATCTGCCATTATGTAAAGCAACTTTTGTATAATCTTATCTCCTTTAAGGAATTCTTTAATCTTTTGTGGGGCTGACTCATCCCTGATACTTAATGTACCTGGTCTTAAGCTCAGAGGCTGTGGATATCTAAGCCATATTAGCGTAGCTAAGTCTCTTAAGTTCGTCTGCAACTTAAAAGCTTCCTTGTATATCTCCTTTCCGAAATAGAGGTTATCCATTATGTCAGATATCTTGTTATATCCATGAATATCCTTGAATTGACAAGATGTGTCTTTTCCTCTTTCGTAATCCTTTGGAGATTTCTCTTTCAATATTTCTGTTGAGTAGTCTATTCCTTGAAAAAGGAAGGAAACAACTAGGTTATTATACATTACATCAGCTAACGAGTATGCTATATTTCTAAAAGCTATTACCTTTTCGCTTGGATAAACCCCAGAAGCCATTTCCATTGCCTCAGTTGCCACCAAGGTATGAGTAGCCCCACACACTCCACATATTTTCCCAGCTAAGTTTATTGCTGTTTGAGGTTCTTTTCCAAGAAGCAGGTTTTCAAATCCCCTAAACATTGTAACTTCTACTCTAGCATCAACGTATTCTCCGTGATCGTACTTTACCTTAACTCCTAGATGCCCCTCAATCCTGCTTATAGGATCTAGAGATATATCTTTCATTACTTTTCGCTCTCCTTAAGTGCAGAATATAACATGGCGATCATCATTTTATCTGATGCTGGACAGCCTGGTACCTCGTATATTTTCTTGTCATTTACGAATTCCTTTACACCAAGGTCTCCTAACTCTCTAATAACTCCTCCATTAACAGCACAAGAACCTACAGCAACTATGCTAATAGCTTTCTTTGAAAGTTTTTCTAAAATTTCCCTACACGTCATTCCTGCAAAATTGCATATCTTATCCTCCTTAGGTATCGCTCCTTCTACTACAAGCAAGTAATGATCTTGAGAAAGTATATCATCTAACATTTCCTTACCAGCCTTTTCTTCTGTAGCAATCGAAATAAACTTCACTGGAGAAGAATGAAAGAAAAGCTCATCAATACCCTCACAACCCTCCTTTAACATCATAACCGTCTCCCCAGAGCAGGATTGCGCCTCGATCCACACGATATTGTTTTTTAGTACTTCCTTAAATGCTGTACAATAGTCCATACATGTTACTTTAAGACTATTGGTTAAAAAACTTAGACTAAGTCCACGTTATCTTCTCCTTACTTTTTAGACAAGACTTAAGTTGTTTAGGATTAACTTCTATTCCGTATTTACTTAAAAACTCTCTATATTTTGTAAATAGACCCTCAGCTCTTTGTATGACCCTCTCTGAGAGCCCTGGCCAGTCTACTCTCTCTGGTTTAATAGCGAGAATATAAGCTTCGCTAGGAAGTTCTCCAGATCTTTTTGCTAGAAATATGACTTGAACTGGAGATAGTCTATGAGGATCAGAAATATCAACTTCGTATTCCTTATTAACGTCTATTTTGAATAAACCGTAATCCTCATCCATCAACATGGCGTCAATAAAGAAGATAATATCCTCCTTCTTAATAAACGACAATGCCTGAAATCCATTAGCTTCAGCATCGTAAAAGTTTAGACATTCTGCTACCAAAGATCCGATTGCATCATCTCCATATAATCTATTACCTATACCTATTACCTTGACAGCCAATTCCTTTTCTCCTCAACTTTTCTACTTAGAGTCTCAATTGCATTATCTGAATAGTTTCCCTTATAGTACAACGCGTGCACAACAGGGTAGCCCGCAAAAATTAGAATTCCATAAGCTATATCCTCAACATAATATCTACCATCAAGACCAGGTCTAATAAGCTCGAGCATTTCCCAAGGATCTTTTGATTCTAATACAAATTCCTTTTCAGTTATCCCCTCTGGCACATACCTACTGCTTCCAACTAGTAGAACATTTTCTGGCTTAAAGTTCTTTACAATCTCTGCAGCATCTATAGGATCAGTCTCTAGATCTACTACTTTTTCCTTTTCTTTCCAAATATCATAAACCTTCTCTATAACTTGCCCGTCTGGAGTACCGAAAAATGGAATGAAGCCTATTAATACCTTCATTTCTTCACCATACTATCCTTGATTTTGTTAACGAGTTCTAACATGTCTTTCGCATTATATGACTTCAAGATCTCGTCTATGTTTGCCTCTTTTTTACTTGGATTTATATCATAGATTATATCCAGAATCTCTTCATTTAATGGTTTTTGTATTTCTTTCCTAACTATGTCTTTTATGGTAAATAACTCTAAAATTACATCAATGATTGAACTCATCTAATCACCTAACAAATTCTAGGTACAATATCTCCTACAGGCATTTCTAAAATCCTTGTTCCTCCAGCTAAAGTCCTCAGAATTACTAAGCTGTTATTTTCGATGTCCTTAGGATTTAATACCCTGCCTATAACTGCTGGAGTAAAACCTAATTTGTTTAGTTCCTCTAAAACTTCATTTTCCTTTTCAGAGGGTAAAGCTATTACTCCTACTCCTTCGCTTGCTAGGCTTAGAGGATCAATTCCAGTCATAGACGAAATTGACTTTACTTCCTCTAAAACCGGAATTTTCTTTTCTTCTACGACTATCATTTCCCCTGAAAGTTGAGCCCACTCGTTTAACGTGGCTGCTAACCCTCCCCTCGTAGGATCTCTAGCTGCATGTATGTCTTGATCAAACTTTTCAAACAAATCTAAGAGTTTCATCAATGGTTTTGCATCACTTTCTAAGGAAGTACCTATTCCGTATTGCAACGCTGCTATTACTGCACCATGTGTTCCTATAGGTCCCGTGACTATTATAGAGTCTCCAGGTCTAATCTTATCCACAATAGGTCTTTTTGAGATTCCTAATCCTACTGTATTTATTACAATACCTTTCATTGAATCGCTCGGTATTACCTTAAAGTCTCCTCCGATTAATGGAATTTTATATTCCCTTAAAACAGAGATCATATCATCAATAATTTTGTCTAAACTCGGTAATGGAAATCCTTCGGAGACTATTATCGAATCTAAGATCGCCGTAGGTCTTCCTCCCATCATTATCACGTCATTTAAAGTCCCTGAAACCGCTAGTTTCCCAATACTCCCGCCCGGGAAGAAGTAAGGATTAACCGTGTGAGAATCCGTAGAGATAACCAGGTTACTAACTAATGCTCCATCGTCAGGGTAATCTATTCCTACTCCACCTGGTGTCCTCTTTAGTTCCTCAGGTAATTTAGAGAAGAGATATCTCTGTAATAGCTGCTGAGTTTCCTTTCCTCCATTTCCATGAGCTATTGTTATTTTATCCATTTTTCTCATCTAGTTGTCCTAAAAGTTTATACATGGAATCTGTGTATTCTTTTACTGTCTTTTCAGGATCTTCTCCTGTGATTTCTGATACTTCTCTTATTTGTTCAGCTATGAACTTTATGTTTTCTATTACTTCCTCCTTACTAAGCTTTGATATAATTACTCCGGCATGAACCATGACAAAATCTCCTAACCTAACGTTATCGACGCCAACAGCAACTTTTTTGATTGTATTCCCCCCAAGGTCTACAGTAGCTATAAGGTCTGACTCTATAGAGATAACTTTAGCTGGAACAGCCCAACACATTATTCCCTCACCTCTTTCATTAGATTTAATACTCTTTGAGACGAACCAAATCTTGCCCATACTGCGCATGATCCCTCCAATGAAACCATGCATGGACCCCAAGGTCTTGATGGAGTGCAGGCCTTCATGAATAAAGGACAATCTGTTGGATATGCAGTACCCAAGGTAACCTCGTTACATTTACATCCAGGAGGAAGATCGTAATCCCAAGGATTTTCCTTGATGTTAAGTTGAAGTTTTGCGTTAAATTCCTTGAACGGATCTCTTAGATCTAGTCCACTGTTAGGTATATTTCCTATCCCTCTCCAGATAGTGTCAGTAGTTCTAAAAATTTCTCTCACAGCATCTTGTGCGTATATATTACCATCCCTAGTGACAACGCGTTTATACTCCAAGTCAGTTAACTTTGCCTTCCCTGTGTATAGATCTTTTAATATTGTTAACACCGCAGTTAATATATCAACAGGTTCAAATCCTGAAACAACAGCTGGTATCCCAAATTCTTCCGGGAAAAAGTCCCATCCCTTCGAGCCCACTATAGTTGAGACATGACCAGGGCCAATAACTCCAGATACAGGAGATCTTTTGCTCATTTTATGAATTTTTATGGCATAAATTGCAGCAGGAGCTGTTAATTTTAATGAAGAGTAAAACATTAGGTTTTTAGGAATCACTTCTTTTTTGAAAAGCACAGCGTAACTAGGAGCAGTAGTTTCAAATCCAAGGCCAAAGAACACTGAAGGTTTTCCGTGAGTTTTTGCGTCCTCTATAGCATCAACGAAGCTATAAACTATCCTAACGTCTGCGCCAGACGCCTTTGCTGAGGCTAAACTTCCTATACCCTCCTTATAATGACTAACTGTAGGTAATTTATAAGCGTCACCAAAGGTATATACCACATATCCATCCATAGCTAATTTTATCATATTCTTTATATCGCTTGAAGGAGTTACGCAAACTGGACATCCAGGTCCTGCAATTAACTCAACTTCTTCAGGCATCAATGACCTTATTCCATAATGCGTTGTAGTCCACTCATGGGTACCACAAAAGTTCATGATCTTAATCCTTTCTAGTCCGGTCTTCTCTATAACTTTTGGAGTTAACTTCGAAATCTCCTCAGACAATTTCTTTGCAAGTTCGGAATTCTCTCTGAAAAGTATCTCTATTTCTTTAGGTAAGTCCATTTAATCACCTAGTATATTATTTTTTTCTGGTTTAAAAAGCCAGAGAATATATTTTTCCATGAGGTCTCTACTTTCATCCATTTTACTCCTTAATTGAGAAATTACATTAGCGACTATCTCATATTCGTCTCTTAAGTACAATGTTATAGCATACCTTGAAAGTTCGTCGTTTATCCTTGAGACTGATATTTGCTCATATGATTTAGAATTGACCTTATTTCTACTCATTATAATCCCTCTAAAGTCCCAACTATCCATGGATATCTTAGGAAGAGAAATTGTTCTCTCGAAATTTACTGTTAACTCAGCGTAATCTAAACCTGAAGTTCCACTTTCCTTTATTGCCCTAACTAATTCCCCTGATGACAATTGAAAGTTTCCAAAATCTTCTGAGACCACTGTAAAAGACCTAGGCTGATAATAAATTTCAGCAAAGTTCTTTTTTGCGAAAGAACCACCTTCTAGAGGTAAGTATATGTAACCGCTGGTTCCACTTATCCTGATTTGAGCTACGGAATAGCCTAAACCTGCCAGTCTTCCAGCAAAAGCGTAGAGATCAGGATCAGAGAAAATTCTAACTGTAAAAACGCCAGTAAAGCCAGAAGCTGTTAGTTCACTCACTAATCATTACCTCCTCATCTTTTTGTTCAACCTTATAAATTTTCAAGTTCCTTCTTGCAGGTCCATCCACAACTTTTCCTGATTTTATGTCAAAAATAGAACCGTGCCATATGCAAACTATTTTACCATCATCAGTTATGAACCCATCCTCTAAAGAAAAGCCTTCATGTGTACATAACGCTTCTAGAGCATAGATTTGATTTTTATAGTTAACCAAAAGAACTGGTTTCCTTTCCCACGGTTTTCCATCAGGGAAAAAGTACTCCACCATTGATCCTTCTGGTATCTCGTTTTTTCTTATCCTTAATGATGTCAAGAGTTACACACCGGCGTAATTACATGATCTAGCGTTCTATTTACTTTTCCTTTTATCTCGAAATGAGCAGCACATACTAGGCATGGATCAAAACTCCTTATAGCTCTAAGGAAATCGTAACCTACCCATTGACTAGGTGGAACCTCTTCCATAACCTTAGTGTTAATAACTGACATCTCAAACGGTCCTATTGCCTGTCCATTGATACACCAACTACCTTGACAATTGTTATCCCTAGGACTTACATTAGCTGTTGTGGGGGCTTGATACTGATAATTGGCTATGGAATAGTTCTTATTAACCATCCAATGTCTACTAGTTCCTCTAGGAACTTCATATTGCCCAACTCCTAAGGAAAATGATGGTTGTTTCCAAGGTCTTGAAGTCTTAGGACTTGTCTGATTCTTCATGAAAACCTCTAGACCATACTGCAAATTGTCCCACGCTGCAAATATAGCAGCTGCCATATCTACGGCTCTCCCTAATATCCTAGATAGCGTAGTAGAATGGTTTGGAGGATCCCATTCAACAGTCCACTCCGGCATCGACCCAGAAGGTAACCATGAAGGTATACTATTTATTGCAGGTAGGGTTATGTGTATTTTTCCGTTTTTAACTATTGGACTACTAGGATGGAAGTGAGCTACTGCATGAAGTCTTGCCCAAGGTCCAGTTTCGTACGCCCAAATAGTTCCATCTTTCCAAACCAATCTAGGTTCAGCATCCCAGCTATACTTATCCATAAAGTTTTGTCCTTGTGGGTTAGGTATGGTTGTTTTATTCCAAGGATGGTACATGTAGAGTGGAGTCCCATCCTCTGCGGTTAGACCCCAAGCTAACTTGTTTCCAATGGGATCAGTTTCAGAAAATGGGGAAGTAATTTTGGCCCAATCGCGGTAATATGATGAATTTACAAACTCTAGTTGACCGACGTTTAGGTCTATGAAACTCTTACTTAAAAGTTCACCATTTCTTACTATTGCGGGTCTAAAGATTGACTGAGGTCCTTCACTGGCGTTCTGTGAAAGATTATCATAATTTCCATAAATTTCACTATCGCTTTCTCCTAATTCACTGTAAAGAACAGGGCTTTCATATCCATAGGAAGAAATGTATGTTGGATTTTCATATGTCAATCCTTGAAGTTCATAATCGAAGTTCTCTATGAGAAAATTAGCTAAGTCCATCCAAGAAGAAATTATGACTTTTACCCAGGCAGTTAAAGAAGTTAACCTATACATATACTCGGAAAAGAGCGATTCGCCTACAGAAAGGTCCGTACCGATACCTCCAGGTATTAGCATTGGTGGATGAGAATGCCTACCGTAAATTAGTACTCCCGCTTCCCTAGCTAAGATCTGCGCTTTTACAGCGTTTACCCACAGGGATCCTGAGAATGGATTTAGCGCAGTCATTATGTCAGCTATAGTGGAGAACCCATGAATGTCAGTATATTCTGCCTTAGTCTGTTGTGCTGTAGCCCACCATGTTGGATAATATTGTTGTATAACTTGAGCTGAGAAGTCAGGTCCCTCTAATACGTTAAGTATTATTGAATGATCATAAATCATATCTGTCATAGCATAAGCCATGTTTCTTAATGATTGACCTAGGGGATATGGAACTGCGCCTAAAGCCATATCATTAGCTCTAACCGATGCATTAGCATGGGCAGCTCCACACACTCCACAGCTTCTAGACGTTATATGAACAGCGTCTGGTGGTTCTCTTCCTCTTAGAAATACTTCAAAACCCCTGAACATTGTTACGTAAGTATAGGCATCATCGTTAATCACTTGCCTTGTATCGGTATTAACAGATGCTGTTAAACCTAAATGACCTGCTACTCTAGTTACAGGATCTACGACTAGTTTTATTTGATTTTGATTTGAGGACATTTTCTCACCTTAATATATAATTCTTAAAACAAATTTAAATATATAAAAAAGGAATATGACTTGTAACGAACTATAATTTTTCATTTATTTCTCACCTTTATATTATCTGTAAGCAGGTTAATAATGTGTAAAACGTCTGAATCAACGTGATAATAATTTAGGCTAAACTCAATGCTTTCTATACATACTGGACAACCAGTAGCAACTTCCTTGGCTTTTATCTTCTTTACTTCGTCAGCCTTAATTTCACCAGCATTTATTAAAGGTAAAAGAGTGTTATCTAGGAATTTCTTATCTTCTTGAGATATAGAAATATTTAACATCTTAGCTAAATTTTCGACAAGAGTTGGAACTCCACATCCTCCTCCTCCCCTGCTACAACAGAAGCTATTCACTCCATGGCTAGGCAATTCCTTAAATTTCTTTGATAATGCCTTTAGTAAAATTCTTGGAGCCTCATACACTCCTCCTCTTCTTCCTAGCTGACAGGGGTCATGCCAAGTGATAACTTTGTCAATAGGTTCTATCTCGAATTCACCCTCTGTATATAATTTAGCTAGAAATTCAGTTATGTGAACTACCTGATATTTTGGCTTTACCTTAAAAGTTTCGTGCATTGTATACTTTAATGAGAGATACTCAAATCCTCCTGCTGTCATTACAATGTATTTTGGAGAAATATCTGTAAAGTAATTATAGACCCTTTTCATCACATTTAGTGCGCCATCTTTATCCCCTAGTACCATTCCTATGGGAGGCCTTACACCCAAGGGTTTTGACATGAACGTCCAATCCTTTTTAAGCTTAGTGAGTATTTTTGCAACATTAATTAGAACTTCTGGATAAACAAAGGCTTCATATAAGCTAGCGTAAAATAGAATTTCACTACCCTTCTTATCTAGTGGAACTTCTCCTACAGCTTCTTTCATTTTAGAGATTAAAGAGTTCCAAGCTTGTCTGAACACATCAATTTCCCAATAATTACCAGATACTTCCAGATTAGCTATATCAGAATACACCTTTGGAACCATTCCTGCCTTAAAGGCAGCTTCCTTCATCAAATTTATTAGCGCTCCACTATCTATACCCATTGGACAAACAAACATACAAGCCCCACAATTAGTGCAATGCCAATTATAGTCAAACATAGTTTCAGCTTCGCTTAAAGAGAGGTACTTTTTGCTACCTCCTACAAATCTGCCTACTGTTCTTCCCCACACTGTAAATCTGTAACGATAAAGCTCTCTTGAGACTTCAGCCTTATTTACAGGAGAGTACTTCAGAGAGGTTGGAGTAAAAGGACATGCCGCTTCACACGCCTTACAGTTAACGCATGACTGTAAATAATATAGTATGGTTGAATCTATTTCCCCATAGAAGACCTCATCAATTGCCTTATTTAAAGCATCTAAATTCACAGAACTGTTTATAGCCTCCATTACTTCTCGCCTCTTCTATATAGCATGAAGTACCATTCTCTTATTTTGCCTAGATAAAACTCGAACATGTGAAACCCTCTGGTGAAAGGTAGCGTTGCGATTATAATCTCAGCTAATAAGATATGACCACCAAGAAGATTATCATACCATACAACATTGTTTGGTATATGAGACGTTGCAAGTAAACCTAAGACTATATCAACGTATAGTAACAAGAAAAACCACCAGTCTCCAGCCCTTAATGACAAGCCATCCGCAAACGCATGAAATTTATGACCTAAATATATTCCTAAAAGTACGAGTAAAAGGAAACTTATGTATTGTCCATTTAATATAACAGTTAATGGCCCCCATATATCGTGAACAAACGGGTAAGGAGTAGGAGTTCTAGGAAATGTAGACATTGTTAAAGAAAGTAAGCCATCGGTTGAACTCTCTGGAATAGCTAAAGGAAAGAGAACTCTATATGGTGGTAAATAATAAGCCCAGAATACCATGTGCTGGGCTAGCAAAAATATCATAACTACTAGGCCTAGGTGCATTAAAAGACCGGCAGTAGTGGTTACAGGTTTCCTCTTTAATCCTACTTTACTTGAATTAGAGAAAGTGTCAACTAGGGATTTCACTCTTTCTATTGAGGAAATCTTGCCCCTAACTACCTCTTGACTCGCTATAGGGACAGCTACAAATGGCTTTTTATAAGTCATAAGATATCTTCCAACCCTATAAGCCGATCCGAAGAAGAAGAAAAATATAGTAGGAATAAACAGGTCTAAAGCTAATGGATATAGGGAGTTTCCTACTTGATATGGACCTAAAAATAGTTGCATTATCATCACTTCTTAATTCCTTGCCTCTTCACAAGTTTCTTTTCAGCAAAAGCACCAAGCGCGCCTAATACAACTCCAGCACCTATTAAACCTGCAGTAGTTAACGTTGAGGAAGGAGTTGGCACTTGTAACGGCTTATAGAAAGGTTCATAAAGATCTGAAAAACCAGGCATTGTACAACCTATACATACAGCCCCGGTTCTAGTAGGTCCGCCAACTCCTCCGACCCATCCAAATTTATTCCATGGGCAATTAGATACCGGTCCTTTACATCCAACTTCAAACAAGCAAGCAGCATTGGGCTGCCCAGCTTGAGTTCTAAATTCACCTGCTGCGTACCAAGCTGCCCTTGGGCATTGTTCATGAACAGTGTACCTAAAAAAGTAATTCGGCCTCCAATACTGATCTAGATCTGGTAAGGGAGCTAAACCTCCTGCCCATAGTACTAAGTTAGCTAAAGTCCTCATTATCCCATTTCCGTTTGCTGGACATCCAGGTACAGCAATGGCTGGCTTTATAGATGCAGAAGGAGAAGGTGTGATATCTAGATTTGAATTAGGGTTTTTTACGAAAGTGTAAAATGGGGACGCACCACTTTTTGCATTTAAGTAGTTGTCCTCATAGAACCTGCTTAGAAGGCCTTTATATCCCCTTAAAGGGTCATCGAAAAAGCCAACAGCCCCAGTTGTAGAAGGAGACCAGCTTGGAGTTATGAATTTAGGAGGTGGTTGATACACTTTGTCACCTATTAGCCCTCCATATGACGCACAATTCCCTACGCTTAAAACAGCTACAGCATTTGGTAACAGCTGAGCTACCCATTCATTGAGGGTTTTCGGTCCTAGTTTTCCCCAAAAACCGTTAGGATTATACTGCTTGGCTGTAGCTTCATCTGGAAAACTTCCCTCTAAGACGAGCACATAAGGGTTGTATTTTCCTGCAATTATATCGTTTAATACATCTATTGCTTGTTCGCCTTGTTGAGGCATTAGACTTGGCCAAAAAGAAACTTTAACGCTTCCTGGACCTATCAAGGGACTCGCTCCAAAAAGGACTTGAACGACAGTTGGATCTGTAGCTTGTATAATCGCAGTAGTGTTACCTTCGCATGCCTGGGCTTCAAACCAAACTATGTTTACATCACCGTTCTTTATTAAGCTAACAGCTTTTGCAATAGCTTTATCCCATGCTGGAGCGGAAGCCATTGTTGCAGTAAGTGTAAGCTTAAGAAAGTCCCTTCTAGAGATCTTAAAGGACATGTTCTCGTCTTTACACTACATACTAGACTTAAATTCTCCTCTCAGATAAATTAAGGTTCAAGTTAATTAACAGTATTAAAAAGAGAGTTATCGTAAATTCGTATACAAAAAATTTTGATTCCTCAATAAGTAGCTTAAGTTTTCTTTATTTTATGATGAATTGATTATCTAAAAATAGTTTATATACTATCTCTAAGAACTCCTCCTCTTGGTGTGGTTTTCTTCCCCTAACTCTATTAGGTATAAAATAGATTTTTTATATACAGAATTTATCATTTCTTATGCATGAGTGGTCTGTAGCATATTCGATAATCAGAACTGTAATGAGCTGGGCTGGAGATAAAGAGGTCTTAAAAGTTACAATAGGTATTCCTTCTTTTTCATTTCTTGATTTGGACATATTAAAGGATGCATTTAACGAAATGAAGAAGGATAGCGGGCTGAGTAATGCGGAACTAGAAGTAAAAATTAAGGATCCAACTTTTAAGTGTAGAAATTGCGGATATACATTTACTATCAATGAAGTCAGCGATCAATTACAAGGAGTGAGGGAAGAATTTGGAGAGGAATATCCTTTACATCTAATGCCTGCCCTTGCCCCATCATTTATTAGATGTCCTAAATGTGGGTCTCACGACGTTATAGCTCAAGCCGAAGATATAACTATAGATGAAATACTGGTGAAGGAAAGTGGAGCCGTTAAGACAACTAGCTAAGGAAAAACTTGAAGGAAAAAGAGTAATAGCTGTAATGAGCGCCAAAGGAGGAGTAGGGAAAAGTGTAATCTCCTCCTTACTTGCGTTCACTCTTTCACAAAGGGAAAATACCTCTATTGTGGACTTAGATATACATACAATGGCAATGTCAAAGCTTTTCGGGCTTGAAGGAAGACTACACGAGGTGACGAAAAACGGTATAGAACCATTTTCTTTCGGTAATTTAGGGGTATTTAGCCTGAGTGGAGTAGTAAGGGATAATTACGTCCTTCTGCCAGGGATTAACCAAGGCAAAGTTATGGAAGGCTTGATTGCTTACGCTAATATAAAGAGTTCTAAAAACGTTATTTTTGATTTACCCCCTGGTATGGGAGACGAAATTTTAGTTTTAGAAAGAATTTCAAAATATTTCCCAATAGTAGTAACTACTCCTTCAAAAATCTCAACAAAGGTGGTTGAATATTTAATAAAATATCTAGTCAATGAAAAAAGAGTTAAGCCATCGCTTATAGTAAATATGGCTTACTTTGACTGTAATGGAGAAATTGTTAGACCTTTTGGTGAAATGAATGGAGTAAGAAGTTTAGCTAACGAATATAACGTTAATTTCTTTGAATTTCCAATAGATCCTAATGTAGAAGATTACGTTGGCAAAATTATCGAATACAAAGGCAGCGTTAAAGTAAAGACGGACGAAGTAGTTACTAGTCTATTCTATTCAAATCCATGATTTTTTGATAAATATTCCCTTCGATATATTTATCAATTAAATACTAAGGCACATCAAACTAAAATTGAGGATTTGAATGGAAAGAAAATAGTAATAGAATCGTTGTCTAACTTTAAGCCAATAGAAGATCTGGTTGACATAGACGTTCTCTTTAAAAATGTAAGTGTAAAGACTTGGATCATAAGAGATTATACCCTTGTTAAAATCGCAAAGTAGAACCTGAAAGAAGTTACTATATAATTAATTTTAAAGGAGAACTCTTTAAACTATTCGATAATAAGAAAACAAACAGCCTTTAAAAAAGAACATTAGCCACGCTTTTTTATCTATAGGCATAAATATCTTAGGGGAAAGATTTTGACCTCATACAGGCTATTTCTCTCAGGTCTAGTTCAAGGTGTCGGCTTCAGACCGTTTATATATAGAATTGCAGTAAAATCTGGGGTCAAGGGATATGTTAAAAATTTAGGAGGGAGTGAAGTCGAAGTAAGGATTGAAGGAAATAATCTGGAAATCGGAAAGTTCTTTGAACTCCTTTTCACCAAAATGCCAAAACCAGCAAAGATAGAGGAAATAAAAGTCCTAGAGGAAGAAGTAGAAGGTTTTAAGAACTTTTTCATTTTTAAAAGCGGATACTCAATGAAGGAACCTAGTCAGATCCCTCCAGATATAGCTATATGTGACGACTGCCTTAAAGAGATCCTGGATTCGTCTAATAGAAGATATAGGTATGCGTTTAATAGTTGTGCTTACTGTGGGCCTAGGTTTTCTTTCTTATATTCTATACCATACGATAGGGAAAACACTTCTATGAACGATTTTCCGCTATGCGAACAATGTTCGCTTGAGTACAAAGATCCAAATGATGAGAGAAGATTTGACGCTCAAGGAATAAGTTGTCCAACTTGTGGGCCTAAACTTTTCCTCGAAACAATTCGTGGAGAGAGAGTGGAAGGAGATCCAATCATTACAACAGCTAAACTAATTTCGGAAGGTTATATAGTAGCCATTAAAGGAATTGGAGGTTTTCACATAGCAGTCAATCCGTTTAATGATGATGCGGTACTGAGGCTTAGGGAGAGGAAAAAAAGACCAGAAAAACCCTTTGCGATCATGGCAATTAGCATTGACGAGATAAGGAGGAGAGCCTTTATCAGTGAAAAAGAAGAGGGGTTATTAACTTCCCATGAAAGACCAATTGTTCTCCTCATGAAGAGAAAGGAAGGTTACGATCTCTCTAAATACGTATCACCTAATCTAGATAGAGAAGGTTTCTTTCTATTTTATACTCCATTACATTTTCTTTTATTAGAGGCGTTCCCAAAACACATGCTGGTAATGACCAGTGGGAATAGACATGGCTCTCCTATGTGTGTAAATGAGGACTGCGTCAGGGAAAAACTTAGTCAAGTAGTAGACTACGTTCTTTATTATAATAGGAAAATAGTAAATAGAGTCGACGATAGTGTAATTAGAATATCTAGGAACAGAACTTTCCTTTTAAGGAGAAGTAGGGGATACGCTCCTCTATGGATAAAAATTCGGAAAAAGTTAATCAAAGACGTAATTGCAGTAGGGGCAGAACTACAGAACGCTGGAGGAATAGGATTTGACAATAAGGTAGTACTAACACAATACATTGGAGATACAGACGAAGTAGATACGTTAAACGACCTTTTGAAATACTTAGACTACTTCATTAAGGCTTACTCGTTAAATCCTAAAATTGTAGTTGCAGATAAGAATCCAGCTTATCAAAGCTCTATTATGGCTGAAAGGATGGCGAGGGAATATGGGGCGGATCTAATAAGAGTTCAACATCATTATGCTCACATATTAAGCGTTGCAGCGGATCACGGTTACGAAAATGGAGTAGGAATAGCTATAGATGGTATGGGCTTTGGGGATGATGGTAATGCTTGGGGAGGAGAGATCATTGCTTTTGATAAAGAAAAGTATGAAAGAATATCCCATCTCCAATACATACCTTACGTTGGGGGAGATATAAACGCTAAAAAGCCTGAGAGAATGTTAGCTCTCTTCCTATCGACTTTTATGAATTGGGAGGAGATAAGAAAATTTGTTGGATTGAATGATATCGAATTAAAGTTTTTAGAGAACGCTACTAAGAAAAAAGGACTTTTAACATCTAGTGTCGGTAGGTTCTTGGATTCTGTATCAGCCTTTTTAGGCATATGCAAAGAAAGAACGTACGAAGGGGAACCTGCTATTAAGCTAGAAGCCTCGAGCTATGGAGGGAAATTGCTAGATTTCTCCTTCAAAACAAATGGAGAGGAGATAGTTACGAATGAAGCTTTTAAATGGCTAATCGAGGAGAGGGATAAGTTTAACGTGAAGGATCTAGCTTATACAATCCAGTATAGACTTGGAGAATCTCTAGTCAAATTAGCTCTTAAAGTAAATCCAGAGAAAATATTTTTATCGGGAGGTGCATCCGTAAACGAATATATATTAAAAGGAATTGAAGAAAACTCCGAAGGAATTGAAGTACTAACTCCTAAAAGGATTCCTGCAGGTGATGGTGGGATAGCTTTTGGCCAGATTTATTATTCTAGCTTTTTAGCGGACTAACGTCCTTTATCAGTATGAGAGTTAGGGATTAGGAAGACCCAACGTGAGGGTAGGATAGATGTCCCATATAGAAAGTTTATAACCGATCTTAAACACCCTCTGGGCATAGCTAAGAGGGATTGAAGAAAATTTAGTGGATTAAAACAATAAACAGTAAACTTGTGTAATACGAGCCGTTATTTCTGGTGGAATTAAAAACGTTCACAAAAAGGAGTTCTTATAGTGATAGGGAGATCACATGAAGGATGAAAGGAAGTTAGTACCAAAAGGTTTAAGTAATTCACTCCATCTCAATTACTTCCTTCAAGGGAGAGATTTTGGCGTGAATCTTTCCTAGATCTCCCTCTAAAATATAACCACGAGTAGTGATATTATGACGGATAAATCAGAATAAAGGTTAAATTTGAGATTTCCTTACAATATAAGTATTATTTTTCTCGAACAGACTAAAGTATATCAAGTATTCCCTCCGCTATAACCCACCTTCCATTAGTTCTAGTGATAAGACCTGACTCTCTTAACTCATCTAATTTCTTGTAAAATGTACTTTTAGGTATACCTAGTTTCTGTATTATATCAGATGGAGAAAAATCTTCTTTTCCTATTTTCTTAATTTCTTCAAGGATCTGCCTATGAGTCTCGCCAAGGCTTATAAAAGCGCTTATTTGTCCTACGTTCATTATAAATTTCGTATCGAACGATTCTCCATAACTTGTTATTTGAACCTTCTTTGCTAGATTCCTTTCCAATGTTAAAGCGGAGATTAGCATGGAAGTTACTAGAACTCTCGATCCACCGGTAAGAAAAAGGTCAACTATCCCTTCGTTTCCAGATAGAGAAACTGCATTTTCAAGAATTTTCCTACAACTAGATATCGCAGACTTTCCGCTTTGTATAAATTGAAGTCCTGGCTGTATGTTCATTCCTAGGAGGAACCTAGAAATCACGTTAAACGTTCCCTCAACCCTTTTCCTTGCACTTTCGTCACCTATATCTAGAGACACCGCGATTATTCTTGATACATTCTCTCTTCCAAGGTCGGATACTCTCCTCATTACAAAGTCAATTGTGAACCCAATGGTTGCAACCACTATGTACTTCTTCGGTTCCATTAGGTTTTTATTCATCAGTAGTTTAAAAATATGTCCTTAGTCGTTTTAATGAAAGGAATGTAAACACGTACTTTATATATAGCATTGATATAACAATATAGAGTACACTTTAAAGAGACCAAGCTCGAGGAATTTAGTAGAGATTTAGAAAAAAACTAAATATATAATAAAAAATCTTATTCCCCCAGATTCTAGTTAACTCCTTACGATTTATCTCAAAGGTTTTGATGGGGTGAAAGAGTAGGATGGGTAGTGAAGCGGTTTCAGATTCTAGGTTAACAAATAGCTCTTAATGCTAATCATTTTTATGATAAACCAAAAGCTGATATTGTACATGCTCAAAGGTAAAGGTTGATATATGTCTGAGGGGAATATACCGTTGTTCCGGATCCTTGAACCTACACTGGAGGTAGTCGTACTACCAATGAAAATGAGGATGGGGGACAAGTCCTAGAGGACCAAAGTACCCTAGACAACCTAAAGTCATCTAGGGACAAACGATAAATAACATCTTATAGAACATTAATTCCTTACTTTTTTGATACTAATTAGAGAATATGTCTCACTGAGTGGTACCTAAGGAATGGGGAACTTAAGCTATGGTCTCCAATACCTCCGTAACTTCTACATAGCAAGGACTTTACTGAAATAGTCCCTTGAGGGAGACCTCCGCAGTTATGGGATAGAGTCTGAGGATAAGCCACTAAGATAGACTGAAAGGTCGGTAATTCACTAACAAATATCCTCATAGAACTACTACTGTAATAACATATTCCAAAACAAGCACTCACTATTTCTATTGACAAATCTTTTATTCTTAACCAAATTATTCGAATCATAGAAGAATTGAAAGTACAGTAAATCTCTTATAATGAATCAAATAGATATATCTATATGCAACGCGACTTCTACAGGTACGTTGCTGTCTTGGCCGGTATATCAATTTTAACCATGTATGTTGAAATGGTTGTGTTACCCTCTCTGCCAAAAATAGAGAAACAGTTTGATATAACTGAAGCTGAATCGTCATGGATTCTCTCCTCTGAGACGTTAGCTGGAATGGTCTTTGCTCCTTTACTTGGAAAACTTGCAGACACAAGAGGGAGGAAGAACATTTTGATGTATATCTTAATAGTATACACCATAAGCGTCTCGTTCACTTCATTTGCTCCTAACTTTTCTCTCTTGCTTTTAGCAAGGACAGTACAAGGTCTTGGCCTTAGCATAAATCCATTGTCTTACACGCTATTAAGGGAGAAGTTATCGGATAGGGAACTTCCTATAGCTCAAGGTATTATTGCCTCAACTTTCGCTGTAGGTGCAGCAATAGCCCTTCCGATAGGTAGCTACATAGCCCAGTTCTTTAGCTGGGAAGTCGCGTATCAGACAGCCATTCCTTTTCTAATAATAGTCTCAATCATAGCATACAAAGTGCTTCCCTCTTCGTCTTATTTGAACAAAGGAAGTAAAATTGACATAATGGGGTTGTTCCTCCTTTCATTAGGATTCCTAGTCTTCGGAATCGGTGTAACGGAAGCGCCAAATTGGGGTTGGACTTCCATCCCCTTTATTTTAACGTTAATTATAAGTTTTATTTCCCTTTTTATGTTTGTAAGACACATAGGCAAAGTTAGCACACCTCTAATAGATCCGGATGATTTTAAGAATCCTAATATAGCGGTCCCGCTTCTCTCGTCTTTCGTTACTGGATTTGGATTGTTCCTAACCTTCCAATCCTTAATTTTTCTCTTTGAATTACCTAAGCCAGTGGGATATGGTATGACAATTTTTGAGACTGGATTAACTTTAGCCCCTATAGCGTTAGTAATGCTTGTAGGAGGTCCCCTCTTCGGTAAGCTAGTTCAAGTTATTGGATATAAAAAGATAATAATTTCAGCCTCTGTTCTTTCCCTTATTACAATCTTGATCTTAGCGTCAGTAGTTACTTTAGATATAAGCGTTGATGAACTAATGACAATTCTGATCTTTACGCTTCTCTTTGTAGCTGGAATGAACGTTACTAGAGTAACTCTACTCGTAGCATCTTCTTCCAAGAGGAGAATGGCCACAATAACTGGAACAAACACGGCAATGAGACTGATGGGGAACGCAATAGGTCCTATAGTTGCAGGTTCGCTTGAAGATACGTTCAAAACTCCCCTTTTAGTCTACATGTATAATCAGATACCAATATTTACTTTTATTCCATCGAGATATTCATTTGAGTATTCCTTTTTTATAGCAGCAATAACAGTTTTAGCAGTGATAATCCTAGCCACGAAGATCAAAGAAATTATGCCAACCAATGAGATTAAGCTATCAGGGCAATAATCCTAGCTAAAGTTTAAAACTAGGTGAACTACCTAAATCTTTCTGTAGATATTATTTCCTCACAGTTAATTCTCATCTTGCCAAAGTAGGAAAAACTCAGGATTGGGGCGGTTTCTAGCCAGAACCGGATGTTGAAGGAAACAAGTTCGAATTGTAAGTTACTTTATGGTAGTCTTCCTCTTTAACCCACCTATATAAAGTACGACCTTAAAGTTATGAGAGGAGAAAACAATTCAAAGAGAAATCTAACCAGTTTAAATAAGGGAGTAGGACTAAAGCATTTGTAACCTTATCTGAACCAAGAATAGCAAGAACGTTGAATAAAATACCTCTGATAAAATAATTTACCTTAAAATATGATGAAATGTGATATATTTATAAAAATAGATTCAAACATTGGGATTAAGAGAATATGATAAAAATCCAGTGAAGTAATTGAAATCCATACAAGCTTATCAATACACAAGATAACGCAAAAATACAGTAAAACTAACAATCAACTTTTAGTAAATCAAAAATCCCTTAAACTCTAAACAAAAACAAAAGATAATAAAAATATTGAAAAGCACTCAAGAGACCTAATAACGAAGATAAATTTTTATTAATCTCCATAGAGGTTTATTTATGGGAATAGTCTGTGCTAGATGTGGATATATAAATCCTGATGGTTCTATATTTTGCGCGAAATGTGGATATAAACTTGATAGTGCGTCTAGTCAGCAGAATTATGCTGGGCCTCAACAACCGTACCAACCAGACTCAGCTCAAACAAATAGACAAGGATATAACTACCAACCTCAACAGATGAATCAAAACCCTTTTGGTTCATACTCAGGGCAATGGCACTATAACAACTACGGCTTGATTATATCAACAACTAATTACGTTCCAGGTTATGAAGTATCTGAGATTATCGGAGTTGTTGCTGGGATAACAGTTAGGAGTAGAGGATTAGGAGGGAACATTGCAGCAGGTATTAGAAGCATTTTTGGGGGAGAGATAAATGAGTACGTTGAACTTGCTGAAAATGCGAGGGAACAAGCTCTAATGAGAATGGCTTATAGGGCAAAAAACTTGGGTGCGGATGCTGTTATCCAGGTTTACTTTGATAGTAACGATATAGCCCAGAGTATGGATGAGATAATAGCTTATGGTACAGCAGTTAAACTCATTAAGAAGACTTAGGACAAAAATAGAAATTTTAAGAATTCTAAATGATAATATGAACAGTGACCAAAATTAGTAATTAATAGGAACAAATATGAGTAAGTCAAGATTAACAATGGTTTAAACTATGAACTACCCTGATATGAAGGTCAGGGCTTTCTGCTTCCTCGTTAACTCTTGCCTTGGTTTTGTCAAGGTAGGGAGGTCAACTCAACGGGATCAAAGGTAGTTTTTACTCTTCGCTAACAAAACGTTAAGAGAACCAACTAGATCACGATCTGCATTATAACATCACCTTTACAGACGAAAGACCTATATGAGAGAGGAATTTCCCTTTTTACGTAACCACAAAGTAGACAGGTCCTTGAAGTATATGTGGGATTAACTAGAATGGAAATACAACAAAAAGGACTTTCTGATTACATACGTCTATCTAAGAATTAGTTAAATGATCTTTCCAAGGCTTAGAACTATATAGTTAACTACTTAACTCTAGATATATAAACATAATTCATGAAAAATGTGAGACTGCTGCCCTTACTACTGATATTCCTTTTGATTTCCTTGCAAACTTATTCCGATGTAATTTACTTTTCTAGTAACTATACGAGTATAAGTTCAACTTATATAATAAAGGCGGAACCCTTTAACTACGGTAATGTCCTATATATTAACGACCAGATTAACTCAGCAAATAACGTTTCTTCTACAGTAATTTCCCTTTCTACTTATTGCCCTGCCATTTTTAACATAACAGATTATATTGGACCCCTTTCTCTTTACATAATACCTTTAGATTTCTCTTCTTATCATCTATCATCCCTTTCTCTCATTATAGGCAATCAAATTGAGACAATTTACTCGAACGGAGCTCTTTACATTCCATCAGTGAAAATAGGATATGGATATTCATCAGTAGGTTTCTTAATTAATTCTTCACATATACTTTCAGGAGCGTCCATGGAACTTATGGTTATAGCATCTCCAGCCTCTGGAGTTTTCTACATATATTATTGGAATATATCTATAATGGCGATAAATATTGGAAATTTTCAACCCTCTACCTTTACATCGATGGAGTCTAATAACACTAACCTTACTCAGCTTTTCCATGAAGCGAAAATTATCATCAAAAATTTACTTGAAGACCGGCTTATAACTCAATTCTATAACCTTTCTATACCGCAAATTTTGCAAGATATTTCTAATATAAATTTAATTGATATATTTAAATTATCAAAATAGTATTATAATAGGATATATATTAATTTTATCTTTAAATAAATAATAAAAGCAGAAAACTACCGTTTTTAGTAGTAAGACATGATAAATTCGTGAAACTTTTTCAGGCACTAGAGTAGGTAAAGATTTTTGCAGTAGATAGAGAAATCTTTACGACGATTCTCACACTGACGACATGCACTGCACAAAGATGCGGGATTATACATAGATCCTCGCGCCGTTGTTCCGGGTCCTTGAACCATACTGGAGGTAGTTGTGCTATTCTTGAAGGTATGGGTAAGGAAAAAGTCTTAGAAGGACTAAAATACGCTGAACAACCTAAAGTCCTCTAGTGATAAACAGTATAGAGTAAGACAACGTAAGATTAAGAAGATCGCTAAGATTTTTTTGATATATAGATAACAAATAAAAGTGAAGGGACCAGAAGTAAATCCTGTACATACTTCAAGAACTTAACCACGTTTTGGTTTAGTATAAGAGATAACTATATCTAGTGATGTTTTATGTACGAGAATTATGGTTACACTACTATCCTCATTTCGTTTCTTCAACTTCTCTACATAATGTGAAAATCTTGATTCTCGAGAAGTTGCTTTCTCCCATTTAGCAACGATCTGGTTGAGAAACCTGAGATCGAACAACAAGTATTTCGCCTTATAATGTACGCTTAACCCTCTTAAAAGAGTATGATTACTGCTGTAATTGCTATTATTAGCGAAAATAATGCGCTAAAGTTTATCCTAAGTATGCGAACGTTAATCTTATATGCTAAATACCTAAACGTAATATTTCCAATTAAAAATGCAAGAAAATAGCCCTTCCCAATGAGAAGAAAGATCACTGGAGGGATAAAGTCCATGCACAAAAGGGAGTTAACCCATGACCACTTCGCTAGCCCTCTCAGTGTAGGCTTAACATCTCCTACATAGTGAATATACTTATCCACTGGTATTCTCATTATTGCATAACTTAAGAGAGTTCCAGACAAAATTATGATCTCAGGCCTTGAAAAATCGTTCCATAGCCAAAACGCTACTACGCAAGGGAGACATTCCATTAAAGTATAGAATAATGGAGAGATTAACGCTCTAAATTCATCACCAACTCTCTTGAAATATAGGGAAAAAAGTCCTCCCTTATAAACGTCAATTCCATCTATCATCCCAGAGCTAAGGATAGCAATAAGAGTCGGAAGATGCATCTCCTCCCCTCAACCTCGTCTGATGAGATCTTGCATCACCAAAATCTACGTAGAAGTCCTTATCAATATTAAAACGTTCATCTGAATCGATTTTTATCATCCATCCCCTTAAACCTTCTGGATAAAACTGATTATCCCATGTACTATATAGAGAATTTGTTACATAGATTCTCTTTCCATCTCTGCTTACCTCGAGCATTTGAGGACCTCCAGTAAGTGTTAAGCCTAGCGCGTTTGAATCCTTCTTTCCTATACCGCCTAATTTTACGATACCTACTAAAACGGGTTTGAACGGGTTGCTAATATCATACTTTCTCACTTCTCCTGTTCCCCAGCAACTCACGAAAAGAAACTTATCGTCTAGAGACACGTCTATGTCGGTGACGAGAGGAGGGATAACCTTAAAAGGCTTTAATATCTCAGGCAATCCTTCTCCAGGCTCTGCAGGAATCTCTATGACCTTTTCCGATCTCCATTTTCCCTCTTCATTAAACCACAACCATATAGAACTGCTGAGGTCCTTTAAACTAACTACCATGTTTATAAAGCCCATCATTTTAGTAGGATCGTGTAAGGGCCTCAATTCTAATGCCATTCTGTTCTCTTCACCTAACGAAAGTGAATGCATTTTCTTCCTCTTGTTGAGATCCCAGAAGTGTATCCTATTTCCATACCTATCTTTAAGATGTTCAATTCTAAGTCCATCCTCAATTGTGTTAGGTACGGCCCATTCACTACTAACCAAAAATCCATTAGGTAAATTCCACCAAAAATCATATGCTAAGTATTGGTCTCCTCTATCTATCTCCCACCTACCCAGTACTTCGAAGGAATAGTGATCCAAGATCAATATACCCCCTGGTCCTTCACCCTCGGTATTTCCAAAAGCGCTTATATATATCCCATCAGGCCCGCAGTGAACTGTATGAAGTCTAGTATATCCTGTCTTTTCCTTTACTTCTTCAGGTTCTATTACCTTAACTATCCTTGGATTCGTAGGGTTTTCCTTTACGTCAATTATGTATATTCTAGACGACCTAAGTCCTGGGACAACTAGATATCTTCTCTCTAACCCTGGCTTACCATTGGGACAAAGACTAGAACTGCAGGCGTTCCATCCAAAGTGATGGAGTTCATCACCAACGTAAGGGAGATCAATTTTCCCTATTACTTTAGAGTATGTGGGTGATCTTGGATTTACGTCTACCACGGCTATGAAATCAGGCTTCTTTACGCCTGTTCCCTCGTAGAGACAAGCTACGTAAGCCAGATCTTCAGGCTTAGCTTTCATTGCTTCCTTTGCTGAGGGATAAAACGTCGGATCTAATTTTAATGAGATGCCCATATTTAATTATCTTTACATACGATATATAAGTATCTTATTATATTTGCAAAATTTGCCTTCAAAGCAAAGTTTAAAAGATATAAACATCTTTCGTCTTAACCTTGATATGAAGTCATGAACTAGATCATCCAAGACTCACTAAAAGTAATTGACGATGGTGAGTTCAAGAGATAGCATCACTACCTCGCCAAGTCCACTAGGGACATAACAGGAGGGTACGGGCAACTTAAAACTTGAAAGGTGATTACAGATGTGATCAAGGACCTTCTACCTCTCATCCCTCTTCATGAACCCAACTTTGTAGGGTAAATAGGAAAAGGGGAAAAAAGATCCTTTGCGTTTTCTTTCGTAGCGAGAACCTTTGATTCTCTCTACTTCCCTGTTCCTTACCTTCTCAGAAGCATTAACTTCCATATCAGCCTCATAACCACAGTGTACGCTAATGGAAACACGGTGGTTAGCTTTCTTGAGACTATAACCACGCAATGAAGTATTGCCATGGAAAGCAGTTTCTTTTAAATCGTGAGATTTTACGCATTTCAAGATTTTTTCTATCAAAATACTTATTTTTAAAAACACAAAAATAATTTGTTCCTGAGGTTGGTAAGTAGAACCGAAGAACAAACTATAAAAGATTAGGTAAGAGAAACTAAAGTGTGCGGGTTTTCTCACATCCGCTTCGGCCGTGTAGGTTATCCAGCTAATTGATCGTGATAATGGGACTTGTTCAGAACGTGGTGAAGCCCAAGGGTTCACGAACAAGGCAATAAATGTCCGTAAGACTCAAACTCCACTATCTCTCCAGGATTTCAATTCCCAAGAAAATTGAATCATATGAGTTAATGAATCACGTGACTTCTATTTCTCCATACATTCCCATTTCAGCATGACCTGGATACTCGCAGACATAATAAAATGTACCTAGATGTTGAAAAGTAACTGTGAAGGAGAAAGAGTAAGCATTGCCAGTAGCGTAGTTAGCGTAAGGTAAAAGTGGTGTCATCCCAAGGATATTCATCCTTATAGACATCATTGCATAATAGGGATAAGGTGGAGGAATTGGGGTTATTGCTAGATTATGATAGTCCCCAGCATCGAGATTAATTAAGGTTATATGAACTGTTGCCCCTTGAGGTATTATAAGCGTAGGATTGATTAGATTATAGATTACAAAGACATTGTGTTGAGCGTGAGCAAAAGAAGGTGGGATATAGTGAGTCAGATTTATTGCCCTTCCGTGTCCCATAGATAATACGACTATATTTATATCGTTAGATGTAAACATTATTGTATCATTTGAAGGAAATAATTTGGCATAAGAAGGCACATCATTTATATAGCTCTCAGCTTGATAAATGGAGATCTGTTGAGAATACTCTGAAGTATAACCGTTGTATGAACCCATCATTCTATATCCTCCCATCATTCCCTCTCCAGCAACCCTGTTATAGTAGCCCATCATGCCTAGTTGGGAATTATAGTAGTTTATCGATTGTTGGCTATAAACTTGAGGAACATAAATTTGGGTATAGTAACCGTATGAAGCTATTGATCCTAAAACTATAGCTATTATTAACAAAATAAGAAGTTTTGTTCTCATAATTAATAATGGCTATACTCCAAAATAAGTATTTTCTACTATTTTATCATTTTCGTATATGTCTAAGTCGAGATGTACTATTTAAAAAAAAGCCGAATTGTTAAAAATTTTTCTTCCTGCGGAGAACTACTCAGACCTTTCTGTTAGGCTTCACTGCTTATCTTGTTTTCTCAGTAAGGGATAGTTATCCTTACTCGTTATATTTTCTCAATCCATTTCACTGTGTTATATTTCATCAGGAAAAGGAAAGAGAGAGAAAATGATTTGCTACCTGCTGTCTCCTCTCAAAACCCTAAGTTCTTTTGCCTTACCTATTAATTCTATTCCTCAAAGACATAAATTCCTTTAAGTTTCCTTTCAAACAATCTATTACGTTTATAAGTTTCATCAAGGAAAGATTTTTTATTCGTAATAATAGACATGACTTAAATGGTAAAGTATTGCCCTCAATGTGGGTATCCAAATCCAGATGATGCGTCTTTTTGCATAAAATGCGGTTCTCCACTTTTTTCACAGCCTAATCAACCGTATTCCCCTCCACCTCCGCCAACAACTCAGCCACTCTATTCAAGGATGCTTAACGTGTATTTCTCCAACTTATGGTTAATTATTATCCCAATAATAGAATTGGTTGTAGCATTAGTTTTTTTCGCTATTGATAGGGCAATAATGTTCTATTTATTTCCAACCTTTGGTTTTTACTCATTTTCAGTGATAATTATTGTTAGTATAGTAATAGGATTGGTTGAGTCAGCAATCTTTTCGGCTTTGATATATGCCCTTGATCTTCAAGCTAATTCCCTCTTTCTCAATAACTCGAGGATAGAAGCTGGACAAGCAATAAACGTAACGTTTTCAAGATTGTCGACGATATTGCCTATAATTCTATTATATATAGTAATTAATGCCCTATTTTCGCTTGTTCCGTTTATTTCTTTTATTCTAAGTGGACTCTTAACACTCCTTCTAATTCATGCATATACTATGCAACTATTGGGAAGAGGTCAAGGATTTGATACTTTCACCGTTGCTTTAGATAACCTTGGCAAAGCGTATAACGTTGACAGCACATCCACTATAGTCATGGTTATTGTAATGATAATTCCTTTCGTAAACTGGTTGCTTTCCCCATATGTAACTCTTCTTTCCAATGCATTAGCAGCTGAAACTAGGTAATTTTTTTTAATGTTATAGAGTCCTGAGCATTTTTTGTTGTGTCTAATCTTTTTCTCTAAGGGTTAAGATGGCGGAAAACCTACTATAGTATTCTTCTTTTTCTCCTTAGCCTTCATATAGAGAATAAATTAGCTTTCCTGGCGCTTAACAATGCTGTTTAGAAATCTCTATGCAAATCGATGAGAGATCAGGCTTTTTTTTAAAAATATTACGTATATGGAGGAATTACTTCTCCTTTAGTCGAATCTTTGCTATAATCTATATAGACGTTCTTTACTTTTACGTATTCCTCCACTCCGTACTTCGAATTTTCTCCAGCTTGTCCAGACATCCTAAAGCCAGTGTGGTATCCCTGGCTAGCTTCAGGCCCAGGCATATTTATGTAAAGTTCGCCGAATTTTATTTCTCTTGAAGCTTTCATAGCTAAGGAAATGTCTTTAGTAAATAAGTATGAGGCTAGACCATAATCAGAATCGTTTGCTAAATCTATAACTTCATCAAAGTCATCAGAAACTTTCATTGCACCTATTACTGGCCCGAATATTTCTTCTCTAAATATTTTCATATTCTGTTTAACCCTAGTTAATATAGTTGGCATGTAAAAGAATCCCTTTGAGAACTTATCTGGAAGTTGAGGTTTTCCTCCTCCAAAAACTATTTTAGCTCCTTCAGAAACCGCGCTTTCTACAAAGCTAGAGACTTTAGATAGTTGACCTGAATTTATTAAAGGACCCATGTCGTTAGTTCTTGGATCCCCTATCCTCAAAGTCTTAGTTTTTTCTATAAACAAATTGATAAACTTATCATAAACGTCCTCGTGAACGTACAATCTTTCTGCGGCTATACAGGATTGACCCGAATTCCAATATTTAGCCCACATTAAAACTCTTGCAGCAAGTTCAAGATCAGCGTCTTTCCATACAATGAAGGGGGCTTTTCCTCCTAGTTCCAAAATTAATTTTGCCATTATTGAGGAAGAGGATTTCATAATTTGAACTCCAGTTTTTGTTTCACCTGTTAAAGTTATTACAGAAATTTTCTTATGTGAAGTCATATAATCGCCTATCACGCTTCCTTTCCCTGTTATTAAGTTAACAGTTCCAGGAGGAAATCCGGCTTGCCTAACTTTTTCTACGATCCACCCTGCTACAAAAGGCGTGTCAGAGCTTGGTTTAATTATTACGGTATTTCCAGATATTAAAGCAGGACCAATTTTTCTAGCTACCATAGCTGCGGGAAAATTCCAAGGAGTTATAGCTAAGACTACACCATAAGGTACTTTGTACTGATAGATGATCCTTTCTGGCTTTGTACCTTCCACTACATCTCCAGTTATTTTTCTTGCGAACTCTGCATAATATTGTAATTGATCTAAAACTCCATCAACTTCTTCTTCAGCCTCTACCCTAGGTTTTCCTACTTCGTCCATTAGGATATTTGTCAAATATTCTCTATCTTGAGAAATTAAATCTATTAATTTATATAAATATTTACTTCTTTCAACTGAAGTTAACCTCTCCCACTTCTTTTGGGCGTCATATGCAGAATCTATTGATCTATCGACATCTTCTCTAGAAGCTGAGGCAAATTTACCATAGAGTTCTCCCGTAGTCGGGTTATATTTGTCTAGGTATTCCTCAGACGAAGGTTTTGTCCACTCTCCATTAATGAAAAGATTTTGAATTTTTTCCATGATATAATGTCATCATTCATGTATTATAAACGTATAGCGTTAAGTGTCATCAAGTTTTTTAATATTAAATGGGATATGATTAAAATTATGTTATTTTAAGCATTAAGAGGAATCCCTAATTATGGGATCTCTTCTCATCCTCTCTTGCAGGGTGTTTAGATCAAGGTTTAACTCCAATTTGATTTTTAACTTGTTAATTCGTTTCAGTAAAAAACTAAGGGTTGCGTTAACGTCTCATTATTGTTATCTAAAAGCGATTTAATACACTTTCTTTATGGATGATATCCATCTTAACGCTGAACTTTCCTCCATTAACTGCAAGAATTAGAAAAATTAATATAAAAATTAAGTCTTGTATATAATGTAATTTAATATACTTGAACTATGTCCTCTAATTCAATTTAGTTATATAAACTGACTAGGTTTCTTATTATTATTTATATTACTTAATATTTAAAATTTTTTATTCTAGATATTATAAATAGTCTTTTTTGATTATAACTTAACTTTTTATAGACTGCTGTCTATAATTTTATCTTGCTTTAGACACAATAAATAGAAGTAAGCAGGAAAAGTAGGGAGAAAAGTAAGGGCGTTAAACACTTTTCGGTATTATGAACGTGAATCGTATCGTGAATTGCTAGGGTTAATATAGGGGTTATAAGCTTTTGAAGAAGGGAAAATTTAAAGTGTTAGTTAGATTAGTTAATCTGACTAAAAAGTTTTGTCGATCCCTTTTCTATTTATGATAAGGGAGAGTTTTAAGTTAGAAGCGTAAATTTCCACTTTTTTCGTTGAGATAATAAACGTTAAAATGCGAGTCTCAATGCGACTAGTGCGTATTACAAAGAGGGGGGTTAACATTTATAAACGTAAAGAGGTTTTCAATTTAATTAAAAGTCCTTGCGACTGAAACGACGTTAGATCTTTACAACAAATTTGGTCGCATGATGGGTTGGCTAAAACAGATAAAAATAAATAAGAGAAAGGGAGAAATGAAGATAAGTAGTATAAAAATACATCAGTTGCATCCTAGAAGGAATTGAAAGACTGCGTTCTTTACCGTAATTTCCTCGCCAGTTTGCGTTGCATCCTAGAAGGAATTGAAAGGAAGACGGGGGAAGAAGAGAAGGGGTATGAGTTCGTTTGTTTGTTGCATCCTAGAAGGAATTGAAAGAAATTTAAAATGCTAAATGTCACTGGATATGTTCCATTTGTTGCATCCTAGAAGGAATTGAAAGAATGGCGAGGAAATTGAATAAGCATTATAAAGATTAACCGTTGCATCCTAGAAGGAATTGAAAGAACGGCTAACTGCGGACGATTGGAATAGTGCAATTTATACATGTTGCATCCTAGAAGGAATTGAAAGTACTAAGATAATACGTAACTTCATTGTCACGCATAACGTCTGTTGCATCCTAGAAGGAATTGAAAGTTCTTTTTGCAATAGAGTAAGTCCCGTCTGTATTCATTGTTGCATCCTAGAAGGAATTGAAAGTAACTATCCTTGGTGTTGTTAATTTTCGTAGGGGCTCACGTTGCATCCTAGAAGGAATTGAAAGGCAAGTGTTGTCGCTATAATAACGCTCAGTTTTCCGTTGCATCCTAGAAGGAATTGAAAGTTCATCGCCTTAAAAATATGTACACATAGACTTATTTATGTTGCATCCTAGAAGGAATTGAAAGGTGCAGAGTACGGGTTGATGACTGTATATATCAAATAGTGTTGCATCCTAGAAGGAATTGAAAGATGAAATGAGGACAATCTTTGAATGGCAAATGGAGAAGTGTTGCATCCTAGAAGGAATTGAAAGTCCCCAGTCTCTGTTTTCCTATAATTTATGATCAGCACCCGTTGCATCCTAGAAGGAATTGAAAGCGCAAAACTTTGATAATATGGAAATATATTACTACCGTTGTTGCATCCTAGAAGGAATTGAAAGTTTTGCTCGTGTTATTACCACTAGCACTTGTGCATGTTAAGTTGCATCCTAGAAGGAATTGAAAGTAATTTTCTCTTAAGTCAGTCTTAATTCCCTCTTAACTTTGTTGCATCCTAGAAGGAATTGAAAGATTCACATCAGCTACAATTAATTACGATAAAGTTGCAGAGTTGCATCCTAGAAGGAATTGAAAGTGTTTATGTAAATCGGGAGAATGGCGAAATTTTGAGTTGCATCCTAGAAGGAATTGAAAGATGACTATCTCACTACAATATTGGATTTGCGGTTAAAGCGTTGCATCCTAGAAGGAATTGAAAGTTACGTATAATTTCTATTGCATCCTGGATTATCCTATATGTTGCATCCTAGAAGGAATTGAAAGGTTTGGCTTTATCACGCCATACGGTAGCAACTTGTCATCGTTGCATCCTAGAAGGAATTGAAAGAACTTCTGTATTTCTTCTCTTGCTTCTTTCCTCTTTCCTTGTTGCATCCTAGAAGGAATTGAAAGTAATTATTCCTATTACTAAATCTAACAAATGATTGATATAGTTGCATCCTAGAAGGAATTGAAAGTGGTTTTGGTTGCTCATTCTTTTTCACCCCTATCTTTATGTTGCATCCTAGAAGGAATTGAAAGCGGTCTTCCATGGCCTCATACTCTCGCCTTCTGCTTTATGTTGCATCCTAGAAGGAATTGAAAGGTGTGACTGACAGACCTAACGAGTTTATAAAGTGGTATGTTGCATCCTAGAAGGAATTGAAAGTTTAATAGAATGTTGTAGCAAATATTGTACTGACAGTTGCATCCTAGAAGGAATTGAAAGTTAATGCTGGTTTGCAGGTTACATTACCACTCCTTCACGGAGTTGCATCCTAGAAGGAATTGAAAGAGAAATGCCACATCATTAGGGTATTGAACGTAGTATCTAGTAGTTGCATCCTAGAAGGAATTGAAAGTTGCTTTCTCTTCGGGCGTCAACAAAGAAGAGTAATAACGGTTGCATCCTAGAAGGAATTGAAAGCCTCAACCCATTCCTTAATACAAACCGTTACTGTGTGCTCGTTGCATCCTAGAAGGAATTGAAAGGGTATGTTTCATTGGACAGTTGATATTTTAATGAGGGTTGCATCCTAGAAGGAATTGAAAGTTTCTCCCTCCGTAAACAATTCCTAGTTGATTTTCATGTTGCATCCTAGAAGGAATTGAAAGTTCCTTTTTTCATCTTGCAATAGTAATCCTATTAAGTTGCATCCTAGAAGGAATTGAAAGAAGTTGGGTAAGTGTGAGAAGCTTTGGTGAACTGAAGCCAGTTGCATCCTAGAAGGAATTGAAAGTGAGGAAATTTCCGACTATTACAAGGAAGCATTAAGCGATGTTGCATCCTAGAAGGAATTGAAAGTTATTTGTTAAGTTAGCATACCAGCTATCGTTATAAATTGCGTTGCATCCTAGAAGGAATTGAAAGCATAGGGGGGCCTAGTAGGCCTAATATGCAAAATCATTATGTTGCATCCTAGAAGGAATTGAAAGTTCATTTTTTACATTCCTATCCAAAAGGCGATGCTGAGGGGTTGCATCCTAGAAGGAATTGAAAGGTGGAGTGAGAGTGAGTGGGGGGGGACAGGGGGAGTGTGGGGTTGCATCCTAGAAGGAATTGAAAGTTTCGTCATATACTACTACGCGTTTACCTTTATTTCAGGTTGCATCCTAGAAGGAATTGAAAGGCGGATAATAAGTGATGAGCGATACCTCGCTCATACTGTGTTGCATCCTAGAAGGAATTGAAAGTATTTTTGAACTATTAGAAGATATTCGTTTTCACTTCGTTGTTGCATCCTAGAAGGAATTGAAAGTGAGATGCGAATATTTAGAACCAATACAGACGTTTGTTGCATCCTAGAAGGAATTGAAAGTTTCGTTAGTACGCCGGCAAGTGTTGACAGTGTTTCGTTGTGTTGCATCCTAGAAGGAATTGAAAGACAACCCTATTGGTAACAGTGTAAGGATTTTCAATTTCGGTTGCATCCTAGAAGGAATTGAAAGATAAGATTTTGCTAATAGAGATAGTGCCAATTTCAAAAAGTTGCATCCTAGAAGGAATTGAAAGCGAACTTGGTTATTTGTCGCCCTCAACACTCTTAATATATCCCGTTGCATCCTAGAAGGAATTGAAAGAAGGTCTTGGCAATAAAGGGGATATCCTCTGGCGGGAACCCTTGTTGCATCCTAGAAGGAATTGAAAGATTCGAGTTCTTGCGGTGGGTTCGCGGTGACTAATCCTCGTTGCATCCTAGAAGGAATTGAAAGCGTTGGTTACGGCAGTAATAGTGTTGTTGTTGAAATTAATGTTGCATCCTAGAAGGAATTGAAAGCTACACACTCCGCCTTCTACGTCATATCTTGAAGGGGCTAGTTGCATCCTAGAAGGAATTGAAAGATCAAGATTCGACGATGAGGTATGTCGTTGGCTAGCCGTAGTTGCATCCTAGAAGGAATTGAAAGCCTTGCTGATACTTAGTGATATTTCCCATTCATCAGTGTTGCATCCTAGAAGGAATTGAAAGCCTCTTCTCCAGCCAATACATCAACGCCCCACGTATCAGTTGCATCCTAGAAGGAATTGAAAGGTATAGTGTTGTCTCTGTCTGTGATAGTCCCTATGTACGCTGTTGCATCCTAGAAGGAATTGAAAGCAGAACTCCTTAACAACTCTCTTTCCCAGTTCCGTTAATGTTGCATCCTAGAAGGAATTGAAAGACAGCACTTTTGCTGTATACCCCATCATACCACAAATCATGTTGCATCCTAGAAGGAATTGAAAGTTCAAACCAATTGACTCTAACATCCATTCTTCCGCCAACTGTTGCATCCTAGAAGGAATTGAAAGCAGAAAGTGTCACTGCTGTCTGCAACCCCGTCGTAAAGTTGCATCCTAGAAGGAATTGAAAGCAAACATCATTGCTCAATAACTCTGCTAAAGCCAGGTTGCATCCTAGAAGGAATTGAAAGCCATTAACATTATCCCTAAGGAACGTTATGCTACAGTAGTTGCATCCTAGAAGGAATTGAAAGACTTTAAACTCTAGGTGCTTCACTAAAACATCACCACCGCGTTGCATCCTAGAAGGAATTGAAAGCCCCCTCTCCATATGTGTACAGCAGTTTAATACGAACACGAACAGTAATGTGTTGCATCCTAGAAGGAATTGAAAGCCCCCTCTCCATAATATCTTATCTTTATTTCTTTTTGATTGTTGCATCCTAGAAGGAATTGAAAGATGATAACAGATATACCAGAGACAAATTTCAGTTAATTTCGTTGCATCCTAGAAGGAATTGAAAGCAGACTACCCCTCTGGTTACCTTTATGCGCCACACATCCTTGTTGCATCCTAGAAGGAATTGAAAGTTATTGTATGCCAATATAACTACTGGCATTAGTTCCTTGTGTTGCATCCTAGAAGGAATTGAAAGAATAAATGCTTTAATTGATATATCCCTTTACCGTTGTCTAGTTGCATCCTAGAAGGAATTGAAAGGAAACGCATCACAGTATCCTTATACTGGGTTGAACCCATGTTGCATCCTAGAAGGAATTGAAAGCCTTTTGGTTTCACAGGTGGTTGTGCCTGTGCTATACGTTGCATCCTAGAAGGAATTGAAAGAAAAAAACTTGCATTTATTCTATCACCTTCATTATTTCTTGTTGCATCCTAGAAGGAATTGAAAGATAACTTCTTTTCTATCTCGTTTGTTTGTTTAAAATCATGTTGCATCCTAGAAGGAATTGAAAGATAAGTTAGAGACTGGTCCATATGTGGACGAGAGGATTGAAGGTTGCATCCTAGAAGGAATTGAAAGATTGGTTGTTCGTACCAGATTTGCTAATGCCACCTAGTGGTTGCATCCTAGAAGGAATTGAAAGGTGCAAACAAGCAATGGCAAATGCTTAGCCATTAGAAAAGTTGCATCCTAGAAGGAATTGAAAGATTGTTGCAATAATAATAAATAGCACTGTCAGCAATGAATGTTGCATCCTAGAAGGAATTGAAAGTTAAACTTCAATCCTTCCCCCAAATACAGAACGGGAGTTGCATCCTAAAAGGAATTGAAAGCAACAGTATCGCGAGATATAGGTGTTCTGTATCATCCGCAGTTGCATCCTAGAAGGAATTGAAAGACTCTTCTTTGTCTCTACTCTCTATCTTCTTTGTCACGTGTTGCATCCTAGAAGGAATTGAAAGTCAAAAACTTCTTCATACATAATTTTATATGTCAATTCGAGTTGCATCCTAGAAGGAATTGAAAGTCAGATAGCTTCGAGCGGTAAAAATTGTAGAAGTCATAATGTTGCATCCTAGAAGGAATTGAAAGAAGTTAATACCACCTGAAACAGCGAGTGAATAGTCAGATGTTGCATCCTAGAAGGAATTGAAAGATAAGGTGTACTTCTTGTCCCTTTCGACCGATTTGATATTGTTGCATCCTAGAAGGAATTGAAAGTTGAGTTGGCGTTGGCTGGCGAGACTGCCTTTTGGTTGCTGTTGCATCCTAGAAGGAATTGAAAGTTGAGTTGGCGTTGGCTGGCGAGACTGCCTTTTGGT
>NZ_JFZT01000065.1 GCF_000632495.1 Candidatus Acidianus copahuensis | reverse complement strand
GAAAAGTAAGGGCGTTAAACACTTTTCGGTATTATGAACGTGGATCGTATCGTGAATTGCTAGGATTAATATAGGGGTTATAAGCTTTTGAAGAAGGGAAAATTTAAAGTGTTCGTTAGATCAGTTAATGTGACTAAAAAGTTTTGTCGATCCCTTTTCTATTTATGATAAGGGACAGTTCTAGATTAGAAGCGTAAATTTCCAATTTTTTCTTTGAGATAATAAACGTAAAAATGCGAGTCTCAATGCGACTAGTGCGTATTACAAAGAGGAGGGTTAACATTTATAAACGTAAAGAGGTTTTCAATTTAATTAAAAGTCCTTGCGACTGAAAGGACGTTAGATCTTTACAACAAATTTGGTCGCATGATGGGTTGGCTAAAACAGATAAAAATAAATAAGAGAAAGGGAGAAATGAAGATAAGTAGTATAAAAATACATCAGTTGCATCCTAAAAGGAATTGAAAGTGATACCCAACTCCGATGATATTAGCCCCGTTGATAGTCGTGTTGCATCCTAAAAGGAATTGAAAGGAGAACCCCCGAAAAATCTGTGTTAACTCCCTTTCGAGTTGCATCCTAAAAGGAATTGAAAGTAGCTTATCGACGAAATAAATCTCTGGTATACCATATTTCTGTTGCATCCTAAAAGGAATTGAAAGGCAGAAACATAACGAAGTTGGCTTTACTTATCTGACCCATGTTGCATCCTAAAAGGAATTGAAAGTGCATGTACATAGGTCAGCCCTTTATAGGGCTATGCTGATCTAGTTGCATCCTAAAAGGAATTGAAAGATTCTAACCATTCCTTCAGTTCGTATGTGTTACGTTCGTTGTTGCATCCTAAAAGGAATTGAAAGACTGCTTTTTTCCCATGGATGGGAAACAAATCATAAATAAAGTGTTGCATCCTAGAAGGAATTGAAAGCCAAGCTCAATATCAGTTCTATCAATTTATCGATTTTGTTGCATCCTAGAAGGAATTGAAAGAACTTTCATACCATTACACCCCCGCAACACTCTGGTTGCATCCTAGAAGGAATTGAAAGAGGAAAGGTACTGACATCGCTATCGATAACGTTAACGCTATGTTGCATCCTAGAAGGAATTGAAAGTAAAACCGTTGCAGACTGTCTATTGTGTCAAATTTTTGGTTGCATCCTAGAAGGAATTGAAAGATCTAAATTTATTCCATGAAGAAGTGGCAAAGTTACTTGCAAGTTGCATCCTAGAAGGAATTGAAAGAGGAAAAATTATATTGATATCCCATATATTCGTATTTCGTGGTTGCATCCTAGAAGGAATTGAAAGTGTTAGCGGGAGAAGTAGCTACATGGTTACTTATCTGGTGTTGCATCCTAGAAGGAATTGAAAGAAAACCCTCGTTAATTGACTTTTTAGTAATCGTTATCGCGGTTGCATCCTAGAAGGAATTGAAAGTCATAACGTCCTCATCAACCGCAATGTCCTTCCTTACTCTGTTGCATCCTAGAAGGAATTGAAAGTTGGTCTTAAGACAGGGGACAATAGGCACAAGAGGTTGTTGCATCCTAGAAGGAATTGAAAGGGGTTTGTTTACCCCTTAATTCCTGGGGGCTTAACCCCCAAGTTGCATCCTAGAAGGAATTGAAAGTTTAGCATTTCAATATGCTGTTTTGCAATAATTTTAAAAGTTGCATCCTAGAAGGAATTGAAAGTATTTATTTGTCAAGGTATTGTAAGGTACTTTATTATTGGGTTGCATCCTAGAAGGAATTGAAAGAAAGCTTTTGTAATTGCAGTTGTTAAATATGTTTGCTGTAGTTGCATCCTAGAAGGAATTGAAAGTTGGCTAACACTATGGGGTCGAGCCCCATATAATCGCTTTGTTGCATCCTAGAAGGAATTGAAAGTGTTGATTTTCTAACTGGTTTCTCTGATTTTCTTGATTTGTTGCATCCTAGAAGGAATTGAAAGTTAAAGCTACTGGTAATGTCAGTAGAAACGTCATTGAAGAGTTGCATCCTAGAAGGAATTGAAAGCCTCTATTCTCTCTCTATCTCTCCTCTTCTCTGTCTCTGTTGCATCCTAGAAGGAATTGAAAGCATACTGGCTAATTGCAAGACAAATGGCTTATTCCAAGTTGCATCCTAGAAGGAATTGAAAGAATACTTTCAGCACCTTTCTTGCGGACGTACCATTACCGTGTTGCATCCTAGAAGGAATTGAAAGCGGTAATCCTCCTTGTGGTCCTTTATATGCAGGCAATTGCGTTGCATCCTAGAAGGAATTGAAAGTTGTATTAGTGATATTAATGTTGCTGAAATGTTGATATGCGTTGCATCCTAGAAGGAATTGAAAGTGCTAAATTCAATATTATCACTCATTTCGTACTATTTATGTTGCATCCTAGAAGGAATTGAAAGCGCGACACACTGTGTGTGGTGTGTGGTGTCCCAATTTGTTGCATCCTAGAAGGAATTGAAAGATAGCGACTTCTGCTTTAGCCATCCCAGAAATTCGTTATAGGTTGCATCCTAGAAGGAATTGAAAGCCCTTGCTCAGATATAACATCGTATCCTTTGGCGTCGTTGTTGCATCCTAGAAGGAATTGAAAGGCTAAATAAAAGCTTTGACGTAGCCCAACCCACCACTACGGTTGCATCCTAGAAGGAATTGAAAGAGTGGGGTAATCCCCCATGTTCGTTAAAGACTGGGTTGTGGGTTGCATCCTAGAAGGAATTGAAAGTTTGGTGATGAGATGATAACAGATATACTGCCTATATTGGGTTGCATCCTAGAAGGAATTGAAAGAACTAACACGCTCATGGCTCATTCCGCAAACTTGTTTTTGTTGCATCCTAGAAGGAATTGAAAGCCCCACAACAATACTACGTTGAAAATAAAACACTCGGAAGTTGCATCCTAGAAGGAATTGAAAGATATTTATATTATTATACAATTTTTAATATATTTTAGAAAGTTGCATCCTAGAAGGAATTGAAAGTTTGGTGTGGCACGGGATGCCACAGGACATACATCCCTGGTTGCATCCTAGAAGGAATTGAAAGTACAGGGGGGCCGAGAAGAAGCCCTCGGCCTAGCTGAGGTTGCATCCTAGAAGGAATTGAAAGTAAATGTTCCAACGCCCTCTTCGAATAACTACCAAGGTTGCATCCTAGAAGGAATTGAAAGGTTGGGCATAACTATCTATATGCTGTCGGGTATACATGTTGCATCCTAGAAGGAATTGAAAGATGCCAACTACGATAAGCGTTGGGACTTGTTCTACGCGGGTTGCATCCTAGAAGGAATTGAAAGTTATTGATTGCGTCCCACTCATCAGCGTAGTTCTTCGTTGCATCCTAGAAGGAATTGAAAGATACTCTTTATTACCGATGCATTCCCCGTCTCCTAACGGGTTGCATCCTAGAAGGAATTGAAAGGCCAAAGACAGATTCGCAGAATGTTTTTACTATTATCATGTTGCATCCTAGAAGGAATTGAAAGTTATTTCTAGTTCATGTATTCGTTTTTTAGCTCGTCCTGGTTGCATCCTAGAAGGAATTGAAAGCTTAGAGTTACCCTTTTGCATACGTATTTCCATTTGTTGTTGCATCCTAGAAGGAATTGAAAGCTTCTTTCTTGTGGTTGTTCGGCTTTGCCTTCAATTTTGTTGCATCCTAGAAGGAATTGAAAGGTAGTTACATTCTCTTCTTCGCAGACTTATGTAAGCATATGTTGCATCCTAGAAGGAATTGAAAGATATAATCCCAGGATCGCTTATACATCCTTAACGCATTATGTTGCATCCTAGAAGGAATTGAAAGAAGCCATTCGGCAAATTTATACGAAGATATTTTGATCGTTGCATCCTAGAAGGAATTGAAAGTAAAACAGCTCTTGTATCTTCTCTTTTTCTTGGTCGCTCAGTTGCATCCTAGAAGGAATTGAAAGCTATCCCTGAAAATTGCCTTGAAAATCCACCAACACTCGTTGTTGCATCCTAGAAGGAATTGAAAGATGTTTTTCAATGTAATTAAATTCGCCCTGATTAAATGCGTTGCATCCTAGAAGGAATTGAAAGTTATGTCTCATGTAAACATCGTAGGCATCATCTGGTCGTTGCATCCTAGAAGGAATTGAAAGTTATCTACATCAACGACAATGTATTCAATCGTTTCTTTTAGTTGCATCCTAGAAGGAATTGAAAGTCATAGCGATATACCGTAATGAAGGTAAACCGGCTAGCGAGAGTTGCATCCTAAAAGGAATTGAAAGTTAGTGGGGGTCTCATAGAAAAAGAAATAGAATTTTTTTTGTTGCATCCTAGAAGGAATTGAAAGAGATATATTAATGCTATAGCTGTCCGCATATGTAATTGTTGCATCCTAGAAGGAATTGAAAGTTTGACCTACCATAAATACTAACAGCAGTATAACTATCACGTTGCATCCTAGAAGGAATTGAAAGTGATCCCCCCTGGTGAAACCCATAATAATTAATCTGGTTGCATCCTAGAAGGAATTGAAAGTTGTAGATATGTAGTCTACAATAGTGATGTCCGCTATTAGTTGCATCCTAGAAGGAATTGAAAGCTTTATCGTTAAAACCGATAATATATCGTAAAACCATGTTGCATCCTAGAAGGAATTGAAAGCATATGGGAAAAGTAGGCTAGGAGGACGCGGCCCCCGGTGTTGCATCCTAGAAGGAATTGAAAGTGTGAGTAAAATGGTTTCCGAATATTTGTCTGTTACAGGTTGCATCCTAGAAGGAATTGAAAGCTAATCTTCTCTTCGAGTTCCTTTCTTTCCTTCTCAAGTTGCATCCTAGAAGGAATTGAAAGTTGAAAGTACTGAAGGTAGCACAGTACGCTTTCCAAGTTGCATCCTAGAAGGAATTGAAAGATAACACTCCCGCTTTCATTAAGTCACTGAGTCTACCAGTGTTGCATCCTAGAAGGAATTGAAAGTTTACTAGGGGTAGTAAAACTCAATCACCTCGGATTCCACAAGTTGCATCCTAGAAGGAATTGAAAGCCGAAGGACACTATGTTGTATTTATCAAAATCGGAACGTTGCATCCTAGAAGGAATTGAAAGTTCGTTCTTTCTCCAGTAACGACTGTACTGCGTCTCTAATGTTGCATCCTAGAAGGAATTGAAAGACAAACAACAATTCCCATAGCATCATAGTTAGATTCAAGGTTGCATCCTAGAAGGAATTGAAAGAAATTCTTTTGCACAGAATATTGCTCAGAAGCCCGAACTAAAGTTGCATCCTAGAAGGAATTGAAAGCCATTGGGGTCCTCCCCGAAGATATTCACACTTATGTTTGGTTGCATCCTAGAAGGAATTGAAAGCCGTCTGGTGTATAATCTACATAATTTATCTCTATTTCTTGTTGCATCCTATAAGGAATTGAAAGTAAGTGACCGTGACATATGCAGTCGCCTGGCCGAGCTCTTAGTTGCATCCTAGAAGGAATTGAAAGAATTGTATGAACCTTATCGATTGTGGTAGTTGTGTTGTTGCATCCTAGAAGGAATTGAAAGTATGCAGTTTTAACAATTAATGAAATTACAGTACAAGTAAGTTGCATCCTAGAAGGAATTGAAAGCTTGGAGGACCATACCACCAGTATGTCCTTAAATATATCTGTTGCATCCTATAAGGAATTGAAAGTAAGTGACCGTGACATATGCAGTCGCCTGGCCGAGCTCTTAGTTGCATCCTAGAAGGAATTGAAAGAAGATTGTGTCGCTGTCTCTTACCACATCGACAAGGCTTAGTTGCATCCTAGAAGGAATTGAAAGGTGGTATTCCCCAATTGGTCTCCATCAACTAAGGCGATTTGTTGCATCCTAGAAGGAATTGAAAGGAAATAATGACCTTTAACTCTTGATTAGAAAAACTTGTTTGTTGCATCCTAGAAGGAATTGAAAGCTCTAGGGGTTGGGGCAGGCGGGGAAAAAGGGAGGCTGCGTTGCATCCTAGAAGGAATTGAAAGAAAACCTTTGTAACTCCACGTTGTGCAAGTTCCAAAGTTGCATCCTAGAAGGAATTGAAAGATCACGAAGGCGAGCTCATCTTTTATGATGGGCTCAGCCTGTTGCATCCTAGAAGGAATTGAAAGGCATCAGTTACCTCTGATGTTGATTTGAACTCCTTATTTGTGTTGCATCCTAGAAGGAATTGAAAGTTTTTTGTATTATAGATACTAGAATTTATCGTTTTTCTATGTTGCATCCTAGAAGGAATTGAAAGTAATATCTTCATTGTCAAGTTTGTCATTTTCGACAGCAAGTTGCATCCTAGAAGGAATTGAAAGATCTGCAAACCTAGATAACATTAATGGCTATATTTCGGTTGCATCCTAGAAGGAATTGAAAGGCAAACCAAGTACAGTACTTACTTGTTGATGAAAGTGTGTGTTGCATCCTAGAAGGAATTGAAAGCCTTAACCATATTATCGCTACATGTGATAAACTTCCCGATTACCTAAAGTTGCATCCTAGAAGGAATTGAAAGATTGGTGTCGTCAAGACAATATCCTCTGCGCCGGTTGTCGGTTGCATCCTAAAAGGAATTGAAAGGGTCTTTTGCTGCTGAAATCAAACAAGGGCAAATCTACTGTTGCATCCTAAAAGGAATTGAAAGTACTTAACACTACAGTGTTGGCACACATATATTGTATTTGTTGCATCCTAAAAGGAATTGAAAGAAAAAAAGCTTAATTGCAGATTTTAAGATAGGATATATAAGTTGCATCCTAGAAGGAATTGAAAGAAAGAAAAGGCTTATTGGGTTTATTATCTGATTTAATGAGATGATTAGAATCGGAAGAATATCTAAAGACGAAGAAGAGTATTACTTTTCACTTGATGGCGGAAAGTGGAGGAACGTGAAAGTTAAGGACAAGATATGGCGGGGCTTAAAAGGTGTTAAGTATATGGAAGCCGAGTTAGATGAAGATTCAGGTACAGTGATAAAGAGAGTTTATAAGGTAGGGGATAAGGTAATAAGCGTAGAATACTTTGAAGTAGAAGGTGGACAACTCAAAGGTCTAACCTTTAGGTGCGAAAGTTTGGGAGACATATTATCGCAAGTAGTTGAGATTTGCGAAAATGAGAAAATAAGGGTCTTTAGATATGAAGGGAAGTTCTTTGACGATAAGGCGCAGTTGCAGAACTATATAGTGAATACTATAAAGAGGCAAATTGAGCAGGATTTTGTAAGGGTCAACGGGAAGATAAAGGCAGAGACGGACAAGGCATATCTACTGTCTTTAAAGGGAAGAGAGGTATGGATACCTAAAAGCCTAGGAAGATTAGGGGAAGAGGGGATTGAGACACCTTTATGGTTTGCTAAGAAAAATTCACTAATCGCTGAAAAGGAGTACAATGAGGTCATTAGCGAAAAGATGAAGAAGTTTGACGAGGAACTAAGTAAGATACCTTTCCTTTAGAGGAAATTGCTTACACAGATAGCGTAAGGTAAACCATAGAGGGTTAACCATTAAACGTAAGCTTGAACGCTCTCTAGCAACTAATGATATAGTTTTAAACGATACAGGATCGTTAAAGCATGATCCTTTACGTTCAGTCCTTTTAGATCTTCGCTGAAATAAAGCTATATTGTAACAACTTGTGAAGTTTCTTGATTTTTTGATGAATTTACAATCCTACGTAGTTCTACCCGTTTCTGTCCCCTTTATTGTGTTACTAACAGCTATGTTTGCCCAGGGATTTAGGTTTTACGGACATTCCTTGTTCATGAAACAACTTGATTTCACCACGCTCTTAACAAAGCTGTTCATCAGGATCCACTAGTGAGCTAATCTAACCTACACTACCGAAATGGATTTGAGGGAACCGACACATCCTTAGTTTCCCCCTTATGTCTCACTCCTTAAACTATATAGAAGATTATACGGTGTGAATTTATTTTCTCCATTTTTTAATAATTTAGGAAGAAAATTTGAGCAGATAATTCCTTGTAATAACGTCCAAAACTTCCAGTTAAGTGTTATTCTGACATAAGAAACTTATCGGATATATCTAAAATACTTGAAGCTAATAATATATTTTGTCTAATTATTGCTAAATTACATTAAATTAGCCTATTATATATAATTAATTCCCTCTTTTATTCTCGTGTTTAGTGATGATTTTAATAATACGGATTTTCTTTCCCTCATGTAACGCGTCACATGTTGTTAAAATCTAATAAACTGCAATTGTGTTTAACAAGCTGAATAATAAGACAATAACTCGAAATATACTCAAATATTCCTACGACTGTATTAATTTTACATACAAGGCTTAGGGATAAAGTATTAATTATTGCTTCTCATCAGATAAAGCTTATTCATGCAAGGTTAAACTACTGAAAGCTAAATATATCTACATATAAAAATTCTTAAATATTATAATTATGTTTTAAAAAAAATTATTTACTTTCTTCTTTCTTGGCTATTTTCCAATATCGTTTTAAATTCTTGTTGAACAACCTTGGTATCTCATCTAGTGGTACTCCTTTAGTTTCTGGGACTAAAGTAATGACATATATTGTTGTAAGTACACTTAATATTAATTCAAAAATAAAAAATGGGAATATACCAAAAGATGCTTTCCAAAATGGAAATATGTATATTATAAAGAAGTTTGAAAACCAATCAATTGCAGCCAGAATTCCCATTCCTCTTCCTCTGAATTCAGTTGGAAGTGTTTCTCCTTGAAGTACCCAACCTACTCCTCCAACACCAGCATGGTAAAATAAAAGATAGAGAATCATGCTACTAAAAATAAACGCTACAGATAATGATATAATAGGAAGCATCTTCTTAATAGATACAGTACTCATAGGCTTAAATACAGCTGATTTAAGGTCAGCTTCAGTATTTCTTATTATGACGTTTTTAGGATTGATGGGTCTTGAATATAGTTAGATATAAATAATAAGAAAAACCAAAAACACGTATCAACTTTACCTATTAAAATTGCTTCATTAACCTCTATTGTTTTGTCTATGTTTATATTCCCTCAATACTTCTAAAAACCAATTTACACTCTTCCTCCACTCTAGTTGCTGTTGTATTGATTTTAATACACATAATGCTTAATACTACAATAAAAGGAAATATAATAATGAAAGTAATTATAGGCTCGGAAAGAGTGGAAACCGAGGACAGAATTACACTTCGTGAACCTGCAACAGGTAAGGAAATAGATTACATTCCCCTATTAGATAGAGATAAGGTAAAAGAGGCTATTGATATTGCGTTTCAAACATTGGACAAATTACAAGCTATTCCTCCCTATATGAGATCTAAGTTCTTGCATAAGGCCTCGGAACTCATTAGACAAAGACAAGAGGAACTCGCAACATTAATGGTGAGGGAGATAGGAAGGCCAATAAAATCTTCCCGCGTTGAAATCTTAAGGGCTGCACAGATATTTGACTTAGCAGCTGAAGAAATTAAGAACGTATTTTCCGGGCGATTTGTACCATTAGACGTTTATGAATTCCCGCCAGGCAACGAAAACAGGATTGCTTTCGTGAAAAGAGATCCCGTAGGGGTAGTGGCTTCTATAACGCCTTTTAACTTTCCAGCAGCTTCGTTTGCACATAAGGTGGCTCCGGCCCTTGCAGTGGGTAATACAGTAGTGCACAAACCCACCATTTTAGCGCCATTAACCCAAATAAGGCTAGCTGAGATTCTTTTGGAAGTCGGATTTCCACCAGGTTCCATCAATATTGTAACGGGAAATTCAGAAATGATAGGTGAAGAATTTACTACAAATCCTAAGGTCTCCCTAATAACTTTTACAGGGTCTTCAAGCGTAGGATTAAACCTAGCATCTAGAGCCATAGCCAATGGAAAGAGGGCTATTATGGAGCTCGGAGGAAGTGACGCTATGATTGTCTTAGAGGACGCTGATATTCAAAGAGCTGTGAATGCAGCTATTACAGGTAGATTTGACTATGCTGGTCAGTTCTGTAATGCTACGAAAAGGATAATAGTGAGAAAAGAGATAGCAACCGAGTTCTCTAAAGCCTTATCTGAAAAATTAAGCAAGATTAAAATGGGCAACCCGTTGGACGAGGGAACAGATATTGGTCCGTTAATAACAAAGGATGCGGTTGAGAATATGAAGTCCTTCTTAGATGACGCCATACGATCTGGTGCAGAAGTTGTTTATCAAGGTAAAGATATTCCAACTACTGGCTATTTCTTCCCTCCAACAATATTAAAACTAAGAGGTTTCAATGAAAAAGTTAGAGTAATGAAAGAGGAGATATTCGGTCCTCTACTTCCAATGGTGGAGGTATCCAGCGATGATGAGGCCGTGTCAATAGCTAATACCTCTGAATACGGTTTAGATGCATCTGTATTCACTAAAGACTTTTCAAGAGCTTATAAAATAGCGTCAAAAATAAAATCTGGAACAGTAATGATAAATGATGTAACTAGGTTAAGGTGGGATAATTTACCTTTCGGAGGATTTAGGAAAAGTGGGATCGGTAGAGAAGGAGTAAGAGACACAATGTTGGAGATGACTGAGGTAAAAGTCGTAGAATATAACTTAAGTTAAATACTTTTTATGAGTGAATTTCTAATTTAGCTAATTGAGTTTAAAGTTAATTAAAAAATTACTAATGATAATAATTTAAGTGAGATTTTTCTAAGAAATGATTGGCCAAGATCCTGATAATTAAAAAGTTTTCCGATAAATCAGTTGAAAGGCCTGTTAACAGAAGCAAAAGGATATTGCAATTTTAAAATGTACCAATTTAGGTAAAGATTTACTTGGATTTATATCTTCATGATAATATACAATTTCCAGAACTACACATCATTTTCTCTTACTCAGAAGGATCTCTAACACGTTCTTCCCTATCTTATCCCCGGTAAACTTGTTTTCAAAGTTGTTTACCTCTATCCAACTCTTCAAGTCCTTATATCCTAACTTCCTCAAAGCCTCTGAAATTTCACTCTCATAGTCCTTAACGTTAACCATCTCTTCCTCCAAGAACGTAGCTTCCCATATCTTCATCACCCTCCCTATCTCGTTTATTGGGTCACTGTCGTCGTCAACCCTAATATCTAAAAACTTACCTACTGCTGACGGGTTGATCTCACTAACCTCACCCTCAGGCATCTTTACAACTACGATAGCTGCGCTCTGCTTTCCCCTCCTATCTCCTCCTTTGTTATCGGCCTCCAATAAAGCGTTGAATATCTTTTCATGGATTTTTCCCTTTCCTTCAGCTACCTTAGCCATAGCCTCTAACACCTCTTCCCCAGCCAATATATTTCCTTGTACTGTGAAGTTATTGCCGATGATGTGCCCTGCGTATGGGTAACACTCCTTCCCAGTAAAGGCTACAGCGCTTCCCTTTGAGTCCACAATCCCAACTTGCCTGCGCTCACTCAAAGGATCTGAGGATATGAGCTTTTCTAGGGTTGTTTTAGCATCATACTTTTCCAGTAACTGTAAACCCTCTACGCCGTATTTTAAGTTAGCCAGCGCTTGTGTAGCGATTGCCCCTGCACCGGGTTTCAACCATGGTACGAAGGCTCCAACTGCTAAAAACTTACTCGCTACCCCTATCCCCCATGCCTTAATTTCTGGGTCATAAATTACTATTGAGAAAGTCATAATATGATGCGATTGTGATGACTTTTATGTCTTAATCTGCGGGAAATGGGGATCAACCTTATTACAGAGAGGGGAGAGAAGGTTAAAGAATAGCATTTGCGGAGAGAGGAAGAGAAATTCCCGTTCCTTGTAGACTTTACCCTTACATTGTGTTTAAAGCTCCCCTTCACTTATAACGTGTTACTAACGTCTATTCCACCTTATGTGGACTTAACACTAGTCTAGTCTCCGCACACTGAAATTTAATTTTAAAACAAAGGAACACAATTAATTAAACTCTATTTTGAATTACAATCTCATTTATATAATTCGGATTAGAGAGACGAAATAAGTTGAGAATACACGAATTTTGTCGTAAGTAATGTTTATTAATGTCGTTTTGGGCTTAGTAATTATGGACAGATTCGCTGCAGTACTCGTAGGGTACGGTATAGGAGCTCTAATAATACTAGGACTAATGTTCGCGAACGCTAATAGTATCGCTATGGTAGGCTATTTCCTGCTATTCTTACTGTATCTGTTAATTGGCTTCCCTTCAGCGATGTATATATTTTTCCAAGGTAGAGTTATTAGCATGTCATTTTTAGGATTTATTGACATGGACGACAAAGGTATTTATAAACGCGGTATCACTACTGGTTTCGGAAAGAAGTACCTATACAGCTGGAGCGATATTGCTGACGTTTATGTAGTAAGGTCTGTGACCACGTATTACGAGAGATTACCCACTACTGCGACTGCTGGCGAGATAACCATAGTGCTGAAAAACGGGCAGAGACATATGTTAAGAAACGTTCCTAACCCCGAAGTAAAGGTTGAGATGATAAAACAAAGACTTTTAGCCCATAATACGTAGGTGATTTTTATTAATGTTATTATATTTTTTTATTCTTTATTCCTTTTTTAACTAATATATTTCTCCCTTTTTTTAACATTTACTTACTGTTTCACACTTCGACTACCAACTTCTCATTTTAATACGAGGGTACATTGTTTAGATCTCAGAGTTAAAAATGCGAGAAATTCGATTCAGTGACTTTTTTTATCATGATTTTGCATGTTTAACGCAGACGATTGTTCTTACGAAATGATTAAGTATTGTCTTTGATCGAGCCGTTATCGTAGGCTCTCGGCAAAGAACTAAATAGAGGAAACTTTTTCTTTTCTAATGAAGGGTAGGTTTAGAATGAATTGTAAAGCCGCTCTAGTGGCAGGAACTTTTAGATTCTAAGCTAGAGATTGAGTAATTTGGATCTAACCATTATACCATCTAAAACCCTTGTAATACGACAAGTCACCTTTGATCTTTTACAACGCTTTTCGCAAAGAGGCAAGTTATTTTCATGACCTTAAAATGGTCCATGACGATAATAATACGCCAGACTGTACCGTATTTAGTGGAGATGAGAAAGAGAAATTCCCGTTCCTTGTAGACTTTACCCTTACACCGGATTTACAGTCCTCTCTCGCTTAGAACACACTCTTAACGTCTTTTCCACTCTATGTAAACTTAACACCAGTCTAGTCTACACGCACTGAAATCATATTTCAAAATATGATATTCATGAATATGATATTTTTGGATGGGAAAAAGAGATTGAAGCGATAAGGGAGAGGGTAAACTCGCCTAACTTCGAACTAATTATTGTCTACGGTAGGAGAAGGATGTGTATCCAACAATTTTGTTTGTGTTATCCAATTTTTGCTAAGGGTTTTAGGGTTAGGGGGGTAATGCTTAGGAATGAGGAAAGACGAACTCCTTGTTCCATTAACCCAAAGTTTATGGGTTTTATCACAAGTAAATGTTTTCCCTACAAATGGATGAATCCCTTGCACTATTCTGGACTCCATTTTGCAAACAACCACGTGTTACAGCATATTTCAGAGGAAACTAGGATAGGGTGAAAAATTCATTTTGATTCAGTACTGCTTATAATTTACCTTAAGATTTTGCATATCTATGTAGGCAGCGAAACCGCTTGCTACTAAGGCTACGTAAAAGTAGGGTAGTGGTATTAGGAATAATAACGATAAAATCCAAAGGGCTTTAGCTAACTTACTCTTCGATAAAGAAGCTAGTGTGGCGAAAATTAGTATATAGGAAATAATATTGAAAACAGCGTATAGGAAGAGGAAGAAAAACTGAATTCCAATGACTGTCAATTCTATCAAAATTGAAAGGGAGAAGAGGATTATAGCTATAAATATTGCTGAAAACCTTTCCCCATTACCATTAGCCCTAAATAAAGATGCTAGGTATGATAGGATAATTACTAAGATTATGACGAATATTAAATTAAATAAGATAAGGTTGCTAGGAGTGTAAAGGAGGAAATATGGTTGTGGGAGAGTGGATAATGTTAGAATTTCAGAAAGCGTGGGTAATGTAAGCCTTACAAATAGATATAGAATATATGCGAAATAGAATGAGTATAAATACCTATTCATACTCATGTATGATAAATCTTTTTATATGCATAATAAAGTTTACTATTTTGTAGTGCCCTCATTTTAATAAAATCTTATAACCATAACATTACGATATAGTAGAATGTGGACTATGGGTAATACTAATGAGCAAGCGTAATCTGTTGTGAAATAATTCTATAAAAGGGTTTATGAAAAAAAAGAGAATTGCTTTAAGCTAATTAAGGTTTAAGTAGTTTTAGTAGTCTCCGTAATAATAATCTGAATAGTTTAATACAAATCCTTGTAATGGGGGAGATAGTTTATTTGATGCATTAAGCAAACTAACGAAAACGGTACCGCTACCATTAATGAAAATTTGTAGCCATGTATTACTGGCGTAGTTTTGTAATACGTTACTAGGCATGTCAAGCCATATCACATTAGATAATGCATCTAAACCTAGATCTATTGCTATTTCTAATGCTGTAGATTCAGGCGCTACGACAAACGGTAAAACGTCCAAAGCTGCGTCTAGAACTATTGATCCAACTTCGTTATTTTGAACTTGATAATCTATTTCAGATAGAGACGTGCCAATATGCGGTGGAGCTGAAGAGTAGATTAGAGGAGGTTCTATGTTCACCAAATTTCCATTTGACCACGTTGCATATCCCCATATTTGACCAGCTGAATGTGCTAAGCCTAGGTAATTTAAGTAATAGTATATGGAACTATTGCCATAAGGTAGCCACTTTATGTAGGTTCCAGAAGAATTTGTATAATAAACCTCAGCATAACCATATTGAGACCCTATGCCGGAACCTATATTTTGACCAACATTTAAAACCTCAAAAACATATGTCGAGCCTGCAGGTATATATCCAAAACGAGACATATATAGCTTTATTTCATACTTTATTATAGCAAAAGTAGCATTATAATAAGTATATACCGTAGCACCAGGTCCTAATAACTTTGCCTGAGAATACTCTAAGGTAGGGGAAGATTGCCAATTTACGTTTTCAGAAAAAGATGTTCCGATATATCCACTACTATTAGCATATGCAAACCAAGAAACTTTACCATTCAAGTTAGTTTGAATCTCTACAAAACTGAAATTATCGTTGTTTATTACTCCTTTACTTAAGATAACCCAATTTAAAGGAACTTGTAAATCATTATAAACTATATCTGTGGTAGTTGGTTCATATATGTAATATCCCATCACAAAGTTGGGTGCATTTACTTCTTCATCACATGTTATATTAAATATGAGTGGATAACAATTTCCTCCTCCAGGAGGATTATAAATGTAATAGGGCGCCTTTATATGTGGTACATTCTTTATATATGGTGCACTAATGTTTTTAACCAAATTTAAAGGTGTTATCATCATGTTTGCAATTATTCCATACCTTAAGTTTTCAATTACCCATGAGGGGTTGTAAGGTATTTCCATTGTTTGTATGTAAGTCTTGTTTCCTTCAATATAACTAGCTATTACTAAGAGTGAAGTGTTTACTTTTCTTCCCTTCCACATCATGGCGTAAGGTAGGATTTCACTAAATGGTATTTTAAATGTGCTTCCATTACTGTTAATTATTGTCTTAACGTTGTGAGGTTCATTTGCAATAACTGTAATTATAGCGTTTACAGGATTTGCTGAGCTTCCATTCTTAAAGTAAACCTTTATTAGGAAGTACCCATCTATATCTTTGAAATATTCTATAGTTCCAGAAGGAAGACTAATTTCACCAACTAACTTAGGCATGAATACGTAAATCATCGAAGATATAAGCGTGACTGATAGAAGAGTTATTAGAAATAGTGATGTTATTGAATTTACTCTTATACCCCCCATGCCTAAACATCTCCTTCACATCTGAGTTTAAAATAAATAAAAGTTTTATAAAAATTTTTTCCACCTCAGTAGTTAGTGTGTATTCAGCAGTTTCTCCTCTCTGAGAGGAATTTGTTATAGATCGTGAAGAATATTTTCATCGACTTTGCTCTTGTCTCTTTTATTAATCTTGCTGGAAAGCACTTCCTTTCACGCGAGTATTTTTTGTTTCGTTTACTTTCCTTGGTTTTTAAAGCATTCAAGTAATTCTTCTTTCCTCGTTCCTAAGCATTGACCCTAAAACCTTTAGCAAAAATTGGATAATACAAACAGAATTGTTGGATACATACAATGTTCACGGCATATCAGTTAAAGAGTATAATTTAATGCCAATTATCGGCGGAACTACAAACTATAGAGGGATAATAAACCAGAAGGCTAAGGGTGGTGGATTAACGAAACCTGGCATTATTAAAGAACTTAAACTTTCAGAGATCCCCATCGGAGAAAAGAAATAGGGTAACCAATTGAGGTTTGGAAAAGTATTTCCCAAGATAGTAATTCCCTCAAATACCGCGAAGAGAATTGCAGATAGTAATGTATATTTCTCTTGGTTTTTAGATAAAAATGCAACGACCATAAATATTAAGTAAAGGGATAATAGCTCTAAAAAGTTAAAGAGTATGAAGAGGAGCAGTCCTTGAAGTTTAGTGGTTATAACTCCAATGAAAAATGACCAAATGAAGAAGCCCAATGCTAAGGTATAGACTGCTACAGATATTAGTAATACCATTGTCCCAGCAACCATACGGGAAATGAATACACTACTCCTCGTTGCAGGAGTAACTAAAATTTGTTCTAGTGAGCCTTCTAATCTGGATCTAGCGAAATTAACGTAAGCCAGATATATTACCACAAGGGGAAATATGGCTGTGAAAATAATAGAGGAGGAGCCTACCATAGCTGGTAAGGTTATACCAACAAAACATACTGGTATCAAGTTAAAGGGTACGAAAAGCCCTATCACCACAAAAATAAATATCGATGATAGCACTAAAGGTCTCAACAACAAATTTCTCATTTCATACATTATATTTGCAAATTCCTTAAGATATATAAAGAAATTACGCAATTAAAACTTTTATCTTCCCTTTTCAATTCCGTTCATAGATCTCATCTTTCTCTTCCAGAAGCATTGAACCCATCCAAGAACAGTTCAAGACCCTCATGTGGTACTATCCTATTATGCCCTCAATCTTTATTGCAGTATCCAACTCTTCTACTGGTTATTCCAGGATTAAATAGAGCTTTTCAAAATGCATTATTGGATATCATCATCGCGCACTTAAATATCCATATGAACTCGGCAACCTACTTATCTTGAAATTCGCGATTTTAATACGAGCTGGGAACTCCTTGAAAAGTTAAAGAGGAGAACTTTATAAACGATTACTTTGCCCCACAACTCACAACGTTATAACACCATACTTCCTTGATACGCTCCGTAACCTTTTATCAAAAGTCGCTATAGGCAGTTTTCTGCGTAAAGCGTGAATCATTATTACCAAACCATTATACCTACTTAGAGATAAGTCCTCCTTACGTAGAATATTTAAAGCATCAACTATATCATCCCTAGAACTACAAGAAATTTCAGCCTTAGGGTCGTTGACGTAACTGGAAAGGTATGTATAATAATCCAGTGAAACGTTTAAGCCCTTAAAGAACCAAACCAGTTCATGAATCACTATGTCTGGGATTACCCAACCTTCTAATTTATCTAAGAGCTCAGAAGCTTCCTTATGATACTCAGAATCCTCAAACAGATCAAAGATTATTACATTAGTATCAACTACTGCTTTCATTTATTCCACTTTCTATAGCCCTCTCTATATCCTCTAAAGTTAACTTCTTACCTAATCTAAGCCTAGGTCTCTCAGCCTTAGGTTTCCTAAAAACTATTTCGTCCCCTCTCAGCTCTACCTCTAGTATGTCGCCCTCTTTAATTGATAATCTCTCCCTCACCCACGAGGGTATTGTAACTTGGTAATTTCTTGTTACCTTAACCCTGTCCATCAATTTACTTTTCAAATTAGTAATATATAAGCTTATCTAGTATAAATCAACATAAAGAGATCGTGATAAGTTAAACATAAATCCAAAGGATTTATCAAGAGTTGATACTAACTATTTATAAACTATCCTTCAACGAAGGATTCTTTTCATAAGCGTATTTTCCGCTCTTAAGTAAGCCAAGAAATTTACTAAATTATAGAGTGAGTTAATTTTCTTAAAACAGATTATTATAACACATAATTAACTAAGGGCATTTTATTTACAGCCTTAATATTTTGAGGAACATCCACTTATTCCATACAGCGTAAACCTCAAAAAGTTTATATTTTTTGCATTAAAAATTATAATGAAGGCTTCCCTAGATCGTGTAATCAAATACCTAGAGTCTTACGCTAAGGAAAAGGGGATTATGATAGACTTAAGAAGTAACCTACAGTATAAAACAGTACGTAACGGTTTTACAGTGGAGGGAATACTGACTATTAATGATAATCAGTATGATGTTTTGGGAGAGTTTTATGGAAGGTTAGGATTATCGAATTTTAAAAATGAGGTTAAGTCAATGATTGATAAGGAATACGATGATATAAATAAGGCTTTGAGTGTTTTAGCAAGGAAAAGCTCAGAGATAAAAAAATTCTCAGAATTTATAAAGGAAATAGAATCTAATATTAAAACTGAGGCTACAATAGCTATAACCACTATAAGAGCGAAAGATGTTATTGAAGGTAACGTAAAAATAGATAGGTTAAGACAAAAAAGATTTTTAGCTAAAAGAATAAACAATTATGTTTTATATTATCGTTTTAAACATAATATACAGTTAATAAAAAATTATTCATAGTTTTATAAAAATTTCAATAATAATAAATTTTATGTCGTCTTATTAGCATCATTAAGTGATGAGTTTGACGAAGAGATAAACAACTACATATTAGAACTCAGGGGATACAGTGTTTACATAATGTGTTGAGTGTGGAAAAGGAGACTGCAAAAGAGTTTAGCTGAAAGCTACAATATGGACCCAAAAACTAAAAGACCTTTAGAACCTTTAAAAGGGGTAAAGTACGTTGGTGGGGATGGCATCTGCCTAAACGATAGCTTTATTGAAATCAAATGCTAATATACATTATATATTAACACAATGCCGTTGTCAGCAGTTTATTAAAACCGTGACATTTCATGATTTTCACTTCAAACCAAAATACTTATATATATTCTAAAATCAATATTATATTGTCCCACATGTGGGTGTGTAGACCCGAAGGAGGGACTATGAAAGAGTAAAGGATGGTGGAATTAAGGATGTGCGGGTTTCCCCACACCTTGGCAGTGCGGGTGGGGTTAGCCCGCTAATGGGGCGCGATGATGAGCTTTGTTTAGAACGTGGTGAAGCCCAAGGGCTTTACGGGCAATAAATGTCCGTAAAACCCAAATCCCTTGTTGAGACTTAAGCGAATGATTTTTTTACAAAATCACAGCGTGAAGATCAGATTTCGAGTTATCTTTGCTTAACTCTGTTTACTTTGAAGATATTTCCTCTTCAAACACACTCCATCTGACTGCTCCCACTCCACCTTACTTTTCCTTTTTACGTCATAATAATTAACGTATACAAAATTAAGCAACCCTTCGTTATAGTCGTTGACCTTAACGTACTCCTCACCAGTGAGTATCTTAAGTGCTTTATGAAGTAAAGGAGCACTAAAGGGAACCTTGAACTGTAATAATCCTTTGACAGACTTAACATAATCGTCAACGTAAGAACCAACACTCAAGGTATACCTCCCGTCCTCATCTGGAGGAAAAAGTAAAATACCAGCACTTATTAACCCTCCAGCAACTACCTCAAAGGGATGACACCCTACCCATTCATCATCGTGATACCACCTATAAAAAGCGTCCCTATCGTCTAAGGGCAAGTCTAATAAACCGCAGTCCCTAAAATCAGCATACCTCTTGTAGTCCTCCTTAAGATCTCCAGTAACTTTCTTACCCAGTGACTTATAAATAATGGACACTACGGTAAGGTAGTCCCTAAGCATTATTTTATTGCTCTCCAGCCTATTTTTTAAGTTCTCCTTGTATTTCCTCCATAACTCCTTAGCTTCACTGATCGGCATAAGTTTGTCCCATACGTATTTCAGTTTCACTCTACCTCTCCTATATAAGGGGTGAACGTGCTCTGTTGGTATGTATTCCATAAAACAATTACACAACTTTGCAAAGTCAATGACCCTCTTTATTACCCTCTTTAACTGATCAGAGATGTGACTTTGCTCTTCTCCCTTGTTCGCTCTAAAAGTTGAGTGGTCTATCCTAATTTCATACTCTCCCGTCTCCTTAAAGTACGTGAGCGTGAGGGGGACAAACCATATCCTCTTACCTTTGACTGGGAAGAAGAGGTTTGCGTACAATTTCACGTAGTCTGACTCAAGAGACGGGTATGTAATTTCCTCCATTTCCCTTAGCATTTAGTATAGTTCGTCGTTATTTACCTTTACGTCACTAGATGAGGTAAGTTCTGTTAAGTTTATCTTATCCCTTATTACCTTATCCGCTCCAAACATGACTGAAACTGGGTAAAAAAAGGGAGAGAGATGTGTGAATCAATCACTGTTTCGAAAAGGTTTACTAATTAAACGATATAGGTTAACATATGAATAACCGTGCTTTGCCGTTGGACGTAATATTCGTTGTTGCAATCGTTGCCTCTGTAATTTAATTAGACCAAGGAACTTCATAGCCCATGTTGGTTTGCCATACTGTTTTACGCTTATCAAGATACAAGACAACAAAAAAGTTTGAATGCTGTCAAGAGATAATAAGTAAAGGCATAGACAATATAATTAAATACTTTACTAGATGCGTAAAATTTTCTAGGTCTTGCATAGACCAGCCTCCGTGTGCTATTAATAAGTGCGAATCTTGTACATAGAGTTAATCATAACTAGGTTTCTCCGATCTAGATTAAATTCTTTCCAGGTTGGGTTTCTAATAAATTAAAGGATTTTGTTAAAACTCTCTTTTTACCCCTAGATTATCTAAATCTCTATCGTATGAATAAATCTTATTAGTCTTCACCCTCCTCATCCGTGAAACAATAATAGCATCATCCCACATCTTAAGGCTCAAATTTTTTCTTTTAAGGAGATCAATCCCTTCTATGACATCCTCCCACTTAGTCTCAATGACGGTGATATTAGAGTTTGACATATAGTTTATGGAATCCAGAATAACATTTTCCTCCTCTCTAAATGGGCCAACACTTGGGCAATGACCAGTGTGGATGTAAAACCTTCCCTTATGGTCTATAGAATCTCTAAAGACCTCCTACCGAATTTAGGGTCCTTAAAGAGGACGTACACGAAAACGTTGGAGTCAATGAATGTCCTCATATCCTAAAGCTCCCTCAATTTCCTCAATATCAACCTCTTCCTCCTCAGCAATACCGTAAATGCCCATGGGAGAAGGCTTCCTGACTTTCAAAACTATTATACCGTCCTTAACTTCAAGGATTAATGACGATCCCTTCTTTATGTTTAACTCTTCCCTAACCTCTTTAAGTATTACAACCCTACCCTTTTCATCAGCGATAACTGTGTATCCCACGGGAGATTTAATTTTTCCCACTAAAATTTTTTCTGTTCATGTGGAGACGTAACAAGAGGATCATGATTAACTAAAGCGACATAGGCCTTCACTAAAAACGCTCAACGTCACTAACAGAAAGACTAGTAATACCCGGGATACTCAAGAGGACATGAACCCTAGGAACACTAGACCTAATCCCACCCTTTTCTTTTCATCAAGGACTGTTAGTAAAAGCCCTGAAAAGAAAACCAAATCCTTACGAGTAGTGGGATTAGGAGAAGACACCGAAACAAGGAGGGTTTCAGTAACCCTAACCAACTAAGGACAAGATCCTTCTAATCCTCGCCTTAACAGCCTCCTTCCTCAATATATTGAGACTAGCTCCCTTAATTCAGTATATGACATAGCATCTCTACTATCACCAAACTCAACTTTGTTTCTTGCGTTAATTCTATCACTATTCTTACTCCTTCATAATCCAAGAGGTTTAAAACCTTAACATTCCATGATAGTAGGAAGTCGATTGGACGTATTGAATACACCCCAGTAGGCTCTAGTGCAACAATAGTGCTTTCATCAACTAGTTTTAGCAACTCTCAAGAGTCCTTCTTGTTGTTAGCTATTTCTTCAATATCCTTCTCACAATATACTATGAGTTTACCTTTTGATACATCTACCTCTATTACCCTGCTTTCACCACCCTCTGGACTCTAGACCCATGTTCAATGTATAGTCTAGGCAAGCTTCTACAAGGGACTTTTAAGCCCATGTGTCACCTTGGTCTGTCCCGTACTGAAGGTCAAAAATCACTTAACCACTAATATGTTATATAAAAACACCGTCAAATTACAATAAACTACTACCACCCCTTAAGATATGCCATCTGTCAAACAGTAAACTCTAGGCTAAAGAAAGTTTAAAAAACATTCCTTCCCTTATTCAGAGACCAAGTAAATATCTACAAAGCCTTTGATTATTGAAGCAAGCAATAGTGGATCGTCTTCCGATACAAAATGTCCAATATCCTTGAGTAAGATGAATTTAGAACTTGGAATTTGATTGGACAGTCTAATTCCATGGAAGTAAGGGATATATACGTCTTGATCTCCCCAAATTATTAGAGTAGGAATTTTTACCTTATTTAACTCCGGAAGTGCTTTTAAAGTATCTCTAAAGTCTAATGCCCTAGCTGCCCTTAAGTAAGCCCTTTTACCTTCCTTACTCGAAAAGGGTTCTGCATACATTTTAGCTACTTCCATGGTAATTTTCTCCTTTCTTACGACTCCTTGTCTCAGTGAATTATAAAAGCCCTCTAACATGTCAACTCGTTTTATATAATCGTCCCATTTAGGATCTTTTAGCCTTAAGATAGTTTGTGTTGGCCAATAGTCCATTCCCGCGCTATCCACTAATATCATTGAGGACACAATCCCCCTCATA
>NZ_JFZT01000064.1 GCF_000632495.1 Candidatus Acidianus copahuensis | reverse complement strand
AAACAACCTTTCCTTAGTTAGAGATCAAGTAAATATCTACAAAGCCTTTGATTATTGAAGCAAGCAATAGTGGATCGTCTTCCGATACAAAATGTCCAATATCCTTGAGTAAGATGAATTTAGAACTTGGAATTTGATTGGACAGTCTAATTCCATGGAAGTAAGGGATATATACGTCTTGATCTCCCCAAATTATTAGAGTAGGAATTTTTACCTTATTTAACTCCGGAAGTGCTTTTAAAGTATCTCTAAAGTCTAATGCCCTAGCTGCCCTTAAGTAAGCCCTTTTACCTTCCTTACTCGAAAAGGGTTCTGCATACATTTTAGCTACTTCCATGGTAATTTTCTCCTTTCTTACGACTCCTTGTCTCAGTGAATTATAAAAGCCCTCTAACATGTCAACTCGTTTTATATAATCGTCCCATTTAGGATCTTTTAGCCTTAAGATAGTTTGTGTTGGCCAATAGTCCATTCCCGCGCTATCCACTAATATCATTGAGGACACAATCCCCCTCATAGCTAATATTTGGCAAATCCCCCCACCGATGTCATGACCTATGCAAACTATGTCGTTAACGTCCATAGAGCTTAAAACTTCAGTCAGATAAAACGATTGGGCTGTAAGCGATAAATCCTTATTATCGGGCTTATCTGATTTTCCATAACCTATTAAATCAACCGCTATCCGGAAACCATCTAACTTAGGTATTATTTCTCTCCATAGCATCAAATTAGTTGGAATTCCGTGAATGAAGAGTAGATTCTTACCCTTACCATCAACTATGTTAATATACATTTTTCCAGCTGAAGTGTCAACTAGCATTCCTTATCCCTCTAAAATTTTAAGTAACGTTTTACCAATCTGCCTTCTTTCCAGCATGGTTTTATAAGCCTCGTTGATCTCCTCAAGACTAAACGTTTTAAAGTAAGGCCTTATTTTGCCTTCAGCTATCAATTTTATAGCGTGTTTAAATTCGTTAACAGTAAACGAGGCGTTGCCTATGATTTTATGCTCTCTCATAATACTCATGGCTGGTCTGTTCAAGGTAATCGGATCTCCTTCAATGTTTCCTATTAGTACCAAAGTTCCTTCCTTCTTGAGTGATCTTAGATCATCGTTTATAGTGATCGATCCAACTAACTCCATGATAACGTCAAATCTCTCCCTCTTTAGATCTTCATTGCCTATAGGAATACCTCCAGCTTCTTTCACGATTTCGGGCTTAGATGTTAGTCCATATACTTCTGCTCCCAGTATATTTAGGTATTGTATGCCGTGAATACCAACTGCACCACTAGCTCCAGTTACTAGTACTTTATCTCCTTTCTTGATCTGAGCCAAATTTGATGCATGAATTATGGTAGCTACTGGTTCTGATGCTGAGGCATATTTTTCAAAATTTTTATCAGGCAACTCAATTAAATTTCTTTCAGGAGCATAAACTTCTTCCGCATATCCGCCCGGCGTATTTTCACCTATCAATGAGTAACTATCGCACAGATTTTCCTTACCTTGCTTGCAAAACTCGCAATTTCCACAAAAAATACCACTATATACTGCTACTGGCTTATCATTATAGAAACCGAAAATTTCGTGGCCTAAAATTGCTGGTAGCTTGAAATTCTTAAAACCGCCCTTCCAAATTACCACATCTCTACCACAAACACCAACTACTTTGACATTGACTTTTACAAAGCCAGGCATGGGATTTGACCTAACATCTTCAATCTTAAAAGGAGATTTGAACTGGTAAAGGACTGCTGCCTTCATGAAAATACGTTTGTTGGCAAAGTATAAATATTTTATTAAATTATCAATAATTGTTT
>NZ_JFZT01000063.1 GCF_000632495.1 Candidatus Acidianus copahuensis | reverse complement strand
CTAGTACTTTATCTCCTTTCTTGATCTGAGCCAAATTTGATGCATGAATTATGGTAGCTACTGGTTCTGATGCTGAGGCATATTTTTCAAAATTTTTATCAGGCAACTCAATTAAATTTCTTTCAGGAGCATAAACTTCTTCCGCATATCCGCCCGGCGTATTTTCACCTATCAATGAGTAACTATCGCACAGATTTTCCTTACCTTGCTTGCAAAACTCGCAATTTCCACAAAAAATACCACTATATACTGCTACTGGCTTATCATTATAGAAACCGAAAATTTCGTGGCCTAAAATTGCTGGTAGCTTGAAATTCTTAAAACCGCCCTTCCAAATTACCACATCCCTACCACAAACACCAACTACTTTGACATTGACTTTTACAAAGCCAGGCATGGGATTTGACCTAACATCTTCAATCTTAAAAGGAGATTTGAACTGGTAAAGGACTGCTGCCTTCATGAAAATACGTTTGTTGGCAAAGTATAAATATTTTATTAAATTATCAATAATTGTTTTCTCTGTTATTTCCTTTGCTAATTTTTATCAGATTTTCCCGTTCCAGCCCTAGATATGCTATATACTAATATAATTTTGCTAATCTCGATCCACCACTCAGATATCTCATGAAATTAAATAATTTATTAAATCTCCTTCTCTCATCTTCCTTTATTGCTACAAGGATCGCTGATCTTTAACCTAAATACCCATTCTTGGCTCCCACTACAGTAGCCTCTTTAACTATTCCACTTGCAATTAATATGTTTTCATATTCTAATGTAGATATCCATCTTAGCTTAGTCTTTGCTTTTTTTCCCTACCTAGTAGCTTAATTCCCCTTCTTAACTAATTGTAACTGATTTCCAGTTTTTATTCACTTGATCCGTGTATAATTAAAGTGGGATCTTCTTTATGGTTGAAGTAACCATTGGATACACACAAATTTTTTAGGTTATTCTTATTAACTTTATATATGGATGATCTTGCTCGGTTTGTTGAGAGTTTACTCAAACAAGAAGAATCTATAATTAAATATTTGGATTTCAAAGTCCTTGAGGTTAATAAGGGATTTGCCAGAATTGAAATACCCTATAAGAAGGAATTATGTCGACGTGGTGGCGTGATACATGGTGGTGTTATAATGACAGCAATGGATATAACTGGAGGCATAGCTACTTTCTCAGTTAATGATGGTATAGATCAAGTAACTCAAGAACTTAAGGTTAACTTTTTGGAGCCTATGTATAAGGGGCCTTTTACTGTTGAAGGTAAAGTTATTAGAAAAGGTAAGACTACAGTAATAGTTGAAATAACTTTCAAAGATGTTGAGGGTAAGATAGGTGCTATAGGTCTAGGAACTTGGTATATAATCAAAGACAAAAGTATTGAGGCAAATAAGGGATAATTACTTCCTTAATATAATTTATATTATAAAATATTACAGTAAAATATGAATAGGGATAGATTATTCTTTGAAAAATTTTTATGATTACACCAATAGTTATTATAACTTTATGGTTGTAATGCAAAATAATTAAGATTATTTACAAGCACTAAGAAGGATAGTATAAGCCGATATAGAAAAGTATAAACTTATACAGGTTTTTAGTATTTTCACTTTTTAATATTTTAGCTAACTCTTATGTGAATTTGAGGATAGTATGTTCAACCATAACTCTGCGGTTAAAAGTTAGGCCTAGTTACATCACATTTCTTTATCTTTAATACTATCTCCTATAACCATGAGAACCCGCCTTATTTCACCAACTCCTAAAATTGCAGTTTGTGGTTGGTTTATTATAGGGAACAAAAGCCTTAACTAAAACGCCTAACATAACCAACCCTAGCCGAGATAATACCAGGGGAAAGACTACCCTGGATAGTCAAGAGCACATGATCCCTAGGAACACTAAACCTAACCTCACCCTCTCCTTCTCATCAAGAACAGTCAACAAAAGCCTTGAAAGAAAAACAACACCAGCCTCAGTAGTGGGATTAAAAGACATCGAAACAAGGAGGGTTTTAGTAACCCTAGTCAAGTAGGAACGAGTCCATCCTAATCATAACCTTAACAGCCTCATGCCTCAATACCTTGAAACCAACTACCTTAAATCGTCATAAGGCATAGCATCCCTACAAAACTCAACTTACATGTTTCTTGCGTCAATTTTATCACCCTCCTTACCCCTGAACCTCTTCATAAAGAAATTATTCATGCTAGTGATGAGGCATGAAATCTTGTTGGATTTCTAATGTAACTAACTTCAGTGGAGAAAGGAATAAATCAACGTATTTTAGAGCAATTTTTATCCCTGTAGTTTCTGGCTTATATGATGGACTATCAAGAAGAGGATTTATCCATATAAGACATAAAGATCTTTCCTTAATATAATTTAGTTCCTTATCCAATAGGTCAAGATCCCCTAAATCCCAACCATCGCTTAGAATAATTATTGCAGTCTTCCTATCTATGTTATAATACTTCCTAAAAAATGTTTAAGCTTTCCCCAATTCTTGTCCCGCCTCCATAAGGAAAGTTCTCAATAATTTTCTCAAGATTAATTCCACTTATGTTATCTTTCATGAAATATCTCGTAACTTTCTTTATTTTTGTGCTAAAGAAGAATATTTCACATCGATGAATAAATTTCTTCATATAAAAGGAGAAGGAGAGGATTAAGTCTTGATTATCTCTCATAGAGCCAGACACGTCACATAACAATACTGCTTTAGCCTTATTCCTTTTCTTAATACTCTTAAAAATTCTTGGGGATTCTAGGAGGAATTTTGTTTCTTCTTTAACGGTCATTCTAAGATTAATATCTCCTTTAAGACTTTTTTTATTCCTATGTCCTTCAATAGCTAAAATTACCTTTCTTAGATTTTTTATTGCTTTTATCCACTTTTCCCTCTCCCAGTTATAACTCATCTTCGGCTCTACCTTTGCTTCAGCCGGACTATATAGTGAAAACAACGTATTATTGCTTTCCCCGTAAATGCACTTACCTAATACATTTTTATTATATTCTTCCTTCTTTTCGTCTTTGTTATTTTTTGTCATCAATTTTTCTTTAAAATCTTTGATTATTGTTATCTCAAGGATATGGTTTATAACTTCATCATTTTTAGTATTAACTATTCTTAATGCCTTTATTGCATCTAATGTCTCGTTAATTCCTACATTTCTTCCTTTCTTTCTAAGGTCATTAGCTAATCTTACTATGAGATCTTCCATTTCTCTTTCAATCCCCCAGAAAATAAACTATATCTTCTTCATCTTTAAGTAGGGTACCTATTAGATTTCTTATTACATTCTCGTCTATTGAATTAACTTTTAATGAATTTAATGCGTTTATGAAGTCTAATGTCTCAGCTATTCCAGGTTTATGAAGTATTTTGTTATTATTTCTTATTTTATTAACTAAGTTAATAGCATCCTTAGCTAGATCCTCTCTCACATTTCCTAGTTTAGTTTTGATTATCTCTAGCTCTTTCTCTGGTGGAGGATAATCTATATATAAGTATAAGCATCTTCTTTTTATTGCATCCGAAAGATCCCTGGTTTTATTAGATGTTATAAATACATAGGGTTTATGTTTAGCTAAAATTGTCCCCATTTCAGGTATTGTTATTTGAAATTCTCCTAGGAACTCGAGCAAGAATCCTTCAAATTCTGGGTCAGCCCTATCTATCTCATCAATTAATAAAACTACCCTCTTATTAGCCCTTAATGCTTTTAATAATGGTCTTTCCAGTAGAAATCTTTCACTATAAATCTCCTTTCTAATTTCGTCTTTCGAGAGCTCTTCAGCTTGTAACATTTTTAGCTCTAATAGTTGTCTGGGATAATCCCATTCATAAAGTGCCTGAGACGAGTCCAGTCCCTCATAACATTGCAATCTTATCAATTCAGTGTTTAATACTTTAGCTGTGATCTTAGCTAATTCAGTCTTCCCACATCCTGGAGGACCTTCTATTAATAATGGCTTTTCCATTATCAATGACAAGAATACTGCAAGAGCACTCTTACTGTCTAATACATATCCTTCCTCCTTAAATCTTTTAATCAACCATTCAACATCCATGCAGTTTCACACAATAAAAATTTACTCATCCGAAACGGCTCCCTTCTCTTTTAATATTTGCCATATTTTCCAAGGCCATAAGGGCATATCTATATGTCTAACTCCCAAATGCCACAACGCATCAACCACAGCGTTTACAAACGCAGCAGGAGAGCCAACAGTTGCAGATTCGTCAACTCCCTTAGCGCCTAATGGATGATGAGGTGAAGGTGTTATTGTTTTATCTAATTCCCATTTAGGAGTTTCAATGGCAGTAGGTATCATATATTCAGCAAAACTTCCACCGTAAATATTACCATTTTCATCATACCTTATTTCTTCTAGAAATGCAGTACCAAAACTCATGGTTAATGCTCCCATTATTTGCCCATCAACAATTACTGGATTTATTATATTACCACAGTCATCAACTGCTACGAACTTCCTTACCTTTATTTGCCCTGTACCCTTATCAATATCGACTACGCAAATATATGAGCCGAAGGGAAAGGTCATATTAGGAGGATTGTAATATGTTATAGCCTCTAATCCTGCTTCAATACCAGGTGGGGGATTAGTATATGCTGCGAGGGCAACGTCTTGTATTGTCTTAAATTTATCTGGCGAACCTTTAACATAAAACCTACCTTTCTCGTACACTATATCTTCTTCTCTAGCTTCCAGCAAATGAGCAGCTATCTTTTTCGCCTTATCTAAAATCTTTTTAGCAGAGACTGCGGCTGCAGCTCCAGCAGTTGGAGTACTTCTACTAGCGTAAGTTCCTAAGCCATAGGGACATGTATCCGTATCTCCTTCTTCAATTATTATATCTTCGACTGGTATTCCCAAAATTTCAGAAATAATTTGTGCATAAGTAGTTTCATGACCTTGACCTTGAGCCCTTGTTCCAAATCGTGCTATCACTTTTCCAGTTGGATGAATCCTTATTTCAGCACTCTCAAACATTTTTATCCCTACGATGTCAAAAAGATCCGCTGGGCCTGCACCAACAATTTCAGTAAAGCTACTTATTCCAATACCCATTAGTTCTCCTCTTTTCCTCTTTTCTTCTTGCTCTTTTCTTAACTCCCAATAACCTATTTTATCCATTGCCTTCTTTAACGCAGCCGCGTAGTTTCCGCTATCGTAAGTCCATCCTAAAGCTGACTTATATGGGAACTTTTCAGGAGGAATAAAGTTCTTTAGCCTTAATTCAGCCGGATCCATTCCCAATTCATGAGCTAGAATATCGACTAATCTCTCTATTGCATAGGCTGCCTCAGTTACTCTAAAGGAACATCTATAAGCTATCCCTCCTGGTGGTTTGTTCGTATGTGCTCCTACTACTTCAACATGAGCTGCCTTAATATCATAACTTCCGGTACATATGCTAAACAATCCAGCGGAGAATTTAGATGGATTTGCATCACCAAAGAAGGCCCCATGATCACTTATAACTTTAATTCTCAAAGCTAGAATAGTTCCATCCTTTTTGGCTGCAATCTCTCCATGAATATGATAATCTCTTGCAAACGCTGTACTTCTCATATCTTCTGATCTGGTAGCTATCCATTTAACTGGCCTCCCTAATTTTATGGATGCATGAGCTGAAACCACATACCCTGGATATACGTAAACTTTACCTCCAAAACCTCCACCTATATCCGGAGAAATTATTCTAATCTTATTTTCGGGGATTTTTGTCACTAATGAAAACACTGTACGTACTACATGGGGAGCTTGTGAAGTCATCCAGATTGTTAACTTTCCAGAGACTGGGTCATAATGGGCAATACTCCCTACTGGTTCCATATAAGCTACATGAAGCCTTTGATAATAGAAACCTTGAGAAACTACAACATCTGCCTCTTTAAATAGTTTGTCAGTTTCTTCCTTATTTCCAGCCTCCCATTTAAAAACTAGGTTAGTATTTTTATCTGGTCTAACTATGGGAGAGCTTTGCTCTAGTGCTTTTTTAGGATCCGTAACTGGTTCTAACGGTTCATATTCAACTTCTATTAATGAAGCTGCATCATAAGCCTTATATCTATCTTCTGCTATTACAGCGACTACTTCTTGCCCTTGATATACAACTTTATCTGTGGGCAACACCATCATCTTATCTCCCATTAGGGTTGGAATCCATGCTAATCCAACCTTCTCTAACTCCTTCCCCGTTATTATATCAATAACTCCAGGTAAAGTCTTTGCCTTTTCAACGTTAATACTCTTTATTTTAGCATGAGCATATGGACTTCTCACGAAAGCTAGATAAACCATCCCCGGTAATTTAATATCGTCAACATAATTCCCTTTACCTAATAAGAATCTTATATCCTCTTTTCTCCTTATTTTGTGACCCATTCCATGTACTCCTTTAGGTTCCTCAGTAATTTCAACTGTCATCACGAAACACCTCCTCTCATTTTTTCTGCAGCATACTTAATTGCTTCAATAATATTTTGGTATCCAGTGCATCGACACAAATTTCCTGAAATTCCTTCCCTTATTTCCTCTTCGGTGGGGTTTGGATTTCTCATTAGAAGCTGATATGCAGCCATTATCATACCTAGAGTACAATAACCACATTGTAACCCATGCTTAACCCAAAAGCCTTCTTGGATAGGATGTAGTTTGCTATCTTTAGCTAATCCCTCAATAGTTAAAACTTTCTTACCATCGGCTTGTACTGCAAACAAGGTACACGATTTAACAGCTCTACCGTCTAAAATTACAGTACATGCACCACAATTTGTAGTATCACACCCTACATGAGTTCCAGTGAGACCAGCAATTTCCCTTATAAAATGTACTAACAGTAACCTCGGTTCAATATCAGCTTCATATGCCTTTTCATTAATTATAATTTTAACATGAACTAATTGCTGGCTCAAATTTCCACCCCAACCTTACGTAAGGCATTCTTAAATGCCCTAAAAGTTAATACCTTAGCCATTGCCTTTTTATATTCTGCAGAAGGACCAAATGGAGTTGAGGATGGGTTTGTTTGTTCAGATGCTATTTCTGAAGCCTTCTTTATTACTTCCTTATCCGCTTTTTTACCAATTAGAAATTCTTCAGCCTTATCAGCTTTAATAGCTGTAGATCCTACAGCCCCCAAAGCTATTCCAACCTTCTTTAAATAACCATTATCATCAATGCTAACATTCACTGCTGAGGCAACTATGGCAAAATCTCCAGCTCTTCTCTCTAGTTTCATATAAGCTCCACTATTTTTAGGTTCCTGTACTGGAATTCTAATTTCCACTACCATTTCATTACTTTGTAACGCAGTTTGATAGGGGCCTATGAAGAAGTCTATTGCCTTTATTACTCTCTGCTTAGAAATGCTTTTTACTAGAAATTCTGCATTATAAGCTAACATGACTGAGGGTAAATTATTCCCAGGATCATTATGGCATACGTTACCTCCTACTGTTCCAACATTTCTGACTATGGGATCGGCTAAATGTTTTATACTTTCATAAAGTAAAGGATATCTGCTTTTTATTAGATCACTGTATTCAAGATCAGAGTATCGCGTTAATGCTCCAATTTTTAAATAACCTTCCTCCTCTTTAATATATGATAGTCCAGGAATTTTATTAATGTCTATAATATTTTTAGGTGAAAATAGTCTTAGTTTCATTAAAATTATTAAGCTTTGCCCACCAGCTAGAATCTTCGCATCGTCCCTAAATTTATCTAAAAGCTCTAAAGTCTCATCTACGCTTTTAGGTGCAAAATAATTAAATTGTGCAGGATACATTATAAACATTATTTATTAATACAAATATAAAAAATTAATTATGTATAGTCAGTAAGATTAATTACGTTAAATAATTGATAATATAGTTTTTTTGGATCAGAATCAAACTTCTCCTTACAAGCTTTACTACAGAAATAAATTTTTTTACCCTCTATCTCAGAAAAATAAGGACTCTCACTTACTATCATACCACATATAGGATCTCTCGACTCTTTTAGTTCTAGGTTCTTCTGTTTAATTTGTGTAGAGTCAAACATTATTATTTCAGCTAAGATACTTATAGCTATTTCATCTGCTGATTTCGCATTAATATTAATCCCCGCTGGAGACTTCACTCTTGTAATGTCATTAATCCCTTTCCTTTTTAGATATTCAAATATATCATTAGCTCTTCTTTTTCCTGCCACTACTCCTATGTATGGTATATTCGTATTAAGTAAAGTCTCAACGTATTTTTCATCACCCTCACCCATGGTAGCTATTACAGCATAAGTACGTCTAGTTATTTTAACCTCATCTAAGTTTTTGATTATGAGATCTATAGTATCATCTTTTTTCATATTTCCTATTTCGTCATAAAGTACAACCTTATATCCTAGAAGATGAGAGTGTTTAGCTAAAGCTCTTGTTATACTATTATTTCCTATAAGCAAAATTTTCCTCTTAATAGCTCCTGGTTCTACGTAAACTAGGACTGAACCACCATGACATGTTTCTAATTGTATTATCCTAGGCACCCCCTCATTGATTACCTCTATTGCCCTTTTTATCAACTCATCCTTAGTACAAAATCCTCCAATCCAACCTTCATAAGAACCATCTACCTTAATAATTATCTTATTACCTGTTTTTAATGCCGTAGGCCCCTCTGACTTAATAACTTCTACTATTGCAAACTCTTCCTCACTTTCCACAAGTTCTAATAACCTCTTTAGGAAACTTTCTGAATGCAAGAAATAACTATCATTCATTAAAATATTTAATTATTTTTTATGCTTATAAATTTAAAGTTTGAACTTTAGCTTGTATCAAGAACTTTGAGTATTTAAGCCATATTTATATAAAATTATGGGTCGAGCAATAAGTAATACTTATCCCTAGTGGGGAAGTAGATCAAAGCCTATATGAGCTTAAAAGCTCATTACCAGAGCTTGATATAAACCTCGCTATAAACTGAAGAAGGATCTAGAGCTCCTAAGAATGGGGATGTTAGGAAGAGACGTATCAAAAGATAAACACAGTATATTGCTGAAAAGTCGCTCTAAAGAGCCATTAGGTAGATAAGGTTTCAAAGAACTACTAAGGTTAGCGTTATATGTTGGTTTAGCTGAGTGGTTTGTATAGATATCTTGGGCTATCTGGTGTTGCACTCCACCCCTTGACTGAAGGAATTGTCTTATACTTCCTATGCGGTTTACACTATGCTTGATTTGGATGAGGGATTAAATTGTAAGGATTCGGGTACTCACGGACAATTGAAAGTCTCAAATTACTGAGATTAATTAAGAGTACTAGTTAACTTTGAAATATTCATTAATAAACTCAAAATGTTTAGTATAAGGATTTACATTTCAATTGCTATATTGAATATTAGTAAATACGTGAAGAAAACGTTATATACTAATATAATGATAATATTAATGAGTCCAATATGACACAATCGTTGAATTCTATTAACGTCGCCGAAGAAATTTTCAAACCTTGGATATCTGAGCATAGACCGGCTGTTTATTATAAAGACGAAGTTTGGAGTTATCAAAGACTTTATGAGGAGATAAATAAAGTTGGAAATGCCTTAATCATTTTGAGTATATAACGTTTTCTACACGAAGTGTTTAAAGCGAAAAATATAAAAATTTCTAATTAATACATACAAATGCAATGATAAGCCCTCTATCTAATGAGGCTAAAAGTACGCTTCTAGACATATTGTCATTGAGAGCTGACATGGAATTGGCAATGGTTGAAATGTATTCTCCATGGTTAGTAAATGCTCCAACTGTTGATGGAAGATTATTTGTTGCAAAGCTAGTTTCAGATGAATTAAATCATGCATGGCAATTATCTAGGATAATTCAAGAGTTTAAGCCAGAGGGAGAGAAAATTGTAGATGAACTTAGGAACTTAAGGTTAGGACTACACAAATTAGAAGCTTTTAACTTACCTCTCTTCAACTGGGACGATGTGTTAGCCTTTACTTTTTTAATTGATAAAGCTGGTATTTACATGTTGGAAGCTCTACGAAATT
>NZ_JFZT01000062.1 GCF_000632495.1 Candidatus Acidianus copahuensis | reverse complement strand
GAGTTAAGTAATGTGACTCTATTGCTTCACTCCATATATCCAGTCCAGTTTGAAGAATCTAACGTAAGCGTTGGCTATTTACCACCAGGACAACCAGTACCAATAACAGTTTACGCTAACGTTATGAAGAACGCTACAGAGGCTGTATACACTATACCAATAATTGTGACGTATTTTGGAGATACAGCATCTGAACCAGCTTTCGTTAAAGTACCGGTAAATGGATATGTGAATTTCTCTATTCAAGCATTATGGGGAACTACGTCACATCCATTATCCGCATCACCAGGGAGTAGTAGTTTGCCTCTCACGTTCATTATAAAAGACGTTGGACTAGTTGACGCCACTAATGTTACGCTAAATATCGTGAACTCATATCCTCTTTTAGTAAGTCAGAAGTCTATAGGCATAGGAATTATACCAGCAGGAGAGTATAATGAAGGTAGTATAACAGCCAGTGTTTACTCTAACATTACTCCAGGAACATATTTTATTCCAATTAAAGTTAATTATTTCGGAGATACAAGCTTAACAGAGTATGTGCCAATTATAATATCAGGTCCTAAACTAGCAGTAAATCTGGTCACAATTCCACCTCAAATATTTCCTGGATTTTACGATATTCGTTTAGAGGGCGTAGTAGTTAACTATGGAACAGGTATAGCTGAGAACACTTCAGTTTCAATATCCGTTCAGCCACCTTTAGAGCTCATCTCTCCAAATAACATATCATTAGGTGCAATTGCTACTGGAGGAGTTGTTAATTCAACGTTCTTAATTAACGTTCATAACAATACTCCAGCAGGAAGCTATACTGTTTACATTACAGTTAACTATGACGGAGGAAGTCTTATGAAACCGTTTTCAGTCAAGGTCTATCCGAAGGCATATTTAGACATTGTGGGGGTTCATTATTCGAGTTTGACATCTGGAGCAAGTCAAGTTCCAATAACTTTAACAATAAAGAATGAGGGTAATGCAACAGCTTATAATGTTAGGGCTATACTAGGACAATCGGATGTGATTTATCCTTACGTAAGTTCTTCTAATCCACTTTCAGCTCTAACAGCGTCAGAGTCCTCGTTGGGAGATATAAGTCCAGGTCAAGAAGTCAACGTAACTTATATAATTGACGTTAGTAGTGGAGCGTCATCAGGTATATATCCAATGTCGGTAACTCTTGTGTGGAATCAAACAGGTTCTTTGATACCATTTGCCCAATCCGACTCATTTAACGTTATGGTAAGTCCGCCGTTATTATCACAGATAGGCAAAGATTTTAGTAATCCAATAACTATAATTATAATAGTAGTTTTAGCTATAATTATAATAGTATTAGCTTTAGTAGCCTTAAGGAGAAGAAAGAAATAATAGTTTTTTCATAGAGTAACAAACAATGTCAAATATAGTTGCTTTATTTTTGGGGTACTTTAAAGGGCTATATTCAGAGCTTGCTCTAGCTATAGTAGTATTAGTTATATCTCTTTTTTCCATGATTTTTATTTTAGTTAGATTTATTCTATCTATTTTAAAACTTAGGAATAACGTTTAATAGGTGAAAATTAGATTATTTTATTATTAGTCTAAAATTACCATTTCACAATTCTTAAGAAATTCTTTAGTTTTTTCGATATATATAGACATATCGTCTCTGTCTATAAGCTCTGCAATATATCCATCATAGTGCAATTTTAGTGAAAGATCCCAAGAGTTATCTATCCAATCTCCCAATATATCGGAGAGATACGGAATACTATCCTTTATCTCTCTTTGCACTCCAAAATAATCTCTTAGTGCCTTAATACCTTCAACTATAGCCTGATATAACATTTCGCTGGATATGGATGGGAAACTTGAGAGTTCCTCAGCTCTATTTAGGTAAAAATAGGCATTGTCTAATCTTAGTTTAATTAATTCTTGCCTATTTAATTTTCCTTCTAAAGCCTCCGTTGCCTCAGACGGATCTATAGCTTTACCTATTTCCGATATTACTTCTACGAGTTTCACGTATTAAATATTAGATATGATATCCATAATAAAGGAAACTTTAAGATATTACGTAAATCTACATAAAATGAAGCTTTCTAATAGCAATAATACTTAGTAAAGATATACTTACCAATGTTATCATAATAACAGCAAGTATTATACTATGAATATAATAAATTATAATTCCCATATAATATATAGCATATAGAGAGTATAACCACAATGATTTCCGTAAATCTGGTCTCTTAATTAAGCTAATTGTTATTATTGCAGTAATTACTATGAACCCAACTATTGCGAGTAGAATGAAAATGTTCATAATCCATATTTTAACTTTTTAAAATAAAAACCTTTATAAGATCCCTTTATTGTCTTCTATATCTAGAAATTATCTACTAATAGATCAATTTATTCATTAAAAAAGCAGAGAAGTAGTTTAAATTAATTAACTCATAATATATATAAATATCTTGTCTATATTTTGTTCATGTAAATGAACACCTCTTCCCCTTGGAGAGTTTTTGTTAGCTAAAATCGCAGTTTTACATTATTGACCGTGATTTCATAGGTTTTCCCAGAATCTCATCACGCAGCTAGAAAAACTCAAAATCCCGTGGAGTTTACTCCTCCATTTTGTTTAAGGATTAACCGTGAAGTAGTAGGCCTTAGCTGACGGATTTTGCTATTTCACTTGAGCTTGGTTTGTCTCTATACAGCTCTTCTTGATTTACTCTTTATTCTCAGATTTTATCTCTTTTTATTGATATATTAATCTTTAGGCTTAAAGATAAGAGTAAAACCGATAACTTGAAATCTCAATAGATTTATATCATATTAATATGAACGTTATAGATCCTTCTGCGCGAGTAGCTGATTTAATGGGATTATTATTTGTCCTTAATAATTCGTATGAAGGTAAAACGGACTTATATGAATTGGAAAAAGGTATGGAAGTGGATCTTGATGACTTAATGCCAATAGTCTATACGGCGAACTATTTAGGCTATATAACTGTAGGAGGAGGAGATATAATAATAACAGATAAAGGAATAGAATTTCTAAAGTCTAATTTGAGGAAAAGAAAGGAACTTCTTAGAGAGAGTTTAAACAAAATTGAACCCTTCGCAACAGCTATACAGATGACAGAGTTTACTCTTGAGGAGTTAAAGGCAAAACTAGAAGAAAAGGGGATAACAACATATAGCAATCCTCAAGGAATATACGATCTTCAAGTAACAATTACTGAATGGGGAGTTTATTCTGGGCTTGTAGTTAGAGTGGACAACGATCACTATAAAGTATTATACGATAAGTCGTAATTCTAGAAATATTTTTAAAATTGTTGTTTAATCAACTGTTATGGAGGGAAAGTTTAAGGAACCTGTTCATCATTATACTGACGAGGCAGATACTTTCAGAACAAAGGTTTTTGGAATACAAGACGGACTAATAGGAATAGGAGCAATAATCCTTGGTGCCTCAGGTTTTTCTCATGACTTTTTAATAGTTATTATAACTGGATTGTTAGCTACAATAGGTCAAGCATTCTCTATGGGAATAGGTGAATATATCTCTACTAGAGTTAGGGGTCAGGTTATAAATAACGAACTCAAAAAGGAGGAATTTGAAATAGAAAATTTTCCAGAAAAGGAAAAAAGTGAACTGATAAGTTTTTATATGAGCAAAGGCCTGGATGAGAGCGAAGCAAAAAAGATAGCAGATGTTTTGATGAAAAATAAAAATGTTGTAATGAGGGAAATGATGCAACAAGAATTAAAGATATTTCCTGAGGAATTCGAATCTCCAGTTAAATTAGGATTTCTAATGAGTCTATATTTGATAATTGGAGGACTTTTGCCATTATCTCCATTTATAGCCGGTTTGTTTACAAATTTTTCGTTTGATTTTGCAGTTATTCTATCAGGTATGATAATAGTCATAATCTTAGGAATTTTTGGTTCATTAGCTACGAAATTCACAGGCTTGAGTAAGTTGAGAGGAGCAGGTGAACAAATAGCTGTAGGATTAATAGCTCTTGTAGGAAGCTATACAGCAGGTTTAATATTGGCACATTTTATACCTATTGCTCCCCTGCTTTAAGTAGCCTAGCTAAGTCTTTAGGAATTCTTGCAGGCTTGTTTTCTTCTCTAAAAAGTTCTACCCTTTTTGATTCGAGCGCATTAACTTCTAACCCTAAGTACTCAGCAGCTGTTTCAACTTTTGCGTTCAAAGTTCTTGCTATATCATATAGATTAGATAATACGTTGTGATAGTTCTTATCCCTTAATACATGATGATCGACAATCATAGTTTCTGTTCCGTTCTTTATTATTTCCTCCATATTCTTTAGAGACTTCTCTAAATCCTCTTCTTTTAATGCATAACCTAAAAGATAACTTAATGGACCATCTATGACAATAATGTTAGGTTTAACCTCCCTTGTAAACTTTATGTGGGCTTCTCTTGGAGCTCCCTCTATATCCGACGTAATCATGATTGTCTGGTCTCCATCATTTATTGCTACTTGGACTACATAGCCGAGTCTTTCATCAGCTCCATGTGGTACAGCATGTGAGAATAATATTTTAGTATCCCCTACTGTAAATAAATTTCCGTCCGCTATTTCAATTGAAGAGGGAAGCCCAGAAATCGAGTTTAGAAAGCGAGGAGCCCTAACTCTAGATTGACTAGGATTTATATTATTCTTAGGATCCTTTATAATAACCCTTTTTTTAGAGTAAATTTCCTTTGGTATAATCCAACCTGGATCGTGATGATCGTAATGATAATGAGTTATAATGATTAAGTCAACGTCTCTAGAAACATCAGTTATCTTTTTTGCAAGTTCAGTTAGCTTATCTACTTCCTTCTGATGTGGAGGAAGCCTGAATCTCATAGGAGCTAGAGACACCGCGGGATCAATTAATATTCTCACATCTTTTGTTTCCACTAGTGTCGCTTGGGATCTAACACCTAGACTTTCAAAAGCTAGTGGTTCTATTCTCATGAGAGAATTTTTCTCTCAAGAGTAAATAACTTTTAAGAGTAATTCAGAATATTATTCACGCTTCTAAACGTCTCAGAGATACTCCACGCCTGTGCTATACATCCAGCCTGCCTATAAGGAGGTATGTCTTCAAAGATTTCTGGTATATAACCAGCATTATTTATTGCTACGTTAAGTAATGGTTCAATATTGTTCAATAATGTTTTGATCTTAATTGGATTTTTTTCTAGTTTTATTTTAGCATCAATATACGATCCTATAAGCCAAGGCCATATTGGTCCATTATGATATGCCTTATCTCTACTTTCCCTATTTCCCCTATAGTAAGGAATGTACCTAGGATCTTTCTTAGATAAGGTACTTAATCCATAAGGACGTAGTAGTTCTCTCTCAATTAATAGGAGAGTTTCTTTCGCCTTTTTCTCTTCTATTGGCGAATACGGTAAAGAAATAGCAAACAGCTGGTTAGGTCTTATTGAATGGTCTGGTCTTAAGTTCCAATCTAAGAAATCATAGAGACCATTTTCTGCATAAAACATTGAAAATGATGATTTAACTTGGTTTGCTATTTCCTTAAAATTATACTCGTTATATCCGATGAAAGACGATAAAAAATCCATGATCATTAGTGCATTATACCAAAGCGCATTAACTTCAACAGCTGCTCCTTCTCTTGGCGTAACACTTTCATCTGAGTACTGTGCATCCATCCAGGTCCTTGGATATCCCTTGTGAAAAATGAGACCATTGTAGTTATGAACAATACCATTTCCTTTCCAGTAATTTTCTACTATTTCTACTAAATATTGGAATATAGATTTTATGAATTCAGTATCATTAGTATAGATAAAATATTTATATATGGTATTAATAGCCCAGAGAGAGATATCTATACCTAGGTAAACAGGTTCGTCGTTATAGAGAAAATTGTTAGGTAGCATCCCTTTTTCTAGAAGAGAGAAGTATCTATTTATGATGTTTCTTGCTATGTCGTAGAGGGCATTAAGGAAAAGTAATCCTTCCATAGAAATGAACGTGTCTCTTCCCCATTCATCAAACCAGTGATATCCAGCAATAATCGCCCAACCATATTTCCCTTTCACGACGAAATCCTTAGAAGTATAAGAAAGTAATGGAATTATGTCCTTTTTGAGGTGTACGATACTCGATCTCTTATATTCCCCTTGATATACTGTGAACTGAAATGTATTTCCTATACTCTCAAGGCAGAATGGATTATATAGGTCTTCTAGAAAATTTTCTCCTCTTTCATAATCTAGTCTATAAAAGAAATTATAATACCAATAACCTGAACTTAAAATCTTAGCAGGGTTACTTAATTCAAAATTAATTATCTCTTTATTATTATAAAGAATTTTTATTAAATTGTTATCTATAATCTTATAATCAAAAAACCCCGGTCTTGACTTTAGCGCAAGATGGTGGCTTCTATATGTAATAAGTGGACAAAGCTTAATCTTGCCCTTATCAGACTCATATATTAACGTTATGGAGTTAGTGCCCTTATTTGCAATAAGAGTCTTTCTAAGAGTAGCGCCAGGAAGGTTATAAATCCATGAAACAAAATTCCCTCCTCTTATAAAGCTCTGAAGAAACTTATAGCCTTCCGGATGGTATACATTAAAGTTATAACGGTTAGTTGAAATAGGATATTCTTCGTCCCTAACTATTAGTGAGTCCTCAAACTTAGATAGAATAACGAATCTCATATGAGGAGGATTTTGAGGAGAGACCAGCAATCCATGATAAGTTCTAGAGTTCATTCCGCAGATTGTCGATGAAGAATAACCTCCTGTTCCTAATGGCAATATCCATTCTAGTTCCTCACATTGTTCAGGTTCTATCATATGGAGACAAGTTATTAATGTATTTATTTAAAGCAATTATAAACTCAGCATGGGACCAGACCAGAGGAATTACTGATACTGGCTGAAGGTTCTCAGGATCTACTTGTTCTGGAAGAAGAAGAGAAGTAGTAGATCTTCTTAAAACCCAATTGAGTAACGCCTTACCTTTTTCCACATCTCCTCTTTCAAAGTAGAATTCCGCTACCCAGAGCGTAGTGATAATCCAAGGGTTGGGCTGAGATTTTCTTCTCTGATAGTAATCGTTTTCATACCTAATTATTCCTCCGTTAACGTTTAACATCTTGGATATGGAATTCATCGTATTTTCCATTAATTGATCTCTAGGATTAATCATATCAAAGAAAAAAGCTGCATACACACTAGAATCGAGAGTTAAATCTAAGTTTCCGTTTTCGTCTATTCTTCTAACTAGTCTTCCGTTATAGGTTAGCTTATTTTTAGCTATTTCCTTAATAGATTTAGCTACTTCAATTGCATCCGAGGACAAACTCTCATCTCCCATATCCTTCGCAAAAAGAGCTCCTTTTGTAAGTCCTCCATATACTGTTGACACTGTGTAAGTATGAATTCCATATCTCTCTTCCCATAAATCAAAGGACGGTTTAGGTAATCCATCTTCTATAAAATTCATCATAAACTTCATGGCTGGTCTAACAAATTTCTTATATATTTCACCTAATTCATCAAGATCCCTATATCTTTCATAATGATTGCTTATTGCCCATACCTCAAGTGCAGTTTCGTCCTCTTGAATAGGGTAAATCCCTTTTCCTCTAAAGATCCATGGATGCCAAGAACTCGCTAAGGTTTTATTAGGATTGTACTTATGATATAGGAAGCCTTCAGAACTTACTACTTCTCTGATAAAGTTGAAGTGTCTTACCGCTAGTTCTCCATAACCTGCTATATCTAATGCGTAAGCAGCATAAGCTGCATCTCTCGGCCAGCAATATTGATAAGAATCTCCATAAATATTTACAAAAGAAAAATCAGAAGAAGCTATTACAGATCCATTAATGTCCATATGACTTTTAATAATTTGTAAACTAATCTTGTAAAGTTTCTCTAATTCATCAAGTTTAGATGCTCTTATTCTAGATCTATCTAACCAGCTTCTCCAATACATGTAGTCTGAGACGAATCTTGTTTCGATTTCAGCTCCATTTATCCTTGACATTATCGCTCTTATGCTCTCTAGATCTTTTGCTGCTGTTATAATATGATATAGTTTAGCTGACCTATTTGGATTCAGATCAACTTCCTTACCAACTGCGAACATAACATTACCATGGGCTACTGGATAACCGGAAAGTTTTCCGTCAAAGACGTCAGATAGCGCATCATCCTTTGTAGTAGTATATTCGATGTCAGGTGATGAAGTAGAGACTAATTTTACGCCAATATATCTCTTTGATTTATAGTGAACTATTGAGGAGGAGAAGGGATCATAAAATGCAGTATCGCCATAAGGATTAGAGTAAATATTAAAGTCATGAACAAAAAAAACCTTTATCTTTCTTGGCTTTTCATCTTTACTTGTAAATTTAATTATTGAATAATAATTTGGTTCATCAAGATCTACGAACGAAAAAGCGTTAAATACCAAAGTCTTTATTTCACCTTGAATATTAACTATTCCTGTATTCTCCAAAAAGGAAACAGTGGTTGAAAACTCAGTATCTAGCCATGTTCTTTCTCCATCCCAAATCGCAAATCTTACAGGATTTCCCGAGATTTGATTTTCCATACCAATATACGGAAAGTAAAAATCTGTTAACCTTCCAAACTCATCTAAATTAATTAATAAACGTCCATTTCCTATGCTTGCATATCTCATGAACTTCACGTCAATATAGTATCGTGTAGCTTGCTTCCTGCGTTTATTGTCCTATGAGGATAAATCCTAGAATTTACAATCTCTGAATTTTCGCCAATAACTACATCATCTGCTATTACGCTATTAAGTACCTTCGAGTTATCCCTTATTTCTACATGTCTTCCTACTATTGAGCCCTCTATGCTTACATTATCTCCTATGTAAGCCCTATCCATAATCGAACTTCTAATCACTCTAACCTGATTCTTTACAATAGAAAAGTTGTCTATTGATGAATCCTGAAAATATACATTATTGCCTATTTGACAATGTCTCCCTATTAGGGCATTCCCCTCAATTTTCAGCCTTCCTTTTTTATATTTTGAAATTATTATATTTCTTCTCCTTATAGAGTCCGAACTAGTACCTTGTACAAATATCCTTCTACTAGAATCTATTCTCTTTCCTCCTATTTCTGAGTCTTTAAGCGTTTTCAGCAGAGTTTCCATTGCATCTAAATACCTATCTGGTGTCCCTACATCGAACCACAAATCATCAGTTACATATCCATATACTAGGTACCCTTTTTCTATTAGATAAGGAATTATATCCTTACCAAAGTCCAACTTGCCCTCTTCTCTCATTTTAACTAAGTCGTCATTTTTAAAAATACTACCTATTTCAGGCGACAATACATAAATCCCAGTATTTATTAAGTTAGAAGGAGCATCCTCTTTTCTCTTTGGCTTTTCAACAAATCTCCTTATTCTCATATCCTTATCAACGTCAGCTACACCAAACTCCTCTACGTTATCCCATGGTTTAAGAACAATAGTCATCATAGCCTTTTTATCCACATGATAGTCTACGAGCTTTTTCACATCTATCTTGAAAATATTATCCCCTTGTATTACCATTGTTATATCTTCAATCCTGTAGTAATCCATATTTATTCTTACTGAATCGGCATTTCCTATGCTATCAACCCTAGGCTGATACTTGAAGTGAACCCTGGGTTTTATTTTATACCTAGCTGAGAATCCGATCCCCTCCTTAAATAGATCGAAAAGAGACCTGTAGTTTACATACCCCTTTACACCAAAGATAAACTCCTTTATTCCCTGCCTTGCCAGCTCATAAATAGAGAACTCTATCAAAGGTCGGTTAAGCAATCTAACCGCTGCTTTAGAAGTCTCTAAAGTAAGAGGTCTTAATCTTGTAGCTTCTCCTCCTATTGGAATAATTACTTTAATGTCCTCTGAGTTCCACTTCATATAATTTTTATTTGAATGGCATCATATAAGAGTTTATGGTGGATAAAGCTATAATAGGATTTGAGGTACATCAGCCATTTAGAATAAGGAACGATGCTTATTGGAATCCAAGATTTAAGGGTAATCCACTTGAAAAGTTCTTTGACATAACTTTAAACAAAGAAGTATTTGATAGAGTCAAGAAAAAGTGTTACGTACCTGCAACCAATATTATCTTAAATTCGATTGAAAAAGGTGAATATGAAGGTCGGGATACGAAGTATTTTTTCTCTTTATCAGGTACGTTCTTGGAACAGGCTGAAAGATGGGGGAAAGAGGTTTTAGATCTATTTAAGATTTTAGCCTCAACAAAGAAGGTTGAATTCTTAGCCCAGACATATTATCACTCAGTAACCTCACTTTGGGAGGATAAAACGGAATGGAGAGAGCAGATTAAAGATCAGATTCAAGCAATTAAGGATTACTTAGGATATTCACCAAAAATATTTGAGAATACAGAGCTCCTTACTAATCCTACAATAATAGATGAAGCGGAAAAGATGGGATTTAGCGGAATAATGGCTGAAGGAAAAGAAAGCATACTTAGAGGATCAAGTCCAAACTATGTCTATAAGAAAAAAGGAAGAAAGATAGCAATGTTCTTTAGAAACTATCAATTGAGCGATGATCTTGCATTTAGGTTTTCTATGAGAAGTTGGAATCAATTCCCGCTAACCGCTGACAAATACGCTTCATGGATTAAGGACTCTCCTGGACAGATGATAAATATTTTTGTTGACTACGAAACGTTTGGCGAACACCATTGGCCTGAATCTGGAATACTTGACTTTCTCAGATGGTTACCTGAAGAACTAAATAAAAGAGGAGTAAGAATGTTTACACCAAGTGATTTAATAAGCGATGCATATTACGAGATAGATGTAAACGGAACGTGGAGTTGGGCTGATGTAAATAAGGATGAAACGAGTTGGTTAGGAAACGTGATGCAGTGGGCATATGATGAGGCTGTCAGAAGGACAGAAATGATTTCAAAAGAGTTAGGTGGGGAATATTTGAAGGCTTGGAAGTACTTTACTACTAGTGATAATTACTATTATCTTTTTGTTGGAGGAGGTGGTCCTGCTGAAGTTCATTCTTATTTTAGTTCATATTCAACGCCAGTAGACGCTTTTATAAATGAATTTTATGCGATAAACTCTTTTCTTGATGAGGAGCTTAATAAACTAAATATAAGGAATGATCCGTTCTTCTTCGTAAAAAACGGAAAGAGGTCAGTAGTTGCTTGGAATAAGAAGCAATTTTATGATATATTGAAAAGAGATGAAGGATTTAAAGATAACGAGAAATATTTGAAGGAGTGGTTAGATAATGAAGAGAATTGAATCTTTATGGTTGCCAGAAAAAGTAGATAGTGTTTGGTTATTGACATTTGAACTTTTGAAAGTAGCCTCAATGGGCGGATTAGGGAATGCAGTGTATAATCTAGGAAAAGAGTTAGCGAATCAAGGTATTAAGGTAACAGTGCTAATGCCAAGTCATGGTAGACATATGAGCGACTATTATAGAAAGTCTATGAATCTTAGAGATTCTGGTCTCTCCTTTTTTGGAGTAAGGAAAGGACTAGATGGTGGAACATATCCGTACAGGTTAGGCTTTGAGATTGGAGATCTAGATGGAATGAGAATTATGATAGCCAAAGGCCTAGATTATAATACAGGAAAGATCATAGATTCGTGGAATCTCTATGAGAACACTATGGAGAAAGCAAGCCTATTTGCGAGGGCAATAGAAGGATATATTCAAGTAATGCAATTTGATAACGTTCCATCAATTATCCATGTGAATGATTGGCATTCTGTAATAGCTGGAGTAAAAGCTAAACTTTCCTTTGAACAGAGAAGATTAATCGTCCCCTTAATTTATACTATACATTTACTGAATAGGGTGGGTGCACCTTGGCATTACGCATCTCAAGATTGGAGCGGTTTAGAGGATTACCCGCACTATGTATGGATGGTCTCTAAGCATGTTCTTTATGGTACTAGAACTTTGTGGGATTATTGTGAGGGAAAAATTGAAAAATTTGGATGTTATGAGGCAGACTTAATTGCCTCTGTCAGTAGAAACTATCTAAGTTATGATGTCTTTTCTTATGTAGGTAACTTTATGGAGAATAAGGGGTGCGTAACTTACAATGGGACTGACTGGGATGTAAATACGGTAAAGGATTTTTCTTCTAAATTTCTTGGAACAATAAATAGGTCTGAAGGAAGGAAGAAAATGTATTCTTTTCTTCCTAATATAAAAGTAGTTCCGAATGACTATGCCTCCGGGAACATGCTTTGGAACAATAGAAGTAGAATAGGAATTAGAGATGACTGGACATACGAGCCATTAGGAGACGGTCCACTAGTTCTCTTTACTGGAAGGATTATATATCAAAAGGGAATTGATATACTTCTGAGGGCTTTCAAGGATGTAGTGAGAGATATATGGAACGCTAGACTTATTGTTCTAGGAATACCCACAGACGACTATGGATTACTTCAGGATGTTATAGACAGAGCTGCAGAGGTAAGGGACAATGTGAGATTAATAATTGGTTCTACTCCAAGTCTTGATATCTATAAGTTATTTCATTACATCTCTTCGGTTTTTGTAGCTCCATCCAGATGGGAACCATTCGGAATCAATGCTATTGAAGCTATGGCAGTAGGTCTTCCGGTAGTCGCATTTACGGTAGGGGGACTTGCAGAAAGCGTAATTGATTTAAGGTGGAGTACTAGTAATGGAACTGGTTTCTTAGTAGAACCAGAAAGTATATCATCTTTAGCCAATGCTCTTAAGACCTCTATATATCTTTCTCTAGCTGATGAAACAGAAAATAGAGACCTACTAAACAAGGCTCAACTATTAAAAGTAGATGACGTAAAGTTCTGGGAAAAAGTTAGGCAAAATTCAATCTCAAGAGTAAATTCTGAGTTTAGATGGAGTAAGGTTGGAAAATCGGCTTTGGAATGCTATAATAAAGCCTTAAATATGGCCAGATATAGAGCACTAGCTTACATGTGATTTTTTGTTTATCCTCCAGTAGCCGTTAATATTACAGTAATTTTATCTTCAGGCATAAGATTTTCCTCTTCTACTATAGGAGTGCCATCCCTTAATACGACGGTACCTTGTACTGTAAAACCTAGAGCTTTAATCAGGTCCTTAACTTTAGAGTTATTAGGCATTTCCATTTCCTTTACTAAGTTTTCTTTAAGCAGGAATATCTTAATCTTCATGGTTATTAAAAATTCACGAATAAATTTATATTCCTTTCTTTTCACTAGGGAAACTATCACTTGAAAACTATACTAGAGGGAATTAAATTATTTTTTGCAAAAAAACATATTAGGGTTTAATCTCTCTTAAGATGAGGTTAAGTTGAAAGTAGCTATAATAGGTTCAGGTATAGTGGGACTGTTTACAGCCTATTATCTTATGAAAGAGGGGGTAAATGTCACGTTATTCGATCCTGCAGATCCTGGTAGTTATTCAATTCATGCAGCTGGTTTGATCGAGCCTACTAGATTTGATAGAATAAATACAACTGAAATGATTGCTAAAATGCTAAAGTATAAATTATTAGGAACAACAGAGATAAAAAATGTAAATAAGTTCTGGCTGAAAGAGCTCCTTGTTAATTTGAATAAGGAACCGCCTCAAGAGGTATGGGACGTAATGAGGGAAATGGCAAAATTCTCTCTAGACGCTTATAAAAATTTTGCTGAGGAACGAAATGACTTCGATTATAGGGCTGATGGGCTTTATGAGATTTATTTGAATATAAATGACCTTGAGAAAGGTTTGCGTGAGGAAAAGAAAAATCCATTTAATCCGAGGTATGAGGTTAAGGAGATAGAGGGATTCGCTGGTTCCATATATTTTCCTGAACTATCTAGAATTTCTACTGAAAAATTTATCTCTAGAATGATGAAAGAACTGAAAGGAATATTGTTTAAAAGAATAGCTATTGATAGTCTTAAAATCAAGGAGATAAAGGATTTTGATTTTATAGTTTTAACAACTGGTTTTTGGACTACCAAGCTAATTAATATTCCAATAACACCGTTTAAGGGATATGGTTATAGGGTTAAGGGAGATCCTAAACTTAATTATGCAGCGGTCATCCAAGAAGAAGGCGTTGCAATATCTCCATTAAGTAATTGCGTAAAAATTACTGGAGGATTTGACGCTGATTCTTCTTATGACTCCTCTAGAGCAGAGATCTTCTTGAAGAAGGCGTCCAAATTAATTGACATAGAATATATAGAAGAGATGAACATGGGATTCAGACCTTGTTCACCCGATGGATTTCCAATTATAGGAAAAAAGGAAAATATTGTAATATCTACGGGTGCTTGTAGGTTAGGCTGGAGTTATGGCCCAGCAATGGGCAAATACGCCTCAGATCTAGTTATAGGAAAGTCAAAGGACTATGGATTTCTATCTAAGTATGTTAATTCCTTATAGGAAATATAGATTATGTTTAATTTATTCAATACAATGATATTACCCTTGCGTTATTCTTGCAAGTCATACTACTATTTTTATCGTAATGTTTTTAATGGATCTCCTAAGTTTTATCATAATGGCAACTAAAGTAAAGTTCAAGTATAAAGGAGAGGAAAAAGAAGTAGATATATCAAAGGTAAAGAAGGTTTGGAAAGTAGGAAAAATGGTGTCCTTCACGTACGACGATAATGGAAAGACTGGAAGAGGAGCAGTTAGTGAGAAGGACGCCCCCAAAGAGCTAGTAGAGAAACTAGGGAAATAAAGATAATAAATTTGTAAAAATTTTAACTTTTCTTTTCTTTAAGTCTATTTTGATGGGAAATTACAATACTTTTGAAAAAGATATGCGAAACCGTTAAATACCGTTAAAATGAAATAGTTAATATTATGGCAAGAATTATAGCTCCTTGCGAAGTAGCTGTTAGGGACGTGATTCCAGCGGTTAAGGCTATATTAATAGATGAGTTACGTAAGCATGGGTTATCTCAAATGCAGATAAGTGTACTAATGGGAATAAGCACTGCTGACGTTAACTATTATTTAAAAGGAAAGAGAGGAAATGATGAGCTAAAGAAGACGTTGGAAAGTAACGATGATTTCATGGAAATGGTTGATCTATTAGTTAGAAGGATGATCCGAGGAGAAGAGGTCATGAATATATGCCCTCTCTGTAGTGTTGCACGAAAAGTTAAAGGGGAAAATTATCCTTGTCCTTATGATTACTAGTCAGTGCTTGCACCCTTATCTCATCTTTTCGTTAAGTCTAGAAGATCATCATCTGTAAGTTAGATTTTGTTCACTATACTTAAAATCATTGTATTTCTTTCTCAGTTTCTCTCTTCTTAGCTATTTTATCGAACGCTATCCACCTTCTATACCACTCTTCATTTTCCTTCTTAAGTTGTTGCAAAATAAGGGAAGTGAGTTCTCTTGCCGATATTTTGTCTTTTCCATCAGAATAGATTTTCCCAATTACAATAAAGGCTATCTTTCTTGCTATTTCTACAGAAGCACCAGTCTTTAGTACGCTTACAACTATTTTTTCGTAAATTAAATCTTCCTCACTATCGTCTCGCTTTATTACTTTAGTCATAATAGTTTATTCTCTTCATAAAATAAAAACTTTATCAGCATGGTATTTGATGTAGCTTTATGAAATCTGTTCTTCCTTCCTCAAGTCTGGGATCTCCTCCAGTTACAACTATATTCTCTCCGCACTTACCGTAAAGCCTTGATACATTTTCAGCATAGATTATTATGTCATCTATATCTCTCATGTTTTTATCGCTAATAATTGGGAAAACTCCCCAACATAACTTAAGCCTTCTAGCTAGGACTTCAGTTGGGCATATACCTATAATGTTAGACTTTGGTCTTAATCTAGAAATTCTTATGGTGGAATTTCCACTTCGGCTATGAACAATAATTATCGATGCCTTAGATATTTCAGCAACGTTTACAGATGCTACAGCTACTGCATCATCAGGAGTTACAGGAGGTGGTCTAATAGTCTTTATTCTTTTCTCCACAGCTGTCATGATCTCATTTAGTGTCTTTACAGCTTCTACGGGATAATTACCTGCAGCAGTTTCGTCACTTAGCATTATAGCGTCGACACCTTCTGAGATAGAATTTGATATGTCAATTACTTCAGCTCTAGTTGGAGCAGGAAAAGTAACCATAGATTCTAGGACTTGAGTAGCTAAAATTACTGGTCTTCCGCTATGCCTAGATACAGAAATAATTCTCTTTTGAATAAACGGTAAATTCTCCAGTCCTATCTCTACTCCAAGATCTCCTCTTGCTACCATTACAGCGTCACTAACGTCAACTATATCCTTTAATTTCTCTACAGCATTTTTTTTCTCAATTTTAGCGATCACCCATGCCGTATCTTTTACTTTTTCTTTGACCTTGATTATATCGTCTTTACTTAGCACAAATGAAAGGCCTATAAAATCAGCTCCAAGTTTCAATGCTTCATCGAGCAATTTCATGTCGTTGTCTGTTATACCCGAAGGAAGCTGTATATCCGGAATGTTTATTCCTTTTCTTGAGGTAAGTATTCCCCCTTCTAAGACTAATCCTTTTACTTCATCATTTTTTACTTCGGTAATCTTTACCTTAATATTACCGTCAGATAATAGTATAATTGAATTATTTTTTACACCTTTAAAAAAAACAGGATCTTCTACTGGGATCCCATTCCCCTTATTTGAAAATATAACTTTTTGTCCAGACCTAAGATCCAACTTTCCCTGTATATCCCCTACCCTTATTTTGGGTCCAGGTAAGTCTACAAGGATAGGAGTACCTTTAGCTTCATCGTTAATTATATCAAAATATCTCTTATGCTCAGCTTCATCCCCATGAGCAAAATTTAATCTAAAAATATCTACAAGACCTGAAAGTTCTTTAACTTTATTCTCGCTAGCCGGACCTAATGTGGCGATGATTTTTGTTTTTCTCATCATGAAAAACTACTGAATACTTGGTTTATATTTTGACAGGCTTCTGCTATTCCATTTTCACATGCTTTTTTCTTTAATTCTTGAGCTTTTTTAGAATAATTGAGTTTTTCATATGCTAGAGCTAGCTTATAATATATCATGCCGTTATTTCCAAGTTCTTGTAAAACCTTATCTAATTGTTCTACCTTTCTTTTTTGGACTATCGAATCTATAGCTATATCGACTAATTCGTTATATTTATTGACCTTAGAGTAGCAGGATATTACTCTTTTTACATTACCACAAACTGAAATATCAAACATTTTTCCAATATTATCTAGAACTGTAACTAGATTCTGACACGGTACTGCATCTATAATATTACAAATAACCCAATTAGATTCCTTTATATTGTCTGATGTGACTGTCTTTTCAATTAAATCTATACCTTGTTTTAAATATCCATCTAATATTAATTCTTTTGCCTCAGTTAACGACTTAATTAGTTCTCGTTTATCCGCTCCCATTAATATATATTAGGGATTACAACTTAAATAAGTATTACATACTATGCTTTTCCCTGAAATAAAGGTGTTTTCAAGGACTATATAACCTCTTTTTTGTTTTATTATTATGTAAAGATAAATGTTCATTACTGATAATTTTTAATTAAGAAGAGATAAAAACAGTTATTTAATCTTTATAAATTATTATCTGATGATTGTCAAAGATATTATGATTTTAGCTTTTTTATTTTATAATTTCTATTGTATTCTAATATAAGATTAAAAGTAGATTAAGTATTCAAAAACTATCTGAAAGAAAATGATAAGTACGTGAAATGCTTGAACTCCCAGCTAAGGCTTATATACTTCATATTTTATAGTCAATCCTTTCATTACAACGGAGGTCTACCTTTTGAGATTATTCATTAAATCTAGCGTATGAGTTTAAGTCTCAGAGATCATAGGCCTTAATTTCCTCTTTTATTAATATTATATCACTTAATTGAGCTAATTGAAACTTTTCTCTATATTACTAAAAGACGTTATGACTGTTTAGTTTTATATATTTTCTAAAGGGTCATCCATCTCCACTTTACGGTTGGTCTTTTATCTCCTAATTCCGTAGAGATAACAATAAAACGCTTTTAAAAGAAAGTTTTAAAAAAGATATATCTAAATACATTATAATGTCTTATGACGTTATTTTATCCTCAGATAGAGGATCGTTTACAGACTATGGTGGAACTAGCGTCCTAGGATATGTTGCATGTATGCCATCTAGGATTGTTCCTAGGCTATTTATGGACAAGTTTTTCACACCTCAAGTTAAGACGGATAAGGATGGTAAAGCATTAATTGCTCCATATGCCCTAAGAAAAATTGAGGCAGTCCTAGTAAATTCAGGATTTAAAGTTGCAGTTGTACCTCCAGAAAAAATTGATAAATTTATTGATAAGACCAAAATTATTGGTATCACAGCACACGATCCGTTTGGACTTAATCCTGTAAGCGCAAAACTATCCTTTCTATTTGGCGGAGGACCTACTTGGACGGCCAAGTTCTTTGAGGAGTTTGGCGAAAAGCTAGAACTATATAAAGATAAATATCATTTTAAGGTGATAGCAGGTGGTCCTGGAGCTTGGGAATTGAGTTTGAAGAAACCTAAATGGGTAGATACAGTTTTTATAGGAGAAGCTGAAGTGGATTTTCCAGAATTAGTAAAGAGAATAGTTAACGGAGAGAGTGAATTACCCGCCATCTTTAGGGGAAGGAATTCTAAACTTGAGGAAATTCCGCCAATAGTTAATCCGGCAAGATTAGGAGAAGTTCAGATAACTAGAGGATGCCCTAGAGGATGCAAGTTCTGCTCTATAACTCCAGAGACCTTTAGGTCAATACCTTTGGACGTAATAAAGAGAGAGGTTGAAGTAAATCTAAGATCTGGAAGAAATAGAGTTGAATTTATAACCGATGATGTGATGCTTTATGGCTCGTCAAAGCTTAAGCCAAATCATGACGCGATCGTCAAGCTCTTTACTGAAGTTATGAACATGGGAGTAGATGGGATATGGTTTCCTCACATATCTGCGCCGGCGGTTAGAGAAAGCCCTAAAACCGTTAGATCTATATCAGAAATATCTCATTATGATACAGATAGGGCAGCAGCTCCTGTAGTAGGCCTTGAAAGTGGTAGTCTTAGGATCTTGGAAAAATATATGACAGCTAAGGCGTTCCCATGGACAGTAAGGGAATGGAAGAATATTATAATTGATGCAACGGCAATTATGAATGAGAACTTTATCTATCCTTGTTATACTATGACGATTGGCTATCCAGAGGAGACGGAAGACGATGTAGAGAAAAGCATAGATCTGGTTCAGTCTATAATAGACCATAAATTTACAGCTTGGATTTTCCCTCTTCCAGTGATCCCAATATCAACAACTTATATCTCAAAAAACGCTTATCCAACACCTAAAAGTCTTCCTTCTAACTATTGGGATCTGCTTTATATCTCTTGGAAGTACGATCTCCAAATTACTAGAGAATTAATACCAGTTATAACATCTGCCATGCACAACAGATTTGTTCGATATATTGTACAAAAAATGATAGATAAAATATTCTCTAGCATAGAATTCTTCTTTACTGAGCTTAAGAAGACAAAAGGTGAATATTCTAAAGATTTACAAGAGGTGAACCTTAACAATGCTTCTGGAGTAATAAAGTCAATTTACTGGCTCATTAGGTTATCTATAAGACCGTTAAATTCTTGATATTAGATCACAAAGAGTATCTATAACTCTTCCTCCATATTTCCCTACTTCATCTATTTTAATTTTTAAGTTATTATTTTTTATTAGATACTTTTCTTTTAATCCTGCTTTTGTGTACGCAATTATATCCTGTAAAGTATCTCCGATTCCTATCGTATGTTCTGGTGTGACCATCATGATATTAAGCGCTTTTATTATAGGTTCAGGATCAGGTTTTCCCTTATTGACCTGATCACCTGTAACAAGAACTTCTGGATAGAAATTTAATAGCTTAAACGAAAGTTGGGCAGATTTCATTAGGGATGAAGTAACTACAGCAATCTTCACTCCTTTTGATGTCAGATTGTTTATCAACTCGTTCGAGCATGGAGTAGGCTTTGCTAGCTGGAAAAATAACTCCTCGTAGTTCCTATTCTTTCTGTCAAATAATTCCTTCCATTTTTCTCCGCCTATTAACTTGGCAATCTCTATCGTTCTCATTCCCATTAATGAATCTAAGTTATCTGGTATGTTTATTCCCATCTCTTTTAGAGAGATCTCCCAGGCAATTTTATGAACATGTGCTGTCTCGACTAAAGTCCCATCAAGATCAAGAATAACAGCATTCATCTTATCACTCGTGCATCAATTACCGAATCCCACTTAAATTTATATCCTAACCTTTCTAAAACTTCTATTATATAGTCTCCATAAACTTTAGTTATCTCGCTCAATCTCATTCCGGAAAAATCCATCTTTGAAAGCTTGTTAAAAAGTTCTTCTTTGATATAGTAGTTGTTAAGTAATACATAACCTTTAACTTGCTTCAAGTTCTTTCTTAATATTTCTTGATTTATTCCTAGCTTTTTAGCTATATCGACCAGCGAAACTATATCACCACTTAGAGAATAATCAAAGTTAAAGTTAGAATGTGTTTCCTCATACCTTTTAAGCCAGCTATATACTAGCGCAATGTTTACTTTTCCCTTGTACTTTATGATATTACTTTCTGGAAAATCTTCTTTAGCTAGCTCTTCATTAAGTAGGATTAAAATCTCGCTAGACTTAAGGCCTCTTAGTTTATCTATTTTTTCCCTTATATACCCCTTAGTCCAGAATCCGACGATCTCTACATATATCTTAAATGGATCTTTTTCGATAACAAAATCTGGAATGAAAAGCCTATCGCCAACGACAATAGCCTCAGGTTCTCTAATTATCTTCCACCCTTTAATGTTCTTTAAGAAGTCCTCATAGAATTTCTCTTCAACTGTACTATCGAATTTCTCTTCATTAAAGTGCTTTGATAAAATTAAGGGGAAGTCCTTTATTTCCATCTTATATAGCCTTTTCTTTTTTTTACCCAGAACGATCTCAGCCGAAATTCTCCACTTTTTTGAGGATACTACATAGGGTAAAATCAAGGCCATATTTCTCCCATACTTCTCTGTCATTTTAATAAGGGTAGCAGGACCTAAAATCTCAATTCTAACAGGATTAGAGTAGGCAAAGTACATTAGACCTAGCCATTTTATTCTCCTTGCTACTTCCTTCCAATTTCCTTCCATTTCTACCTCAACTTTGTAAGCCTTAAATAACATAGTTTGAAGGAGGGATAAATTATAGGCCTTAATTAGGTCATCTGGGGTAATAGTTGGTAACTCTTTTATTATTTTTTCGTCTTCTAAATCGGAAAACATGTACTTCTCTACGTTTACGTTTAATCTAGATGAAACTTCCTTAATTACCTTCTGTCTATCCTCGTGGGTAATGACAGGGCCAATGGAGTAGAGTTCTCTTCTAATTATTCGAGGGTCTATTGGTGAATCCTCTGAGAGTTTGGCTTCTCTCAGGAAAACTCTATACAATCCTCTGATGAGTTTAACTCTTAAGGGAGATAATTTGTATACATCTTCAAGAACTTTAATTTCTTCTCTAACATCGCCAACCTTTTTCCCTGGTTTAAAAATGGAGATGATTGACTTAGCTAGTTCTAAATCTTTTTCGTCAGCAAAGATGGGCGATACTTCATCACCATAGATCTTAAACCTAGCAAGATCAGATGGAAGCATTATGTCTCCTCCTACTCAAATTATAGTCGGAAGTACGCTTAGTTACAATCTCTATCATCTGCGCTCTCTTATCCCCGTTTTTCCTTAGCACTCTTCCTAGCCTTTGAAGTAATTGCCTAGAAGTGCCATAACCTCCTAAAACTACAGCTATACTTGCATCAGGAACGTCGACGCCTTCATCTAACACGCTTGAAGCTACAATCACTTTGTATTTACCTTCCTTAAATTTTCTTAATATTTCAGATCTTTCATCCTTATCGGTCTTATACGTTACTGCTGGAATTAAAAATTCCATTGATATAGAATAGGCCATATCTACGTCCCTTGTGAAGATAATTATTTTGTCATTTCTATTTTCTGCAAGTATTTCTCTCAATTTTTCAATCTTTGATTTGGAATTTACAGCTATTCTTAAGGCATTATGCCACGCTAAAAGTGCCTCTCTAGCTTCCCTATTTTTACTTGCCATTCTTAGGAGTCTATGAAATGCATAAAGGTTATTCAGACTTATTTTATTCTTTTTCAGAAATGTATTCAGTTTACTTCTAAGTTCCTCATACTGTTTTCGTTCATCCTCAGCTAGTTCGACGTAAACCCTTTTCATCTCGAATTCGGCTAAGTATTTTCCAGATAAATCTGAGGGAGAAACTCTATATATAATGGGTCCGACTAATCTTGGAAGGACGGTATGTCTTCCATCTGGCCTTTCTGGAGTGGCTGTGAGACCTAATCTATACGGCGAAGCTAACATCTCTGCTATGTTCGTATATCCTTCTGAGGGAAGATGATGCACTTCATCAAAAATTACTAACGGAAATTTATTGCCTATTTCTTCTATTCTAGCGTACGCAGAATCGTAAGTTATAATCGTTATTGCATCAACTTCATTATAACCTCCTCCAACTTTTCCTGGAAGGAAACCAAGAAAATCCTCCACTTTCTGAGACCATTGATCTAAAAGATCAATTGTAGGAACAACTATAAGAGAGGATACCTTAAGTGAGGAGATAGCCTTAATCCCCACTGCAGTTTTTCCAGAACCAGTAGGGAGTACTATAACCCCTTTTTTACCCTTCTTAAACCAAGACCTAAGCGCTTTCATTTGATAATCTCTTAGTTCCAGTTTATCTCTAATTATAGGAAAGGGAATAGGATCTATAACCTCGTCCTTGATTTCAATCCCTTCTTCTCGGAAGTAATTTAACACTTCTTCATATTTGTATGCTAGGCCAGTATATCCTCTAGTTTCATCCCTCCAAGATAGTCCAGGTGCATAATGATCTGATACTAAAAGTCCCTTAAAGTACCTTAAAGTTACCACAAAAGGAAATTAAACTTTAAATTTAATATCCTTTCCTATAAGGACTGCAGTAATATTATATTAAAAATGTTTTACTTCTTCTTTCTTTGATCAATGAATACTTGTAATTTATATCCAGTCCACATAGTTTTACCTGGTTCAACCCATTCTATCTCTATATCGTCGCTGTTTATTCCAAGTCTGCCACCTAATAGTTCCCTAGAATCCTTATCGTACTGGTTATCTACACGTCTTCTAGTTTCTATCCTTATTTTTAACTTATCCATCTCATTATCGTAAACGAAGACGTTAAACATTCCAGTTGTATCTGGTATTTCATTTACTGCGTCCTCAACGTATATTGGGAATAAGAGTTTACCTTTTACTTTGAACATCCACTCTACTCTACCCGGTATAGGTTCAGCAAATCTAGCGTGAGTTATGCCATATGTTGGATCAGGATCTGTTAAGAACTCATTTTTGACAAAGTCACCAAGACTATACCTTATGAGGGGCATAGTAAAGTGATTTAGTAGTGTGGCAATTAGCTCTCCCCTTTCACCTTCAGCTGAAGGCTCATCAGTCTTTGGGTCAACTACATCAAATATTTCCATATCTTCCCATATTACAAGCTGTCCTGGAAGATTCGGTACTTCAACTGCCATATGTCCATCTGTAGTCCCCCATACGCTTATTGCAAGCTTAGCGTTAGGATTTACTTGAAATAATTTCTTTTTTGTATTTTCAGCTGCAGCTCCTCCATGTAATAGGAGAACCTTAAATGGAGTTTCCCATCCTTCACTTTTTGCCTCTTCTCCTATTAGCCTATGTAACCAAGGTGTAGTAGCTAATACGTCAACCTTCCAAAGCTTAAAAATTAGATTATGTCTACTTTTCCAACTAAAGTACGTCTCTCCCCCTCCTGCAATAGCGGTAGCCCCGCATCTCCACATTGCAGTTTCAACTAATGGTGGACCCCAACTGTAAAAACCGCTCATATTAAGATAGTTTGCATAAACTTTCGTTGGTTTAACTTCGGCGAAAGTCCAGAGATATCTAGCCTGGGCCTCTTCAAAGTAGTCTAACTCAAGTGCCCCCCAACCTTGAAACGTGGGAAGACCTGTAGATCCTGATGTTGCTCCAACAAACCTTATTCTTCTAGCTAAATCTGGTGTCATTATACTTCCGAACGGAGGATTTGCCTGTAAATCCTTTCTGAGCTCATCTTTTCTTAAAATTGGTATTTTAACTATATCTTTCCATTCCTTTATTGAATCAGGATCAAACCCTTTAGATTTCCAGAACTTTCTGTAAAATTCTACGTTTTCCCAAGCCCACTTAACAATTCTTCTCAATCTAAAGCTCTTTAACTTTTCGAGCTCTTCCCTCTTCATTGTAAGTATTCTCTTATTCCATATTTTCTCTGAGGGATCTAATGGATATTCAGATATGTAACCCTCTTGCTTGAGTTCTCTATAAATGGAATTATAAGCATCTATAACCGACATACTAATCAAGACTTATGTTATTTAAATAATTTAAGTATATCTGTAGAATCCTTTCTTTGCATTAACACCGGTTTCTCCTCTGCTAATCATTTCTCTTAATAATTTTACTGGAGAGTATGCCTTTTCTCCTTTTTTCTCTATATCCTCTAAGTTCTTAACAATACTGTCAACTCCAAGTTCGTCTGCAATTTGCATTAATCCTTTTGGAAAGTTGAATCCCAATTTCATAACCGTATCTATTTCTTCGGCGTTAACTATGTTATTCTCAATTAGCCAAGCCCCCTCGTTTACCGCAAGAGAAATAATACGTGCTGGATCCGCCTTACTATCTTCAGGCAATGGAACTTTTACGTATCTGCCTCCTGGATATGAATAGAATCCTTTTCCAGTCTTTACTCCCAGTTCTTTTGAGGAGACCTTCTTTTCAAATGAACTGCATTTTACGTCGGTACCTCCTCTACTAACTATTACCTTCCATATGTCTACTACAACATCTAGACCAACATAGTCAGATAATTCGAAAATACCCATTGGCAGTTTTAACTTATTTCTAGCAGCGCTATCAACGTCTTGGATTGAAGCTTCGCCACTTTCCACTTCTCTGCATGCCTCTTGAACAAGCCTTATAAATATTCTATTTGATACAAATCCTGGGACCTCTATTTTAAGCCTTACTGGTACTTTCCCTACTCTCTTTGTTAATTCTACTGTTTCATTTATTGTTTCCTCAGACGTGTATTTACTTGGAATTACCTCAACTAATTTCATTAAAGGAGGAGGGTTAAAGAAGTGCATTCCTATAACCTTATCTTTCCTATTGGTGAATTCAGCTATTTCAGATATAGGGATTGAGCTAGTATTAGTAGCCAAAATAGCTGTTTTAGGCGCTTTCTCATCTAAATATTGAAATATTTTCTTTTTTAGTTCAAATATTTCAGGAACAGCTTCTATTCCAAAGTCTATATCGGACGCGACATCGTAACTTGTTGACATAGAGATTCTTGCCATAATAGCTTCTGGACTCTCCGAAATTACTTTTTTCTCGTAAAGTCTATTTAGAGACTCATTCATTTTTTCCTTTGCTCTATTAAGTATATCCCATGAAATATCGACTACTTTTACCTCATGACCGGCTATTGCCATAACTTCAGCTATTCCATGTCCCATAGTTCCAGAACCGACAACTAATATTCTCATAAGAGAACTAACAGTTAGTCAGTTATAAGTTTAATAAGGTTTAAATTGTTTGGATCCACTTATACACAAATGCGAGCCGCTGTTTTACATGAGTATAAGGAACCTCTTAAGATAGAAGAGGTTGAGATTGCTGAACCTAAAGCAGGAGAAGTAAAGGTTAAAGTTACAGCAACTGGTTTATGTCACTCTGACGTAAACGTTTTTGAGGGAAAGACTCCTGTTCCACCGCCTGTCATTGCTGGACATGAAATCGCTGGCATAGTAGAGGAAGTAGGGCATGGAGTAACTAGAGTGAAACCTGGAGATAGAGTTGTCTCAGCTTTCATTCATCCATGCGGAGTTTGTAGGAACTGTATTTCTGGGCATGAGAATCTATGTGAGACCTTTGCATCTGTGAGACTGAAGGGGACCATGTTTGATGGAACAACTAGAATAACATTGAACGGAAAAGAAGTAAGAACTTTTCTAGGGGGAGGATTTGCTGAGTATGCAATTGTTGGAGAGAACGCTTTGACTAAAGTTCCCAGTGAACTTGATTTAGAGAAAGTTTCACCTTTGAGCTGTGCAGGAATAACAGGATATGGAGCAATAGAGCAGGCAAAGGTTGAACCAGGAGAAAATGTTGCAGTAATAGGCGTCGGAGGAGTTGGCCTTTCAGTGATTCAGATGCTTAAGGCATCTGGAGCTGGGAGGATAATTGCTGTTGGTACGAAAAAGTGGAAGCTAGACAGAGCGATAGATCTAGGCGCTACTGATGTAATAAACTCAAAGGAAGCTGATGCAGTGAAAGCTATAAGACAAATAACTAATGGGGGAGCAGACGTTGTTGTGGAGGCAGGAGGAGTTGAGGAAACTATTAGAATAGCGACAGATTCCGTTAGAATAGGAGGTAGAGTAGTGTTAGTCGGATTACCTCCAGCGTCGTCTGACATCCCAGTAAGAATAGCATCAATAGTTAGAAACGGGATAACTATAGCAGGAAATTACGGCGGTAGACCACGAGTAGATATGCCACGACTATTAGATCTAGTTAGATTAGGTAAGTACGATCCAACAAAGTTGATAACTGGAAGATATAAACTCGACGAGATCAACGAAGCTGTGAAAGTACTTGAAGAAGGAGAAGCTATAAGAAGTTTAATAATACCTTAATCATAGATTTTACGTTATTTATATAATTAGTATAAGATTTTGTTTTTTGATCTTTTTTCCACTTATTTAAAAGACCAAGTATTTGTGAATCATTACCGCTATAAAAAATATCTACAATTGAGAAATTATCACCTCTAAATACTAGACTAAGTTCTTCGTTATTGAACTTGTAGGATATAATTCTCCTAGAATAGAAATAAATTTCACCTTTCTTTACTTTTGTCAAATCTTTAATGAGCTCATCTTTTACCTTTTCTATCGTTTCATTTTTAGTTATTGATATCATGTTTGGTTAAACGAAGATAAATTACACTGGACAATGAAACTGAGATTTTTCTGTTTTAGTCTAATGAAGGTTAAGAGGACAGAATTTCTTTGTGTAAAGGAAATAAATATCACTTAAGGTATATAAACTTATTTATAATATATTCTTCATATTGCTAATATGAGTCGTAATTGATTTGGTGATGTGGTACAGTATTCATAGAATAATTAAGTTGTATGAACTCTAGAAACTCATAATCCCTATACTTACGAGGTTTGTTGAAATGATTTCACAAAATAGACTTTCACTGTCGTAATAGTGAGTTCAAGTCTGGAAGATTAAGCAGAAAGGCTGATCAAGAGGTTAGGGGATAGCTTATCTTAAATCTGTTTATCTTCTAATTGGTTCTGTTAGGTTTTTATTAGCTTCTGGAAATAATTTAAAACATGCTTAAATATAAAAGTCTCTGTACTATAATACTAATGATGGTAGTAATATATCAATTCGTAATTTTCATTCCTTATATAACTCTTCTAACAACTTTTTTTAGTTTGTATAAACATGTTTAAGCGATGAAAGCGGTAGTTGTTACGGGCAAAAAAGAGGGATATAAAATAAGGGATATAGAGGATCCACGTCCTGGAAAAGGAGAAGTAGTTATAAGAGTTGATAGAGCGGCTTTATGCTATAGGGATTTGCTTCAGTTAGAGGGATATTATCCAAGGATGAAATACCCTGTGGTTCTAGGACACGAAGTTGTTGGGACAATTGAGGAAGTTGGAGAAGATGTAGAAGGCTTTAACGAGGGGGATAAAGTGATCTCTATGCTTTACGCTCCTGATGGGACCTGTAGTTATTGTAAGGTAGGAGAAGAGGCTTACTGTCACGCTAGATTAGGTTATTCTGAGGAACTTAATGGCTTTTTTGCAGAGAAAGCACTGATAAAAGTGACTAGCCTAATTAAAGTGCCAAAAGGCACATCAGATGAAGGGGCCGTCCTAGTACCTTGTGTTACAGGTATGCTTTACAGAGGTTTAATGAGAGCTAAACTGAGAGAGGGAGAAACAGTGTTAGTGACAGGAGCTAGTGGAGGAGTCGGAATTCACGCACTACAGGTTGCTAAAGCGTTAGGAGCTAAAGTGATTGCAGTAACCACGTCTGAGGAGAAATCTAAAACTTTATCTAGTTTTGCAGATCATGTGATTGTTGGAAGAAAGTTCGCCGATGAAGCGAAGAAACTCGATGATGTTAATGTCGTAATAGACACTGTTGGAACTCCTACCTTTGACGAAGCGTTGAAGTCCCTTTGGATGGGAGGAAGAATTGTGCAAATAGGTAACGTAAATCCGGCCGAGGGTTATAATCTTAAACTAGGTTATATGATTCTCAAGGACATAGAAATAATAGGTCATGCGAGTGCAACTAGGAAGGACGATGAGGCAGCTCTAAAACTTACCGCTGAAGGTAAAATAAAGCCAGTAATTGCTGGAACAGTAAGCATTGATGAAATAGATAAGGGATATGAAATGCTAAAGGATAAAAACAAGATTGGTAAGATCCTTCTAAAGCCTTAGCGATTTTTCTAGTTTTTGATGACTATATAAGCTTTTATTTCAAAGTATCAGAAATTCCATGTGAGAGTTACCTGGATCGACGTTTATTCAGATATGATACCTCATTTTAAAAGGGATAGTGATAAAGATTTACAGGTTGTAGTTAATGGCATAATACAAACTTACGAAGAGGAGGGAGGAAGAACAGAGGAAGTAACTATCGACCCACACTTAGTTACAATAGCTGGGTTTTTCTCATCACGAAATATTGAAGGAATAGGGTTTAACTATCCTTATCATGCGAATAGCTGGAAATACATGTCTGGAGATATCTCAGGTAGTCTGGGAGAAGCAATTACCTCTGTGCTGATGGATGTAAAGTTTGGTATAGGGATAACAGACGTTGTGAGGATGAGAGTTTCTAAATTCATGGGTATATTGACCGATATGGTAATTGAAGTAAATAAATATCCTAAATTGATAGATTTTCTAGGTAAAGAAGGCTTAGTATTTATGAATACTAGATCATCTGTATTTTATAAGAAAGACTATTTGAAGAGAGGCTTAGAGAAGGACTTAATTTCGAGCGAGATCTTAAGGTATCCAGATAACTTTTCCTTGCTCTTCTATGTTTTTTTAAACGAAGATAAAGTACTTGGCGTTGTGGTGAGACCATGAACTGCATTGATAGGATTAGGGAAGCCTATTTACTTTCATGGATTGGTGATGCAAAGGGAATAAGGACTATTGAGAGAGAGTGTAGAAAAGAAATCAGCTCATGGAATAAGGAAATTAAAGGGATTATCAAGATTAGAGGAGAGGTAGACAGGGAATTTGAGCTACCTGCAAAGTTAAGGGAAAGGGGAATAACTAATGTTGAGCTCATCCATGTGGGATTGGGTAAGTTAATGAAAAGGCTTTTACGAACTGCTGATGCAGATGTTAAGAAAGATGGAGAGTTTAGATACTCGATCTCTCAAGCCGGCTTCAAGAGAATACTTAGAGGAATTAGAAAGGAAAGAGGCTATAACTTTCAAATACTTCCAGAAAATTCCGGTTTTGTTATAGCGTATAACGAAATAGTTTACGCGGAATTCGTAGTTGGAAGAGAAGAGGAAGTAGTAAGGAACATAAAGAAACTTTTAAATATAGAATAACAAAAGAGGAAATTGCTCCGGTAGTATAGCCCGGTCAACGTTGTTCGGCCGAGAGTATGCGGGCCTCTCAAGCCCGCGGCCCGGGTTCAAATCCCGGCCGGAGCACTTAATTTACATCAAGTATTCGTAGTGCCAATATAGGTTAAGCATGTATTTCCTTTTGTTACACTAGAATCAGAAACAGTTTCACGATCCCTTGACAAAAACGAAAATCGTAATTACTATCGGAAGGTTTACCGTATTTTTCTATAAACAATTTTATTAATAGAGTTGACGCAATTTCTTAATACAGGCGAGTTATTTTTTTTAATTTCGTTTTATAATAGTAAAATTTATAATAGTTACACATAATAAGTCTTCCGTTACTATTTAGTTCGTTAAACATAGTCAGTAGAGAATATGGTGACAACACACACTACGTCTATAGACTCTCCATGGAAAGCAGGATGAATTTAACGAGATATTAAAAATGATTTAAACACTAAAAACAAACGAACTACCAGATAACTAGGTCAGTGGTTATCAGTCCTAAAGCCCTTGCTACGTCTCTCAATGATATAACGCCTATAACTTTTCCTTTATCAGTTACTACTAAGTGACGAATTTTATTAGTTGTCATAAGAATTGCCGCATCACCTATTTCAGTAGACGCTTCAGCAGAAACTAAGTTTGTGCTCATTAGATCTCTAACCTTAGCATTTAATGGGAGATCGTCAGCAATTGCGTATATAATATCTCTTTCTGTCACTATTCCTACTGGAGAACCTCCTTCCATAACTAGTAGGGATCCTACTCCTTCCTTTTTCATTTCTTTTGATGCATCCACTATAGTAGCGTCGGGTGATACGATTACAGGGGATCTCGAGATCAGTTCTCTAATTGCCATTATTATCAATCTCTTAATACAGAGATAATAAATCCTTCTAGGTTATTATAGCGGTTTACAATAGAATTTATCATGGTTAAGTTAAAGCTTCCACCTAGAATAAAAGTTCTTGAGGCCTTAGGAGCAATATCAGACGGCAGGATAAAGAAAAAAGGAGAAGAAGAGTACGAAGTTATCTCATCTGAAGGCGATAGAAAATATAGAGTATTTATTAGGGATGATTCTGCTTTTAGTGACGATAATGGAACTAAATTTAGAGGATATGTGGGCTATCCTATAATAGCTGTACTTATGCTTGAGGGCAAATTATCTTATAGCAAAAGGATTTCGGAAGTCCTCAAAGGAATAGACTGGAGAAAGCTTAATGAAACGTATAAAAATTACGCTAAAGTTGAGGATATAGTTCTTAAAAAAGCTGAAGAAAGTGGTATAAGTAGGGACGAAATTAATAAGGAGGTAGAGGAAGTTATAAATGAGCTCAGAAGACTTTCTCTCAAAAAAATTGCCCAAACCGATGTTTGAAGTGAAAGAAGATGATGTTAGAAGAATTAAATACAAAGTACAATGCGTTCATAACGATTAAAGAGATCAAAGGTAAAAGTAAAGGAAAGCTATCTGGTCTGACCTTCGGGATCAAGGATATTATAATTACCAAAGGTGTGAAGACTACTGCTGGCTCTAGAATCCTAAAGGATTACGTCCCAGATAATGATGCGTGGATAGTTAAAAGAATCCTAGATCAAGGCGGGACAATACGTGGAAAAACAAATACTCACGAATTCGCAATAGGTGCAACAAATACTTCCTCAATAGGCGGTCCAGCTAAAAACCCAGTTGATCCGGAAAGGATAACTGGTGGTTCAAGTGGAGGTTCCGCTGCAGCAGTGGCATTAAACATGGTAGATATAGGTATAGGCACTGATACTGGAGGATCTATAAGGATTCCTGCATCCCTTTGCGGAGTAGTTGGTTTTAAGCCAACTACAGGCGTAATACCTACTGATGGGATAATTCCGTTTAGTTGGACTCTTGACACAGTAGGCTTTATAGCTAGAGATGTAGAAACTATCTGGAATGTTTTAGAGGCAGTTGTTCCTCCAGAAATGGGTCATATATTAACAACTGAAGCTAGAAGAAGACCTAGAGCTGGAATTTTCCTTTTTGGAGAGGATGAATCATCACATGCATTAAAGCCCGTTCTCAATAAGCTCTCCTCAATCTTCGATCTAGTGGAAGTAAATATGAACTTTCTGCAAGGTTTTGGTTCAAATATACGTGGAACTATAGCGCTTGCCGAAGGCGCTTCATATCATAGGGAATGGATAGAGAGCTCTCCAGGAATGTATTTCCCAGATGTTAAGGATATTTTACTTCAAGGTCTTAAAATAAGGGCTGTTGATTATGTTGACGCTTTAAGGGCCAGAGCTTTTGTTGTTGAAGAATATATTAAATCGTTGAGGGAAATTGATGTACTCCTTTCTCCTACGACAAAAATACCAGCTCCTAGGATTAGCGACGTAGTAGGGAAAGAAAAGGAGTTTAGATCTGTTCTAGTTTCAAACACTGAGCTCTTTAACCTTGTTGGCGCACCATCTATTACTCTTCCTTTATCCTCCATTAATGGTCTACCAATTGGGCTTATGGTTAGTGGAACTCCTTATGAGGACGGTATCGTATTGGACGTAGCAAGTAAAATAGTTGAGACAGTTGGTGGAAACAGTTAGCCTAATGATTTTCTTAGTATGGCCATTTCTCTTATATACTCTCTTAATTCTTCCTCTCTCTTCTCCTTACATGCAAGCAAAGCTAGCGACGAAAGAAGAACATGTTTTTTGGATTCATAGTCAGATCCGCCAATAGGTATTCCTAGATTGTTTTCAAGGAAATCTAAGTCTTGCTTGATTTTCCATGTTACCCATTCGTCTAAATTCCATATATCTTTTATTCTGTCCAAAGCATCAGGATTTATAAATTTTGCACTTTCTCGCAAATCTATTTCCATTTTCTTATAGTTTTCTCTAAGAAAATTCCACTCTTCCTCACTTAACCTTGAGAGAGAAGAAAGGCCAATAATCTCTGGAGGTATACCCAAAGAGTAAAGGGAACCCACAAAGCTAATGGCTCTTGGAAGGGTTACTTTTCCTGTACTTCTGGCATAACCAAATAAGCTTATATGTAATTTTCTAGCCCTTCTTCTTGGTAAGTTAAGAGCGATATAATTTATTGCAGGAGCAAGTGACTCTATAATAGGCTGGTATGTAGAAACGTACCCTTCAACTATTTTTTTAAGGATTTCTTCTTCATTATTAGTAAATATTCTAGGTTCCTTAACTGTGTATTCGTTTATTTTTGATATAGCGTCCTTTACTATTGGTTCATCATAATCATATTTAAAAGCAGACTGTATTGTGAACGTGTAAACTCCATCATATTCCTCTAAAGCGTTTCGATAGTTTATTGGATTTAAATGACCCCTCATTGGAAGAGAACCAACACCGATTATTGGAAAGATATCTAGTCCAGTTTCATTCTTGATAGAATATAAGGTGCTTAAAGCATATTTTGCCATAAAAATAGCAGGGATCATACCATAATTCATTGCGGGGTCAGATCTCGCTAGGAATACTCTCATGTACTTTGGCCTTATTACCTTAAAGTAGCCAGTGACTATATCCCTAACTCTAAACATGGAATCCTTATCTTCAATTAGTGGTATGACCTCTATAGACTTTGGATACATTTCTCCCACTAAATCTCTAACATATATTCCGTCATAGAGTTCAATATCCTCTTCTCCTGATACTGCTTTTTCATAGTACTTTGAGACTGATATTATCTCTTCAGGAGAAGTTGTAAAAGGCAAGATTACTTCAAAGACAGGTATCTTTTCTCCCTTATAGAATTCCTTAGCTAAGTCGTAGGCTATTGGAATGCTTTCCATAGTCTCTGCGAAAACCTTTCTTTCTGCTCCCTCAATTTTAGGATTAGGAAGTCTATAAGTAAGAAAAATATCCTCGCCTATTATCTTTTCCCTAAAATATTCGGAGTAATTTGAAAGTAATTTTCTCACAACATGTGTATCAACATCCTTTCCTTCAGCATCCCACATAACTTCATGGATTTTTAAGTTCAGATACGAGTAATACGCTTCAACTACTTCATCATCTCCTTCAATTACCTCGCCTTTTGACCAATCCGGTACCTTAGCGTTGTCTGGATGTTGCGTAGACATCGTCCGGGGTATTTTTCTCATTTAGTTATGTTATGTAAAAAGAGTTTTAAGCATATCTTCTTATCTACAATTTATGATAGAAGTAGGGCAAGATGCTCCAGATTTTGAGGCGGAGTCAAGTATAGGTAAGATTAAGCTCTCTAGCTATAAGGGAAAAAATGTGATTCTTTATTTTTATCCAAAAGCTTTTACTTCAGGCTGTACAAGAGAATTACAGAGATTTGTTGAACTTTACAACCAATTTAGTAGTAAAAATAGTATAATTATAGGAGTTAGTGCTGATAGCGTTAGTTCAGTAAAGAAATTTGCAGAAAAATATGGGGCTAATTTTCCCTTAGTTGCGGATAAGGAAAAAAAGATTATTAATGAATATGGGGTATTGAGTGAGAAAGGGACAAGTGCCCAAAGAGTAACTTTCATAATTGATGAATCAGGAAAAGTTAAGTCTGTTCTCAAAAATCTGAAAAAGGCTGAAGATCATGCTGATAAAGCTCTAGCTATAATCTCTCAATAAAGTACCTTTTTATAAACTTTTTTCTTGAACAATTCTAGCGGATCTATCATTACTTTAGGTATTTCTTCAATTAAATCTGTAGACGTTATGTGGTTACCTTTTTCCGAGTAAACTACAGAACCTGCTAGGCCATTAATAAAGGATCCAATTGACGCTGCATCAAATGCCGGCAATCCTTCAGCTAAAAGTGCAGCTACAATACCGGTTAAAGTGTCTCCAGTTCCACCTACAGTCATTCCAGGGTTTCCAGTCTTATTAAGCTTAAAGGTATTACCGTCACTTATTACGTCAAAGTAGCCTTTTAGTAATACGGTACAACCACATTTTTTTGCTAATCTCATAACCTGTTGTATTCTTTCCATTGGTTCAGAGTTAACTTCCTCTCCGAAGAAAATCTTGAACTCTCCAGCATGCGGTGTAACTACGACGTTTTCTTTTAGAGTGAAACCTTTTATTGATTTTAGAGAATCTGCGTCTATTACGGCCGGCTTTCCTTTGTCTAGAATATAATTTACTATTTTCTTCGAAGCTTCTATAGTTTCTTCAGCTAATCCTGCACCCGGTCCAATTACTATTGAATCTGCCTTATCAATCCAAGCTCTTAATTCGTCTAGGTTAGAGGGATTTAAGTTGTCTCCAGTTAGCTTAATAGCGATAAGATCGGGGGAATAGGAGGCGATAGTATATGCAGTACTTCCAGGTGCAGCTACGTAAACTAGATCTGCTCCGCTTCTTAGAGCTGCCATGCCCGATAAAGAAGGGGCTCCGCTGAACGTTTTGCTTCCTCCTATAACAAGGACTCTACCTCCGGATCCTTTTTTACTTTTCATATCCCTTGGTTTGATGTTCATTAGTACATCTCCGGGCCCAACATAAATTTCAGCTTCTTTTGGAATCCCTATGCTCTTGACAACAACGTTAAGTCTACTCTCTTGTAGCCCTTTTTTCATATCATGAAATGTTACAACTAAGTCTGGAATAACGCTTTCTCCTGGAGTTTCTCCTGTATCGCTATCCATACCAGAGGGTACATCTATTGAAACCTTAAATCCTAAGCTTTGATTAAAGACTTTGATTGCTGTTCTAAACGGTTCTCTTGGCTTTCCTCTAAAACCTGTCCCTAACATTGCATCTATCAAAACGTCAGATTTTATGGGTTGTAAATCTTCAATATCCTTTATTTCCTTTAATATTATGGAGTAATCCATTTCTAGAGTAGATTCAAGGTTAAGTAACGCGTCCTTATGCTTATTTTCCCCGAGCAGAAGAACTGTAACTTTAGCTCCATCTCCGGCTAAATGTCTTCCTGCTACCAGACCATCTCCCCCTTTTCCTCCATGGCCAACAAAGATTACAACATTTTTCCCATTGACATCTATTTTTCTTATAATCTCATCTCTGACGGATCTTCCCGCATTTTCCATAAGTAGTAATGTTGGAACTCCTAAGGCTTCGCTGTTAATTTCCAGTATCCTCATTTTCTTAGTAGTTATCATAAAGAAATAATAACAAAAAGGGATTTAGAACTTTCCTATGGGATTTGGGTTTTACGTACATTTATTATCATCTCCGTAAAACCCTTGGGCTTCACCACGTTCTGAACAAAACCCATCATCACGATCCATTAGCGAGCTAACCTCACCCATACCCTTGATCGAAGACCTCAGGGATTTGGGAAATTCACACATTTTTAGGAAGATATTTGTACTAGCGTTCACTTATCTATCAATCTTTAACCCATACTTACACGTGAGTACTTTTCTCGATCCTAATTACAAGTCTACCCATCATATTTAGGACTTAAATTATTATTGTTTTTAAAGATATATAAGTGTTTTAGAAGAAAAATAGACTGCGACACTCATAAAAATATCGTAATTTAAGCAATGCTGCTAACTAGGTGGAAAAAGTGGAGGTATATCCATAATTTGTCAGCTTCGAGTTACTTCTTCACCTTTCAGGATTGAAGTCAGTCATCACATCATCTTAACTATTCTATAAATAATATTTAATCTATCCTCCTCTTTTCATTATTATCTTTTCAGACGCTTAAATTAGAATGTAATACAGTTAATAGAGATCTTAGTTAAAGTTTATTAACTTACCGTTAACATACTTAGTAGTGAACAAAATGACTCTCGGAAAAGAGACCGAAAACGGTCTAAAATTCTTGTTTAAGGCAAATGCAGAAGACTACTTAACTCTAAGTTTCTTGGCAGACAAACTCGAGGCTATGGGCAAGAAGGAGGAGGCTAAAATACTAAGGGAAAAAGCTAGAGTTGAATTTGGTCACGCTAGAGGAATATTCGAAAAACTGCTAGCTAATACTGATGTTAATTCTGTTCTCTCTGATTTTGCAGTAGAAGAAGATGCTGAGCATGTAGCTGAGTACAATAACGTTGCAATGAAGGCTAAAGAAGAGGGACATGCTGATGTTGAAGCTATGCTCTGCGCATATGCAGAACAAGAGAAGGATATCGCTAATACAAGCGCTAAGGTAATGAAAATGCTCAAGGATTTTGCAGTAGAAGAAGATGCTGAGCATGTAGCTGAGTACAATAACGTTGCAATGAAGGCTAAAGAAGAGGGACATGCTGATGTTGAAGCTATGCTCTGCGCATATGCAGAACAAGAGAAGGATATCGCTGAAGCAACAAAAAGAATAGCTAAACTCCAGTAAACTATTATTTTTTGTATTACCTATTAGGCATTAGTATAGTTTATATATGTTATACTTATAAATTATCTAAATGCAGGACGATAAGGGGATTATCGGTTATGTTGTTGGCGATTCGACCATTGAGTATTCAACTGTTCTTACTCAAAAGCCAATTAGATTAGGCCGATACGTTGAAATGGATTATGATGACTCTAGGGTAATAGGCTTAATTACTCAAATAACAAGGGGAAGTCCTATGATTGATGGTGATACTATAGATGTAAACGTAGTTGAGAGACTAAGAGCCTTTGATAGTAAAGTACCCAAATATATAAGAGCCGAGGTTAAGTTACTTTACGATTTAAATAGTTCTTCAAGACCTGAAGTGCCCCCTCTAGCTGGGACTCCAGTTATTTTAGCTCGAGAGGAGGAACTGGCTAAACTATTCTCTGAGGGTGATTTAAAGATAGGAAAATTAGTGGGAACAAATGTAGAGGTTAAAATTAGAGTAAATTCTTTAGCTAGACATTTAGCTATACTGGCAGCTACGGGAAGTGGAAAATCAAATACGGTCGCAATCTTATCTCAAAGGATAGCTGAGATTAATGGGGCTGTTATAATCTTCGATTATCATGGCGAGTACTCTAGAAGTGATTTAAAACCTCTAAACGTAATTCCTCCTAGGCTAAATCCGCTTTACCTAACACCTAGGGAATTTTCCGGACTCTTAGAAATTCGAGGTAATGCGCCAATACAGTATAGAATATTAAGGCGGTCATTTCAACAGTATAAGAAAGAAATCCAGGAGAAACAGGATAAAGGAGAACTTGACCTTAGCAGTTTAAACCAGTCATTTGTAGACGATATAGAGAGAATAATAGATGAAATGCAGGAGAAGAAAGAGAAGAAAGAGAAGAAAGATGCAGTAGAAGAAGTTAAGAATAAACTTGAGGAATTTGCGGACAAGTATAGTGGAATTCTTGACTTAGTTGCCAGAGATATTGTTAATAACGTAAGGCTTGGGGCAGTTAATGTAATTGATATAAGTCCTCTAGATGAAGAGGCTATGGATGCTGTTGTCTCTCACTATTTGAGAAGAATACTAGATGCAAGGAAGTCTTTTAAGAGGGAGAAATCTGGGCTAACATTTCCGGTAATTCTAGTGATCGAAGAGGCCCACGTATTTCTATCTAAAGATGATCCAACGTTAACTAGAACTTGGGCTTCTAGAATAGCTAGAGAGGGAAGAAAGTTTGGTGTAGGTCTAGTTATTGTGAGTCAGAGACCTAAAGGGTTAGACGAGAATATATTGAGTCAAATGACGAACAAGATTATACTTCGAATTGTTGAACCTAAAGATAAGGAGTATGTATTACAGACTAGTGATAACCTCAGTGAGGACTTGGTGAACCAACTATCCACTCTAAATGTAGGAGAGGCCTTACTTATAGGTAATCTAATGAGGATTCCTGCAGTTGTAAAAGTAGATGCATACACTGGGGCTTTAGGTGGAACCGATCCAGATTTAAGGGGAGAATGGGAAAAAGCGTTAAAAGATATTGAGATAGAGAAAAGTGCTGCAGATTTTGGGTGAGATTATTCAGATTTTACACATTTCTGATACTCATCTAGGTTCAAGGAGGTATAGCTTGGACTCAAGGGAACAGGATGTCTATGATGCCTTTAATCAGTTAATAGATATCGCTATAAGGGAACACGTTAAGGCAATAGTACACACTGGCGATTTGTTTGATGTCTATCATCCTCAGGTCACTTCAATAAAGGTTGCTATAGATGCATTAAATAAAATTAAAGATAAGATCCCATTCATTTCGATCCCAGGAGATCATGACACGCCAAAGAGGAAAGGATATATATATCCCCAGAGGCTACTTAGTGAATCTCTGAATTTAGTTACTTTCTTATCAGACGGAGAGTGTATAGAAATAAAAGATCAAGTAAAACTGAGTATATGCGGAATAAGACATATACCTACTGTCTCTGCTCAAATATTAAAGGATAAACTAAAGTCTATAAAACCTAGTGCGGAAAGAAATGTATTAATGTTACATCAAGGCTTGAAAAAGAAGCTTCCTTATGATGGATCTTGGCAGATAGAAGAAGGAGATCTTCCTCAAGGATTTCAATATATTGCGTTAGGGCATTTTCATACTAGGTTTAAGGAGATCTTGCCAGATGGAGGGATATTATCAATAGCAGGATCTCCAGAAATAATTAGAGATGAAGAAATAGAAGGTTATGAAAAGTACGGGAAAGGAGCATATTTAGTAGATCTTAGTCAGAAACAACCTGACATTCAACCAATAAATTTGAATATAAGACCTCAAGAAATATTTAATATAAACACTAACTCAATTGATAGTGATTTAGAGGATCTAGTAAAAAAGTGTTCTTCTTATAGTAAGAAGCCAATAATTCACATAGTTCTTCAAGGAGAAAGAATAGAAAAAACAACTCTTTTCAAGAAATTAAGAGTCTTGCAAGACATTACAGAGTATTATAGAATAGCTAGAGATGAAACAACTTGGGGAAATATAGATATTAGTGTTAAGAGTTCTAGTTCAGTAAATCAATTAATAAGAGATTACTTGAAGCAAAGAGGGTACAATGATCAAGAAATGGATTTGATTGTTGAAATGATTAATCATTATGATGAGGAGGAAATTGTAAACCCTCTATTGGTTAAATTGGTGGGATTAGATGAGAATAGAAGAAGTTGAACTTTCAAATTTTCTTAGTCATGAGAGAAGCCTTGTGTACTTTAAGGGAAATATAAATGCCATTGTTGGACCAAACGGGGCTGGAAAGACCTCAATAATTGAGGGAATTTCTTACTCCTTATTTACAGACTCTCAAAAGGGAGATAGAAAAGATCTGATAAAGAAGGGTGCAACAAAGTCATGGATTAGACTTAAGTTTACTCAAGGAAAGTCTACCTATGAGGTAAAGAGAAACGTTACTTCAAGCGCTGAAGATTTACTGGTACAAGATGGTAAACAGGTTATAGCTAGAGGAAGAACAGAAGTTAACAAGAAAATTGAGGAAATGTTTGGTCTAGATAAGGATGTTCTTCTCTCGACAGTTATAGTTAGACAAGGAGAAATTGAGGAAATATTTAATAATCTACCTGATGTGATGAAAAAAATTCTAAAAATAGAAAATATAGAAAAATTGACCGATAGCAGAGGTCCAATATATCAGATGAAGACTAAAATAGAGGCTGATATACGAGTAATCGAAGAGCAAGAAAAGAGACTCGCAGATCTAATAAAGGAGAAAGAAGATAAGAGAAACAAACTTGTAAATTCGCAGAATGAGCTCAATAGGCTAAAGGATGAGGAGGTGCCTCTTATAGCTAACATTGAGGAATTAGAAAACGAGCTAAAGGTTTTAGAAGATAAGAGAAACAAATATTTTGTACTCGATAACCAACTCTCATTAGCTTTACAAGAGAAAAACGAGATAAGCGCATTCTTAGAAAAAGTTAAGAGCCTTGATGAGGAAATCAAGAATGTAGATAACCAGATTAACCAGCTAAGTTGGGTCGAAAAGGCAAGTGCATACAAAGAAGAGCTTGCTACTTTAGTCAAACAAAAAGGCGAGATAAGTAGACAGATCAATAAAATTACTTCAGAAATTGAAAAGGTCAAAAAGAACCTGGAACTAAAGAATAAATTATATCCCAAATTTGAGGAATATCAGAAGGCTAAGGACGAATATGATAAAATTATGCAAGTTCATGAGAATTATACTAGATTATCTGGAGAGATTAAATCTTTGAAAACTCAATTAAACAAGCTTAAACAACAGCTAGATAAGTTCGGTAAAATAGAGGACATTGAGGTTGTAAAGCGGAAAATAGAACAACTTGATGAGGAAGTTAAGAGAAAAAGGGAAGAAAAAGCTAAGAATATTGCAGAGAAGACGAGATTAGAGAACGTTTTAAAAAACCTTGAAAATGCTGAAGGAGGTAAATGTCCTGTTTGCGGACACCAACTTGACAAAGATCATATACAAAAATTAGTTGAAGAAAGCACAGAAAGAATTGGAGATTTGAGTTCTAATATTATAAACCTTGAAAAGGAGGTAAAACAAGGTGAAAAATATCTTGAAGAGTTAAGGAATAAATTGAATATATTAACTGAAGCTTGGCAAATCAAATCTCAGTATGATACAAGCCAAAGTTCTATAGAAGAAAAGGAGAAAGAACTTGAATCGATGGAAGAACTAGAGGAAAAATACTTTCAGCTTCAGAGATCATTAAAAGACCTAGAGCCTTTATTCAATCAATATCTCTCAGTAAAAGAAGTTACGGAGGAAAGATTAGATGAATTACTTAGAGATCTCTCTAGTTTTCAGAGTAATCTCCAAGAACTTGAGGAGAAAGAGAAAGAATTGAAGGAAAAAATAGGTGATGAAAAGGTTCTGCAAAAAGCAGAGAGAGATCTTCAAATATTAAAGCAGCAGTATTCTCAACTACTAAACAAAAGAGGAGAGAAGCATGCAAAAGAAGAGAGACTAAATGATCTAAATCAACGAATAGCTGAATTAAAATCCAAAATATCTTCCCTTAACTATACTGAGGATTATTATAAGAAAGTTAAGGAAGAGCATCAAAATTTAGATAAAAGATTGAGAGATCTCCAAAACAATATTTCAGCCCTTGAGAAGGAGATAGAGATCCTCAGTGCGGATATAGATAATTTATCTAAAAAAATTGAGGAAGATAAGAAGAATGTATCTAAACTTCCTAGTCTTGAAAATGCGATAAAAAAGATTGACAAGTTAAGATCAGATCTAGGAGGAACAGGTCTACAGAACTTTCTAATATCCTCTCTCAAAAGTAAAATAGAAAATAATCTAACAGAAATATTAGGAAAATTTGACCTAGCGTATTCAACAGTAGAACTGGACTTTGATCTCTCTGGAAGAAGGAATAAAAGTAGAGCGGAAATAAAACTATTCAATAATGCTGGACAGGATTTCACAGTAAACCAACTAAGTGGTGGAGAGAGAGTAGCCCTCGGTTTAGCGTTAAGATTAGCTATAGCGAACTCCTTAATGGAGGATGTAGGTTTTATGATTTTAGACGAACCAACTGTTCATTTAGACGATGAAAGAAAAAAGGAATTAATGGATGTAATAAGAAGCTCAATGGGAATTGTTCCTCAAATCATGGTAGTAACTCACGATGAAGAAGTCAGGGATATATCTGATTATATAATTCAAGTTGAAGCAAAAGGAAACGGTAGTAGAGTTAAGGAGGTTATCCCAGACGATCAACAAGGCTTATGAAGAGCTAGTAAACAACTATTCAGAAATAAAGAATAAGATTTCCGTCTATTCTGAGAATCTAAAGGAAAAGGTTCAAGATGAAATAAATAGAAGCTGGAGAACATATACTCCTGCTCCTAAAGAGTCTACTTTTTTATCGATCGATGGAGGCGAATTTCTTAAAGAGTTTAGAGTAGGGTCCGTGGCAGTAGTTAATGCAGAGGCACTTCTCTTCGATGGTGAAAACTATGATGCTGTGGGTACCACTTCAAAAATTCTTACTTTTAGTCCAGGAAATCTAGCCAAGGAGAGAACCTCTGAAGTTATGGCCATTCTAGAAGTAAATCTAGCCATTGAACACGCAGATAAATCTGAATTTGTATTAATGGATGGAAGTTTTGCTAAGAAATTGGAAAAAGCTAAACCAGGATACTTAATATCCAATTCTCTCGACGAAATTTTATCTATGAATGGAGAGAAAGAGATGTTATATACACTAATCGCTAAAAAGCAGGCACAATTAGCTCAGCTAATTTCTAAGTATAGGGGAAACGTTCTCTGGATTTCGAAGAATAGTAAGGGTAATGATCTGTTTAACCAAAACATATCCGACGTGGGAATACTTGAAGCGTTAACTGAGGAACCTGGTTATACTTTGCCAATAGTTCATAACGTAGATCCTAATACTATTATTAACAGTGAGGAAACTAGACCATTAAATGGATTGCAGTATAGTTCCTTTTACTTAAGATTAGATAAAAACGCAAAAGTGTTAAAGGTAGATATAGTAGGGATTATTAATGAGCAGCAAGCAAAAGATATCTTAGATATTCTAAGCTCAGTATCAGTGAATGGATATCCATACCCCTTACTTAAGGTACATTTTGACGTTAAAGTAAGTAGAGAGGATAGGAGAAGGATATTACAGATAATAGGTGTAAGAAAGCGCGGAAACTCTTGGTGGCCTAATCAACTCTTTTAGTTTCCTTCTTTGACTCAAACTGTATCGTAACGTGATTTATACCATACTTTTCCATGAGGATTTTTTCTATAGCTAATCTTTCATTATCTAACTGCCTTAATGTTGTATCAGGTTTCTCTTCAACGTGTAGAGTTGCAATCCTCATATGTTCGCAAATTGTCCATACATGGACGTGATGAGTCCCAGGTATTATCGACGATATATCGTCCAATATGATGTCCGTATTTATTGGAGACTTCTCCATTACAACGTCTAAGTATGCCCGTAAGTTTTTGACGTTCATGGAAATCATTATTATGAGGATAATCACCGAAGTTACAGGGTCTAATATATATAACCTCGTTAATAATACGGCTATACCTCCGGCTAAACCTATTAAATAGGATACTGTATCAGAAATAGCGTGAATCCTAATACTTTTCTTTACGCTTCCATTTTCCTCTTTTAGAGAAGCCATAAAAGCGAATAACGCGGTTAATGCAGATGCCGCTATAACGATCTCTGGTTTGTCTACTATATGGAATGAGAAGAATAGAAAATCTACAACTCCTCCTATTAATGAACCCAAAATAACTACAAGGACATTGGATATTGCTGATATTACTTCTAATCTATGCAGGCCGTACGTATAATCTGGACTCCTTCTATTGACAATACCCAAAGCTAAAGAAGAGAATGTAACAACTGCAGCATCCATAAAAGAATGAATCGCTTCTGTAACTATTATCGCACTACTTGATGTCAACGCAAAGCATAGAGATACAAGAAAAGTTATCCAAAACCAAAGTACCTGTCTCATTCACCTATCAATTAATTTCATTATTTTTATATCTTTCTAAGGGAAGCCCAAATGATTTTTCTTGATTCCTTTTACGCATAGAAAGCCTCCAAACGGGTCGTTTTTTGGTTCCTCGTATTTAGCATCCTCTAGAGGGGCAAAATGAAGGGTTGACTTAATTTCAACTAAATTAAAATCTTTTAGAGCTGATAATAGCTCTTCCTTAGATATAAAGTGAGCTATCGAATAGTACTTATGCCCTTTTTCCCCTAATTGTTGGTAAAATTTTCCCCAGCTAGAGTCCTTTGGGACAATACATACTCCTATTTCCTTTGAAGAAATTCTTTCCATTTCTCGAATAAGCTTTTCGGGGCTTTCAAGAAAGCATATTGCAACTGAAACAAACGCACAAGGCATTGAGTTATCCCTAAAGGGTAAATGCATTGCATCTGCTTGAACCTTATCCTCCTCAGGGTCTGCTTCCTTTAACATTAATATTGAAATATCAACACTTATAGTTCTACCCTTTAGAGCATCGTGGAAAACAGATGGTCCAGAACCAATATCTATGCAGTTCTCTAAGTTCAAAGATTTAACTAACTCCCTTTCAGAGTCGTATATTTCTTTATGGTTAAAGTACCAGTTGATGTAACCTTTAGGGTCTTTAAATACTTCCATTAGTAATCCCAGTTTCTGAAAGCTTTATAAGCTCTTTATTTATACTTAATCTCTCGTTTATATCTGAAAGTAAAGATATTAATTCCTCTTTTCTTCTCCTTAAAGACATAGATCCATACATTATACTATTCATTTTACTTTCTAGGTATTGAAGTTCTCTTTCTATACTCTCTTTAAGTTTTATATAATATGAATAAATATCAAATAAACTGGAATTAGAGATTCCATCATTCTCTCTAATAGAAAAATATGGACAAATATAGCATAGTACTGGATGTGGTCTAGTTTTGTTATTAGACTTCCACGTATTTACAATGTTCTCTTCCATCTTTATTTTACAGAATGTACCATCAAAGAAGTAACACATGTTTCTCTTTCTCAATCCAGACCTATACACGTCGTTATAATTAGTTATCTTCGATGAAAGTACAGTGTTTAATATAATTTCCCGAAAATCCTCCATAATAAATAACTAGATTTTGACACTTATTAACCTAAATGATTTTTATGTTGTTTTAACTATTGTAAACTATGGGTATTGTTAGAAGTTCAATAGTTATGAGGCCCTACGATAATTTACTATATGCACTCAAAGTAATGGTAATGGAATACATACCAAAAGCAGTTGTAACTGATGAAAAAGGATTCCCTCTTGGGATAATTACACAAAAGGACATTATTAACTTTGTTTATAAAAAAGGAGAAGAGACAGATTTTGATAAGATTTACGTTTCTGAGGTCATGAAAAAAGATATAGTATGTGTAGGCGAGAGCATAGATCCGTTAGAGGCTGCTCAGATTATGATTGATAAAAGGCAACCGATGCTTGTCGTATGTTCAGATGAAGGAAAAGCTTTAGGTATTATTATAAAGACTGATTTAACTCAGTATTATGCTGCCCAAATAAAGGGAGTACAAAAGGTTAGAGAATATATGAGCACTCCAGCAATAGCAATTGGGCCTGATGATAGTGTTATTGAGGCAGTAAAAACCATGGTAGAGAAAGATATAAGTAGAGTAATCATAGTAGATAATGATAGAGTCTCGGGGCTGTTAACTACTACAGATCTTCTTTACCTATTACCAGCTTTAAAGTACAAGGAGTGTAAGGTGTCTGTAAGAGATTCCATGAGTCCGAATATTATTGTTGTAGAGGAAGAAGAGGACTTGAATAGCGCAGCTAAACTAATGGCCTCAAGGAAAATAAAGGGGATTCCAGTAGTTGAAGGAGATAGACTAAAAGGAGTAATAACTACAACTGACGTTACAAAAGCACTATTAGACGATAGAGTCAGAAAATATCTATACGAAGTTAAAATGTATACATCTACATTTTAATGACGTCTAACTTATGATCTATTGAATTTTCCTTATCTCTTCTATCGTCTACTTTTATTATCGTAACTATTCTTTTTACACCCATATCTGTTAACTTATTATCTATTTCTTTGATTATCTTTCCAAGGTCTTCTATGTTATCCAGCTCTAATGTAGTCATGGAAGGTGCGGGGTAGAACTTTACTCCTTTAGCCTTTAACACTTCATAAACAGCTTTCACATAAGAGGAAATACTTGTACTTCCCGTTCCTATGGGTTCGACGCTTATATCAACTAGGTATTTCATAGGTAAGTGATAACAGAAAAAAATTAAAGAGTTTCTATGATAAGTTTTAATTACTCTAAGATAAAAGTTGTTACACAATGGATACTGAAATAGTTGAAATGCTAAGAGGGAAGGGACTTAAAGTGACTCCTCAAAGGCTTGCAGTTATGAAATTATTAAGTAGAGGAGGTCACTTTAATGGGGAGCAAATATACGAAGAGCTGAAGAAGAATGAACCAAGCATAAGCTTATCAACGGTATATAATGCATTAGAGGCTTTAGAAAACGCTGGTATAGTAAATTCCTTCGAAGCTAATGGTATTACTTGGTATGAAATGGCAACTAAGGCACATATAAATGTATTTTGTCTAGATACGAAGGAAATAATAGATGTAAGTGCAAATCTTCAAGATATAGAAAACCAGTTAATGGAAAAGGGATTCGATGTTAAAAACGTGAGTGTAGTTGCCTATGCTAGCTGTAATAAGGTATCTAACAAATAGCTTCTAAACTTATTATGATCAGCTTTTGTTACTATTTCTACTTTATTACTTCTAGGAAGTTGGTCGTACCAGTCAATAAGCATTCCGCCTCTAGCTCTTGAGCAAGTCTCAACCTTAACTTCATGTTTAACCGTGTTTAGAGCTATGTTCTTATCATAAGCGATGGTGACAGTTAAGGAGTCTGGATGAATACTTCCTGGATTTCCTTGTTTTTTAGAGAATTCTCTTAGTGTTTTGTTAACTTTTATAAAGAATTCAGAAGATCTTGATTTAAGAGACGAAATCTTTTCCCATAGTATATCATCAACTACTCCAGCCTCTTCTGTAACCTCCCAAGGAACTATAGTTATATCAAAACCTGCGTTGAGTACTATCTCAGCAGCTTCTGGATCGGTCCAGAAATTGAATTCTCCGAGTTCTGTAGTATTTCCCTTAGTAAATGCTCCACCCATTATCCAGACTTTCTTAACTCTATCAACTAATTCATTATCTATGAGATACGCTAAGGCGATATTTGTAAGAGGAGAAATAGCTAGTATCTCAAGCTCATCTTCATATTCCTTGGATAATCTTAGGATAGCATCTATCGCTCTTTCAGAAGATGGGGAGAGTTTTGGTTCCTCATAGTTCCACTCTCCCATACCATTCTTTCCATGAACCTCCTCTACAGTCCTCCAATTTCCTAAGATTGGTCTTCTACTACCTAGGTAGACAGGGACATTAAGTTTGAAGTATTCAACTGTAAATAGAGCATTTCTAACTTGATTTTCATAATTAACATTGCCGGCAACTATTGTTATTCCCTTTAACTCAAAAAATCTTGAGGCTAAAATAATGGCTATAGTGTCGTCACTTGCCGTATCCGAGTCTATTATTGCAACTCTTTTCATAAGTCACCTAATCCCTTTGATTATTTTTATCTTTATCCTAATGGATTGGGGAGATGTGAGACTAACGTTGTGGTGAAGATGGATTTTCCAAAAATATGTTAAGTCATTTTCAGATAATATTTTTAGCGCCACTGATAGATCAGTCGTAATTGATTCGACGAATTGGAAATATACTTCGGGAATCGTGGTAATTTAAGTCTGTAGAATACGAATGTTTCTCTATTTACGTAATCATAACGTGGATAAGCCCTTGTTGTATATGTCAGATTAACTTCTCAGATTAACTTCTCAATTGTTTCCCTACTTTTACAACTGAAAGCCTCGCTCTTTAGAGCGGGGATGTGGTTAAGAAAAAGTTTATAAAAAGATAGAGAGTAACTCCTAATGAGGACGGTACGGTGGGTAAACCTAAGAAGAGTAGTAAGGGATCAGTCCCTATGCCTACCGTACCAGTCCTAAGACGCACCGTAACTGTAGAACTAATTCAAACAAAAGAACAAGAGGAAGTGTTAAAAGAACTAGGAAACTTGTGTTCAAAACTATGGAACCAAGTAAACTATGAGAGGAGAAGACAGTTCTTTAACGGTGAACGTGGTGTTGATATCAAGGGTACCTATACAAAGTGGTATAATGAGTATAAGAACATGATAGGTACAATAACAACACAACAAGTTTTAAACAAGAACAATGAGGCGTGGAGTTCATTCTTCTCTCTATTGAGAGCAAAGAAAGATAAAAAATTACTACCATTTATCAAGAACGTAAACCCACCAGGTTACTGGAAAGACAGGAAGGAGAGGAAGTTGATAATCGTGTTAAGGAAAGATCAATACAAGATAGATGAAGAGAAACAAGAGATAGAACTTCATCATTTAGGAAAATTCAAGGACTTGGCAATAAAATACAATGGGGAAATATACTATAGAGGGGAACAAGGGAGGTTGGAAATAATATACAACTCCGTGTTGCACAAGTGGTATGCCCACATTACCATAAAGGCAAGTGAGAGACTTGACAGAAAGAATGATGAATGGGTGAAAGTACCGCTAACACCAAAAGGTAATTTAGTAGGTGGGATAGATATAGGGATAAACAACCTCTTTGCTGTCTACATCTCTGACGGTACACAAGTGTTAATCAAGACTAGAGTGTTAAAATCAATCTCGTACTACTTCATGAAACTGATAAGTATGAAACAGAAGTTGTTATCCTTGTATGACCAGCCATTTTCGGGTAAAATAAGGCGATTATATGTTAAGTGGAAGAGGGAGTTAAACGCTATAATAGATACTACCGTAAGGAAAGTTGCTGAATTCTTATACAACAAGGGAGTCTCATTAATTAAGGTTGGTTATCCAAAGAACATAAGTCAGAAAAAGGGTAACTTTCTAGTTGTTAACGTCTGGTCTTATAAACAAGTTATGGAAAAGTTGAGGGATGTTGCTGAAGAACACGGAATAACTGTTAAGTTTGTTAACGAGTCGTATACCTCGACCACTTGTCCCATCCACGGCAATGGAT
>NZ_JFZT01000061.1 GCF_000632495.1 Candidatus Acidianus copahuensis | reverse complement strand
ATTTTCGGGTAAAATAAGGCGATTATATGTTAAGTGGAAGAGGGAGTTAAACGCTATAATAGATACTACCGTAAGGAAAGTTGCTGAATTCTTATACAACAAGGGAGTCTCATTAATTAAGGTTGGTTATCCAAAGAACATAAGTCAGAAAAAGGGTAACTTTCTAGTTGTTAACGTCTGGTCTTATAAACAAGTTATGGAAAAGTTGAGGGATGTTGCTGAAGAACACGGAATAACTGTTAAGTTTGTTAACGAGTCGTATACCTCGACCACTTGTCCCATCCACGGCAATGGATGCGGGAAAAGACTTTCAAGGGGTTTATTTAAGTGTACAACATCTAACAAAGTATTTAACGCAGACCTAGTTGGTGCGTTTAACATATCCATAATCCTGAGTCCTAATGATGGTGGGATCACCAGAGGGATAGGGATAAGTTGGGGTAAGACCACCCCACTGGTCTATACGTGGACGAGAGGATCGGGGCTGGTAGTACCAGCTAGATATGATTCTATGAGGGTGAAACGTATGGATCAAAACCTATGAACCGCTCTGAGGGGAACCCTCGCTCTTTAGAGCGGGGAGGAGGTCAGATTTGCCGTTGAAAGGGGTTTCACTTAAATTGTGACATTTTTACACATTTAATGATTTTTCTTCTTCCAAGATGCTTATATTTAAAAAAGCAATAATTATCTGTCCTACATGTGAATATTGTAGACCGAAGAAGGGACTACAAAGGAGTGAAGGATTAGAAACTAAGGAGTAGTTTTCCCACAGCCGCTTTGGTGGTGTAGGTTGGATTAGACCTCTAATGGATAGTGATGATGAGCCTCGTTCACGACGTGGTGAAGTATAATGGTTTTACGGAGATGATAATAAATGTCCATAAAGCTCGAACCCTATATGAATATTTTCTTGATGTCATAGAAACCGACATCACACAAATAGAGGCTAAGAATCCTGGTTAAACCAGATATAATTTCTTACTTGAATGTCCTTCGTTGCTGGGACGTCGTTGTCCTCAGCGGAGTATTTTTACCTGAAGTATAGGTTAAGACGGAAGTCCTTAATCGTGATAAAGTGTAGCGATCTTTACTCTTGTCTTCTCGAGTTTTTTGATCTCTTCTTCCCAGGAAATTTCTGGATCCTCCTAACTTCCTTAGAATTCTCTCATATCTTTCATTGTTTTCGGCATCGTGCCCATGAGATGTGGTATGCAGTCTATATACATATAAGTCTATACCTAGGATCTTACTTGATTTTCTGTTCAAGAGAACTTTTACTTTACGCGCACAAAAGCTGCGTAGATTTTTCACTCCCGTTTGGCTTGATGATAATGCGTTTCATCTTATCTGAGGGAATTCTCACTGTACATTAATCTTGAATTTCACTTGAAGAGAAATCAAGGAACATTAATTTCTTATTCTTGTCCTTAGTTTCCATCTACCTGTATATATACGAGGGAGAAGTAACTATTGTTTCGTTTTTCCTTAGGAAACCTATCTAGTCTTTAAAAGATCCTTCAATTCATGAAAGCTATAAGCAATGCTTTAAACAAACTGAGAGCAGAGTTGTTAATTCCTTGTATTGTGTTCTCGGTTAGGGACTAAACTCTTTTAACCTATATTCTTATTCAGCACTTTATATCCTTTTACAGAAGTTGATTAATGCGTGCCTAAGCATGTTATATACCACTTACATTAACTTCAACCGAGCTTTTAACCTTAATGTGTGTCCATCAGCGTTAGTTCGGAACCAGAACTATATGAACTACATCATGTCCTTATCTAAAAAAATGGTTTATATACTGTTATAAGGGGGCATTCCTCTCTATTTACCCGATGGGGTTTGGGCTTTACGGACATTTATTGCCATGTCCGTAAAACCCTTGGTCTTCACCACGTTCTGAGCCGAAGCTCATCATGCGCCCCATTAGCGGGATAACCCCATCCACACTCCTGAAGATCTTGTCAAAGACCTTAGGCGTGGGGAAACCCGCACATGCTTAGTTCCTTCCCCATCCTTTACTCTTTCATAGTCCTCCTTCGGGTCTACACACCCACATTTGAGACATATAATATTATTTTTAGAATATATAACTACTTTGGTTGGAAGTGAAAAATCATGAAATTCATAAAAATGTCACAATTTAAGCGAAACTGCTGACAACGGCGTCTTTCGTAATCCAAACCCTATTAAAGATAAAAGTAGACATATTTTATCCCAATGTAATCCAGAAACAGAATGAAAAGATTTTTTTATCTTGTAATATCAATGTTATCTAATGATAGTAAGAGTATATAATATGGGTGGAATAACTGAACCCTTAGAACTAAGCCTTGAAAAAGGGGTAAATGTATATAAAGCCCCTAATTCATATGGTAAAACATCCTTGTCAAAGTCAATGCTATCTTTGCTAACCTCATCTCTTAAACCAGAAGATCTACTAAATGCCTTTGCTGATTCGGGGTATGTTGAAATTGAGATGAATGGTAAGACTTATTATAGAAGGATAAAAAGAATCAAGGACAGATTTACAGAAGATTCAAAGCTTATTATTAACGATGATAGGGCGCTATTACTTTCGTATTTCTCACCAGAAAATAAATTACTAAATCAAATTCTAGCTGGAGAAGAGAACGTAGAGTGGTTTATTTCAGCAACGTCAAAGATAGCAGAAATAAGAGCTAGAAAGGATGAACTTGACTCTAAGCTAGAGCAGCTGAAAAAAGAAATGGAAAACTTAGATAAGAAATACGAAGAGGCAATAGATCTTCAAACAAAGATAAGACAATTGGACAGTGAAATTTCTAAATTAGAGACAGAAAAAGAAAATAGTAAAGTACTGAACAAGGCTACAATAACAATTACTACTACGAGGAACAATAAACTCTATGATTTACAAGAAAGAATAGAGAGCAGGAAAAGAGATCTAAAAGACGTACAGCTCAGATTAGACAAAATTGAGCAAGAGATAAAGCAAAAGGAGTCCATGGTATCATCGGAGATAAGGGAGTCTTATGAGGCACAACTATCTCAGATAAACCAAGAATTACAATCTAAAGCATCACTGAGAAACAATCTAGATATAGAGATAAAGCTATTGGAAAAAGTTCTGGATCAAATTAAAGAATCAGAAAAACAGCAGCTTTCAACATGTTATGTCTGCGGATCTCACGTTGAACCGTCGACGTGGAGAGTTAGAGTTGATGTAATATCTAGCGAACTTAATGAGAAGAAAAATAATTATACTAGTATAAAAAATGAAATTGCTGAGTTAGATCAGAAAAAGGCAGAAATAGAGAAAAGATTAAAGGATTTAGATCAAATGGAAAATGACATAAGAAAGCTCAAAATGGTAAGGGAAGAATTACAGGATAAAATAGCGAATATATCTGGACAGATAAGTGATTTGGAAAGACAAAAGAGAGAAATGGAGGAGAGATTTAATAGAAGCTCTGCTGAAGTTGTAATGCCAATAGAGTCAAAGGATCCAATATTAGAGCGTATAGAGGAATTAAAGAAAAAGAAGGAAAACTATGAGTATGAATTAATGTCAATCGGTATTCCCAATTCCATCCTGGAAAAACTTGATGAAAAGAAAAAGGAGATCGAGGGATTACAAGAAGAAGTGGAAAGCCTTCAAAAGGAGTATATAAGAAGGCTTACTGCAGCTAGGGATGAGTTCGTAAGGGCTTCTAATTACTTACTAAGGCAGTTAGACTTTAACATAGAGGCTAAGATTGATGAAAAGTATAGGTTGGTGGTTATGAGGAAAGGTGCGGAGTTAGACTTAAAGAAGCTATCATCATCAGAAAGAACAACACTAGCGTTAATATTAATCGTTACTGCAATGAAGTCATACTTTAAGACTCCATTCTTCCTTGTAGACGAGTCCTTTATGACATTTGATCAAAAAAGATTTGGGATATTAACAAACTACCTCTCAGGCATAACTGAATATATCATAATAACGAAGAGTGATGAGAGAGCAGAGATCACGAAGGAGACCACGGTACCTCAAGTTTCTTCATAAGGATTTTGTTGAGGTCTGTGTTTATAGCATCGTCTATCTGTTCAGGAACCTTAGTTATAGGAGTGAACCAACCTACTGATGCTGCCATTCCAAGTTCCTCTGCCTTGTTCTTTAACCACATTGCCACTGCTAAGCCTGAAAGAGTTGGCTTGAATATTACTATAGTTGGACCGATAGAAGAACTAGATATTTTTACGGCATGTTTTGAAATAGTTTTCCATCTAGTTTTTGTTATTATTCTAACTAGTTCCTTTGCTCTATCCTTTTCCCCTATTGCATAAAATATTATCATATGGAAAAACGGCTTTAACCTAACTTAAAAACTTTAACTCGTCTTTTTCAAGTCAATTACAGAGCTAAAAGAAGATTTTTAAGAAAATTCATTTTGATAGCTAGCCAGAACCTACTCCGCATCCACAATAGCCGTATTCATCTATTTCTAAACCACATACTGGACAGATTACTCCTGTTCCAGAAACCTCTTCCGAGAATTTTCCGAATTGCATAAAATGGGTATCTAAAAGAGATCTAGCTAGATCCCTTATTGAGATTATTCCTCTTAATTTTCCATCTTTTCCTACTATTGGGAGATGTCTAAATCCATGATCTAACATAATTCCAAGAGACTCAGTAGCGCTAGTATCCTCTGTTACGCCTTTGATATCTTTAGTCATGTATTTTTCAACAGGAGAATCTAAGTCTTTGTTTGCAGCAGCTTTCACTACATCTCTTTCAGTAACAATACCTACAACTTCATCTTTTTTACCTAAAACTATGAGAGACCCAATGTTCTTATCCTTTAATGCTTGGGCAACAGTAACCATTGAATCCGTTGATCTTACGACGAAAACTTTACTTTTTGCGATTTGAGCCACCTTTATATCCATGAGAATTAAATGGTATAACTTAAATAAAAACTTTGTATACATAGTCTAATCAAAGGTATCTATAACACTGTTACGATATAATTAGAAGCATTGTTAAAGCTTAAGATTGGAGGACGATTGTATATATTAATCATGAAATATATATTCCTCCATCAGATAAAGATATAGGATCCACTATTATATTTTAATCTTGATAATAATATATAATGGATTATGTTTTATTTTTAATTGAAAACTTTCTCTTATGGATATTCTATCACACAGGAGAACCCAATTTGTCTATAAATATCAAGACTTAATTGAAAAAATTCAATTATCTTTTAACTTAATAAGGTTAAGTCTATTGGAAGCTCTAATGTATGAGAGTATATACACCATGAAAATATATAAATTCACTTTCTAACATTTTCACTTTCTAACATTCCTTTTGTACCACTAAGAGTGGTTGCAATTGACTCTACGAAACAATATAGTGCATATCGAACAAGATCTTATTTAAGCTCCAGAATTTGTAATCCCTAACCGTATGGGATTTAAGGCTGAAGCGAAGCAGTATCCTTGATGCATTTTCCTAAAAATCATTTGAACAAACTTTAATTATCATTTTTACAAGAATGAATCGTGGGCTTATTTAGGAAAAAAGGAAACTCTGAAAACGATAACCTATTGAGGATACTGTTTACTTCAGACGTTCATGGTTCAGATATTGTAATGAAAAAATTCCTAAATGCTGGTATAATGTACAAAGTAAATGCGCTTATAATAGGAGGAGATCTGGCAGGAAAAACCCTAATACCAATTGTAGACCTTGGTAATGGCAAATATGAGGTAGAGAAAAAGGAAATAGGCAAAGAAGGTTTGAACGAAGCAATAAAGAGTATAAGGGACAGGGGAGGATACTATACAATAGTAGACAAGAAAGGCCTAGATGAATTAAGAGAAGATAAAAAGAAGTTAGATGAGGCATTTAAGACAGCAATAAGTGATGTATTAAGATCTTGGTGCAAAATCGTTGAAGAAAAACTCAAGGAGGTAAATATTCCTCTTTACGTTAATTTAGGTAACGATGATCCGGAATATATGTTTGACGTTATAGACGAATGTGAGAAGATGAGGAGAACTGAAGGAAACGTTATTAATATTGGAGATCATGAGATGATATCCTATGGGTATGTGAATCCTACACCTTGGAATACCCCTAGGGAAATGGATGAAGAAAAGCTTTATGAAGAACTAAAGAAACAGATATCCAAATTAACTGATGTTAGTACATCAATATTCAACCTTCACCCTCCACCTTATAACACAAACTTAGATAATGCTCCACTCCTCGATGAAAATCTTAAACCTGTTATAAGAGGAGGAGAAATAGTAATGGTCCACGTTGGATCTAAGGCAGTAAGGAAAGTCATAGAGGAATATCAACCATTAATAGGGCTTCATGGTCATATTCACGAGTCAAGGGGATTCGATAAGATAGGAAGAACTGTAATTTTGAATCCTGGAAGTGAATTCGGCGAAGGTATATTACACGCAGCGCTCATAATTTTAGAAAAGAATAAGATTAAGGCTCATCAGTTTATAATTGGTTAGCATCTTTAATTTATATTTAAGAAAATTTTATATAAAATTTTCCTATTATTCTTATATTAGCTGTATTTTAGGTTAAATTAATAAAAAGAATGAAAGATCTAAAATAATGTTGTAAAATATGAAAAAGCTGTAGTATAAAAGGATGGAAACCGATAAGTAAAAAAGGCGTAAAAAGTAACTTATAGTTGATGGCATTAATTTTGTTGATAAGACATGGGCATAGCACCTCTAATCAGAATAGAGTCTTATCACATGACAATAACACATACCCATTGACAGAAGAGGGACAGAATCAGGCAAAGAAAGTAGCCAAAGAGTTGGAGAGAGTTAAGGTAAGCAAAATTTATACAAGTCCTATACTGAGAGCTTATCAAACTGCTTCAATAATAGGTAATCATCTTGGGATAGTACCAATAGTAGATGAAAGATTGAGGGAAAGATTTCTAGGCGAATTAAATAACACTAGGTTTGATCCCTCCGACCATTGGAAGATAAAGTTAATTAGAGGACAAATAGAGGTCAGGGGATTAGAACCGTGGGAAGTTATGCAAAAAAGAATGATAGAGTTTGTAAATTCGATAAGCGGTAAAGATGATGGAGCTATAGTTGCAGTTAGTCATTATGATCCAATAAGGTCGATAATTGGCTATATTCTAGGTTTAGACGATATATCTGCTTATGGTATATCTTTGCCTAACGCTAGTATAACATCTCTTGAAATTAAGGAAGGAAATTTTAAAATACACTCCATAGGTTCTCCTATCCTTTCTAAGGATGCATTACAGAGACTTTATCGGTATGTTGAGATCGCTAACAGATAAGATAATTTTTTCTTTATTTCTTTTATTTAGACTATCTAGTATGACTAGATTAACATTGTTTATTGACTTTTCAATGGCCTGTAAAATCACATTATTTGATATTTTTTCTATAAAATGTTTTGAAATTATATGAGAAATGCAAGAGGATTTAGATAAGCGAGAAGCAGTAGGTGAATAATGTGGACCACCAAAGACTGTAATAACGCTTTCGCACTCTATATCGTCCACTTTTCCAATACCCTTTAAAGTAGCCTTTACTAATTCCGATACTAATTTTTCATTAGTCCAAAACTCCATAGAACTACCTATTTCTACAAATAATATTGGAACTTCTAAAGTGGGACCATGATGAGTTGCCTCAAATGTTTTCTGAATATCTATTGGTATATCTATTAATTCTCTATATATAGCTGTTATAAGCTTTGGAAAAGCTATATCTAGAGTTTCTGGTTTTCCACCCAAAGTTGCTTCAGTCGGATTTCCGACGTGATGGACAGTAAATGACGGTATTTTAGAGGAGCTTTCGTGTCTAGAAAATACAACTATTATATCTTTTCCACTGTATGAAAATTCTGTTACATCATCCTCGACTTCCTCAAAAGAATATCCAAGTCTTTTAATAGTGTTACCAACAGGATCTTTTCTTGAAACTATTATTTTTATATCCACGACTCATTAAATACAGTCTTTATTTTAATAAGGTTAACCCTTAAGTAAGGATATCGCTTTTTCAACTAAGATTGGAGCTAGAGCAAATCCTAGTTTATGTCCCCCAACTAATATAGCATTATCCGAAATCCTAGTTACGATAGGACCTGTAGGAACAACTGTTCTAAAGCCTACCTTTACTTCCAATTTATCGGTTATAGGACCAATAACGTTAGAAAAAGTCTTCAAAGTTTTTGAAATTTCTTCGTAGTCTATACTCTGATCTTGTTGAGGTTTAGAATCACCATTCAAGTATAGGTTATCCCCCTCAACTGCTATTCTATCATTCACTATTAAAATTCCTTTTAGTCCGATCTTCATTGTTATTATTAAATGTCCCTTAAAATAGTTAACGTCTATGTTGTATAACCCTTTAATTAACTCGTAAATTCCATATCCTAAAGTAAAGATGTACTGATCAGCCCTTATCTTTCCATTTTCTGTTTCAAGATAAGATATACTTTTATTATCAAATACTATTTTTTTAACCATTTCCTTTTTCATGTTAATATCCTTAGTTAAGGATGATATTATTTGAGGACCCTCAACAAACATACCGTTATCGAACAATTCAGCGTATTCTAAGTTTACTTTTGGTTCTAATTCCTTTATTTCCTTCGACTCAATAATTTTTCCTCCTAGTTTCTTTTCAGAGCTTCTTATTACGTTAACTTTTTTGAAGTTTACTCCTAATTTATTACAAAGCGTAGAATATATTTCCTCAGATCTTAAACAGTCTCCGAATAAATCTCCACATAGGGGTGGTATTATTGTCCAAAGGCTGGCCATTGAATTCTTAGGTCCTTTGAAGTCTACAACTAATGAATCACTTAATGAGTAACTTAGCAAAAGACCAGTTATTCCTCCCCCCACTATTACTGTGCTCATACTTACTACTGTATACTAAATTCAATATAAACTTTTTAAAGTCTAAGTTCAAGATAAGTCTATGAGCGGAGATTACGATCCAGAACTTGAGAAGATATTGATGAATAAATTTAAACAGATAGTGAGTAATAAGGATACTATGCAAGAAGAAAAAAAGGGATCAGGAGAAGTAGCACATTTAGATAAACTAAATTTTGATCAGTTCATTAAATCTCATGGAGTTGTAGTTGTTGACTTTTGGGCAGAATGGTGCGCTCCGTGTCTGATGTTAGCACCAATTATGGAAGAACTAGCAAAGGACTATCCTAATGTTGCCTTCGGAAAAGTGAATTCTGATGAGAATCAAGAGATTTCCGCAAGATATGGTGTAATGAGTTTACCTACAATTCTGTTCTTTAAAAATGGCGAGCCTGTAGATGAAGTTATAGGTGCTGTACCAAGGGAAGAAATCGAGATAAGAATTAAACAACTGCTAGAGTGATATTAATGAAACCGTTATTATTAGGAGTAGATAGTTTAAGTTACTCCAGTTTTATGAAGTGTAGTCCAAAATTCTTAATGATGTTATTTGGTAGTACTTTTAGGGGAGTTGTTGTTAATAGGTCTCCTCAGCATCCAGCATCGTCTTGGATGAAAGTACTTCAGATGGAAGTAGAGGAAAAGAATTTTCTAACCAAGTTAGACGAGGCGCCGAAACTATTGAAGGATACTGGAGCTGTTGCAGTGAATTTACCTATCACTAATCCCACATATGGAGAACTCAGATTAAATTATTTTGATGGACTAAGTGCAGAGGAAGAAGTAAATAAAGTAGTAGAGGCTATTCTTAATGAAATCGATGACCAACCAGTTGTAGCGGATATTACGTTGTTAGATAGGCTATTACATAAATCATCTCAAAATAAATGTTCACTTTATAAGATTGTGGATGATACAGTAAAGAAACTGATCAATAAAGTGGATGAGTTTATTTTGTTCTCTCCATACGGAGAACCAAAGTCAGATAAGATGTGCGATCATGAAGATTATGGAGTATATTTAGCGTCTGAACCTAGACCTAATGAACACGATGTCGTAAAGTTAGAGGAGATTGGTTTATTATTTAAAAAGATTGTTAAGGGATATTAGTTCTGTAAAATGGATAGAGAGCTAGTATTACTGGTTCAACATAAAGTCTTTTTCTGTCTATTATTCCTGTAAGTATACCTACAGCGCCCTCATTGTACTTACTACCTGACTTAGAGAACACCTTATCGACTGCATAACCAAGTTCAACTCCATTATTTAATTCTTTTACTATAGAAGGAGGTAAGGTAAATGCAGAGGAGATAGAGAAATTCTCATTTCCTTCCTTATCAACCGCATGAACTACAGCAAACGCCAAAATTCTGTTTTGGGCTACGCATAATCCCCCTTCAATACCAATCCCTAAGTCTGAAGCCGTTTGAGCTAATGAAAGAATTGCTCTTCTTCTTGCCCCTGCAAAAGTCTCCTCACAATATGGTTGATTTGGCACTTGAGGATCTACCTCAACTGAAATGATCTGCGCAGAAATTCCAATCTCTTTAAGAGCATCATTTACTGCTTCTATTTTTACCTTATTTTTAGACCCAACTGAAACTAACATTTTTAACCCTTACTTATAACTTTTGATTATGACAACAATTAAAGTCGGAGCTTTAGCCGATTCAGGAGATCTTTATCCGTTTATTCCACTTATGGAAGGTAAAGTTAAACCAGAAGGTTTCAACTTGGAATTTGAAATAATTCCAACTGTCCAAGAAATTAATGAAAAAGTTCTTGAGAAGGTTATTGATGTGTCTGTTCCTTCAGCAGCAATGTACCCATACATCCAAGATGATTACTACATTCTAGGTAATGCTGTAGCATCGGCCATAGATGGAATAACAGGTATGCCAGTTTTGGCAATTTCTGAGATGAAAAAAGAGGATCTTGGATCTTCTAGGCTTATAGTTCATGGTCCTAACACTTCTGCTTTAACCTTATATAGGCTTCTCATAGGAAAATATAGGAAATTAGTCATCATAAGAAAAGTTTTGGATGAAATTAAAGCTCTAGGTAAGGATGGTGATGTACTCGTAGCAGTTCACGAGATAAAAATGATGTATGCGATGAGAAAACTGGGAATTAAACCTTATGTAATCACAAGCATGTGGGATATGTGGAAAGAAATCTCAGGAGGATCTCCAATGCCTATGGGGATGGTAGTGATTAGCAAGGAGATAGGAAAGGAATTAGCTATGAAATTTAAGGAAGTCTATGGTAGGAGCAAGAAGTATGCTGAAAAGCACTTAGATGAGATAATTCCAAAGGATGTAGAAATTATGAGTCAATCACAGGGAGTTAATATGGACCAGGAAATAGTTGAAAAGACTATATGGGCCGATATTCAAGAGTATAATGTCCCTGAAGAAAAGGTTATTCAAGGACTAAGAACTTTCTACTCTATAACGGAGGAAAAGGGAATTCTACCTAAAGTAAAGAACATAGATATTATATAATAGGAGTGAAATAGGGCATTTTTCGTAGTGTAAATAGAGTTCCATCGATGCTGTCTCTCATTTCCTTTAAAATTTCTAAAATGATATTAAGATAATTGAAAGGAATTAATAACTCAATAATATACATCTTTGGCTCACTAATGGAAAATGTAAGCCTTATAAATGGCACATACTCAAGATTTTTAGCAACTTCTTCAGAGGAGGAAATTACATCAAGGATTATATCTCTTCTTCCATAATCAATTATAAAGCTATGAATCTGCAGATTATTATACATTCCTTTAATTATATCTGTAAAAGCTTTTGATGTTCTTAACGTCGAAAACATCAAAGGGTCTCGATTCTCTGTAATACCTTCTAATTTCATTCCGTTAGCTCTAATATCGAAGCTTAAGTCCCATCTATCAAGCAAAGGATCATATGCTTCAGGAATGCCTGAGTAGTTAATAATTGAATTAACTTTTAATTTTTTATTAGGAAATATAACATCAGACTTAATACTCTTTCTAACTGGAAAATTTCCATCAAAAATTACTGTAGAGAAAGAAGGAAGAGGAGTAAAATAAAGATGCTTTATCTCCATCATATATTTTTCTAAGTTACTTTCACTTTCCCTCAATGCCATTGAAAGTAGTTGTAGGTTTGGACCCACCTCCTTTAATGTCTTTACTAGCTGTACGAACTTTGGATACATCGATAACACTCTCTTTTTCTCTGTATTTATGTTTCTCAGGAACTATTTTTATATCTACTATAGCAACTCCATCAAACGAGTTAACTATTCTCTTTATCGTTTTCCTCACTTTATATGCGTCTCTCAGTTTTACATTAGAAGGAAGTCCAACAACTATATATATCATTAGAAACGATCCAAGTTTTCTCGTATAGATATTCTTTATATGAAATCCATACGAAGTCAATATAGTATATATTCTATCTTTTACTGGACAATTACAGTTAACTCCAATGATTGAATATATTGCTTCCTTTACTTGTCTAATGGTATCTATCATTATAAAAGCTACTATTGCAACAGTTATCGAAACAGTTAGCCAATAATAGTCAACAACTATTCCTATAGTTCCCGCTAATTCCATGCCGAAATCAACTTTGCTGTGGGACATGTCTGCCTTTACTAACGATATCCATGAGAACTTACGTTCTATAATGTATACTATTATCGTTACGAATCCAGAAGACATCGTTAGAATGGAAAGCCAGCTTGGAATATCTAGACTTACATTTTTAATAGTACTAAAAACAAAGTTAATTGAAAAGACCGCTATTATAGTAGATATACCCAGTATAGCTAAACTCTCTAGGTTATACAATCCCCATGGAAATTTATGCGTTCTTCTATATATTATCTTTAATAATATTGAGAATAATAGTGCAGAAGATGCATCAATAAAGCCATGTAAGGAGTCTGCTATAAGAATTGAGGAGTTGTATTCAACTCCATAAAAAAGTTCTACAACTGAGACTGGTATAATCGCGAGGCTCGTAACGAAGAATATCTTCGAAACTGACCTCAAACCTTCTAAATGCAACAAACCTCATCACCTTTTTAATCCCCATAATTATATAGCGGTTCCTTCTTAAATATTTTCGCGTTTATATTCTTTTATTTATTTTACGTACTTATATTAAAAGATCGGATAAATCTAAGACATTACCATATAAATTATTCATAAATAAGCGTGTAATATATTATAATATTTTGACGGTGAAAGTTAGTTAATAATGAAAAAGAACAGATCATTATAATCTGAACAATTTTTAGTCATTTACATGAATTTACCTCCTTTACGTTTAAGAGAGCGAAATACATATTGAAGGGTTGAGGATGGATAACCCTTTTCACTAACTGGAAAGGTCAAAGTTCTTTGAACTTTCAGAAGATGAGACTAATGATAGTTAAAATACACGACACAAATAAAAAATTCTGTCGTGACCTATATACTTCAAGACAAGAAAATACTTTATTGAGTATTACGACGGTCTGGACATGGAGGATATAAACGTTAGAGACTACTGTTACCTTCTATTAGATTCTTCATTTATACGAGATTAGTTTTACGAAATAATAGAAATATTCAAATAGTAGATGGGAAAGTATGAAAAGAGTTCAAACTAGTTAATCCACCATTTACTTCAAGGACTAGTCTTCGTTGCGGTTACGTTAAAAAAAGATATGCCTCTTTCAGAGAGGTTTTCCATCTGTGAGAGCAGTGGTTTCACTGCAGACCGTGATATTGTTGGTTCACTTAATGTTATATCATGTGCTGGGTGAGAACCACCCTTACTAGCTGTGGAATCGGTTCCTCTATCTCTGCAAAGGTTAACATTAGAACAAGATCGACCGAAAGGATGACGTAGTCCACAAGCTGTTTCATGTTGTAAAATATATTTAAGAGAAAAAGCGTAAAATTATAAAAAAGATTACTTGTATACTACTAGATCAAATATTATGAATAGTATCAACGCTATTATGAATCCTCCAAGATACCAGTTATCGTACTTAAATAACGCTTTGATTAAATCTGAGAAGCTATTTATCTCCTCCTTTTTCTCTGTCATAATTTCTTTTTATTAAATAAGATTTAAAAAACTTATCCTCAGCATTATGTAGTCGTAGTTTTAAGCTTTTCTTTTAGAGATTATATCATGGCAAGGATATATCTAGGTACTGCTGGAATACCTTTATCCTCAAAGGGAAAGAGTACTGCTGACGGTATAAGGAGGGTAAGAGAACTAGGTCTCAATGCTATGGAAGTTGAATTTGTGAGAGGCGTCAAAATGGGTCTTGAAAAAGCAGCAGAGCTTAAGAAAGTTGCTGAAGAAGAAAATGTAAGACTATCCGTTCATGCTCCTTATTTTATTAATCTTTGTTCTGAAGAGAAGGACAAAGCTGAGGCATCAAAGAACAGGATTTTAGAGACTGCCTCTAGAGCAGAGGCAATGGGTGCTGATGCAATAGCCATTCATGTAGCTTTTTACAAAAAAGGAGATAGAGAAAAATGTATGGAAATAGTAAAATCATCAATGGGAGAAATAATAGACAGAGCAGAAGAGTCTAATATTAAGACAGTAAAATTTGGAATAGAGACAATGGCAAAAGAAACTGCAATAGGTACAATCGACGAAGTTATAGAAATCTCTAAGGATGTAGGAAAAAGAGTTATTCCATACATAGACTGGGCTCACACATTTGCAAGACAAAATGCAAATATTAATTATGGCGAAATAATTGATAGATTAAGTAAAGAGTTGAGTATGTCACACATAAACTCTCACTTTGAAGGATTGGCTGAAAGAAAGGGAAAATTTGTCGATGTACATAGATCGATCAAGTATAATACTCCGCCTTTCGAACCGCTAGCTAAAGAAATACTAAAAAGGGAAATTTCAATAACCTTGATTTGTGAAAGTCCAGAGCTTGAAAATGATGCATTAATAATGAAGAAAATTTTAGAAAATGATGGATATAGGCTAGAGTGATAAAATGTTTGTTATAGCTTCAGATTACGATAGAACTATTTCAAGCGAGTTAGATGGATTTAAGATTAAGGATAAAGTTAAGGAAAGGATAAATCAATTCAGTAAAAGATTTCCTTTTATAGTTGTAACAGGTCGGGAGAGAAAGTTCATATCTAGGTTAGCTCTAGGTCTAAATCCTAGTCTTTGGGTTCTAGAAAACGGAGCTGTATTCCTTAGAGGTAATCAAGTAATTTATAACGTAAGCAATGATTGGTTTTCTATTAGAAATCAAATTGTAAATTATCTTAAAAATAAAGGTATATCGTTTACAGTAGGGGAAGTAATAATATATGTTGATAACGCTATAGATCAAGGTTTAGAACGAGTTGAAAACGGAAGGATAGAGTGGAATAGAAGTGATGCAATGATTTTACCAGAGAACATAGATAAGGGAAATGGTCTTCTCAAGGCCTTAGAAATATTCAAAATAAAGGGGAAAATAATAGCTGTAGGCGATAGTCAGAACGACATACCGCTATTTAGGGTAGCCAACTATAAGGTGGCAGTAAGGAATGCTTTAGAGGAAATCAAGGCAATATCTGACCATGTTTTAACCAAAGAAAACGGAGAGGGAATCATAGAACTTTTAGATATGATTGAATCAGGGACAATTAATTTTACCTTTGATTATATCTAATGCTTCGATCAAGTTCTTAACCTTATTTTCTTTTATTTCGGGATAAAAACCTTCTCTATCTAGAAGTATTGCATCGAGGTAAGCCCTTTTAGCTCCAAGCACGTCTATTTCATATGAATCCCCAACGTGTATTCCTGAGCTTCCAGCAACTTCTACTGCCCTATAGAAAATCTTAGGATGAGGTTTCATGATACCAACATCACATGAAGCAACTATCCCATCCAAATATCTCATTAAGTTTAGATTTTTTACTATTTCATGAACTTTAGGAGTAGTATTGGTAATCATAACTACCTTTAAGCCCATCTTTCTTACTCCTTCAAGGAAATCTATAGCATCATCGTAAAGATCATATTCGCTTGAAAGAAAACTCTTACTTTCTAGTTCCTTGATTTTCTCATCTGGAATAGACATTCCCATTTTAAAAAATAGATCTTTAAAGTCAACATTAGATAGACCCACATTTGGTTCTGGAAAGTGTTTTTCTGCCCATTGTCTCATAAGAGATCTATAAACCAGCCTTGGTTCAACTTCTATATTTAGCGATTTTAATGACGCTATTACGTTCTCATGATATTTAGGCTTAAACTTTACCAGAGTCTCTCCCATGTCAACAAAAACTGCTTTCACATGTGAAACTTAATTCATAAAATAAATGCTTATTCTACAGATTGACTTGTGAAAACATATATCGCCATCTCATAACCTCATTTACGTAATAATACATCATCATTCTTAATAGTGAGTATGTCACCTAACCTTAATAACTGGAGCATATAATCAAACTCATGCAGATAGAATACTATAATATTTTTATAGATTTTGATTTTAAGAATTTAAAGTATTCCGGAATTGAGAAGATAAAGCTAAACGTAGATGACGAGCTAGTTCTCGATGCAGAAGGAATCGAAGTCACATCGGTAAAAATAAATGGGAATAATATTAATTTTGCAAAAAGAGAAAATTCCATATCGATTCCACTGGGAAAGTTCACGGGAGAAATTGAGGTAGATTTCCAAGCTAAAGTAAGAGATGACTTAGTAGGAATCTATGTAGCACCTTATGGAGATTCATATATGGTCTCTACTCAATTTGAGTCCTCCCACGCAAGGAAGTTTATACCATGCGTTGATAATCCAGCCTATAAGGCCGAGTTCAAACTATCGGTAAAAGTTGGCGAAGATTTAGATGTAATATCGAACACACCAGTTGAGAGAATTGTAAGAGATGGAAATAGGAAGATCATTGAATTCATGAAAACTCCCAGGATGTCAACCTATCTACTTTACTTAGGTATAGGAAAATTTGAGGTAAATTATGATTTCTCTTCTTCTCCTATAGTTGGAGTCATAACTACTCCCGGAAAGATATCAAGGTCAGATATACCTAAGCAATTTGGAAGGCAGTTCATAAGTTTTTATGAGAACTATTTTGGCGTAAAATATCCTTTGCCAAAAGAGGATTTGATAGCAGTTCCGGAGTTTGCTTTTGGCGCAATGGAGAATTGGGGTGCTATTACGTTTAGAGAAACAGCATTACTAGCTGACAAAACATCTAGCTTACGACAGACAATGAGAGTTGCTGAAGTTATAGCTCATGAATTAGCCCATCAGTGGTTTGGTGATTTAGTGACAATGAAGTGGTGGGACGACCTTTGGCTAAATGAGAGCTTCGCAACTTTCATGAGTTACAAGGCTGTAAATACAATTAAACCTGAATGGGACTACTGGGGTCAATTCGTTCTTGATGAAACAGCAGGAGCTATGCTAAAGGACTCTTTGCACATAACGCATCCAATAGAAGCTAAGGTGGAAAAAATTGAGGATATTGAACAAATATTTGATGATATAAGCTATGGAAAAGGAGCTAGTATATTGAGGATGATAGAAGCCTACCTTGGAGAGGAGGACTTTAGAAAGGGAATAAGAAGTTACTTAGAACAGTATAAGTACTCTAACGCTAAAGGAGAAAACCTTTGGAAGAGCCTGAAGGACGCCTCTGGCAAACCTGTAGATAGGATAATGGAATCTTGGATAAAGCAAGAAGGATATCCATTAATAACCGTGAGCATAAACGGTAGTAAAGTAAAGTTAGAACAAAAGAGATTTATGCAAGACGGAAGTACAGATGAGAAGACTTATCTCATTCCAATAACAATTGAGATTAATGGGAAGAGAACAGAAATGCTCTTCGATGAGAAAAATAAAGAGATAGATGTCGGAACTGACATTAAAAGTCTAAAAGTAAATCTAAATAAGGCAGGTTTCTACAGAGTTAAGTACGCAGATCTCAACAGAGTTAGTGAGATGAATGGTCTTGAGAAATTCGGGTTAGTTAATGACTACTTCTACCTTCTTTTGGCCAAACAGGTGACCTTCCAAGAGTATGAAAAGGTCATTAGGTCTATGCTTAAGGAGTATAACTATTTACCAGTAAGGGAGATTGCTGATCAACTCTATTTCCTCTTCCTAGTAAATAAGGAAAAGTACGGAGGTCTAGCCTTAGAGTTCCATAAATCACAGCTTGAAATATGGGCTACTAAAACTGACCCATTATCAAGGCTTACATATGCTTCCTTGGTAGAGAACATGGTAATGATGGACAATGACTTTGCTAAGGACTTGTCAAAAGAGTACACGAGGCTTGATTCTGTTGATCCTAACCTTAAGGATGCGGTAGTTATGGCATATGCGGCTTCTGGAGGTGAAAGAGTATATGACGAGATCCTTAATGCGTATAGAACTCAAAAATTTGATGAGGAAAAACAGAGATACCTAAAAGCATTACTCTCATTCAGAGAAGGTCACCTAGTAGTAAATACATTAAGCCTTTCATTTACAGGTGATATAAAGAAACAGGACATAGTAAGAATACTTCCATTAGCATCGTCAAATCCGTACACACGTGGAGCCGTTTGGACATGGTTAAAGACTTACATTGATTTTCCGAGGAAGTCTCTAGCTGGAACTGGAATATTCGGGAGAGTTCTCTCCGACACGTTACCTCTTCTAGGAATAGGTAGAGTGGAAGAGGTAAAGAAGTTCTTCTCTTTACATCCAATTCCAGAGGCAGAGAAAGGAATTGAACAAGGGATGGAGATGCTAGAGATAATTTCAAATCTTATTTAAATTAACTATAAAAGAAATTATTTTTAATGCATTATCTTTACTCATTTCTTCTGTCAAAACAAGCTCATTTCTGCTATTGTTAGAACCTCCATATATTTCGAGCTTTCCTGAAGTCAGAAGCGAGTTATTGTCAGCTATTAAAATAGAGAAATTTATTTTTTCAGGGACTAGAGTAATATGCAATCTTTTCCTTAGATTTTCCTTTAATTCCTTATACTCCTCTAAAGTTCGCTGGTAATTGTCATTTTTTACTCCTGTTTCACTCTCAAGTTTCCCTCTCATCCTTCTAGTCACAAAAAATATTATTATTGTAAGAGGAACTGTAATTAAAATCAAAACAATAAAGGACAAAGATGTATAACCATCTCTAATAAAGGTTACAATTAAGGCTGCAATTGATAGAACCAATACCACAAAAGGAATTCGGGCGAGTATGGATATTTTTCTATTTAAATTTAATATCTCTAAGTGTAATGATTTAAGCATCTCTTGCCCATAGTTATGTCTATAATCTTCAAGGAAATTAGCTAATTGTGCATCTGATGTAATTATTGATGTATTAACCCCGCTTGCTGCTTTTCTAACAATTTCTTTAGCTAAATCAATTCCTATTTCCCCTGAAAGAACTACAATACTTTCGATTGCAGAATTGATCATGGAACTTACTTTCTTTGATATATCTTGAGATTTTCCAATTTCCATCCTATTACCCTCCAAAATTTTTAAGGTATATAACGACATAATCTATAGATACGTTATATAATAGTGTCACATATGACATCATGTAGTTCTAACTTTAATACTTAGCTTTTATTTATCTCGATTTTTAGGTATTAAAATTATATATTAAAAATGTTATGGTATAACTTCCGTTGAGTCCATGGTAGGGTCATATTTTAGTTCATCTAGGCTAATACTACCACTTCTAATTGCCTTATCTACTTCCGGGATTTGTGACAATATTATTTTTAAATATTGCTTATTTATTTCGTCTACTTCCCAAAACCCCTCTTCACCCCAATATTTTTCCTTTGATGCATAAAAACATCTTCCTCCACAATACCTTTTAAGATCACACGTCCTGCATTGTTCTGGTAGTGGTTCCTCCATTAACTTAAATCCTCTATTTATGTCTCCTAGGACTGCCCACTCTTCTCTCACAGCTATTGGACAAGATAAAACTCTCCCATCGGTGGTTATTGATACAGACTTGTAGCCTGCACCACATGGAGATCCCTTGTATGGACCAAAATAATGAGCATTAATTACACCTAAAATTGGAATTATCTTGATTATTTTTCCGTCAAATAATTTGCTAATGAAGAATTCCGTGAGCTTTCGTATTCCCGGTAAGTAACTTTCGTTAGCCCATTTTTTAATGTCCCACTTATCTGTCCATATAACATTGAGTTGCCAATGGATTTTATCGAATATTCCCAGATTTATCAAATGCATAACATCACTATAAATATCAGTATCCATAGTTACTGTCATTCTAGCTATTAGCTCAACTCCAAAGGATTTAACGTAGGAAGCATTTTTTATAACAGTGTCATAAATATTTCTTCCTCTATGTTTATCAGTGATTTCCTTTCGTCCATCTATAGAGAATAGAGCTACATTCATTTTCCTCCAATATTTTTCTCCAAGCATTTTAGTTAAAGTACCGTTTGTTTGAATGCCGTACCTATTGGCTTTAACTCTATCCATAAATTCGCTGATAAATCTAGGATTAGCTAGAGGTTCACCCCCGTAAAATATTACTGTTGAATCTTTGTCGTTTTCTACCAGGCTCTTTATTTTAGGAATATTATATGTTGCATTCCATGGAACAATGTCTTTTGGAAACGAACCTCCACAATAGTCGCAGATCAGGTTACATTTTCCAGTAGTGAATACTAACCATAGCACGAATAGAAGTATATCTCTTGGTTAAAGAAACTAAGCTTCATGAACTCTTATATACTATGTCTTAAGCTTCAATACTTTTATACTTATTAGTTATGGCCTTAGTTATCGATAAATCTTAAATTCTTTACATTTATTACTATGAGTAATGGCTGAAACTCGACGACAGGTAATTTATCTCACTGTAGGATTAGTAATAATGGCATCATTATTTATTCTGGCTTATAGAATTAACATCCTTGAAAATCCTATTTCAGCAGCAATCCTATCACTAAGCTTCTTCTCTGTTATAGCAATTTTTATTATAGCTCTTAATCCTTGGCTAATTAATCGCGATAGAAGAATTGATAAAATAGACGATATAGTTGTGATAATATCCATTCTAACGTATACTATCATATCGATATCAACTATAAAGGGATTTGGGACAGATGATATGGAATATATAACTCAAGCAGATAGATATTTACTTCTAGGAAAAGATCCTTATGCCCAATTGTACTCACCTATTGGGGTAAGTCCTACGTACCTTCTGAGCGGATCTGTAGCTCATGCGTTTATTTATCCTCCTTTATCATTTTTGGTTTATTTTCCATTTTTTCTCATTTTTTCTCATTTTTTAATGTTATCTTACTTAAACTTGATAAATATTATTGCACAAGATCTTTTAGTAACTCTTATATATTTTCAAGGGAAAAAAACTGGAGATCCTATAGCCGTTTTACCTGTTATATTTTCTTTTATTACTGCTGGTCTCTTAGCTCCCTCATTTTCTGGTGTCAATGCTCCAGTTTGGGCCTTATTTATGGCTATGAGTTATATTACGAAAGGAAAGAAATCTGGCATTTTCATGGCTTTAGCGGATTCATTTAATCAGATACCATGGATAATTACTCCATTCTTATTAATTTATAAACGAAAAGATGTAAAAGATATATTATTTGGATTTATAGTTAGTATTTTGGTAATTAACTTACCATTTTTATTCTGGAACGCGCACGCGTTCCTTAGTGTGTTTACTGATGATTCAAGCACAATCCCTGTAGCATTTACTGGTCTAACAATATTTAACCTAACGTCATTTCTTACTGTAGAACCTTGGTTTTTCACAATCACTATGGGATTAATAGGAATATTTTGCTTGTATATGTATTTTAGACTCTTTTCATTAATTAAAGAAACTATTTGGGTCTTTCCAATGATTATTTTATGGTTTTCTTGGAGAACCTTAACTAGCTATTTCTTAATGTGGCCGGAGTTGATGTTTCTTTCAATATTTAATTTAGAGAAAGAGGGAAGTAATAAAATATCACTCAACTTTAACGTTATAAGGAAGGAGTTAATTGCCTCTCTTTTTATTTTTATGTTTACTTTAACTTCTGTTGGGGCAATATCTCATGTTCAATATGTTTCACAGGATCCAATAAAAGTTGTTAGCGTCTCAGTTCCTGAAGAGTCTAATCCTGTAAGCGAATTGAGCATCATAGTCAAAAATACTAGAAATGAATCAGTAAATATTACCCTTATTAGGGTGTCGGTTCCAAATTCTCTAAACATGGTATGGAACTTCACAAATAGTAGCATACCACCTAATTCCACTAGAGAGATATTAGCATATACAAATAACCCCAAGCTATTTATAAATTCATCAAGTTTTACAGTCCAAGTATATTCAGGTTATTTCATGAGTTCTTATCAAGTAGATATTAACTCCACAAAGATAAATTTGACATATGAGAATTCAACAAGTACTGGAGAGATTGGAAAGAATTGATTACTCATCTATCTCTGAATACTTGACACTAAGAATAAAGGATTATATACAAAATGCTGGCGCAAAAGGCGGAATTTTAGGAATTAGCGGCGGTGTAGATTCTGCAGTAACTGCATATTTACTAAGTAAAGCTGTAGATAACTTTTACTTTCTACTTATGCCTTCTGAATCAACTCCTAAGGAGGATATACAAGACTCACTAGATATAATTACAGAGCTTTCTGCTGAGGATAAGTATTCTTTCATTACTATTGATCCCATAGTTGAGAAATTTAAGGAAAGTGTAGGTGAAGATAAGAAAGTGATAGGTAACGTTAAAGCAAGAGTAAGGATGACTCTTCTCTATGCATTTGCACAGAAAATGAATTACCTAGTTATTGGTACGGGGGATAAGAGCGAACTCCTCTTAGGGTATTTTACGAAATATGGAGATGGGGGTGTAGATGTACTACCTATAGGCGATTTATACAAGACTCAAGTTAGAGGGTTAGGCAAATTCCTTGGAGTTCCAGAAAAAGTAGTAGGGAAACCTAGTTCTCCAGCCCTTTGGGAGGGTCAATCTGCTGAAGGAGAGTTGGGTTTTGGATATGATTTGGCTGACGCTGTACTTTACTTGATGGTAGAAGAGATGAAAGGAACTGAAGAAATTTCAGCGGAATTAGAAATTAATAAAGATTTAGTGAAAAAGATAAAAGATTTAGTTATCTCATCTCAACATAAGAGACTTCCACCAGAGATATTTAGGTTGAGTTCTAGATCTATAAACTCCGATTGGAGGTATCCTAGGCAATGGAGGTAGAGTTAGCTCAGATAAGGGTTAAGCAAGGTGATATAACTTCTAATCTAGAGAAACATATTGACATACTTTCAACTTCTTCAGCAGAATGCGTCATATTCCCTGAGTTATCCTTAACTGGTTACATTTTAAGGGATATAACGTATGATATCATAAAAGATGCCGAAACAGCGGAGGAAAAACTGGCCGAACAAGGTAAATGCGCAATTTTTGGTACAATTAGGGAGTATCATCCTGGAATTCTAAGAAATACTGCAGTCGTTCTCATGAACGGAAAAAGGGAATATGTGTATAAGTTTTATCCCCCAACTTATGGCCTATTTGAGGAAAGGAGGTACTTCCAACCTGGAGATCCAAGGAAGGATGTAAAGATATTCAAGTTTAAGGATATATCCTTTGGTGTTGCTATTTGTGAAGATGTATGGCATAGTGAACCAGTTGAAGCACTTTCCCTTATGGGTGCCTCGGTTATATTTGTTCCATCTTCCTCTCCGTTGAGAGGTTTATCAAGTACTCTAACTATAGAACAGGATTGGGAAACTCTTTTGAGGGCTCATAGTCTTATGCAGAACGTATGGATGATTTTCGTTAACTCTGTAGGTAGTCAAGACGAAGAATATTTCTGGGGCGGTTCTATGATATCATCTCCATTTGGCAAGATTATAGTTAAGGGGAAGAGACTAGAAGAAGATAGGTTGACATTTAAGTTAAACCTAGATGAGGTGAGGAGAGCAAGATACTTTAGTAGTTTTAGGGATCATCAAAGAGATTTTCACGCTTTTATGTCAAACCTTTAAATACTTATATTTTCAAGAAAATGTAATGCTACTCCAGAAAACTAAGTTCTTTGATTTTCTTCTTGTATTGCTGATAATACTGTTGCTGTTATTATCTATTGTTAGTCCAGCATTTCTCTTGGGAGTAGCGCTCTTAACATTTTTCAAAGTTTCTAGTAACAAAATTCTTATTCCCTTAGCTGTACTTCCTTTGCTTATGATTGAATTACATGGTATTTTTTATTTACTTGGAATATCTCTAATGATAGTCCTTTTGCTGTTTGATCTTCTTGGCATGTATCAGAAAAGATTCCATTTTTAATTTGATAAAAATTAGTTTTAAATTTCCTGTATATCTTTTAAGAGGTTTATTTTATTTCTAGAAAACGAGTTATTGATATATTGTACCATATAACCGGATGAACTACAACAAGAATCCGATTATAAGCTAACATGAAGTACAAGGCTAAACTCAGGTGGTTCCTTCTTGGGTATCACTATAGCTAACAGTCTCGCTTAGGCTTTCAATGCTAATATTATAGTTATTACATTTATGGGGAAAGTTAGTAGCTCTAATAGAATTAGACAAAAAGCAGAAAAGAATGGGAACAGATTGAGAGGTTGGAGGATATCCGAGGAACGTCATCGCTACTTTACTTAACTTCAAAAATTATCTTTATATAGTTCTATTCATTGCGAACATTGCTTGACTTATCTTGGATACGCTATACCCTGACATCATGTTCATTGAGATCGCTTTACTCCACTGAATTGATAACATTACCTAATCCGGGCAATAATAAGAACATTAAGTCAAATTGATAGTATGATAATGTTTTTCTATGAATTCTGCTAAGATACTATATAGGAAGGCTGATAACGTTGAACATACTTCAAGTATATTCTTATCCCAGTGAGGCAGTGGTTTCATGTTCTTTGGTTGACGATAAAGGAAACGAGAGAAAAATTTTAACAATCTCTTTAGAGGATAATGGGATTCACGTTCATAAGCTGGAAAAGGACGATCACTATTTAATTCCTCCCGTTCCACAAATAGACATGTTGATTAAGGAGGTAATAGATCAAGTTGCTGAGGAGCTAAACGTTAAGGCTATTATATTTAGATTCGGAGACGGAGACAAAATAGAGGAAACTGAAGACCTTGTCTTAAGCGAGAAATGGTACGATATAGAGAGCCTGGCGAAAGCCGCATCTAAGCATGCAGCGATAGTAAGTGATGTAGAAAGTAAGTATATAATAAGTGTAGTTAAGTTTTCCAATTTCATTTACGCTTCAACTGTAATAAGGAAAGAGGATACCTTTCCCCTAATGCAAATAGTTATGGACACATCTAGTGACGCGCCTCATATAAAAATCTATAATGAAGTAGGCCAACTTGTGGAAGATAGAAAGGAGAGAGTAGCAGATTTCGAAGACTATGTTAGATCACTAGTTAACTCTGATGATGTAGCTATTGTCTATAAAGAGTCATTGGATGAAATACCATCGCCAACTGAAATAACTACGGAGAATGGCGATAAGTATTTTGTAGGTGTAATCTTTAAGTACTTCTTAGGTTTCTTCTCTACTGATGACGCCAATGCTAAGCGAGGAATAATCTTGAGGAACAGAAGAAGATTTTCAAAAGTTCTTAGAGCAATACTTTACTTAGACAGACTTTCTGAAGAAGGAGGAGTAGAAGTTCTTATGCCAGCTAAGGCAATTCTACTTGAGGATGTCCCTGGAGAAGTAAAGAAGATGAAGGTAAAGGCAGAAAATATTCTAAAGAGGTTTAGAGTAAGTGAAGTAAACTATTTCGGAGTTAGCGACACTGCCATGAAGGAAATTGGATCATATAACTCTTCAATAATGAGTATAAGAGTTATACCAGTAGGCTTCATAATAGTTACTAAAACTAAGCAGTTGTTCGACGAATACGTTCAGAGAATTTCAAATGGGCCAACGTCTGATGGATACGAAATATTGGACGAATTTATAAAGAAAAACGCGTCAAGGTACTTTATAGGTTATTTAATGAGCTTAGAGGAAGCGTTAATAATTTATTCTGATATACTAAATGAGCTGAATAAGGATGACTAATTTCGCTTATATGTATGTATTTTCGCTTGGCTTTTGTAGGGATTGGTGGAGATCTTCTAAAGAGGAAAAAGAGGAAGTTTTAGGATCTTTAAAAGCTATAGAGGATAAAAACTCAAAAAGGCTTATCTCATTAAAGAGATATGCGTCGTTATCTTACCATTCTCACTTGGTTTATTGGGCTTCATCTGAGGATACTACAAAGCTTGAAGAGTTTAGAACATCAGTATTAAACTCAGTAAAAGGATATGCAGAGGAGAGTAATCTTTTCCTCTCTATCTTTAAGCCATCTCCATATACTTCATCGAATGAGATTCCTTTTTCTATACTTAAGTTACAGCCTTTAAGGTACTTTGTTGCCTATCCCATGAAGAAGTCTGTAGAGTGGTATCTCCTGCCATTTGAAGAAAGAGAAAAGATAATGAAAGAACATATAAGTACAGCAATAAACCATCCTAAAAATAAAGGAATAAGATCCTTCACTACGTATTCCTTCGGTATTGGGGATTATGAATTTGTGGTAATATATGAAATACCAGATCTGGAAAGCTGGACAGAGGTAGTGGAGAAGTTAAGGGAAGTGCAAGCCAGAAAATGGATAACGAAAGAAGAGCCAATACTTGTGGGAGAGCTTAGGGATCTAGATTTTCTTATAGGATAGGATTATTGAACTTTTATTAATATTAATAAATCTCTAATCTTCTTCATGCTATGGACTGAGGAATTCTTAATAATGCTTTACTTATTAGCTAAATAATTGCTATTAAATATGATAAAATATAAAGAAACTTGTGCATTCTTATTTCTCTTTCCATTTTCATCTCTCATTACTCTATGCATTTTAAGTTAATATCTAATTATTTTTTATATATAAAATTTATACTTTAAGAACTATTTTTACGAACGCCTATGAGAAATCTTATTAAGAATGAAATAGAGATTTACCTTGCATGAATCTTTATTATATAATTATCATTTTTGCTATATCAGTTGGGACTAATGCCATACCTTTCTTTGGAACTCCATATACTCTGGTTGCGTCAACTCTTGTCATAAAATCCGGGATAAATTTGATCAACATTATAGAGGCAATAGCAGTGACAGCTATAGGTGCAGCGATAGCGAAAGTCTTTATGTATGCTGTAGGATATGGAGTAGAGAAGAGAATCAAAACTAACAAAAATATATCCTTCTTTATGAAACTCGTTAAGGGAAAGCCATTTTACATTGCTTTATTCATTCTTGCCCTTCTTCCTCTAGTTCCGCTAGACGATTTCGCCTTTCTAGTTGGTGGAACAGCTAAGGCTCCATTATTTAGAATGTTTAAGATTACTATTGGAGCAAAGATAATAAAGAGCAGCATTGAGATTCCTATTGAGGTTTTTGGACTTATCAAAGTAGCAGAAGCAATAGGTGTATCGGCTTTCGAACTAGGTATAATTTCATCAATTTCATTTACAGTATTATTTATTATAGCATATAAACTGGATTGGGAGGAAATATACGAGAAAGCAAAAAAGTACTTAAATTTTGGTCCATTTAAGAGCTTATGAAAATATTTTCAGGAAAAAAATTTGAGGTTTACATCGAGAAAACTGAACTACCTAACGGAAAAATAAGAGAGTTAGAGTATGTAAAGCACAGGGGATCTTCAGTTATATTACCGCTTATAGATAACGAAGTAATCTTAGTAAAAGAGTATAGACCAGTAGTAGGAAAATGGCTATTACAACTTCCTGCAGGAACGATAGATGAGGGAGAAGATCCAGAAACAACTGCTAAAAGGGAACTAGTTGAGGAAACGGGTTTTGAGGCAAATACTCTTATACACTTAATAGATCTTTACCCATCTCCTGGAATATCTGATGAGTTAATGCATATTTACGTAGCGAAAGACCTTAATTTTGTAGGATCAAGACCAGAGGATTATGAAGTAATAGAAATTGTAAGAATGCCATTAATGCAAATTGTTGAAATGATCAAGTCTGGTAAGATATCAGATATGAAAACCGTTGCAGGAATTCTCTATTACTTGACTACTTTAGCTAAAAGTTAAGACTAGTGTGAGGTTTAAATTTTACTGTTCTCTACTTTATTTGCAATGGATAAATCTAGGTCAAATAAGGTCTATGGCGGTTATGAAAAAGCGCCAAATCGTGCATTTCTAAAGGCAATGGGTTTATCAGATGAAGATGTATCTAAACCTTTAGTTGGAATAGCTGTTGCTTGGAGTGAAGCAGGGCCTTGCAACATACATCTCCTAGGCATATCCCAAGTGGTAAAGGAAGGAATAAGAGAAGGTGGCGGTACACCAAGGACATTTACTACTCCTCTAGTAATAGACGGTATAGCTATGGGAAGTGAGGGAATGAAATACTCGCTAGTTAGTAGAGAAGTTATAGCTGACACAGTGGAACTTTCAGTTAATGCTCACGGTTATGACGGTTTTGTAGCTTTAGGTGGCTGTGATAAGACACAACCTGGTTTAATGATGGCTATGGCTAGGCTTAACTTACCATCTATCTTTATGTATGGAGGTACTACATTACCTGGAGACTTCAAGGGTAGGAAAATAGCTATTGGCGATGTATACGAGGCAGTAGGTTCTTATGCCTCTGGAAAGATAAGTGCAGAAGACCTAAGAATAATGGAAAATAACGCTATACCAGGTCCAGGAGCTTGCGGTGGGTTATATACCGCAAATACTATGGCAATGATATCAGAAGCAATCGGTTTAGCTCTTCCAGGTAGTGCATCTCCACCAGCAGTTGATTCAATGAGAGTAATGTACGCAAAGGAGACTGGTAACAAATTAATGAGACTAATGGAGATTGGCTTAAAAGCTAGAAATATATTGACGTTTGAGGCATTCGAAAACGCTATTACTGCACTAATGGCGTCTGGAGGATCAACCAATGCTGTACTTCATTTGTTGGCGATTGCCCATGAGGCAGGAGTTAAGTTAAGTCTTGATGATTTTGATAGAATTAGTAAAAAAGTCCCGGAAATAGTAAACATGAAACCAGGAGGCGATTATGTAATGGCAGATCTTAACAGAGTTGGAGGAGTTCCGGTAATATTAAAGAAGTTATTAGATGCAAATCTCTTACATGGCGACACGATTACAGTAACTGGAAAGACTATGAGGCAAAACTTAGAGGAGTACAAGATTCCAGACGTAGATCATTCGACAGTAGTTAGAGATCTAAACAATCCGTTTACTCCTTCAGGAGGGATAAGAATCTTAAAGGGAACATTAGCTCCTGAAGGAGCAGTAATAAAGGCATCCGCAAGTAAAGTAAAGAAACATAGAGGTCCAGCTAGAGTATTTAATTCGGAGGAAGAAGCATTTGCATCTGTTCAGAAAGGAGACATTAAAGAGAAAGATGTAGTGATAATAAGATACGAAGGGCCTAAGGGAGGTCCAGGTATGAGGGAGATGCTCGCAGTTACTGCAGCAATAGTTGGAATGGGTCTAGGAGAACAAGTTGCTCTTGTCACTGATGGCAGATTTTCAGGCGCAACTAGGGGTATTATGGTTGGTCATGTTGCACCAGAAGCATCTTCTGGAGGTCCAATAGCAATAGTTAAAGATGGAGATTACATTACAATAGATGCTGATTCAGGAAGATTAGATCTAGAACTATCAGAAGGAGAAATAAAGAAGAGACTTTCAGAATGGGTACAGCCAGAACCTAGGTATAAAACAGGACTCTTAGCTCAATACTCAAGGTTAGTGGCATCTTCAGCAAAAGGGGCAGTTCTAGTCCCTTATTAGTTTCCTTCTATTTTTAGTCTTTTTAGACTCTTAACTAACTCCATTAGATTGTCTACCTGCAAATAAGGAGAATATTTTGAGCAGTTAGCTTTCCTTTTTATGCAGACAAATTTTACTCTCGAATCGTAAAATCTAATTGACAACAAGTCGAGTGGAGAGGAACCTATAACAATTGTTCGCAAAGGATCTAATGAAAAACTTGAAAATAAGACTTCCATCGGCTTTTTACTAGGTTTAGTCTTCCCATCAGAATATATAAATGGGAAATCTCCTAGTTTTTTTATAATCATTCTAGTTTTCTCTTCATTATATGGAGATACAATGATTATATCTTCTTTGAAAATTTTCTTGAATTCATTCCAATCTGGGTAAATCTTATCAATTAAAGGAAGTTCTACATCCTCGCCTTTATATTGCCTAAGAAGCATATCCGTTAAATCTATGTCCAGAATAATTCCATCCAGCCAAACAGCATATTTCATAATCTTATTAGAATAATTAAAATTTTTAAGTTTTAACTACTACTCTTTAGTATGGAAATTAAAGGTTTCGTTTTTCCAGACGATTTGCTATACGATGAAGAAAAATACATTTGGATAAAAGATGAAGGTGAAGATATAATTTCAGTTGGGATAACAGATATAGGTCAATATATGGCAGGTAAGATATTTCAAGTAGAGGTAAAACAGAAAGGAGAAGAGGTTAATCCTAAGACTACAATTTTTACTCTTGAAAGCGCTAAATGGGTGGGAAAGTTTAGACTCCCTATAAACGGTGAAATACTAGACATAAATGATACAGTAGTTAAAAATCCAGATCTCTTAAATGAGAATCCGTATTCTAGCTGGATTGTAAAGTTAAAGGTAACCGAATTTCAAAAAAGATTTAAGAGATTAGAAGAAGTTAAAGAATTCTTTGAAAAAGAAGCTGATAGAATAAAAAGATAAAATGTTTAATCTTTTATATCATTTTTAACACGATTGATTTGTTTCTTTAAATCTCTATAACTTATCAGTGCATAAATTGTATAATACATGACTACTAATTCCAGTCCAATCGTTATTCCTAGAAATATATTACCTAAACTTGATCCAACAAACGAAAGTCCCATAACAATCATACTCGCAAAAATTGTATATTTCATTTCCTTATTAGTGGACGAAATTTTTGAGATGTAACTCTGGACTTTTTCTATCATGTCAATTTTTTTTGCAAGATCCTTTATACTATTACTAGAACTAGTTATTCTCTCTTCTATAGCTTTTGAGGCTTCCTTACTCTTTACATTTATAACTTCTATTAGGCTATCCTCTACATCCATTGACGATATAAAATCGAGGATATATCCAAAAACCTTTATCATGTATACGTCCTTTATATTACTCCAATTCTTTTCTACATCTTCTACTTTTTTAGTAGATATAAAATAAAGTGCAGTGGATTCTATAAGTAAAAAAGCTCCAACTGGAAACAGTAAAGTGTAATCTTCCATTACTATAATTCTTCTGATATGGAGTTTATAAGCTCAGCTATTTGTAAATTGAGCTCTCTAATTTTCTTTAATTTTTTCAAAAGTCTTTCTCCTTTTTCGCTTAATTTATATTGCCCGCCCTCATTCTCCACTAGCCCTCTGGAAACAAGAAGTTCTACATATTTCTCAACCAAGTTGTTACTGAGATTAGCGTACTTCATTAATCCGGATTTGCTGGATATACCTTCCTCTAAGACAGTCATTATATCAGAAATAATTTCGAGTTGGTCTCTCTTGCTTCTCATAATTATAACTCTTGGTTTATTCTTTATAAGCTTTGCCACAATATTTTTATTGGCCTTTTTAAATCAGTAAAATGATATTTTATAATTATGAATTCGTTGTATTTTTTTTCTCATTTCTAGTCTTAATAGCTTCCATAGTTATTCTTAGTAATTCAGCGTCTTTTTCGCCGTTATACTTTGAAACTAGAAGGAGAAAATGCTTTATGTCTTCCTCAGTCATTTCAGGAGAAATTAACGAAAAAAGTTTGGAAAGAACCTCATCGTTTATTTTTGATATAATTTCTATAGCCTCAGGTATTGTTAACTCTGGAACTTCTTTCAACAATGAAAGAACAGAAAAAGCTACAACTTGTGTGCCTTCTGTTGCCACCTTTTTCATTTCATTAACCTGTATAGTCTTTTCTAGTTTTTGAATTTCTTCTATTCTCATCTTTAAGTTTTCGATATATTTCCCCAATTTATATTTCTGCATTTCCAAGTTAACTAGAGCATTTCTTACCTGTTTTGACGCGATATACCTTACTTCATCTCCGTCTCTTAAAATAGTTATGTAACCAGAAAAATACAAATCTTCTATAGTCTTCTGAACAGTTTGTTGACTCATAAAGAGAGAAAGAGTGGGGTAAAGGTCTGTAGCCCTTATCCCAGCAGGACCTCCTTGAGCTATTGTAGTTAGTACAGCTCTCTCTTTACCCTCTAGAAAGTTAATCATAATATACCATCATATGTTAGGATAATAAATGATAAGTGCTCCAGGGAAGGTTCTTTGGATTGGAAGTTACTCTGTGGTATTTGGTGGTATATCTCACGTTATAGCGATAAATAAGAGAGTCAGATGTACAAAAATAGGAGAAGATAAGCTTTTCTTTGAGACTTCTTATGGTAACTTTACTGAAACAGGTAATCCTATTATAGAAAGTGTAATAGCTGCCTTCAAGGAAAAATTTCAAGAATTTCCAAATATTCATGTAAAACTCATTAATGACTATGAATTTCAGATTAATGGCAAAAAGACAGGTCTAGGGAGTTCTTCAGCGTCTACAGTTGCTTTAACGGCTTGCGCGTATATGGAACTAAAGGGGAAAATTAACTTAGAAGAAATTCATGAAATAGCACAAAGAGCTAACTTCATAAGACAAAAAGGCATAGGAAGCGGATTTGATATAGCTGCGGCCGTTTTTGGTAGCTTAATATATAAGAGAAACGGGTTTAGAGAACCTTTAGGCATAGGTAATTATGAAATTCTTTTGGGTTTCACTGGAAAGAGCTCTGACACAGTTAAGCTTGTAGAGGCATTTTCAAAAAGGAGTGAGGAGGAATGGTTTAAGGAAATTATAAGTGAAATAGATCACGAAAATGAAACAGCTATTGAACTCCTAAAAATGGGATATCTAGATGAAGCTTCTGTTCACGTTAAATTAGGTAGAGATCTCTTGAACTACTTAGCCAAAAGAGTTGGTGTAGAACTTGAGACAGAAAATGAGAAAAAGCTAATTAATCTAGCTGAGAAAAACGGAGCAATTATATCTCTTTCTCCTGGAGCTGGTGGAGGAGATGTGATAATGGCTATAGGTGAGGATCTTTCTAAAGTTAGAGAAGTATGGAAGAATTCCGGAATTTATTTAATAGATGTAAAAGAAGACGGAGGTTTAAGAATTGATTGAAGGGGAGGCCATAGCTCCACCAAATATTGCTATCGTAAAGTATTGGGGCAAAAGAGGAGAAAAGAAGTTAAACCTTCCATTAAATCCTTCTTTCTCGGTCTCTCTAGATGGATTATATGCAAGGACTAAAGTAATCCTGGAAGAAGGATATGGAAAAGACATAGTTATAGTCAATTCAACTCCCCTAAATGATCGGGAAGTCGTAGACTATGCTGGAAGAGTTCTCGATCAATTCAGGAAAAAATCCGGTAAAACGTTCCATGCCAAAATTTTTTCAGATATAAACTTCCCTAAATCTGTAGGTCTAGCGTCTTCAGCAGCTGGTATTTCGTCGTTAGTCTATGCGTTAAACGAAGCTTTAGGTCTTGGGCTTTCACAAAGGGAATTATCAATAATAGCAAGGATTGGTTCAGGTAGCGCTTGTAGAAGTACTTTAGGAGGTTTTGTTGTATGGGAAAAGGGGCAAAAAGATGATGGATCGGATTCTTTCTGTTATCAAGTTTTCCCTGAAGATCATTGGCCTGATTTAGTTGATGTCATTGGTATTGTTAGTGATAAAGAAAAAAGAATTTCCTCTAGAATCGGTATGCAGACATCAGTTGAGACCTCTTATCTTATGGAGTCTAGACTAAAGTTTATCGATAACACATTTTCACAGGTTTTAGAAAGCGTTAGAAGAAGGGATGAGAAGAAATTCTTTGAATTATTGATGAGACATAGTAACAATATGCATGCCGTAATATTGGATTCCTGGCCTTCATTCTTTTATCTTAATGACATTTCTATAGATATAATGAAATGGGTTCAAGATTTTGGAAATGCTGGCTACACTTTCGATGCTGGTCCAAATCCACATATATTTACAACTAGAAAATACCTAAGTGACGTTATTTCCTTCTTAGATTCCAAAGGTCTCAAATATATAGTTAGTAAGCCAGGTCAAGGTCCTAAGGTCTTACATTCTTGAAGTATTTTGATATACTTATTAGCCACATTTTCTGCCTTTTTATGATATGCTATTATTGCCTTTCTTATTTCGCTTAAAGATCTTATTATGGTAGATGCTGCTTTTAAAGTTTCAACTTTCTCTCCATCAAAAATGTAAAGAGGTCTTCCGGTTTCCTCATAAGGTACGTCTTCAAACTCATGATAAATGAATAATCCTCCAGTGCTTTCCATATCTTCCTTAATTTCAGTCTTTCTAGAAGAGAATTCATTTAAGCAATTTCCAGTTATGTCGACCTTAACTCTCTTAAAACCTGTTCTGTACAACAATGCATCCTTAAACTCTTCCTTAACTTGGTCTAGCTTAGATAAAAGGTAAAAATCGGTAAACTTCAAAAAGTCCTCAATTTTATCTGGAGGAGAGATTATCTCTTTTTTAATCATTTCAGCTATTGCATGAGATAGTACCGCATTATACATTCCAACAACGCTATGGAAATATACGTTCTCAAACATATACATTCTAGCCAATAGGAATTGCTCCACGATAGGCATAGCTTTTTTATGAATAGCTATTTTGTCTCCGTCTAAAAACACTAGAAATCTCTTTAATCTTTCTACATCGAACATACCATATTCGACTCCGGCATAGTAAGAATCTCTCAGCAAGTAATCGCTCCTATCTGCGTCCACGTAATTCGAGATTAATAAAGACGTAAATGTCTCCTCTTCACTCTTTGGTTTTTCTGACAGAACATCATCTAAAAAGGAAACTGTATCAAAGGTTGATGATAAATCATCGAGCTCATTAGAGAGACCTTCTTTTATAATTCTTATTCCATAATCTACATGAGTCTTCTTCTTTCTTTCGTCAATATCTATTCCATATACTTCTTTAGCCAATATTAACCCGTTCTCAAAAGTGTGAGAAAAAGCGACGTGTCCCACATCATGTAATAATCCCGCTATTGCCGATAATTGAATTATATCATCTCTTAAACGTGTTTTATTATTAGCTAAAGCATACTTTGCAAACTCCCTTGACAGATTCATCACACCTAAGCAATGCTCGAATCTAGTATGATTCATTCCAGGATAGACTAGATAGGCCATTGCGTTCTGTTTTATTAATCTCAATCTCTGAAAATAAGGAGAAGAAACGATTTTAGTTATTTTCCCGTCAAGTTCAATATATCCATGAATGGGATCCCTAATAAGTTTCATTTCTATATTTTCGCTAATGTATCTAAAATTGCTTTTGCCCCAGTCATAACTCTCTCCTCAAGCTTTTCTTTAGAAATCCATACACCACCTCTAGCTAGATTATCGCTTACTACAAGTACTGCTCCAACTCTAACTCCTCTTATTTTGCCAACTGTGAATAGAGTAGCGCACTCCATTTCTACAGCTATATTTCCCCTAGAGGACCATTTTTTTACAAAGTCTTCATCTTCTGCATAGAAAGCATCGCTACTGAAAACGTTTCCTAGGAAGAACTTTAACCCCTCTTTTGAGAAATTAGACGCTAGAGACGAAGCTATCTCTAAGTCCGGAACTGACGCAATACAACTATTTTCTCCCAAGTATTGATAGATTGTCCCGCCCTGGTTGTACGATGCGCCAGTAACAATAATGTAATCTCCTAACCCTATTTCAGGGATTAGCGCTCCCGTCGTTCCATATCTTATGAAATTTTTTCCACCTAACATAATTAACTCTTCAAGAACTATTGCAGCTGAAGGTCCTCCAATACCATGGGTTGCTATACTTATTACCTTTCCTTGATATTTTCCAGTATAAATTAAGAATCCTCTATTTTCGTTTACTATTCTTGGATCCTCTAGGATAGAGGACAAAATTTTAGCCCTTCCTGGATCTCCAACAATTAAAACGTTTTCTGCAATATCTCCTTTTTTTGCTAATATATGTACAGGATTCACACTAAGGAAGATTAAACAAAAGTAAAAAGAGTTAGCTCAAACCTTTATTTTTCCCAGATATAAGATATTGTTGTGATCTCCAAAGAAGGAGAAGTAACGTTTAATGGAGTTAAACCAGCTATCGCGCAAGGAGAATTATATATATCTCCTTTCATAAATGATAAAATTTATATTTATATAGATGGAAGAGATATTTTCCTAGAATTTACTTATTCGGAATTTTTAAGGATGATGCACTCAATTAAACTGCAACAATTAAAGATCCTTAAAAAAGAGACTAGATACACCGAGTTAGGAATAGTTACAGATACATTATTTGAAGGAAGCATAAAAATAGTGACTCTTTTGGATTGGGGAGTTCAAAACGTTCTTGTGACAATTGACGAACAAAAGCCAGTTATTGAGTACGGCCCATATTGTGATTATGAAAATTGTTCTTATTTCGCGTTAGCCTTGCAGCGGGGGGAATTGTTGTATTATAAGGTAAGAATTAATGAGAATGAAATGGACTCAACGTTGTATTCCTCAACTCCATTAAATCTTGTTAATGAACTAATCTTCTATGCTCTTTATCAGAAACTTAAATTGTTCTAATCATTTTTAAATTATAATGAAGGTTTTAAAAAACGATTGTACAAAAGTTTTAAAAAGAGTATGAATAATCTTATCTTATGAAAGAGAGAGAAGTAATGGCTAAAAGATTAGTCGGGAAGAAGTTTGTGAGAGGTAAAGTATACGAATATGAATACTATACGCTACCGCTCAACTTATACATACCAAAATCGATGATAGAAAAGTATGGAACTAAGTATACCCTTCAAGTCGACGAAGAAAGCGGTACTATAACAATAAAAGCAAGAAATCAATAAATTTTTTGAAATTAAACTTTTAATAAGAGATCTTTTATTTCATATGGAGTTTTAGCTACTGGAATCCCAGCTTTTCTAAATGCGTTTATTTTGCTGTCAAAAGTACCCATACCCATGTAAACTACTGCTCCTGCATGTCCCATTCTCTTCTCTTTAGGTGCAGTAAGTCCAGCTATATATGCAACAATATGTTTCTTTATTCTCCCTTCAGATTTCATCTTAGCTACCTCTTCCTCCATTGTTCCACCTATTTCTCCGATTACCACAATCTCCTCAGTTTGTGGATCTTCATCAAACATTTTTACTATATCTTGCATCTTTGTACCAATTATTGGATCACCTCCTATTCCTATAACAGTCGACTGTCCTCTATCCTTCAGCAGTTCGGAAACTTCGTATGTTAATGTTCCGGACCTTGAAACTATGCCAATTTTTCCCTTTTTAAAAGCTCTAGGAGGCAATATACCAAGAAGTGATTCTTCAGGAACGATTAGACCTGGACAATTCGGACCTATAATCCTTGATCCCCTGGTTAGAGCATATCTAGTGAATTTTGCCACATCAATTACTGGAATATGTTCTGTAACTACTACAATTAGTTTGATCCCAGCATCAACAGCCTCATAAACTGCATCCGATGCAAACTTAGCTGGAACAAAGATTATGCTTGCGTCTACTTCATGTTCCTTTATTGCATCTTGAACAGTGTCATATACCGGAATTCCGGATACCAGACTTCCACCTTTCCCAGGACTTACTCCAGCAACAACACGAGTCCCATATTCTTTCATTCTTGTTGCATGAAAAGATCCTTCTTTTCCTGTTATACCTTGAACAATTACTCTCGTATCCTTGCCAATTAACGTAGTACATCCCCCACTGCACTTTCCACATCTTGATAAAACTTTATTCCTACTTTTTCGAGCATCTTCCATCCTTCTTCCTCATTTGTTCCTACTAATCTAACAAATATTGGCTTCTTAACGTCAGTATACGCGCTGATTATCCCTTCTGCAACTTGATCGCATCTAGTTATCCCGCCATATATATTAATTAGAATCTTCTTGACCTTTGGGTTATTACCTACCTTCAATACACATTCCTTTACCCTTTCTTTATCTGCACCTCCCCCTACATCTAGAAAATCTGCCGGCATTCCTCCCATAAGTTTAACCATATCCATTGTCGCCATTGTAAGTCCTGCTCCGTTACCTATTATTCCAATGTCTCCATCAAGTTCGACATAATTATCAGATTCCTCTTTTCTCCCTATTTCCTTCAATAGTTCCTCATGTCTAAAGAGAGCATTATCATCAAGTATTACTTTGGAGTCTAAAGCTATTACTCCTCGATCTGTGACAGCTAAGGGATTAATTTCCGCAAGATCTGCATCATATTCAGTGACTATTTTGTATAATCCTTTTATTACACTTTCTAGTCCCTTAACTCTAAGGTATTTCTCTACAGTAAAGATATCATATCCTCTTGGACCTCTCTCTATAGGAATTATAAGCGTTTTAATATCACTAGCCTCCTCTACATTTATTCCTCCTTGAGGAGATGAAACTAGCATAGGCTCGCCAGAACTTCTATCCATCATGATAGACATGTAAATTTCTCTTGTGTGTTCGACTACTTCTTCCACTAAGAATTTCCCTATTCCAGAATTCCTCATTTCCTCTATCGTTTTATTTACATCATCAGTAACCTTAACTAATCCTCTTTTACCTCTTCCCCCTTCAAGTAATTGAGCTTTAACTACCGCCTTTCCATTCCAGACAACTCGTCCTTCAGTAACTATCCCTTTGGGTATTGGTATTCCGACTTTGGAGAAAATCAGCTTTCCCTCATACTCATAGAGTTTCATACTTTAAACTTGCAAATGGAGTTTAAAAAACATGTTTCACATTTTGGACACTTTAGTAAACAAAATCTTTTACCGACTGCTACAATTCCTGCATGGAAAAGTTTATACGTAAATAGATTTCTAGGTAAAGTCAATATTACTTCGTTTTTAGCTTGTAGTTTGCTTAAACCTCTTCCTTCTACTCTCGACAGAACTCTCCTAAGATATTCTGAGGGCGGAAAGAAAAGCTGATTCCCTGCATATAATAGAAGAGAATCTGCGGTTTCTTCTCCTATTCCTTCAAGAGATAGTAGTATATTCCTATTTTCAACCACAAGAAAGTTTTCTAGCCCTCCATGAGATAAAACTTCTTCAGAAAAGGATTTTATTCTTCTAGCTTTTGTTTTGTAGAAGTTTACAGGTCTTATTAGTTTCTCTATTTCTTCAGTTTTAAGGGAGGATATACTTTCTGGACTATTTAGCCCTTCAGATCTTAACTTCTCTATTACTTTAACTACCGTTTCCCATCTAGTCATTTGAACTAAGAACGCTGAAATAGCAATTTCACCAGGGGTTTTAAGACCTCCCCACCACTCTGGAGAACGTGGTTCTGACACTATCCATCCAGTTTCTCTTAGGATAGTGATATTCTCTCTAATTCTATTTAAAAGGTAATTAATGTCCAAGGAATCACCCTATAAGGAATTCGACGAGTTTTTGTGTTCCTGGAACTAAAATTTTTGGTTTTCTCTTCTCTTTAATTAGTTCTATTAGCTTAGATGAAGGGCTCTCTAGAAAACTTGCGCCAAGAATCTCTGCGTATCTTTTTGTATCCTCAAGAGTTGCAGCCCTTTTCCACTCCTTATTATATACTATGATTGTTGGCTTACCGTAAACTACTGATTCCATAGCTGTTTTTCCTTGGTGGGTAATAACTACTGATGCATTAGCTATCCATTTCTCTAAGTTCTGATCATAGGCAAAGGCTTTCCATTTCGGATACAAAGAAGGATCAACTTTACCGCTCTGAAGTACAACATTCTCTATTCCTTGGGAGTATAGTGTGTCAAACAGTTTTCTAAATCCTTCGCTGCCAGCAGACAATAGAATGTAGCCTTCATCTTTTGGTTCGTATCTAGGCTTTTCAACTATTGGACCAACAACAATTCCATTCTTGTATAGTCTTTTTTGTTCTTCCCAGTGTAGAAAGACATTACTAGAAAATCTAGAAATTATCCTTACTGCCTTTCCTCTTGTAACTATTCTATCTTGGCTCTCAATGACGTAAATTTTTGCTCCTTTAAGGAATTCTATAAACGAAGGCAATATCGAGTGATTTGAACCAGTAGCTAACACTTTTTTGTATTTTTGAAGGGATAAACTCGAGATAAAAGATCTCCAAATTAAGGAGATTGACGTGCCTTTAGAAGGTGTTCTAAATTTAGGCACTTGATAAATTTTATCTGCATATGGTTTTATCATACTTATACTAAGGTTATCTCCTTCTGGGACAACAAAGTCAGCCTTAATTGGCAAATATTGAGCTACAGCCCTTGCAAAACCCGTATGTCCTCCTCCACTAGCAATTATTAATAACTCCTTCAACGATAATAATTCTTCGAAGGGAACAATAAAGCTAATGTGCCCTCTAAGTAACTATGTTTAAAAAGTTTAAACAGGGTTTTATCTTAATTACATGAAAACTAGAGTATGATTAAAAATTACCATAAACTAAGAATAGATCTATAATTGCTAAATCGTTAGTTGATCCAATTGGTATCTATATAAGTAAAAAGTTTTAATGAAGAATATGAGAATTGTTTATAACCAATTTAAGAGTTTGTTTGTATCGGAGAGAAAGTGAATAGGTTATTCAAAATCAGCCTAATCCTCTTAAGTTTAATCCCTATAGCATCAATGATAGCTTTTTCCCAATCTAAAAGCTCAGTCCCACCAAGCTTAGCTGATTATCCAAGTGCTGCAGTACCGTCTTGGCTTTCCCCTGGAAGCAACTCTTGGATGCTAACAGCTGCTACTCTTGTAGGATTACAAAGTGTTCCTGGTGTCGCTTTATACTATGCTGGGCTTTCTAAGAAAAAATATGCAGTTAATAGTGCCTTAATGGTTTTTTACGCATTTGCGGCGGTTCTTATAATCTGGATGATAGCAGGTTATAATTTTGGATTTGGAAAAGTAACTTTAGATATAAACGGCTATGGAATCTTAGGTACGCCTGCCCCAGCTTGGTCTGGTATTTATGAGGCTTCTCAGACAATCTATGGGCCTTCTAACACTCCTTTAGATATACCAACTTCTACCTACATATTCTTCCAATTTGTCTTTGCAGCAATAACTCCTGTTTTACTTGCAGGAGGAGTATTGGAAAGAATGAATTTTAAGGCATGGATGATTTTCGTACCCTTCTGGTCTCTTTTAGTTTATAGTCCAGTGGCCTACTGGTTATTTGCAGGAGGTTGGCTGAATCAATTAGGAGCTGTAGACTTTAGCGGTGGTTACGTAATTCACGTTGACGCTGGAGTGGGTGCTCTTGCAGCTGCCTTGGCTGTAGGACCGAGACTAGCATCTGATAGGAAGCTTGAAGCTCATAGCTTACCGCTAATATTGGCTGGAGCCGGTTTGATATGGCTTGGTTGGGATGGTTTCAATGGAGGCGATCCAGGCGGAGCTACTATAGATGCTGCAATTGCAGTATTAAACACAAACATAGCTACTGCTACGAGTGCAATAACTTGGATCTTAATGGATATGGCCTTCTTTAAGAAACCAACTTTGGTAGGCGCTACAAGCGGAGCAATAACAGGTTTAGTAGCTATAACCCCTGCAGCTGGTTACATTAATGGTCTTTACGCCATAATTATAGGCATATTCTCCGGTTCCATACCTTGGTTAGCTCTATATAAACTAGAACCAAAGCTGAAGGTAGACGACACTCTTGGAGTCTTTTCCACTCACGGGATTGCAGGAATAGTGGGTGGATTATTGACTGGAGTATTTGCTGAACCTGCAGTTACTACATATATTGATCCTGGACTTAGAGGCGCATTATATGGAAACTGGTATCAGTTAGGTATACAAGCAGCAGCTGCAGCGGTCGTATTTGTGTATGACTTTGCAATTACATTCGGCTTGCTAAAACTAATAGGTCTATTCATACCGTTACAGGTACCACCGCAGGACTTAATGGTAGGAGACTATGCTCTCCATGGTGAAGTCGCTTACTCTGAATTGCTAGCTACTCTACCTTCTTCGAAAGCGACTACTGAAGAAGAAACCAAGGAAGAAAAAGTAGTTGGTAAGAAAAAGAAAGGAAACGAAGAGTAAATATTTTCTATAAATAAATTAATTTTTATATAAAAACTTTTTCTTAATTTAATCTTCTTCATTATAATGGTGATAGACAATATCTAGTTTTTAACGACAAAAAGAATAATTTCTTATGTGTTTGAATGCTTTCTTGTGTGGTATTTCTAATTCGTAAAATGAGAGTCCAAGGTAGTATATAACGCTAGGGATTTAGTTATTTCCTTAAGTGTTTGAAAACATGGGAAGCATTTATTCCCTTAAAACCCTTAACATAACCTGGGTCAAGGGTGCAACCAGTTCATCTTTCCTCATTTCCCCAAGTATTACTCTCCTTGAACCTTGAAATCGGCAAAAATTGGATCAAATATTATACAAATAAAATTGTTGGATATACACTTTCAAGTAACCTTACTGTATATCAATATAAACTACACACTCTAAGATAGATTATGCCTTTTATTAAAGCGAGAAAAGCTAAGGCAAAAGCATTAAGAAAAGGAGCATACTTAAGTTTACTTTATATTGAAGGATTAGAGATTCTCAAACCAGGAATATACGAACATCTAACACACGGAGGTATGGCCATTCTTTTACCCTATGCTAATAGGGTGTTTAACGCAACATATACATGGGAAGGAAGGACTTATCACCTTCCAAAAGCAAAAGGGCAAAACTATAGCATTCATGGGCTTGTAAGAAATAAAATATGGAAAGTGAGACGCTTCGACAAATCTTCAATAACGATGGAATATACATTGAGTCATAAAGGATATCCTACAATACTTAACTGTTTTGTAACTTATTCGTTATCCAGCAATGGATTAACAGTAAACTTAGAAGTTAAGAACATAGGAGACATTAGATCTCCTCTAACTGTTGGATTTCATCCATATTTCATTTTTAAAAATACATGGAAGTTAGAGTGTGAGGAAAACGTTAATATCCTTAATATATCACCGGAAAAAGTAACACAAAGATCTCAAGAGTGTAGCAAGATTAGATTTCCGAACTCATTTGACACTACCTTTAAAGGGGGCGGAGAGTTAATTTTAATTTCTGAAGATAGAAAATTAAAAATAAGAAGAAATAATATGGAATTTTTTCAAGTATATAATGGAGAATGGGCTGGAAACGACTCTGTAGCAATAGAACCAATGAGTGGGCCTCCTTACGCTTTCAATAATGGATATGGGCTCAGTGCAATAGAGCCATATCAGACCCTTAAATTTGGATTTAACATTATTGTTGAAAAATTAGTATAGAAATATCTAGGATTTTGTCTCTATATACATCTTATTTGAAATGATATTTTTGCTTCGAGTCTTTTTATCTTAATCGATCTCTCATCTCTATAAAGTTTTTGTTAAATCTCCTCTCAATTAAGAAGATCAAAAAATAGTTTGTATGGTAAACATCTAAACATTGTTCTATTATTAAAACATTAGTAACTATGCTTAAATATCCGATTGATGATATATAATATGATGAACTCTATGGGATTGGTTTTAACACAAAATGAGGAGATTTTCGATAACTTAGAAAAGTTAAAAGGAATTGCAAGGAAGATTAGTGTATACATTGACGAAAATGAAATGGAGATTGCAATTCCAGAAAATCCTTTAACTTATGTAACTGTAAATGATAATTTAATATATATTAACGGAAATGATTGGGACATAATTACAAAATTATTTAATGATGTAAAGCAAGAGATTATAATAAAATTAAAAAGATTTGTTCATGTTAAACAAGGAATTGTTATTTCAGACGTGTATGATAAAGTCATTAAAGAAGATGATAATAGAAAGATAAAGACGGAGAGAATTTGGTTCTATTCTGCAAAGGACGGAAAGAGATATGAAGTTGGGATGGAATGTAAAATCTATCTACCTTTCCCAGAAAGAGGAAGGAATGGATTTGTAGAGATCTCGTTATTCTTTAATTTATTAAGATAAATCTAAGAATTTTTCATGTTATAACGGAGGATATAGACTTATTCGCCATATACAGGGGGTCTGAGTTTAACGGATATTTATTGTCATGTCTATAAAGCACTTAGCTTTACCACGTTCTAAGTCAGCACTCATCATCACGATCCATTAGCGGAATAACCCCACTCACATCCCTGAGGGTATCATCTCATACCTTTGTGCAGTGCACATCATTGATGTGTGACTCATCATAAAAATTTCTAAAACTACATCCAAAACCTTTTGTCACCTTAGAATTCTAAACAGTTTGACTACCCTCAATAACTTATCATGTGTTCGTTGGAGACAAGCATTACTGTCTATGGAGTTAAACTTTTTTGAGAAAGGTTTTGTCTACGAAACAGAAAGCTATCCGAAAGGTAGAAGTTATTTCACATAATGTAGTCATATTGGGAAAAGTCTTACTGATTTATGTACGGCATCATCAGTTAACGCTACGCAGTAAGTAGCCATTCTAAGCAATTCTTTCTCTTCGTCCTTATTTTCAATTCTCTTTTCAATTTCTTTTTCCTTTTTTCTCACTTCCATTAGTTTATCCAAGCTTTCATTGATAAACATTTGAGTCGAATCTGAGAACATTTCTTTAACAACTGGAAAGTATGTCTTAGCGTTTTCATTATCTCTGTAGGCCAGAATAAAGTTCTTTAGGTGGGCCAAAAATCTGCCTAAATCCCTCATAGCTACTGCGTAAAGTATTATGTCTTTCTCTTGCATGCCAAAGTTTACTAAATCATCCTCTTGGACGCCTATTGCAATAGTTCTTATTATTACTCTATAGTCTTTCATCAGAAGTTCTGTTCTCTGGATCAGATCTTCCTTTATTTCTCCACTTGGGGATTTTAGCATTACTTGAGCGTCCTCGAGAATAGTCTCTATTTTATGAATAAATTTGCTTATTAAATCTCTAAGATCCTGCTGAACTGATATAGAAATCCTAAACGTTATCATCGAGAAATTCTCTTCCTCGATCTCTAATCCTGCATGTGAGAGTTGAAGTTCTCTGAGCTCCTTTTTCACTTCCTGCGGTATTACTTCTTTTGACTTAATAACAATTCTATCCACTCCTTGCATGTAATAAACGGATATTAAGTACTTTGTTAACTCTATATCATTTATCTCTATTTCTTTAGTCAATTCTGGTTCGCGAATAGGTTTTATCTTCAGACCATCAATGACTTCATATACCTTTAGTTCACTTCTAACATCAAGACCATTTTTCCTAACCCAGTCACTTGGAATAGATATTATGTAACTTCCACCCTTTATTTTCTGAAGTCGTCTAACGCTCATAATTTAAATGAAATTAAATCCATTTATAAGCTATTACTATATCTATGTATGATCCTAAGTTATAGTATTAGATTATTATTCTTTAATTCATTACTTTTATTATGAATAACTCTAATCTTTGGCTTCTTGGAGCTGGGATTACGCTAGTTCAAATAGTTTATGGGTCTTATTTGGTGTTTTTTGGTTATGATACTCTTAGAATAGCATTGCATGCATTTATTGCATTAGTTATACTGATTATCTCAATTCTAGGTTATTTTAGTACCGATATACCTGTTCAAAAGAGAATCTTGACTGGCAATATAGGGTTAGTTATAGTTATAAGCATCATAGGTATTTTTATTTATACTATGGATAAACCTCTTATTACTCTAGTTCATTTATTTCTTGCTTTGGGTCTACTTTCTAATTTTTCAGTGCTTTATGGTATGGAAAGAGGTAAACAATGATAACTCTTTTGAAGGATTTGTCACATTTTCTAAGTTTATAAAAAGCTATAATATTTGTCTTTTAATTTTCTGAGTTCTTATCAATTTCGTGGACGTTCTAGTATTAGGTTCTAGTTATGCTGGACTAGCGACTGTACACAAATTAAGGAAATTTCTTAAGGACATCAATATTACTATAATATCTAAATCAAGGATCGTGAGAGAAAACACGATCTTTCCACTCTTACTGACTAACGATATATACATAAAAGACACTGAATTTGACGCCAAGAACGTAGTGGAGTCAAAAGGAGTAAATTTTATAGAAGGAGAAGTTCTCGAGATTTATCCAAATTCAAGAGAAGTAAAAACTAACAAAGGAATTTACGATTACGATTACTTATTCCTAGCTTTAGGAGGAGGCTATGAGGAGAATTTTAGAAAAATCCCAGGTAATGAGTACGCAGTAATGCATCATACATTAGAAGGGTTTCTAAGACTTAAAGACCTACTATATAAATCGGAGGGAAATATCTTTGTTGGCAACGCTAAAAGTTCACCTATAGAAGGTCCTTCATATCAAGTGGCTCTCATTTCGGAATACATACTTAGGAGAAGAGGAGTAAAATCAAAGGTTTATCTCTCTACACAAAGCCCTAAAGGCATTTTCGGTAATATACCGAATGAGGAAGTTATAAGCAAGGCAAATTCTTACTTTAAAAAAAGAGGCATAGAGGTTTTAGCTGGTAAAACAGTTAAGGAGATTAAGAAGGATAGGGTAGTACTCAGTGATGGAACAGAGATCGAAGCTGAAGTTAAGAGTATTCTTCCTGCTTTATCGGCTCCAGAAACAGTTAAGAGATCTGAGCTAGTTGATGACTCTGGATTTGTAAATGTTTCCCTTCCCTCTTTTAGAAAAGACGAAAGAATATTCGGCTTAGGAGATTTAGCTAAAACTCCTCTTCCTAGGACTGCTAGAAACGCTATGATTTCCGCAGAAAATGCAGTTTCTACTCTTCTAAAGGATCTAAGGGGAGTTTCTCTTCCTATGTACGGCTTAGGAGTTCTCTGCGTTATGGAAGGTGGAGATGATGGAGGTATTTTTAGAATGGAAAAGGGTAAAGCTTTTCTGGAATTCGATAGACATTTCATAACGATAAAGAAAATGTATAGCAGAATGTTAGTAAGATCTGGATTTGATATGCCATTTCATGGCGCTCCTCATATATGAGAAATGAAAACTTCGATAAAATGGTAAAATAGATATGTGAGGATTACAGAAAGTTTATTTTAATTTTGGCTAATGGAATAAAATACTTAATGTGAGTATGGGAGTTGTATCTCATGAAATATAAACATGCTTTAAAACATATTCTTTATATTGCTTTATAGAATGACTAATTTTTAATTTTACTCCAACTTATTCTTATCAATTTTCATATATGATTTAATGTAAAAGATTAATGAACATATTATTCAAGGAGAATTTGAGAACGAATCCCTTAAACATATTCGCAATTTTTCTCAAGGAAGTATATTCACTAAACATATGAAGAGAAAACATTCTAAACAGCTCACCATAACCTTCCTCATGATCGATCGAGAGGTTTGTATAATTCATTGATTTTGTTTTTTATAAGAGGGGACTCTTTTTAACTTTCTTAAATTATGGTACAAGCTTTTATATTTGAGTCCTTAAAGTGAAACTTATGGATTTGGGACTTATACTTGGTATAATATTTTTAGCCGTAGACGTTGTAATATCTATATGGAACAGCTATAATGCAGGTGAGATTTCTAGGAGTAGGAAAGGCTTAGGTATTACTTTCTATACTTTGGGAGGATTCCTACCTATGAGTTATGTGTTAGCAATAGTTTTAACTTTAGTCCTAGCATATCTAGGTTACTTAAGCTTATCAACTTCCATATTCCTCTTATCCTTCTCTTATCTAGTCTTTGGCTTAGAAATAATAATTTGGGGGATTATAGCCACTGTTTCAAGCCTTATAACAACCATGGGAACTAGAAGTTGGAAGGCTGGAATTATAACAGCTTACGATGCTTTTGCAACAATATTTGATGCGTGGGAGTATATAACGACCTTTTTTAGTAACGTTAGGAGCGCTAGAAAGGCTATAGATTCCAGTGATTTTTCAATTATTGACGTATTACTTATTCTTATAACTGCCTTAGGAGCAGCTTTTATAATCACTTACGCTGCTTACAAAGAAGGTTATAAAGCTAGATTAAGGTATTGGTAATATTTTTATCTCTTTAAGTTTAAGAGGGTGTAAGATCTCCGTCGTAGGATATGATGAATACTTCTTATTCTACGTTTAGAAATCTTTTGTTACCTTAGAATTCTAAACAGTTTCACTACCCCAGGAGATACGAAAAACTATTGGAAATGCTCAAGAGGCTTCCTTTCATTATCCAGAAAGGTCAAGTTTTCTAAAAACTTTGAGGAGATAAAAGTTACAATAACTAAAGTTTTACGAAAATATTGTAAATTTCCGTAAGGATCTATACTTCAAGATAGGAAAAACTTCGCTGAGAATTAAGACGACCTAATCATGGAAGATATATAAGTGAGGGAACTGGTGTAACGTTATGCTATGGTCTATCATCTTCATTTACACGACTTTTTACGAAATGAGAGAGATACTGAGATAGCAGATGGAGAAATATCAAAAGGAGTTCAAAACTAGAATTCAACATTCACTTCAAGGACTCGCCCAAGTTGTGATTATGTGAAAGAGATCATGTTTCTGAGAAAACATTTGTTTGTGAAAAATGTGGTTTCACTGAATACCGTTACTTCGTTAGTTCTCTTAATATCTCCCCTTTACTGGTAAGTGGGAGCCAGTCTAGATCCTGTGGAGTTAACTCTTCTATCTTAGCAAAAACTAAGGCGAAAGTTAACCAGGAAGATCGACATAAAGGTCTGGGTAGTTAACTCTCTTTGAGGAGAGAGTTTTAACAAATTCTACTAAAAATTAATGTATAATATCAATAAAAGACTTAAAATAAAAATATATTATGATTTAACTTAATCTTTTACTCATAATCCAAGAAAGTGTTGTAAGAATTATAAGTATTATGTCAATTCCAAACACTATATAGACATCTTCATTATACACTGGAAGAGAAAAGCCTAAAACTGGGGCTGGAAATATCCTAGATTCTGTTAAAAGTAAGTAGTTTATCCAGGTGTATATAATTACAGGTATATAAAGAGTTCTTATCCCGACAATGACGATCAAAGCAGCTATTAAGGCAAGGATAGAATCGGCTAAGAAAAAGTATCCTACTGTACTTAATACGCGAAGGATCTGGTTCGCTAAATATATGTGAATTCCAGCCCAGAGTATGAAGAGTACACCAGTAACTCCTTTTAATGAATTTATCATTATAGAACTTTTCTGCATAAGATAAACTAATTTCTTGATTAAATAAACTTTTTCCCAAATTTCGTTTAAACGCGATTGGTTTAGAGGAAATAACTTTCTCCTATAACCATCTTTACTTCTTGGAAAGAACGTGATCAGTAAGGACATGCTTAAACAAGACAGTACTTCTCCAACAGTTCATTTCTCCTCTGTTCCCTCCTCCTTTTCGCATCAAAAATCCTTAAGGCGTTGATCACAGACACTTTTTGGAAGGACTTTCCTTGGTAAAGGTAAAGGATGAAACTCTTGATGACGTAGATTTTTTTTCCCCATTTTGTATACTATTTATATGAATAAGCTAGAGGATCTCCCCTTCTTTGAGCGTTGGTTTATTCTTGGAATTCTCTTAGGAATACTCGCCGGTATTGCGGCTATAATATTCTATGAATTGTTACACCTTTTTGAATATATCTTTCTCTTCGAGTTTATTGGGATGTCATATCCTAGACCAATCGGTGAGGGGGGTACCTTAAGTTTCACCTTTATTACAGGTAGATATTACCTTATACCTGTTTCAACTATTCTTGGTGGACTAATTTCTGGTATAATACTTTACACTATTACGCCAGGTTCTGACGACGATGGAACAGACACTGCAATAAAGTCTTATCATTACTTTCAAGGAAAGATAAAATGGATAACTATCCCTGTAAAGGTAATAGCAGCGGTAATAACAATTGGGTCTGGAGGAAGTGCGGGAAGAGAAGGACCTACTGGAGGATTTGCAGCCGGATTAGGATCTGTTGTAGCGGATTTCTTACATTTATCCCCTGAAGATAGGAGAATAGCAGTTGCGGTCGGAGTGGGTGCAGGAATAGGGACTATATTTAAGACTCCAATAGGAGGTGCAATATTAGCAGCCGAGATTCTCTACAAGAGAGATATAGAGCCAGAGATTATATATCCTGCAATGATAGCTTCTGCAATTGGATATTCCATATTTGGTTCAATCTTTGGGTTTACTCCAGTCTTTGGATATTACACAGGAGTGTTTAGTCCAATTAGACTTCCAATGTATGCTATCCTAGGAGTATTTACCGGGTTAATTGGAGTCCTTTATCCTAAATTTTTCTTCTGGATAAACTCCATGTTTAAGAGATTGAGGATTCCAAATCAGGTAAAGCCAGCAATAGGTGGGGCTGTTACTGGCATAATAGCTTTATTGGCTCCAGAAGTTCTAGCGACTGGTTATGGTTGGATAAGTCTAGTGGAGTTTGAGAAGTTTTCTGCTTTTTATTCTCCAGTCTTACCTGTAGTAGTTATTATTATAGCTTTGCCTTTTCTAAAGATCTTCGCAACTGGTTTCTCTTTAGGTTCTGGAGGAAGCGGAGGTCTCTTTACCCCTGGAATAGTGATAGGGGCATTTACTGGAGCTAGTACAGGACTCCTATTTCATGAATTTTTTCCATCTCAAGTACCAGATATAGCCCCATTTGTAATAATTGGGATGATGAGTCTTTTCGCAGCATCTGGCAAAGTTCCTCTCTCCGTTATAGTCATGGTTACTGAAATGACTAGCAGTCTACAACTCCTACCTGGAGCTATGATAGCAGTAGGTATATCTTACTTGATATCCGGAAATGTAAGTATTTACAAGTCTCAGTTACCTACGAGGAAAGATTCACCTGCTCATAAGTCTGAGTACGAGGTTCCTGTTCTAGAAAGGTTAAGGATTTCATCCTGTAAACTAAAAGACTTAAAGGTTTCTCCTGAGGATCCTGTAGAAAGAGCTAGACAAATTATGGAGGAAAATTTCCTCATGAGTTTACCTGTTGTAGATGAGTTAAACAACTTCGTGGGAGTAATTTATTTAAGAGATATAGAAAAGGCTGGCAAAAATAAGGTTGCTAATTTCATAACTAAGGGATCTTCTTATGTTACTCCAACGTCAAGTTTAGCCTCTGCGATGGATGCTATGAACAGGCAAAAGTCAAGGTGGGTTGCTGTAGTTGAAAGCTGTAAATCACAATGTAAATTCTTAGGAATTGTAACTCTAGACGCAATTGATGAGGCATATAACAAGGAAATATCTACAATTAAAAACAATTCTTAACTTTATAAAAAGACCTCATAATATCGAGAAATAGTTCGGGATAATTCATGATATTGTTATTCGTCATATAGCTATAACTATCGCGTAGTTTTCATATTTCCACTTAAATTTTTCCTTTTTTTAAAAAGAAATGATTTTATAAACTACAAGAATTTACTTGACTTATTAGATATCTCTATCTTACCATTGAATTTAATTCAGCCTTGTATTCAAAGACCCCTTTTGGCCAACCTAAACCTAACTTGACTGCGAGATCAACCTCCTCTTTCGTGGATATTCCGTTTTCAACAATCCATTCTCCTTCCTGAATAGCGCTAGATATTATCTCTTCAGGTTTAGGCATTTTATCTCTCCTTAAAATTTTAGGTCTCCCATTTCTCCAGTCATAAAATCCCTTACCGCTCTTAGATCCGAGATTTCCTTTTTTATAAAGTTCTTCTAGAGCAGGACAAGTGTAATTAAATCCTCTTTTTTTAACTTCTAGACTTATAAGATAGTTCGTGTCTATACCGGTATAATCTAGAAGCTCGAATATGCCCATAGGAAATCCTAGTAAATACTTAGCGCTACTATCAATTTCCTCAACAGTATACTTTCCTAATAAGGAACAAGCTGAAGTGAAAACTCTAAAAAGAATCCTATTAACAACGAAACCTATGACGTCTTTTCTTACTGGTATCGGTATTTTACCTATGGATTTTGCAATTTCTATCCCTTGATTGAATATTTTCTCAGAAGTCTCGTTTCCCTTTACTACTTCAACTAACCTCATCAAGACTGGAGGGTTAAAGAAATGTAAACCTAGGAATCTTTCCGGTCTCCTTACGTATCTAGAAAGCTCCGATATAGGTAAACTAGACGTATTACTGGCCAATACGCAATCCTCTCTTACAATCGTGGAAGCTTGTAATAATATCTTCGATTTTAATTCTAAATTTTCTGGCACTGCCTCTATAACTAAGTCAGAGTCTGATATGTCAGCGATATTTAAGGTTGTATTTATGCGTTTCATAATTTCATCAACGTTATCCACTTTACCCTTCTGTTTTAGCTTTTCCAAGCTATCTATTACGTTTATTGTAGCTTTCTTTAATGCCTCTGGATAGATATCATAAAGGGTTACATAATTTCCATAAATTGCAAATACTTCACCTATTCCATGTCCCATCAAGCCTGAACCAAGGACAGAGACCTTCAAGAAAATAACCTCTTAAAATATTGGAATAAAGTCTTCCTCTTTTAGATCCTTTATTTCCTCTCCACTTATCCCAAGTTCCGGAATCGATGGCATCTCTATCCCATACCTGTACAGTGATGAACCTACTCTCATTATAGCGTCTCTCCAAGCATTTTCCTTCTCTTCCTCAGTGGGTATGTAAAAACCTGCATCCCTAGCTATATTCTCCATCTTTTCATGCGTCTCTATAAACCATGGAGGCAGTTTCCAAAAGTCTTTTGGAGGTTTATAAGTAATCAAGGAAAGAAATACAAAGCCAGCCCTCACTTGCTTGGTTACTAACTTCTTTTTTTCCTCGCTCATTTTCTGCGCTTCTTGACTTATTATTAAGTGAGTGAACGCGTAATGTCTAGTCTCGTCAACTGCTGTGTTTTTAAATAACTTGGAAAACTCCTCCATCTTCGCTCCCTTACTCATTGTTGTAAATACAGTTGTAGCTGCTGCCTCCCCCATCATGAAAGACGTAAATAGGACGTCAAAAGTGTACTTCCTATATGCCTCTAAGTATGCTTTCCAATACCTACTTCCATTCCACCATACCCATTCGGCATTAAGTTTCGCCTTTCTTTCTAGGTCGTCCTTAGGGGTAAAATTTAGGGGAAATCCTTGAAGCATATTACTTATCGAGAGTCCACATGCCATATTATGTCTATTTTCATCAAAGGTTATGGTAGTAAGTATTCCCCTAACTGCGGTGTCTAAGTGATACTCAAAGGATTTTATTACGGCATAAGCAAAAACTGGCGTTGCGTTATCAAAATTAGAGAGAAGAGACCACCAATACGCTATTGCTAATCTCTGCTTCCTGTCAAGACCTGATGCCCATTCCTTTACCTTTGCCCAATTTATTGATTCCTCATCCCACTGTTCTCTTTTAGCTCTTCTGTAAAGTTGCCAAGCTTTTTCGTTATCAAAGTTCCACGTAGGAGGATAGACGTTGTTTTCAGGATAAGGTGGTTCCATATTAAAATTCAATTCATCCTTTTGCATAAACTTCCTTTATCATCCATATATAAAAATATTTCTTCATATAAATGAAGATTTATACATATATAAAAATTGCTTACATATAGTTAAGAATCTAAGCGTTAATTTGCTTTGAAAGGATAATGTGTAGTTATAGCGAACTTCATAACCTGACTTTTCGCGGAGAAAAACCCTGTCCGAAGTATGAGTTTTCCTTTACGTAATCATGACGTGGACAATTCTGACGTTTATGCTGGATTGAGTTTTTATTTATTTCCACGCTTTTTCGTTTACCACTTGAAGATTCCTTTCCATAGAAACTATCGTTGCAATGTTGAAGACTGAGAAGCCCAGTTATACACAAGATCGATTTCTTTACTTAAATGCCCATAACTATGGTGAGTCCATCTGAATGGGAAAAGTAGGATATTGAAATTCTCTTTCCATCTCTTTCGTAGGAGAGACATTATCGTAATTTGTTATATAACTTATACGTTAATTTTCCTTAACCTTTAACCTAATGTCTGTTTATCATAAGAACAAAAAGACTGGTAAGTGGACATTAGATTATTTTGTTTGGAATATAGTTTATATGCTAAGAAGCTGTTCACTTTCATTATTGGTCTTCTATCCTCTAATCCTACGATAAGAGTCCTTGGAATTTAAAGCGATAAATGTTTTCTCAGTACTTGAAATAATGTACCTACAGAAACTCTTTATTTGAGAAAGGTTTTTATATCGGATTTTCGATATCTAAATTTAGATATGATATGATGGGTGGAAAGATGCATAGAGCATTCGGACATAAAAGAGGTTTAAGATTTCTTATCCTAACCTCCCTCCGAGAAGGCCCAAAAAACGGAGTAGAGATAATGAAATATATAGAAGGAATAAGTATGGGAGGTTGGTCTCCATCTCCAGGTTCCCTCTATCCAATGCTAGGTATACTTAGGGAAGAGAATCTAATAAGGAAAAGAGATGACGGAAAGTACGAGCTTACCGAAGAAGGGAAACAAATTGTCGGAACGTTTGGAGGTTTCCATGGATTGCAAAGAAATACTGTAGATGAGCTAGAGTTTTACGTAGAATACTTAGAAGATTTGAGGAACAGAGATCCAGAAAAGTTTAATGAATTAAAAGAAAAGGTAAAATTATTGGGAGAGAGATTAATGAGGTTAGGTTTAGAATGAGAGTTGCAGTACCAACTACAAATGGTATAGTCGACGGACCAGGAGAAGCTATGAAGGTTAGAATTTACGAAGTAAGCGGAAATGAAGTAAAGCTGGTTGAGGAATACGATAACCCCGCTCTCAAGGCAATGGCAGCAAGAGGAGTACATATGCTTCGTTCTGCTATTGAGAAAGGAGCTACTTCGTTTCTGCTGGTAGAAATAGGACCTCCAGGCGTTAGATATCTAAGCGGAAAAGCAAAGATATACATAGTCCCCCAAGGGACAAGTGTAGATTCAGCACTAAATATGTTTAGGTCGGGAAAACTTATAGAAACTACTGCCCCTACTCATGAAGAGCATCATCACGTTATCTGATCTTCGATCTAAATATTTTCAATTTTTTCTTTTTTAATTTAGTGGGTAGAAAGTTTAAAGTTCTTCTTATGTTTTTCATATATATTTAAATAAGTATTAAAATTAAAGATATAAGGGAAAAAATTTAAGCTGAAATACTTAGCTTGATTTATGAGAATAGCATTACCTGTTGCGGATAACTTAGTTGCAGGGACAGAAGACGGTGAAAAAATTAGAATTTACGAAGTAAGCGGAAATGAAGTAAAGCTGGTTGAGGAATACGATAACCCCGCTCTCAAGACTGATGCCGAGATGTCACGAGAAATTCTTATGATTAGATCAATCATGCAAAGAGGAGCAAAGACGTTAATAACATCAAGAATTGGATTGCCCGGACTTAGGTTACTTAAGGGATGTGGAAAGGTATACATCACTGAGAAAATATCAGTAACTGAGGCTATTTATAATTTTACAAGTGGAAATCTAAAAAAGGTTTAAACTTAGGTTTTCCAATTTGGTTTTCTCTTCTCTATAAAGGATTTCATCCCTTCTTTCCCGTCCTCAGACATTACTGACACATAGAAGTTCCTTCTCTCTAAATCTAAACCTTGTTGTAGGTGAGTGTCTAAGGCCTTATTCACCGCTTCCTTTGCAAGTTCTATTGCAAATCCTGACTTAGTTGAGATCTCCTTAGCCAATCTTAGTGTCTCATCAATTAAGGCCTCCTCAGGAACTACTCTAATAGCTAAGCCCAGCTTAAACGCTTCCCATGCCGAAATTAGTCTTCCCGTTAAAACTAATTCCATTGCCCTATATTTTCCTATAGTTCTGGTCAATCTCTGCGTTCCTCCAGCACCAGGAATGATCCCTAGGTTTATCTCGGGCTGTCCAAACTTTGCCGTATCAGATGCTATAATCATATCACATGCCATTGCCAACTCAAACCCTCCTCCAGCAGCAATCCCATTTACTGCTGCTATTATTGGCTTTTTGAAGGTTCTCATTCTTTCCCAAAGTGGCATATGTCCTTCCCTTGTAATTTGCTCTATAGGCATTTCAATCATTTCTTTAACGTCAGCTCCTGCTGAAAACGCTTTACCTTTACCCGTTATAATCGCTGTTTTAACCTCGTCCTTCTCAGCCCTATTAAACGCTTCCACTAAGTCCCAAATTAATCTCATGTTTAACGCGTTGAGCTTATCTGGTCTATTTAGTGTTATTATTGCTATTTTATCAGTCACTTCATAAATTACTGTTTCCATGTTATTCACCTCTAAAAATGGGTTCTCTCTTCTCTAGAAATGCTTTAACTCCTTCCTTAAAATCCGAAGTTTTGCCTAAGTAGCCTTGGAGAGACGATTCATAATCAAGGTATTCTTCCATATCTGAAAATAGCGCTTTATTTATTTGCTTTTTCGTAGCTAAATACGCTTTAAATGGGCCAGAGGATATTCTTTCTGCAACCTTTATTGCCTCAGAAAGAGGATTTTCTACGACATTAAAGATCTTAAAACTGTCAGCCTCTTCTGTCTTTAATTCTCCTTCAAAAACCACTTTCTGTGCAAAACCTCCTGATGTAAGTCTTGAAAGCATAAGCGTTAATCCTCCATCTGGAGATAACCCAATTCCTTGAAATGCGAGAACAAATCTAGATCCTTTAGCTACAAATCTAATGTCACATGCTAACGCTATACTTATACCGATTCCTGCAGTCACTCCATTTACTGCTGCGATGTATATCTTGTTCCCAAACCTTATTTCCCTTATGATTGGATAAAACGTTTCCTTAAGATCGCTTGCCAAATCCGCGCTATCTAGATTCTGAAGGGATACTATATCCGCGCCGACTGTAAATCCTCTGCCTGAACCTGTTATTATTGCAACTCTTTTCTTTAAATCTGCGTTGAATTCCTTTAAGACCTTTAAAAATTCCTTCCTAAGATCTACATCTAAAGCGTTGAGCTTATCAGGTCTGTTTAAGGTTATAATTTCAAATTTATCTCTATCCTCAACGTTTACTAACATAGACATCCTTTTTGATTGTTAATTACTAAATTTAAATTTCTTTACCTTTATGTGAATGGTTGATAATAAAACGGCAAAATAATTTTAAAGTATATATGTATTTAGACCTGTTTCACTGAAAATTTTTACATATATATCTTATAAAAATAATTATCTGGATTCATTTCTTCTATTTAAAGATATCTACAATATTAGTTAAACCCAATAGAGTGTTTCCAGTTAAAAAAATTTTAATATAAGTTATTAAAAATACCTTTAATTATAAAAAACAGATGCTTCTTATCTTGATATTATATAAATGATCAATAAAAGATATAAAGGTTTAATATTCAATGTATATTAGCTATGAACAAAAGAGTGGCAGTAATAGGAATTGGTTCCTCGAAATTCGGTAGGAGGAATGACGTAGGGATAAGGGAATTAACATGGGAGGCAGTAAGGGAAGCTCTTATTGACGCCGGCTTAACTCAGAAGGATATTCAGTTGAACGTTATTGGTAGTACTGCATATAGGGGGACGGAGATATATCCTGCTCCGCCAGCTTCAGAGTACTCCGGCTTAGTTGGAAAATCACCTATAAGGGTAGAGGCTGCTTGTGCAACAGGTTCAGCAGCTGCCTTTACTGCAATTAACGCAGTAGCGTCTGGCATGGCTGATATAGTTCTTGCAATAGGCTTTGATAAGATGACCGAAGTAGACACCTCAGCCTCTCTAGCAATTGGAGGAAGAGGAGGAAATTACCTTTGGGAGTTTCATATGTACGGGACAACGTTCCCTACCTATTACGCGCTTTACGCCACAAGACATATGGCAGTTTATGGAACGACTGAGGAAGATATGGCGTTAGCATCTGTTAAGGCACATAAGTATGCCTCATTAAACGAAAAGGCTCATCTTAGAAATAAAGTAACAGTTGAGGAAGTTCTAAAGTCTAGGCCTATATCTTGGCCTATAAAACTGCTTGACTCATCTCCGATAAGTGATGGTTCATCTGCGGCAATTTTTGCATCTGAAGACGCTGTAAGAAAACTTCACGCCGAACCGGTTTGGGTTAAGGGGATCGGCTATGGAAGTGACACGTCGTCAATAGCGTCTAGAGGAGAATGGACTGGGCTTAAGGCAGCTAAAGATGCAGCAGCTATGGCATATTCATCATCTCATGTTTCCCCGACTGATGTGGAATACGCAACAGTTCATGATTGTTTTACAATTGCTGAGATCATGGCCTACGAGGATTTAGGATTTGCAGAAAAGGGAAAGGGGGCTAAACTTCTAAGGGATGGTCAGACCGAAAAGGATGGAAAAGTGGCAGTTAACCTCTTTGGCGGATTAAAGGCTAAGGGTCACCCATTAGGTGCAACAGGATTAGCCATGATATACGAGGTAGTTAAGCAGTTAAGGGAAGAGGCTGGACCAGTCCAACATTCGTTCAAGAATTATATAGGTCTTACCCACAATGTTGGTGGGACAGGACATTACGCGTATGTTACAGTTCTAGGAAGGTGATGATATGGAAGGGATACCACTATTTCTAAAATACGATGTATCTATACAAGGTTATGAAAGGTTTTGGGAGGGGCTAAAGGCAGGAGAAGTGTGGACAACTAAGTGTAAGAAATGCGGTACAATTTACTATCCCCCTCAGAGGGATTGTCCAAACTGTCTCTCCTCTGATATGGAATGGATAAAATTAAAGGAAAATGGAAAAATAATGACTTTCAGCATTGTAAAGCAAAAACCGCAAGGTTTCGATCAAGAAGATTATGTTGTTGGAATTGTTAGAAATGAAGATAACGTCGACTTAATGTGTTGGTTAAAGGGAATTCCAAAGGTAGGAAAAGATGTTAAGCTAACTACTGATGGTAAAAGGGTTATAGGAGTGGTGGTATAATGATAAGTTACGATGAGACCGATCCTTATGCTCTTACAAGAGAGGATATACACCATGTACAACAATTTAGATTCAGACGAATGATAAAAAGAGTTTATGAAACTAGTCCTTTCTACCACAGAGTTATGAAGGAGAGAAATCTAACGCCAGATGATATAAGGTCTCCAGAAGAACTTAGGAAGCTACCATTCACAACGAAGGATGACCTAAGAAAATACGGTTATCCTTACGGAGGAGAATTCCTCACTGTTCCCATGACAGAACTAGTGGGTTGGCATATGACCAGCGGAACTACTGGTACCCCAACTGTTGGTGCATATACGTCTTCTGATATAGAGCTTTGGTCAAATCTAGTAGCCAGATCTTTAAGGTCAGCTGGAGTTACTAAGGTGGATATTGTAGCTAACATTTATGGTTATGGTCTGTTTACAGGAGGAATAGGACTGCATATTGGTTTGCAAAAAATTGGTTCCAAGGTTATTCCTTGGAGTACTGGAAGGACAGAGGCCCTAGTCAAGACATTGAAGGACTTTAAAGCTACAGTAATAACTGGAACTCCATCTTATGAACTGCTTATAGCAGAGAAAATAAGGGAGCTTGGTATAGATCCAGAAAAAGATCTAAACTTAAGGATAGCTATTCCAGGAGCCGAGGCCATGACGACTGAGACCCTTAAGAGGATTGAGAATGAGTTATTCCTGAAGAGTAGAGGAGGAGGGGCTAGGGAGATCTACGGTATGACTGAGGGAATAGGCCCAGGAATGGCTCAAGAATGTCCTAATGATAACCATGAGTATCTCCATATATGGACAGATCACTTCTATGTGGAGATTATTGATCCTGAGACTGGAGAGAACGTAGGAGAAGGAGAGGAAGGAGAGATGGTAATAACTCACTTAAGCAGAGAAGGTATGCCTCTACTTAGATATAGGACAAGAGATATAACTAGATTAAATGAAAGTGACGATGATATAGCCTTTCCCAAGATCTCTATCTTGAAAGGAAGAACCGATGATGTTATATTTTATAAGGGAGTTAAACTCTATCCCTCTGCGATAAGTAGTGTAATTATATCTCATCCTGAAGTTATAGAACATCAAATAGTGGTTACCAGGGATCCTCAGAAATTATTGATACTACTGGAGGTGAAGGAACCTAGTGAGATTCTAAAAAAGAAGATAGCTTCCGAGGTGCAGGGAGTAGCTTTCGTAACTCCAGAGGTAGAATTTGTCCAGTTAGGAAGCCTGCCAAGGTATGAGGGAAAGTCTAAAAGAGTTATAATAAAATAGTATATAAGGTAAAGAAATTATTTTTCTTGAAGCAATATTTTATTTCTCTTAGCTTGGAATTTTTTCTTTATCCCTTTACCTAATCTCGAGATAAGAATTCCGGTGAACATTACTGATATTCCTAAAACTTGCGATAATTGAGGGAGGTCATATGTTTCAATGCTCTGGATAATAGTTGAGAAGATTGGTACGGAAAAAGTCATTACTGTTAGCTTAGCAACTCTCTCTAGTTTAGCTAACATATTCCAAAGGAAGAAAGATAACGCTCCTCCAATAATTGAAGTGTAAGCAATGCCATCTATGAAGAAAGTATTGAGTTTTATTCCAAAACCGATTGGAGCAAATGGTAGGAGGAGAAGAGATCCTAAGATGAACTGAGAAGCATTAATATCATATGGATCTTTATCCTTCAATTTTCTATAGTAAACTGTGAAGCCGGCCCAGAAGATTGCGTTTACAACGGTTATAAGAGCTCCAAGACCGATCGAACCTTTCATTAAAGGTATAGAGTAAATTAGTATCCCTGAGAATCCAATTCCGAGACCTAGAAGTTCATATGGCGAGGGATTTTCCTTGACAATAAGCAGAGCTATTGGAATAGCAAATAATGGCATTGAATAGCTGAGTACAGCACTTTCTGCTGGTGAAACGTAAAGAAGCCCATAAGCCCATAGTACAGAACTTGTCGTCGTCATAGCTGAAAGGAACAAAATGTCTTTACTAAGGATTAGCTTTCCTCCTAATACGAGGAAAATTATTGCTGAAGTAATATATCTAATTAAGTTAAAGACGAATGGAGTTGAATAGGTAACTGCTTCTTTAGCAAATTCATAATTAAAAGTTGATAGGGTGATGTAAGGAATAAGGAAATATAATATTTTATTCACTAAGGTCAAAGCAGACTTGTAATGTTCAGCTTTTAAAGCTATTTACTTGTTTTTTTAAAAGCTAAGGTGGTTGAAGTATGTAAAAATTATATCAATCCAAATATTTTATTAAACTGGAACTTCCTTAATTAAATAGCATTTAAATTAAGCTGTGTTAAAACTCAATAGTTATAATGATATAGAATGGAATTTAGAATATAAGTATCAAGAATTTTTTCTTTCAATTGAGAAAAATAACTGTTTTATTAGGGGAGACGAGTTCTGTTCGCAAATCGCTAAACAAAGAACATCATTGAGTTTTGCATTCTAGAATTTTCTTAAGTCCGCTAAATGGGTTATTCTCTTAGTTCTATTTGTCCAAGGGATGATCAGAGACTTTTCTGAGAGGAAACCTATGACCCTACAAGGGTTGAGTTACTTATGAACATCTTATTTGACTAGACGTAGATTTTTCGAGTCCTTCTATGCTCGATTCCTTTCTTTCCTTGTTCTTTTTACCCGCTGAAAATTATATCTCGTTAAATTCTCCTTACTCAAAATTCTTAACTAGAAATAACCACCTAATGCAGAAAACTTTACTACAGGATGGATGAGGTTTATGAAGTGTGTATTCTGGTTTAGAAGGGATTTACGAATACATGACAATACAGCTTTATCAGAGGCATCTGAAAGGTGTGAAAAGGTATTTCCTGTTTTGGTTATAGATCCAAACATTATGTTTAGAGAAGATACGTCACCTAGAAGGGCACAGTTCTACCTTGAAGCTATAAAATCCTTAAGGAAAGAAATTCCTCTAACAATACTTTATGGTAATCCAGTAAATTTAATTCATGAATTTTACAAAAATATAAATTCAGATTATTTGTTTTTTAATAGAGATTACGGTTTCTATGCTAGTAGACGTGATTCTGAAATATGCAGAACCGTAAAGTGTCTTCACTTCAAAGATCACGTGTTAGTAGAAAGAGGTGAACTACCCGTCTATAGGATTTTTACACCATATTACATTAAGTGGAAAAATGTGGAAAAGGAAAGGGTTAAGCCTAGAGCCAGCGGTAATTTTATAGGAGAAGGCAATGAGCCTCCTGAACTCTTTAAGGGATTTAAGATCCCTCCAGCTTCTGAAGATTACGCTCTCCAAAAACTTGAGGAGTTTAAGGACGACGAATATCCGGAAAGAAGATCCGGTCTTTCCCATTTCTTTAAAATAGGGTTACTATCCACAAGGACAGCGTTTCACGCAAAAGTTAACGAGGAGTTTAGGAGACAGCTTTGTTGGAGGGATTTCTATTATCAACTGTACACGTCTGACTTCTCTCTAATCAATGGGATTAGAAGGAAGGAAATATGGGAAAATAAAGAAGAGATCTTTAAGGCTTGGACGGAAGGAAAGACAGGATATCCAATCGTAGACGCTGGGATGAGGGAATTGAACGTTACCGGGCTTATGGAAAATAAGTTAAGATTACTTACTTCATATTTTTTGACTAAGGTTCTACTAATTGACTGGAGAAAGGGGATGGAGTATTTTATGAAGAACTTACTTGATGGAGACTTCGTTATAAATTTAGGTAATTGGCAGTGGATTGCAGGAGTTGGCACTGACATGAGACCGCTACGAAAATTTAATATCGTTGAACAAGGTAAGAGAATTGATCCAAGGGGAGAATACATTAAAAAATGGGTAGAAGAACTGAGAGATGTGGAAGGACCTCTTGTCCACGAACCATGGAAGCTGGGAAAGGAAAGAGTGATCAAAATCGGATATGTAACACCAATAGCTGACCTCGGAAGTTATGATGAATTTGTAAGGAGATACAAGGGCTACATGGAAACCTAGCTGGGAACTACAACGCTAAACAGAAAGATATCTAAGTAATATTCAAAACGATCATATTACTTTACCTTGACTTACTGACGTTTACGAAATTATAAAAGTATTATATGGTAGGATGAAAAGGTATGGAAGGAGTTCGATTAATTTGTATCTTAAAACTTAGACAACTATAAAACATCTTCAATCTATTCTCAGTAAAGCTTTACTTTAACCTCTCTTAATATACTTATGCCTGAAAGACATTTTATAATAGATTGCGATACAGCAGAGGATGACATTTTAAGCTTAATATCCCTATTAGCAAAAGGAGTTAAGGTTCATGCATTAACTGTAGTTGAAGGAAACGTAGAATTTGAAACGGAAGTAAATAATGCGCTCTGGGCTATTAATTTTTTGAGAGATAATGGTATAGACATAGAAGATCTAAAAGTATATAAAGGATCTAGTAGACCGCTCATTAAGGACTTTAAAACCGTAGAAGAAGTACATGGCAGATCTGGTTTAGGAGAAATTTCTCCCCTTGTTAAAAATACATCTTTTCTAGGCGAAGAAGATGCGTCTACAGCTATTATAAATTTGAGTAAAAAATATGAAATAGAATTTTTAGCAATTTCTCCGCTTACCAATTTAGCGCTGGCCTATCTTAGAGATCCTAGCGTTGTTCAGAGAATTAAGAGAGTATATATAATGGGAGGAGCGGTTTATGCTAGAGGGAATATCACACCTGTAGCTGAATATAATTTCTGGGTCGATCCAGATGCAGCAAAAATAGTAATGAATGCATTTAAGAAGAAAATAACTCTGGTTCCTTGGGAAGTTGCAGTAAAAAATGCAATAGATCAAGATACTTTTGATAGGTTATCGACATTAGGGACAATGCTATCTTCCCTTTACAAAGATATGTATTCATTTTATAGGCAATTTTCGTCTAAGATGCAAGGAATGAGGGGAAACCCTCACCCTGACGTTATTACAACCGCAGTTGCCCTCGACAAGGACATAGCTGTAGATGTAAGACAGGAAAACGTCAATGTAGAAAATTGCGATTGCGAAAGTAGAGGTCTGTCAATAGTTGACTACGTTGGTCCAGGTCATGTAAGGAAAAAAGAATGGAATGCCGAAGTTGTTTATGATATAAATTACTATGCGTTCACGGTATTTCTAGAAAGCGTATTGAAGTGGTTTTAGTTTTTAAACGGCTGGATAGCTTATCCATATAGTTAGATTTATAACATTTCTTTGAGCTAAAGACATTTATGTTTAGAAAGCTCTCAGATAAGTTGAATCCGAGAGAGGAATCCCTTCCATCTTACTTGATATATGCCCAATCCCTCTCTTCAATAGCGCCTTTAGGTTCAGCCTCAGCTTACTTAACTTATGCTCTTTATGATTCTTATGCCTCAACCTTTCTAGCATCCATTGTAGGTTCATTGATATATTTTTTGTGGGTTTTAATAGGTTATAGGTATTCGAAAATTATTGGAACTACAGGCGGGATATACGACTTTGCTAAGTCTGCGAAGGGTCAAATGGTAGGTAGTCTAGCTGGCTGGTTTTACTGGATAAGCTACGCTATATACTTACCCTCAGCTACAACTTACCTTGTAGGAATTGTTTTGCCTTCTGAGTTTCAGCTTCCTATATTCTATCTTTCCTTGATTGAGATATCAATACCAATAGCTCTGACTCTCCTGCTGTTAACAGGAGCAAAGCCTCCTCTATTTTACACTTTTATATCTACAATATTGGAAATCACACTTTTAATAATTCTTGGAATTAAGGTATTAAGTATTACTGGTATTTCTGGAAGCCCTTTTCAGCTTTCTGTGAATCCCACAAACTTTATTTCCGGATCCTTGGCAGTTGGCTTCACTTTGGCTGGAGGCGGTGCTTCCTTCTTTTTAGGCTATGAAGCTAAGGGCAGAGGAAAAACAGTGGGAAAATCATATGCGATTGCTTACTGGATTGCTGCAGTAGCAATAATATTCGCATCATATTTTGAGATAGCGTTCGCAGGATTCAGTAATCAAGGAGTTAGTTCGCTGTTATCGATAACAGATTATCCTGGTTTTTACATATCACAAAAATTGATGGGTTACGATTTCTCCTTAATCTTCTTCATACTGACAATAAATAGCCTAATAGGATCAGTAACAGCTGCATACGTGGCTCTGTCAAGACTTACATTCACTATGCTGAATAGGAATATGATTTTATCTATACTGGTAATTGCAGTCTTCTTCTTAACCATTAACTTGATCGCTGGAACTACTGGAAATTACTTTGAGGTTTATGACCTAACAACGGCTTCCTCCTTGATATCTTTATATGTGTCTCATGTTATAGTATCTGCGGTTTATCCATTTTTTGCAAAGAAAAACTACAGGTCTGGTTTGTTAGATATCCTTTTAGGAATATCTGCATCTTTTTTGATGGGATATGGAGTATATAGTAGTGTGAACATGATAGGAGTATACACTCTAATCGCAGGTGTTATCATGGCTATTATTCATCAAACTCTTCTAAAGAAAATGAATTCAAAAGGTTAATCAGCATTACTGGATTTATATTCTTGAGTTAAAGATTTAAAGGAAGGATTAATTAAGTAATCTTTTGTTCTATCAAAAAGAAAAAATTTTACTACGGACGTAATAATGTTTAAAGAAAAATTTAATAAGTCAAAGAAGATCGAGACCGAGAGATGGGAAAAGAAAATACAGATACTTCTCAATCTGTCTTTATTAGGCAATCATCTGGTCTTGTTAGAGAAGTAAGTCCATGGGCATCTTTTTTTGCAACTTTTGGTCTAGTTACAGGAGGAATACCTATTTTAATAGTTGAATGGCTTTATCTTGCCCCAGGGGCTAATTGGACATTATCCTACCTAATATCTTTAGTCCCTACTATGGGGATGGCGTTTCTCTTTTATTTGGCCTCAATTTCAACTCCAAGGGCTGGGGGAGATTACGTATTTAACGCTAGATCATCTCATCCCTTAGTGGGATTTACTAACTACTGGGCTTTATGGATTGCTTTCTCCTTATCTCTAGGCCTATATAGTTATTTAGCGGCTCAATGGTTTGCTTATTTGTTTACAGGAATTGGGCTTTACTCTTCAAATACATTCCTGATTAATTTTGGCAATTTTTTTGGCAGTAATATAGGAAGCGTTATAGTTGGCATAATAGTTCTCGTACTTTCAGCCTTCATTGCCGTTCTAGGAAAATACGGCTGGAAATTTATAGCTATAACTGGAATAATATCAATTATAACAACATTAATTACTTTTATTGTATTAGCGATGATAACTCCCTCGAGTTTCTCATCGGCCCTTTCCTCTTTCACTGGCTTACACGACGCATATTCTAGCGTAATAACATACGCGAGTTCAAAAGGTCTTTCCTTCCTTCCTGAACTTCAAGCTTCTCTTATCGCGATACCAGTAGTGTGGTATTACTTTACATGGTATAATCTTCCAGCTTCTTGGAGCGGTGAAATGAAAAAAGTTAAGTTTAACTCACTTCTATCTATAATAATTTCAGTTATCTTTATCGGAATATATTATATTTTATTTACATTCTTGAACATACACGCTTTTGGTGAAAAGTTCCTAGTAAGTTGGTCCTACATTTCCAGCAATTCTTTGAACGACACTGTATATAATTCCTTGTCTTCAATAGGTCCATTTACTCCATTCTTCGCACTATTGGTTAATCATAGCCTAATAGTTTTCGTTCTAATGTGGATAGCTTTTTGGTTACCTAACTTTTACAGTAATCCTCCTCTCGTTATATCGCTAACTAGATACCTATTCTCTTGGTCTTTTGACAGGATAATGCCTGAGAGTTTTGCAGATGTTAACGATAAACTTCACATACCTGTAAAAGCTACCTTATTAACTTTTGTTGTCGGGTTAATTGGAGTTCTGCTGTATGCGTTTGTTCCTGAAATATCCATAGTAGATGTGACAGTAGTTTTTCAAGTCGGATATGCTGTATTTGCTCTAACTACAGCTCTAATGCCATTCATAAAAAAGGATATGTATAGGAGAGTTTCTGCAAGTAAAACAAAGATAATGGGAATTCCGCTGGTCTCCTTAATTGGTTTCTCTGTTTTTGGATTTCTAGTATACTCATTACTTATTACATGGAATAATCCTGTGCTTTTACCTGTAAATCTCTTAACGTTTGTATCATTAATAGCCATGTATGGATCAGGAATAGGAATATATTTTCTAGCAAAATATATGAACTCCAGGAAAGGAATAGAGATGAACCTTGTTTTCAAGGAAATACCTCCAGAATAATTTTTTTAAAAAACTTTACATTTAACAAGTTTGAGGATTTACTTTTAAGTTTAATATCATTATTGACTTCATGATACGGGATGATTTACCTAAGATCCTAGGAAAGGGAAAATACGTTGATGATATAGAAGTTAAGGACGTCGTATACCTCTACGTAGTAAGGTCAAGCATAGCTAGAGGGGAAATTAATGACATATCATTGCCTTCAAGGTCCCTCCTTACATTGACATGGGACGATGTAAAGATATATATGCCGGTCAGCGCAGATCCCTACACTTTAAAGTCTGGAAATATAGTCAAAATGCCAGTTCTAGCTGATGGAAGAGTGAATTTCGTAGGTCAACCAGTTTTGGCATTTTTGAGTGAAGATAGGTATGAAGGAGAAGATATAGCGGAAGAGGTAGGTATAGACTACGAAGAGCTAAGACCGTCGATTAGTATAGACGATTCCCTCCAAAACGAACCTATTCATCCTAATACTAAGAGTAATATTTCAACTGATAAAGTGCTAGAAGGAGGTGAAATATCAGCAAAGGAAAAAGCAGAAATCGTAGTAGAAAGGGAGATGGAACAGACAAGGATCATCTCTAACCCAATTGAGCCTAAGGGAATAATTGTTTATTGGGACGGAGAAGTATTACACGTAACTGGTTCCTTCCAATCCGCATTTAGAATAAGGGATGATTTAAGTGAATCTTTAGGTCTAAATCCTGAAAAAATTATAGTAAAGGCGTATAACGTAGGAGGAGGATTTGGGAATAAGGTTCCGTCCTACCCAGAATATATCCTAGCAAGTATAGCATCTATGAAAGTGAAGAGACCTGTTAAATGGATCGAGACCAGGAGGGAACATCTAACAAATCCAACAATAGGCAGAGGAGTAAAATCAAAAGTTAAACTTTACGGTAATAGAGATGGAGAAATTTTAGGAATTGAAGGAACAATATGGAACGATCTAGGAGCGTTTAACTATACTCGAAATACAACAACTGCAGCGTTCATTGCATCCCTTCTTACAGGCCCTTACAAAATGAGGTTTGCCAGAGTAAGGTCTTTAGGTGTGTTTACAAATCTTCCACCAACTGGGCCATATAGAGGCGCAGGAAGACCAGAGGCAGCCCTTATCCTTGAGACTCTAGTTGAGGATTTCTCTGAGGTTATAGGAAAGGATTCAATTTACGTACGAGAAAGAAATCTAGTTCCAGACACGGGGTATATTACACCACTAGGTCTTAAGTATGATCCTGCAGGATACTCACTAGTTTTCTCAAAGGCAAAACAGGTTTTTAATAAAATGAAGGAAAAATTCAGAGAAAAGGGAGTTTCACTAGTACTGACTAGCGAACAGGTAAGGTTATCTCCTGGAGAGGGGGCCAAAGTAAAGATAAATAACGGAAGAGTAAAAATATATGTTGGAACTGGACCTCATGGACAGGCATATGAAGAAACATACTCTAGAATTGCGTCACAAGCTCTTGGAATTCCAATGGATAAAATAGAGGTATATACTAATGATACAGAAAACCTAAAAGAGGGAATTGGAAGTTTTGGTTCGAGAGGAGGTACGATGGGAGGATCAGCGGTACTAACAGCCTGTCAAGAGATAAGGAAAAAAGTAAAAGATATTACGCAGTCTAATATTGAGGTAGATGTATTCTACAGGTCAGAAGACGTATTTTCACCTGGAGCTCATGTAGCTGTAGTTGACGTTGATGACAGGGGTATAGTGAGAGTCCCATTTTATTACGCTATAGAAGACGTTGGTAAAGTTCTTGTTAAGGAAGAAGTGGAGGGGCAACTAATGGGTGGAATCCTTCAGGGTGTATCTCAAGTATTATGGGAAAGTTCTGAATACGATAAACAAGGAAATCCTTTATTCTCATCTATAGCGGACGCAGGAGTTGCTGACTCAACACAGGCTTTTAACGTTGAATTAGAGGAAGTGGAAGTTCCATCTCCTGTAGCAACAGGGAGTAGGGGAGTAGGAGAAAGTGGAACTACAGGTGCGTTAAGTTCAGTTTTCATTGCAATAGAAAAGGCTACAAGGAAAAAGTTTAGAAGAACACCTATAAAAATGGAGGAACTAACTCAGCTTTAATCCATATCGAAGTGATTTAAGAAGAGATTTCTTTTCATTAATGCGGATCAAAATAAACTGACTCAAAACTCATTATTTTCTTTTCGAACAAATCTTGTATGTTGAAAATAGCTGTAGTCGGTTCTGGAAAAATAGGAACATCAATTATTAAGTCGATAATAGGAAAATACGAAGTAATAGCAACTGCTAGAAGTAAAGAAACTTTGGCGAGAATCAAGGATCTAGGTATAGAAACAACAACAGACAATAGCTATGCAGTAAAAGGATCAGACGTTGTTATATTAAGCGTGAAACCGTACCATTTCCCTTCAGTGGTTTCTCAAGTAAAAAGTTGGGAAGGAAAAACTGTGGTTTCTGTCATGGCAGGAGTTAAGCTATCTACGCTTACGAGAATAACAAAAACCAAGGTCTTTAGAGCAATGCCTAACATAAATGCCTCAATTCTAGAGTCTAGTACTGCTGTAGCGGGAGAAGAAGATTCATTAGTAACAGAGATTTTAGAAAGTTTCGGTAAGGTCTATTGGGTTCAAGAGGAACTCATAGATGCATGGACTGCTCTTGTAGGTAGCGGACCGGCATTCCTTGCAGAGATTATAGATGCTCTAGTAATGGGAGGAGTTTCTGTAGGAATTCCAAGAGATCTAGCGTATCATGCCGTATTGGACGTGATGAAAGGCACTGCAAATATGTTAAAGGCAAAGGCATATCATCCCTCCAATTTAAGAGACGAAGTAACTACTCCAGCAGGAACAACAATAAGAGGTCTGGCCATTCTAGAAAGAGAAGGAGTAAAATCCGCGTTAATGGAAACAATAGAGGCAGCATTTAAGAGATCAAGAGAAATAGGAGATGAAATAGATAAGGGAATTAGAGAAAAATTAAATGTATGATTTAAGAATCTATTTAAAATTGAATTAAATAAGCAGAAAAGTTTTCATAGTAAAGTTAAAAACGTTTTCAAAAACTTCTCCCTTTACATGATAAAATGAGATCTTCAAGTGACAAATTGAAAAGTAAGAAAGAACTCGGAGGTAAGCGCAGGATAAACTTATGTGATCGTGTAAAAGATCACCTTACGCTTTGCAGAGGCCTTTTCTAAGCTAGAAATTAGTTATGCTAGCTGATTCTAGTTTAACTTAATATTTCATCTCTTATGAATCATGAACTACCTTCAGATCTTGGAGGCTGAGTATATATACTTACCTCAAACAAGACTATGTCTGCTTGAAGCAGAAAGGCTAAACCAAGAAATCCATATACTCCGTGAAACCAACATAAGCATTTAAGGAAAAGAGAAGTGCGATATAATCCATAATATAATTTAATATTTATTACAAAATTAAATTTGTTTATAAAGAATACCTTTTTCCCTAAAGCACTCCGAAATTACTTTCTTTATCTTCTCTTCCTTAAACCCTTGTGTCTCAATAGCTATTACCTTTTCTGTTCTAGTATCTATTATTATTCTGCAATTACTCTTATAGTTCTTACATTTTAATATGATTTCAGTGATTAGAGAAAAATTGATGGAAAAGGTAAAAATTAATTTCACGTTATCAACTGTTACTAGCACCTCGTCGTTTTTATTAAGCCTAATGTCATTGCATGAAAGTAAATCTTGTAAATTCATTTTTCGATCAGCACGGTTATTTCGCCATCGCAATACAATCTCTTATTCCTATATAGTGGATTCAGAGATTTTTCTACTTCAAGAGCTATGCATGGCAAATACTTTGAGTATTCCTCTGGAATGTAGATTATTTCGTAATAGAACATCTTGCTAGAGAGGAAAGGCGGAGGAGAATACGATCCTAAACAGCATTGACCTACAAAGTCTACAAACAACACTCTAGCAGGCGTTTTAGCTATAAGCACAGCGTTTTTCTCGTAAGCCATCTTCCCCTTAATCTGAGAGGGAAGAATTTCCTCTCCTTTTATTTTTATTTTTAATAACAAGAAAATCACGCTTCTCATCCAAACATTTCCTTCTGTAGTTTAGCATAGATCATTAGATCACCTATTTGTATTATACATAGTGCAATAATTGCAAACATGATATAGGCAATATAGTTAGCTGGTCTAAAGGCGAAGAAGTACCCCAAGTATATTGCTATCGCTAAACTAGATTTAGCTATTCCGTAGTATTCTGCATATCTTAAGCTCATAGAGATCATTCCAAGAATTAGGGCGTTGAAAACGCCTGATATGAGAGGAACAGATATTAAAACTGATCTTAGAACTATATTCGCTATTGGTAAGGATGTAATTGTTAATACTGTATGATGTAATTGTTAATACTGTATAAAGTGAAATGGAAAGTATAATATTAATTGAGTAAAACACTGATGAGGAAATAAGTATAAACTTATTTAACATTTTTACATCCATTTTAAGCACCTTTATATAGAAAATATTATAGTAAAAGCTTATAACTTTTTCTATCTTTTATT
>NZ_JFZT01000060.1 GCF_000632495.1 Candidatus Acidianus copahuensis | reverse complement strand
AATAAGTTTAAAACTGCAATAGAATCCCTATCAGCTTGAAAACCACACTTCTTACACTTAAAGAGTCTGTGTCCAACCTCAACCATTTCTTCACCGTCGTAAGGGCAATGAGTTGAAGTATAGTGTGGTGGTACAGTAACCACAGCTATACCGTGCTTAAACCCTTCCCAAGATATCCAAAACTGAAGAGTACGGTAAGCCATGTATTGAAACCTCTCCCTCCAAGACTTCTTCAGATCAGGTTGTCTCTCGTTGAGCCCGTTTAAGTCCTCTAGTATTATTGTGTCCTTACCTAACCGTTTAGCGTAGTTTATAACCCTGATAGCTTCTTTCCTAGCCCAATCAACAAGATCATCGTGTATATTCTGGTGCACAGCGACTATCCTTAACAACACCCTCTTTAGAGACCTCCATGCTGGATATTTCTTTTGAAGGGTCGACACATATCCTCTCTTAGGATTATTGTCCTGGTTAGTACCCCTTCATCGGAGGACATATAAGATACCACATAGATCAAAGCTTTTAAAAAATAACCCCGCCTTAAAAGGCGAGGCTTGAGTAGTTGTCATAGATCCTTTCAGTTATTATCATTCCTATTGGCGTTTAAAAAGGAACTACAGTTGACAACTACAGTTTACCCTATTGATCTTGATACAAACCTCTATGCCCTTGATGGGATAACAGTTGATGGTAAGGAGGTTCATGAGAGCATCAAGGATACATTAACGATGAAAGTATCGATGAGTAATAAGGGGGCTAAAGTATAGTCTATATTGTCTAAGAAGAAAGGATCATGAAAGAAGTCTTGGAATTCATTTTTATTATTACTAAGAGAATTTTAATACTTATTGACTGAAAGGTATATCAAACTTATTTTAAAGGAAAAAATATATACTATAAACTTTAGTTATAACTTATTATGACCTATTCTGAAGAAATAACCATTTCAGAAGACAAAAGTACAGTTATGCAAATAATAGCCGATCCATTTAAGTTTTCTGGAATGACGGGCCATATTTCTATACTAGG
>NZ_JFZT01000059.1 GCF_000632495.1 Candidatus Acidianus copahuensis | reverse complement strand
GGCGTTTAAAAGGAACTACCGTTGACAACTACAGTTTACCCTATTGGTCTTGATACAAACCTCTATGCCCTTGATGGGATAACAGTTGATGGTAAGGAGGTTCATGAGAGCATCAAGGATACATTAACGATGAAAGTATCGATGAGTAATAAGGGGGCTAAAGTATAGTCTATATTGTCTAAGAAGAAAGGATCATGAAAGAAGTCTTGGAATTCATTTTTATTATTACTAAGAGAATTTTAATACTTATTGACTGAAAGGTATATCAAACTTATTTTAAAGGAAAAAATATATACTATAAACTTTAGTTATAACTTATTATGACCTATTCTGAAGAAATAACCATTTCAGAAGACAAAAGTACAGTTATGCAAATAATAGCCGATCCATTTAAGTTTTCTGGAATGACGGGCCATATTTCTATACTAGGAATTCAAGATAACAAAGGGGAACGTTCACCTCCTCAAAGTATAGTTAAAACTGACGATAAATACTGGATTGGAATTGTTGTTGGAACAAAGTCGGATAAAGTCGAAGGTTCTCAGGGTATTATGGATATTCCAATGATTTCTCCTAATTCAATAGAGTATAAAGGAGTATCAGACGACAAAAAATATCAATTTAGAATTCTTTTTATCTTAAAGCCTTTACAAGAGAAAACAAGGCTAACAGTAAACGTGGAATTCAATATTAAACAAGGTATTTTAGGTAGACTTTTTTTTGGCAAGTATACGTCATTTGAAGAACATTTAGTTAAAGGACACATTGTTCCCTATTTAACTCATATACGATGTCCTAAGCTAACAATGAAGGAAATTACAAAGATCAGAGGAGAATTATCAGAGATATTAAAGGAAATAAATAAGCAGAAAATTACAGGCGCAATTTCCTTAAAAGGAGAGAAATTTAAATTTGCAGCTTGGCTTGAAAGAGGTGAGATTAAGGACGCTAAATTGTATAGTGAAGAGGTGGAGTCTAGTAATGGAGACGCATTACTTAAGCTATATTCGTTCTCAGGTATAACTGAACTAACTGTCTATGAGATACCATCAGATGAGGTATTAACTGAAATTTTAAGATAGCTCTATTATAAATGATTTTTTACCTCTTTGCTGCAAACTATTAAATTTATTGTAATCATTAATCATCTATCCCTCCTAAAGGGAATTGTATTTACGTTGTCATAAAAATAACAAAATATAACTTCTAGAAGAACAATGCAAGAAAAAAATTAAGATGAATTCAAAATTTTCACTTCTTTCTTGAAAATGCTATCGCTAATAGGGCCAATGCCGTACTTCCATATTTCAACACGTCTTCGTCGACTGTAAACTTTGAGCTATGATTCGGATGAATAGACCCTGTATTCTCATTTCTAGTTCCTAAAAAAATAAAAGTACCAGGCTTAACCTGCAGATATCTAGAGAAGTCTTCTGCTCCTAAGATTGGATCTCCTTCAAGAACCACTGAACCTGGTATATGCTTTAAATGATCCATGACTTCATCAGTGACTTCAGGATGATTGACTGTTAAGGGATAGACATCCTGACTAAAAGTCACTTCGCATTTAGCGTCAAATCCCGTGCAGATGGACTCCACTATTTTCTTCGTATAAGTAATGGCCTTTTCCCTTACCTTATAGTCTAGACTCCTTATAGTTCCTTCCATAATCGCTTCATCTGGGATAATATTATCCTTAGTTCCAGCGTGAATAGTCGTTATCGATAAAACAAATGGTTGAACAGGATCAGTTATCCTGCTTCTCACCGCTTGAAGAGCGGTTACTATTTGTGCAGAGATAAAGACTGGATCAACAGTGTTATGAGGAGCTGAAGCATGACCGCTTTTTCCTCTTATAATTATCTTGAATGAATCTGGAATAGCCATAAAAGCCCCTTTTCTAGTTATGAACGCTTTTGAGGGGTAAGAATTAGATACATGTAAACCAAATACATAATCAACGTCATTTAACACACCAGCTTCTATTAAGGGTTTTGCTCCTCCAATACTTCCCTCCTCTTCCGCTGGTTGAAATATAAATTTTACCTTTCCTGATAGCAGATCTTTGTTTCTGGATATTAGTTCTGCAGCTCCTAAAAGCATAGCGACGTGAGTGTCATGTCCACAAGCATGCATAATGCCTTTTACTTTTGACTTGAAGGGAAGATCTGTCATTTCCTCTATAGGAAGAGCATCCATATCAGCCCTAAGAGCTACAGTTTTGCCTTCTTTTCCAGTATCAAGTTCTCCAATAACAGCTGTGGGAAGACCAACGCCCCTTTTTACATCTATCCCGAGGCGTTTTAATTCATTCTCCACTAGGGAGGCTGTATTGTTCTCTTGATATGCAAGTTCTGGGGTCTCATGAATGATTCGTCTGATGCTGATGACCTTTGGTTCAATTTCTTTAGCTTGATCTAAGAGATTTTTGGCCAATTCCCTAACGTCTAAAGACATATATATAGACTATTTAGAGAGTGTAAAAGTTTGTTGTTAAACGTTTTATTAAGTAAAAATAGAGACATTTATCTTTTAACTCAATGTTTTAATTTTTGTTGTTAAAGAGTTTTATCTCTTTGAGGATAAAGGATCTAAGGATTGTCGTAGAGTAGGGATAGATAGCCTCCTTATAATTGAAAACCTAACCCTTAGAGCGGAGATGAAAAGTATGAATACAAAACTTCTTTGATTATTCGATGCTTATCCATTTAACAAGATACCCACTGCAGTATCCCGTTTTAGATCTTATGCTAACGATTCAATTTCAGGAGCGTTAAAAGCCCAGTTAGCGTGTAAGATATATAACACACTGCGGTGGGAACCAATCTGCTTCTATGAACGAAATGGAAAGGGATTAAGCAAGACAGAGGTAGGACAGATGGACTTATCTTAGACAGGGGAAAGAACATCAAAACTCTATTCTCAAGTAGTACGAAAATTCCTACAGCATTTTTGAATCGCTATAGAGATTCCTAGAGAGACAAGCAAATTTTCCAAAGGAAAAAAGTACGAATACGACTTCTTTCCTTTACCTATAAAACAATTCGAAATTAGAGGATAAAGATAAAGGAGTTCAAAATCCTGCACCTCTATCATCTAAGGGACTTCAAGGGAGAGTAGCTCACTGATCTATTTCTTATCAAAGGGTAAAGGATTCGTAATGCGTTATCCTAAAGGTATTTATTTTCTCTGTGAGAAAATATAATGTGTCGCTTGAACAAACTCTAAAAGATAAGAATGTAGAACTACTTAACTTTGTGTGGGTAGGACTGGATGGCCGTATCAGATCAAAGGGGGCTTATGTAGATTACGTTGATGAGATGGTTAAGTCTGGAATAGGTCTAACAAAGGCAATGATGAGTTTTACTCCGATGGATTCAATTTCTCCTTTTGGTTCATTTGGGCCTCATGATGATGATGTCTTTCTTATACCCGACGTGGATTCTGTATCAGTTTTCCCTCCTGTTGCAATGGTTATGTGCGATCTTTATAACAAAGGATTACCTTGGGAATATGACCCCAGAAGCCTATTGAAAAGGGTTATAGAAAAGGTAAGAGATGAGTTTGGATACGATGTAAAGAGTTCGTTCGAGGTTGAATTTTACCTAGTTAAAGACGGGAAACCAATGGATGAAGCAAAATGCTTTGATCCTACTGCCTTTAACGCAAATCCGGTAATCTTAGATTTAACAAAATCCTTAAGTTCTAATGGAATTGATGTTCTTAGAGTAATAAAGGAGTATGGACCAGGGCAATATGAAATAGATCCTCTTCATAAAGATCCTCTGAAGAGTAGCGATGAGTTTGTGACCATTAAACAAGCTGCCAAAAAGATCGCCTCGAAATACGGGGTTTATGTAAACTTTATGCCAAAACCGTTCAATAAGCTCGCTGGTTCTGGGCTTCATTTAAACCTTAGCTTTTGGAAAGGAGAATCAAACTCTTTTTACTCTCAGAGTGATTCATTAGGCCTAAGTGAATTAGCATATAATTTCATAGCAGGAATAATAGATCATGCAAAGGCTCTAACTGCTATATCCGCTCCGACAATAAACTCATATAAAAGGCTTGTTCCTTCTTCTTGGGCTCCAACAAAAATTGCATATGGATCTAATAACAAGTCTGCAATGCTCAGAGTTCCTACCCCTTACCCTAACTTAACCTCAGTGGATAGGAGAGTTGAATTTAGAGTTCCGGATCCATCAGTCAATCCTTATCTACTAACGTCAGCTTTTATAATGGCAGGACTAGATGGAATAGAAAGAGGACTAAAGCCGCCAAATCCGGTTAATGAGAACGCATACCAAAGAAGGGATATTGAGGACTTGCCTAGAAACTTGAGAGAAGCACTACAAGAACTTAGAAAGGATTTTAGACTTAGAGAAAAACTAGGAAATATAGTAGACGAATTCATAAATGTAAAGATGGCAGAAGTTGAGGAATATGAGAGCTATGTTAGTGATTGGGAATATGAGGTGTATCATGATATATGATTGACACCCATGCCCACTGGTTTTCAGCGAAGGTTTTAAGCGAGAAGGAATTTATGATGGCCTCTTCCGAATCTTGGAGAGAGGGGGAGATAAATGCAGATGTTCTAGAAATGAACAGTTGGAGACCATTTTACCTTTTACTTAGGAACAGATTAAAGAAACTTCTTGGAAATAACTTTCTAGAGGTTAGAAATAAGATGATAAGAGACGATCCTTTAAATTATGAGTTGTTTCTGTTTAAGGACGCAAAGATTGACGCATTTGTAATAGATGAAGGTTTTGGGGAAAAGGATGTTATCCCAATAAAGTATAAATTACTTTTTAGAATAGAAACCTTAATAGATAGCTTACTCTCTATACCTTTTGATAAAGCTTTAGAGATCTTTGAGGAGACTCTTAGAAAAAAGGTTAAGGAAGAAAACTATGCTGGTTTCAAGAGTATTATTGCTTATAGAACAGGACTAAAAGTGGAGTGCTCTAAAGAAAAAGCAGAAAAGGATTTTCTAGATCAAAGTAAAGAATGGTACGGTAGAAGAGCCAAGGGATTTAGAGACTATCTTTTCTGCAAAACAATGGATATTGCGAAAGATTTAGGAGTTCCATTTCAAGTTCACACGGGAGTAGGAGATAGAGATATAAAACTGGAGTTGACTAGGCCATCTTATCTTACAGAGTTAGTAAGGAAATATGAGGGAAAAATAGTTTTTGTCCATGCAGGTTTTCCATACCATAGGGAAACAGCTTGGATGAGCTATATCTTTCCGTCCGTATATATTGACCTCTCACAAGTGTTTCCATTTGCAACCACTGGTGGAATTGACGTATTAAGAGAGATCATGCAGATCTCACCTCTAAACAAAATTATGTATGGCTCTGATGTCTTTGGAATTCCTGAAGTTGCTTGGCTATCTGCAAAGCTATTTTCTGAAGGATTGCAAGTTGTATTGGACGAGATGGAAAAGTGGGAAATTGTAGAGAATAAGGAATTAGTAAAGGATATGATTCTAACTAAAAATGCAGAAAAAATTTACTTCTCATAATTTTGGAGAACAAATGGGAAAGGTAATCAAAAGTAAGTTCTCGTTTTTAATACACCTAACTTAAACGAAAATAATTTAAGTTTTGAATGTCCATAACAAAATAAATACAAAATAATCATAATAAAAAACAAAAAAGATAAATAATCTTACAAGGTAATTTTAATACCTTCTTCTTCCGAAGCCCCTTCTTTCCTCTTGAACTGTCTTGTTAGACAAGTTATTTTGCGCGTTAACGTTATCTATAGTTTTATCGCTCTTCTGCATTTTTCCGTTTCTTCCGAGTGTTAATCTCATACTTCCTCTAACAACGCTTACATAACCATCGGTTATATCTATAACATCACCAGCGTTCACTTTACCGATATTGTCATCCCACAAACTCATTAAGATAGAACCTGTTTCATCTCCAACTAAAAAATCTGCAACGCTATGAGCTGAACCATCTCTATTTGTTACGTTTTTTGTTTCTCCAGCGCTAACTACCTTTACTGTTAAGGTAGCATTGCTTCTGGGCTTCAAGTCGCCTACTTTCATTCTTATTCTACATTTAAGCTATTTCTGTATATTAAAAAATTTTCGGCAGACTATTTTTCCATGAAAGTAAATTAAAAACGGTCTAAGAAGTTGTCGTTATCCTTAGCTGGTGGCTTCTAGGAAACTCATCTTCAAAGATCTTCTTGAGCGTTTGTCTTAACTGTGGTAAGTTTACTGAGAACGTTACGTTATTATATCCCTTTTCAGTCACAAGAAATTCATCTTCTGAGATCTTCTTAACTTCTATCCACCTGTCTCCCTTAAAGCTCTCCACTCTGAGAGTTTTACCAGTGGAAAGCTTTGTAAGTTGGCCATATACCATTTTTTCAGCAGATCTTGCAGAGAGCCAAGCCATGAAATATTTAATTTGTAAAGAGTTAAAAGTATTAACCACGTGAACTACAGTGGTATTTCAGTCGATCTTTCTACTTCAATGCTCCAGGCTCAACTTCCATTACCGTAACTTGGTTTCCCTTTGTGGAAGAGTTTCATTAACCTCGTACTTTGTAGCAGTTAGGGGAGTCTTGAAATTCACAGGCTTCTCTCTAGTTCTAGATATTTTATAACTTAACCAAGTCTATTGTGATTGAACTCGTATTTTACGAAAAATTATGTGGAAACACTTTTTCCCAGAAGAGGGTTTTATCCACCTCTACCTTCAGTAGTATGTTCTTCACCTCCAAACTTAACATAAAGATAAATTTACGCATGATCACACATTTTACATTATGAAGGTAACTGTTGTAATACCATCTAAACCTAGAGAGAGTTTAAGAGAAACTATAAGCGCATTAAAGAAACAGACATATAAGGACTTTGAAACACTTGTTATTCTCAAAAAGGACATTAATGTAAATGGAGTTAGGAAGATTATTCAAAGAGGCGGACTTTTTGAGGAGGCTATAAATGAAGCTCTAAGCGAAGTTGACGGAGATTTAGCTTTATTTACTGATGATGACGCTATTCCAAGTAAAAACTGGGTCGAGGATCATGTCTCTTTTTTTGAAAGATATCCTGATGCTTGCATTGCTTCAGGAAAAGTTATAGGAAGGATGTGGAAGAATTATCCCAACGCTCTATTTGAGAGATTTAATGGAACAAAGTTTATGAAACCTTTAAGCTCTTTCTTTTCTGACTACTCATCTTTTGTAACAGTGACTGGACTTTCCGTTGACGCACGTCCAAGATCAGAAAAAGTAGAAAAATCAGTTGCAATTTCAGGAGTTAATATGAGTTTGAACATGAATGTTTTTCATAAAACTACTATACCTACATTTACGCTAAGGGGAAGTTATAACGAAACATCACTGACCTTAATCGGTTCAAAAAAGGGATACCATTCCTATATTTTTGAAGGTGGAGAAGTTATGCATGGAGGAGAAGAATCATTATCTAGAACTCAAGATCCAATTGTTGAAAAATACCTTTGTTTAGAGAAACATGTTTTTCCCTTTGCAGTAAATAAAATAATGGGTCTTTCCTCGGAACTACTTAAAGAGTTCATTGATCTTTTGGAAGACGGCGTACCAAAAATAGGTTTAGAACTAGCGCTAAAGGGAATAACGCAAGATTGGAACTACAATCAATTCAGGCAAAATCTCCAGAAATTATGGTATGAGATTAAGAATAAAAAATTAGATGAACTTTGAAAATCCATGCTTTAAGAAGTACTCCGTTTTAATTAACTCAGCGTGGCTCCATATTAGGGGTGAAACTGAAGGATAGGATCTTAAATCCGGAGATATTTGCTCAGGTATAATCCCAGTAGGAAGGGAATTTCTCCTGACCCAGTCTATGTATTGTTTAGCCTTCTCTGTATTTCCCTCAGCTATGTGTTGTTGAGCAACCCAAAGAGTTGTTATAAACCATGGATTTGATCTATCTCCCTGTCTTAGATACCAATCCTTCTCATATCTAGCTATTCCCCCATTAACGTTTAACCTACTCTCCACTGTTTTTCTGTTGCTTATAACTCTAGGATCCAAGGGATCATAAACCAAAGTTGCTCCTAAAACAGTACTGGAATCTATTGTTGTATCATACCCCTTTTCGCCTAAGGTCCTTGCGAAATGATCTTCCTTAAAGAAACTATCTAATCCTTTTCGTATTCCTTGAGCAACAGAAAGGTATTTTTCCTTTATATCGTGCTCACCAAAAAACTCAGCGAATTTGGCTGCAGAAACTAATCCAGCATAAACTGCCGCAGATGTAAAGAAGTGTATTCCTCTTCTCTCTTCCCATAGATCGTAAGAAGGTAAAGGTAAACCAGTTTTTTCATCGATGTATGAGGAAAGGAAATCTCCAGCATTCTTAACCACTGAAGCGTAGAAGTCCTTGATAAATTCTACATCATAGAACGTATTAAAGTGAACCCATAATGCATAAATTAGTAATGCTGTCTCATCTTCTTGTATTGGCATATATCCAGTAGTCCATGGTAGCCAAGAGCTTCCCCAGTTTCCGTCTACGGAATACTTTTGAAATAGGAATCCCTTATAAAGGAGAGGAGCAGAATACTCAAAGAATTTTCTACTGTAATCCTCATAATGAAGTAACGAAAGAGCTATCGAAGCAAAAGCTGCATCCCTATGCCAAACGTAGTTATAAGTATCCTTATTGAATCTTGCTATATCAGTGTCTAGCGAGGCTGGAATTGCTCCGTTCTTTTGCCAAGAGCTTGAAATAGTCAAAAGACTTCTTCTAACGAAGGGATCATAATCCTTAGCCTTTACTATCCAAGCCTTCCAGAAGTCGGCCGTTCTCTTAAATAGCTTCTCAGGAGTTCTAGTCTGAACGTAATCATGTATCCTTCTCACATCATTATAGCTATCCCCTGCAATTAACCAACAGTAAAATGTTGTCCCAGAGTCCAACTTTATACTCATAGCTGAATCAACAGATCCCTGGGCAATAGGATTACCTGATAGCTGTCCATCTTCACAATCCTTCCATGTGCCTTGATATCCCATTACTTCTTTGTATCCTGTTGCATACTGATAAGTAGGAAGATCGCAAGTAAAGAGGAACCATTTATCTCTCTTATAGTGAATTATACCGTCAATTGAAGGATCAAAGAGAGCCGTATCGCCATATTCTGTTCCGTCTATATGGAAATCCCAAGGAAAAAATATTCTGCTTTCCCTTTCTCCAACTACATTTACCTTTCTTAGAAGAATGTTATATGCCATATCAACTGCATCATTTATTTGAAATTTTACGCCGTTAAACTCTGCATAAGCGTTAGAGATTACTGTGTCCTCTGTATATGAAATAGTTGGAGATAAGTCATGAAACCATGAAAACCTTCCATCGACCCAAACACCTAATCTTCCAGAATGAAGGTGATTATCCGTGCTTAATGGATAGTAAAGCTCCTTAATCATATACTGCGGATCTAAAAGAACTGTTAAAGAACCATTACCTAAAACTATTTCTCTTGTCACATGTAAGATATTAATCTCTAAGTTTTAACTTTCTCGTCCGATATCTTATTAACCGTTTTAATTACGTTCTTAATTATTTCACTTCTCGGAGGTTCCTCATACTGTCCTTTGCAATAGGCATCTATTGCTATAACGTAAGTAGTTAGAGAAGTGTCCAATACCTTTATAGAAGGCTCTCCAATAAGAAAATTAAGACCTTTTAAACTAAGCTTTATCTCTTGTATTGCTTCATCAGGATCTATTGTTTTAGGTATTTCGTATTTTGTCCTTACTAATCTATATTCCTCGTTATGGACGAATATTGCAGCTTGTATCATTATGCTACTCGGTATCTTAAGTAGAACATTTTCATCAGTTAGTAAAGACGTATACATTAGGGAAATATCAATTATTTTACCAGTATATCCTGGTATCAAAAAATCATTTGAGGAGAACTTAGGAGGATAAGTTGGTGCCAAAAGACCATATTGCCAAGTACTTATTGTCACTCTATCTCCTATACTGAATGGCCTACTTAGCATTAGAAATATCCCACTAAAGACGTTTGACAGAGGAGTCTCAAGGGCTAAGCCTGCGATAATTCCCGTTACTGTTCCACCAAACAGAATACTTGTAATACCTATCTTCAAAATGGACATGGCTGCTATTATAGTAACGATATATCCGATAGTTTTTAACCCTAGGTTTAAAGTACCGCTAGCTGTTTGTCCTAAAATCCGGCTAATCTCGTTTTTGATTAATTTCGAAACTAGGTTTGTTAATATTATTCCTCCTATTAAAATTAGGATAGAATAGATTATGAGGGTAAAGCTGACAGGTAACTTTAGAATTGGCGATAAAATGTATACAATGGCAGCTGCTGAAATAAGGATTACAATTAAAAGAACTATGAATCCTAACGCTTTATTCAGTATTCTTCTAGAACCGTTCATAACAGAAATTTTTATATCAAGCTTTAAATGCTTAGCTATATTACAACTAATTTAGAAATAAATTTAAATTATTTTAATATTTTTGTTACAATTTCGTCCTTAGGAATCTCATAAACTATCATTTCAGCAGAACCTCCAATACTTAACAATTTAACTATACTATCTCCTCCTACTATTGATTCCTTATTGTAAAGCAGTCTCATCTCTTTTAATTCTCCATTTTCTAGAAAGGAGGCAAAACTAAAGTTTTCCCCTTTTATAGAGATTATTCCAACAACTTTTGGAAGATTCTTTATTTCTCCTATCAGTTCAGTTAATTCTCCTTTAATTCTTTTAATTTCCTTAACCTCAATTCCAAATGTAATTAATTTATTTAAATACGGGACAATATGACCTTTTACAATATGTTCAGCAAAAGAGGAAAATGAACCATAAAATGGTTTTGCAAGTACTCCAGGTTTAACATCAAATTTGCTCATGATATTGATTTTACTTCCAGAAGCGTGCGAATAGAAGGTAAAGGTTATAGAAAACTTAACTTTCTCATCCTCACTATTGAATTTATAGTCAATCGAATTTGGTATAATTGATAGCTCTAAGGATCCTTCTGAAGCGTTTAATCTCCCTGAAGTATCCTCATAAATTAGTGAAGCCCAGTACTTGTTTTCATAGTTTTCAGCCTCTGAAGGAACAACATACTTCTTCTTATCCTTATCATATACTCCCAGAATGTTAATGTGACCACTCATGCCTACTAATCTGTATGGATCTGAAATAGCGTAGAATAAAGGGCTTTTTGTTGTTCCAAGTATTAATTCATGAACATAACTCATATATAGAAGTCAAAACATAGATATTTATGCTTATTTTTCTTTTATCGAATTAAGACGGAACTCTTAAAATTTTAAATTCAATATATATGTTTAATTTAATTAAAATGAAATCCTAAAGTTTTTTAATAATAACCCATTCCTACTACTATAGGTTTTTGATAGTCTGTTAGGTGAACTACACCAACTTCCAATTGAGGTCATCTCATTGATAACCTAATCTTAGTTTTGCTAAGTAGGAATTGAAGTCGTGAAGCGGTTTCAGATTATAGGGTAACAGAAGGCTTTAAAGTGATTACCATTTTATGAGGAACACAAAGCTCTGATGATGTGCAGAAAGATGTGGGCGATATATGTCTGAAGGGATTCATGCCTTTGAACCCAATTCCTTGATCCCATACTGGAGGTAATTGTACTACCAACTAGTCTATGGGCGAGAAGAAAGTCAATTGAGACTAAAATACATTGAACGGACAAAACTCCTTAGAGGCAAACGATAAACATATCAGGAACTAACAGTAGTTACAGATCATAAGATATATACGTTAAGTAAACCTAGTCATTCTAGATGTCTTCAATGCGTAAAAAAGCTGTGTAATTCTATTGGGTTTCGCTTTACGGACATGACGATAAATGTCCATAAAACTCAAACTCTGTAGTTAATATTGATTATCATCTAAAGAATTGTTTATATAAGGTCCTTAAGGATATTCATCCTCTTTTTTGTCGTATTTTCTTAACTTTACTCCCCTATTAAGATAAAGCTTAATTCCAGTGCTACTCCTTATCTAAACAATGGATGCTTACAGTTTTTTGTTGTATGTTATAGAGAGATCAGAAGAAGGATCAACAATAGTGCTTATGATAAATAATAAAATGCCAGTAATGATAAATAAGACTGATAATTTTTCGTTTTTGGCTTATTTTTGCTTAAATGATGATGTTAAGAAGGTAAAGAAAGAATTTAGTAAAGCCACCCTACATAGGGCAATAATGGACTTTCTTGATGAAATTTCGTCCACGGTAGGAGAAGAGGTTAAGGATATAAAATTGGGAGACATATCGTCTTTCTCTAATTGCCTTCCTAAGAGGGAGAAAAGAAAAAGGAGGGAAGAATTAGAATCACTGATCAGTGAATATAGAGAGATAGAGAGAGACGAGATTGCAGTTCCAATATTTTCCTATGATATGGAATCAGTCTACTTTTTGCCAGAGAAAGGGATCGTGGAAATCAATCCTGAAACTTCCTTTGATAATAAAGGCTATGAGGACGATATTATCGACAAAATACTCTTTTCTTTTAAACTAGACATTGCTATGGGAAATCCGTTTTCTACGTCAAACGGTTTTACTTTTTTCACAGCATCTTACATTGATAGAGGAGAATTAGGTAAGGAGAAATTTAGAGGTGAAGAGATTTCAATGAAATCTGGAACGGCGTTCATAGGGGGAAATAGAGGAATTAAAACTTATGATATTACTTTCTTAGATCGAGGAATATCAACCAAGGGAAGGCTTTACATAGGTTACTTTCTTAAAGCTGAAAACACATTCCTGAAACTCAAATCAATTAGCCTAGAAGAGGCCCAAACCAATAACAAGTTTAGTGCTAACGACTATCTATTTGCCTCATATACAGCTGCTTCACTTGACGAAGTTGACTTGTTAGGATATGATAAGTTTCTTTCAGGCTATCTGAATTTAGCTATTTCGAAATCAGATGCAAGAGGGTTAATAAAGGAAATTATCGAGACTCACTCTACGATGATTCATGAACTTCCATTCATTTATGATGTAGATGGAGAAAAGGCAAAGATTGTAGATCCAATATCTTACTGGTATTTCTCATCAAAAGGAGAAAAAGTAAGAACTTGCGATCAACCTAAATTGAGAGATAGAGTTGAAATGTGGAAAAAGATCAAGAGTATTCTTTTAAGGAGAAAATGGATGAACAAATTTTTAGTCTAGACAAAGTTAACTTCTTGAAAGCAAACATTTACCTATGAATGACCTCTCATCCTTATGTAAAAAAGCGCAAGCGTTAGGGTTTTACGGCTCCTATACGAGAAAAGAGGATTACGTTGAAGATCTTTCTGATATTAATGTTTTTGCTCTCTCTGACGATAAATCAATCCTTTTAGATCTTGCTAGCTTAGGTTACTCTCCTGTTGTAATATCAAGTAAATATTTTGAGGAAATATGTATGAAAGGTGATCCCCTATGCCATTATATATATTATGATTCAGATTTAATCTGTGGAGAATTCCCAGCTGTAAAACCATCCATAAACGAATACACGTGTAAAAGATTCGCAAACATGTCAATATCATCTATTCAATTATCTAGAGAAGCCTTTCTTCGTCAGGACGAAAAGGGATCGCTTACCTGGACTTTTAGGTCAATAAGGTCTTTAATCCAATACATTTCGTGTTTAGGTGGAAGTATACCGTTCTCAAATTCACAAATAAAGGAAAAATGCCTTTCCTTGGGAAAAGAAGTCTGTGAAACTCTTTATATTATCCAAGAAAAAAGGGAAAGATTAGAAGCAATATCAGCTAGCCTTATACTAAAGGTTGAAAAATTAGTCAAATCAGTAATTAAAGAAACTGTTTAGCCTTTTATTAGACCAATTATAAAACCAATTATAAATACTATGGAATTATATGGAAGAATTTTTAGGAATCCTTGAGCATCTCCCTCTGCGCTCTGTACTTTTTGTCCAAGGATGATAAGCCAATGCTCAACCGTAGTAGGGGAAAGTGCACCTATAGCGATTAAAACTATTAATATAGCTATAATTATTAGCGCGACAGAAAGCAGTTTCTTAGCTAAAAGTCCTATAAGAAGACCCAGAACGAATGCAACTATTAATGAAATTATATCTGTAGTTGTAATAGAACTAGTTAAGTTAGTAAGACCAGATAAAACACTCGTAGAAGTATTTGGTGATGCTAACGCTAAAATCATGTCATGATAACTTTCTCCAACAATCTTATAAATCTATTCTTAAATGACACATATATGAAAGTTGTAAAGTATAGGATGAAGGCAACTCTTACCTTAGGAGATAAAGAGACAACAATAGAGAGAACATATAGACATAAAGTGAATGCGGTAAAATTTATAAAAGAGATGGGAGAAAAATATAAAGCAAAGTGTAGACCCCTTAATAATTCTGAGAATATATATACAACTATATGCGAAGGAAATAAAACAAAAATTTCCTTTGAAATAAAAAGGGAAAAAATCTTAAAACCCAAAAAGGAAGATCAAAAGAAGAAAGAAGAGAGTAATAAGAAAACTAGCTAAGCTGTCACTAGTACCTTTACTTTTAACTCATCTTTGACTTTTTCGACAAGTCTTTGCAAGTCTTCAATAACCTTTCCATATAATTTTTCTTTATCTACCCAATATATGTAGCTAGGTCTTCCTTTCTTCTTATCTTCATCTAGCTTATCTCTTAATATTAATCCTTTGTATGCTAAGTTGTTAACAGACCTGCTTATAGATGCTTTAGTTACACCTAAGGCTTCAGCTAATTCATCAGTAGAAATCTTTTTACCCTTAGCTCTTAACAAGTCTAAGACTTCCATATCGCTCATTGATAAGCCATATAGGAAGGCTATTACTTCATGAATATCTACTTCTCTTCCATCTGGGAATCTTATTCTTTCTACTTCCATATTTTCACTCCTATTACATAGATTGCTTTCTAAATATAAAAAAAGTATGTTAGTAAGTATATACAAAAATATACATTTATACAGTTATACATTTTATTTAATTTGATAGAATGGATAACTTTGATCAAAAGTATATTTCTTTATATGATACGATTAGGGGAGTTAAATTAACAGGGTTAATTAAATTATGCTGAAGTATTAAAAGAATGATATTTATTTGCATTAGAGAAAAATCAGCCATGAAATGGAAAACTAATTGCGAAGAGGCATACGAGAAGATCGTACCTTACCTACGTACAGCAATAGTAAAAAAATTAGCGGAAGAAGGATTATCAATTAGGTCCGCAACTTCTCTTGTTGGTGTTTCTATAACTTCCTACGAGAAGCACCTAAATGATGAAAGGGTAGAAAAAATTCTAAAAGATGAAGAATTAAACGATATGGTTACCTCACTGTCTAGTCGTTTAAGAACGGGGGATCGCGTAGAGTCAGTTACTTTCTGCTTATTATGTAGTAAGAGCAGGAAAATTTTTGGTCTCGAGCCATGTCTGGACTTATAATTATATATTTTTGTCTACTTTTCTACAATAGACTTTCATTAAAGGATTTGGAAATACCTATATTAGCATATTATTAAACTAATTGAAAATTCTAATGTTCGTTAGACTTATTCCCTTAACTTGATTGATGATAAATTTTGGAAAAGATTTAAAAAAGAATTCATAGATCTTTGCGTATGCAATCAGAAGAATATGCTAATATAAAGATGTTATATGAGAATGGAAGAACAATAAGGGATATAGCTAGAGAATATAACATGAGCTATTCAAAAGTAAGAAGGATCTTATTAGCCTCTGGTACACAATTCAGAGGAAAAGTTCCAGACGACTTAAAGAGTAAAGTTATTGAGCTAGCTAAAGGAGGAGTTAGCGCAAACAAGATCAGTAAAGAACTTAGACTAAATCCTAACACTGTTTTGCGAATTCTTAAGAAATCAGCTCTTTCAAGACCTAGAAAGAAATTAAAAAAGGAAGAAATTGAAAGAATAAAGGAAATGTATCTTAATGGATATTCTATTTATAGGATAGCTAAGGAATTCAATATTTCCACTAACCTTGTGGTATACCATCTAAAGAAGACTAATGCGTATAAGAAGACTTAACAAAATCTATTCGTGAATCTTCTCCCACATTTCTTTTGCCAATTTACCGTCGTACTTAAATGTATGAACTAGATCCCTAGCTTCTTCTCTTTTCCTTCTATGTTCTTCTAGAAAGGAATTAAGTTTCTCAATAAGAATTTCTTTAAGTTCTCCTGTAAGCATTTTCCCTGATCTATATTCTTCTTCAATTTCATTTATTCTTTTGTCGTCCTCTTCAAAAAACATATACAACCATTGAAACGCTACGTCAACTTCCGGATTTCCCCCCAGCTTTCTATGCAGTTCAACTGTTGGCTGTCCTCCTGAAAATGCATATTTCATAACCTTATATTTAACCGTCTTCGGATCGTCAGATAAGTATATCGCGCTTTCGGGGATAGATGAACTCATTTTTCCCTCTGGTCCATTCAACGGCATTACAAACTTGCTATGTATTTGCGCAGCCTTATAATATCCAAGACTTTCAGCTATATCCCTTTGTAGTCTCCAGTAAGGATCTTGATCTATTCCTGCAGGAATAAGACATCTTCTCTTCTCAAACATAGTAGGGACAATTTGAAGGGCTGGATAAAATATTGTACCCAGGTTAGACGACACATCTAGACCGAATGTAGCCCTGACCTGAGAAAATGTTAATTTCTTTGCGATCTTCACTGCTAATGGATACATATTTCTAATATATTCTGTATCTTGAAATATGAAAGTTTTGTCCGGGTCAAAGCCGACAGCTATTATGTCTAAAATGTTGTCATAGGCAAAACTTCTAGTCTGGTCTAAAGTATAGTCTTGAGTTCTGAGGAACTTTTCATCATCAGTAACCTCAATGTATAGGTTTACGTTAAATTTATGTTGTAGCCATTTTGTGAAGATAAAGGGCACTAGATGGCCAATGTGGAACCCCAGCGAAGGACCTCTTCCCGTATATAGGAAGAACCCCTTACCCTGTTCGTAGTCGTTCAGAACTTGATCTAGATCTCTATGCGAGAAGAATATATCTCTCCTGAGCATGACGTGAAGTTCTCCCACATCTCTCTTTATCCTATCCTTAAGTTCCTGAGAAATTTTCTGTGTACCAAACTGTATAATTAGTTTATCGTAGTCAACCTTCCCCTTAACTTCCCATGGGGTAACCGTAAAGTCAGCCACGAGAAAAAGTTAGATTATGTAAAAAAATAAGCTTATGCCTTTTGTGTTGATGCTGCAGTAATAGGGAGATCTGGGAACTTCTCTTTCATCTTTTGTTCAGCTATTGCGGAAGCCTCGTCTAGTATCTTTCTTGCCTCAGGTGTCGGTGACGTCATTCCGCTATATCCACCAGTGAAGTCGCCCGCAGCCATTACTACTTCTTGTAATCCTTCTCCTAGTTCTCCCATTTCAATGGATAACTCTGGCATTATCCCCCTTAAAGTGCTCTTCAATTCATTAACAACTCCGACTACTGGTATCAAGTTAGTAAATACGTCTCCTAGTTCACTAACGGTCTCCAATCTAAGTTCTACCTGTTCTAAAGCTATTTGTGTGGCAAGTAATTGCTTTCCGACTTTTCTTAACTCGGCTATTTCGTTTGCATACATTACTGCTCTTGCAGTATCTTTGCTCATCTGTGCCTCTACTACTCTCTCGAATAGAGTTCTATCTCTTTCTTGGAGTCTACCCAAGTGTGCATCAAGTCTACTAACCATGGAGCTTATTTGATAGTGAGCGTGAACTATCCTATATCTAAGAGGTTCTTTAGACCTGAACGCGTTCTTAAAGGAACTCGTCCAATCTCTCTCTTCTGAACCTGACCAATATTTTTGGAAATCTTTCCCAAGCATCCTAATCTATATATTGACCGCTATTACCTTAAAAATGGTGGAACATAATATTATCTAATGATGGTTGAAGATCCAGAGATTGACGTTTTATTTACAGATAAAAAGGTTTTAGTCCTAATGGACTTTAGAGACAGGGATCTAAAAACTACAGATCTCCTTATAAGAGCAGACTCTTCTTACCTATATGTCTACGATCCTCACAGTAATTCTGTTGTAAAAGTTATACAATTTCCAAAAAGGGTTGATTTTTCTTCCCTTCAAGTAACTGAAAAGAATGGGATAATCTCTGTTACACTTCTGAAGTATACATAGGAGATGAAGGATTGCAATTAGACGGAAAGAAAAAAAGAGAGAAGGCCTTCTATACTATTATGGTTGAAGAGATTTACCTTAAAGATTCATACATAAGGGAGTTCTCAGCAAACATAGTAAAAGTTGAGGGAAACAAGGTCTTTCTAGACAGGACAGCTTTTTATCCAGGAGGAGGAGGTCTTGAAAACGACATCGGGACATTTGAACAAAACGAGAAAAAGGTAAAAGTTATAGAAGTCAAAAGAGAAAATGGAGATATAGCTCACGTAATAGACGGAGAGATCTCACTAGGTCCTATTAAGGGAATAATAGATTGGGAAAGAAGATATGCTATGATGAAGTTACATACAGCATCCCACGTTATGGCTGCAATAGCTTATTCTAAGTTTAATGCATTGGTAACAGGAGGACATATTTCTCCTGAATATGCTAAAGATGACTTTAATGTAGACAGTAAAGAAAAACTCCTTGAAATAGTTAGAGAGGCAAACGAAATTCTATCAAAGGGAATTGAAGTAAAGGTATATTTTCTAAGTAGAGAAGAAGCGATGAAAATTCCAGGTATAGTTAAGTTAGCTGAAAGGATGCCTCCAAATATTGAAACCTGGAGAATAGTGGAAATTCCAGGTATCGATATACAAGCTGATGGTGGTCCTCACATAAAAAATACAGCTGAAGCTGGAAAGATAGAAGTAATAAAAATAGAGAATAGGGGAAAAGATAAAAAGAGGATCTACTATAAGTTAAATTAAGTATATTTTGATAAATTAGTAAAGAATTTCTATTTTATCTTGAGTATTAGAGAACTGTGAACTACTCCAATCTCTTGATTACCTCTTCCCTTAGACATCCTGACCTATTTCTTTATTGTTGTAGCGAGGTTCATTTATAAGTCCATTCCAACCGATCTTGTGAGTATAGGGATTATGGATCCAGGAGTTCACATGCTTAAGCTCTCTTGTTCGGGTACGCTATCACCTCACACACTACTACTGTTCTCTTAACTAGTAAGAAAAGTATGATAGAAAGCGATCTTATGCACTTTGGATGAGATCCATCTACTCCATAGATAAATTTGTCTACAAAAGTCTAATCATGATAAGCGTAAAAGTTTAACCCCATACTAACTTTATGCTTGTCAGATATCTAACTGAAAACCCAGATAATATGCCTAAGAAATTTACGGTAGCTAGAAATAAGGACTTTACACCAGCATAACTAGAGAGCAAGAAGAGTAGAACTTCTGAAGAATTAGAAAAATGAAAGAGAAAGAATAAGAAAGCTATAACTACGCTATAATGAACTATACTTCCGGAAAAAGATGAACCATGAAATTTCCAAAGTCTTGTCCAAATATTTCCAACTCTTTTATCTTTAAATGTCCAGATATCATTCATAAAGAAGTTGAATATAATAGATACTTCAATCGCAATAGCTAACGAGAAAATAATAGGCATAAACCTCACAGATGAAAGAAACACTGCTTCATTAGTTATAGTCCCCAATCCACCAACAACAGCGTACTTAAGTAGCCTTCTCACGCTTATCAATAAATATTATTGCTATTATAAATTTTTTGCCTAGTTTCCATGTTCAAGCAAATTATCCAATGCTACGAAAAGTCCCTTATAATCTGATCTAACTGCTATCCTTCCATAAAATTCATTTAATCCAACAAAGTCAGAACAATCGCGAATTTTATATCCTAAACTAGTCAATTTTTCATTTATTTTCCTTACAGACGTAGGAAATTTAGCTAGTATATAAGGAGCGTAACTCTTGTAAGTCTTTACATTTAAGGAGGAGATCATTTTTTCCCTTATTTGTTCAACTTCTCTCTTACTCTCGTGGAAGAACTTTGATATTTCCTTACTATCAACGTTTGCGATAGCATAATATACTATAGTATTAACTCTCCAAGGAGGAGCTTTGCTTTCTAATTCATTACTCTTCTTTCCAAATGTAAAGCCTATTCTGAGTCCGGGAATGGCCAAGGATTTTGTAAAAGTTGAGATGACAAGTAACTTATCGAACTCATCGGTTAACTTTAGTGTTCTCTCAACAGAACTGATATCAGCAAACGACTCATCGATAACTAACTCCCCTCCATTTGAAAGGAACTCTACGATCTCCTCCAAGGAAATTCTGCTACCAGTTGGATTATTTGGATTACTCACGATAATTTTCTTTCCCTGAAGTTTAAATATGAAATCCTTTTCAGACTCTTCAGCAAAATAAGACCAACTCCTCTTATATTCTGAAAAGTTAGGCTCAATTACGCCATAGTCATTCAAAAGAAAAATTGCCTCTGAAGCACCATTAAAAACTCCAATTAATTCTTCACTTACATTATAAATTTCAGCAATTTTCTTTTTAAGTTCTTTATAATTGTCAGGGTAATACTTGTATGCCCCACTAATTACCGCCTCTTGAATCAACTCTTCAAGGAACTTAGGAGTCCCTAGTGGATTTAAGTTTACGCTGAAATCCTTGATTGTTGGCGGTTTACCATTTAACCATTGAGATCCTCCGTGAGTCAAATTCCTCTCTCCCTAAAGAATGTGCTTATTACGTTTTTTTCAGCTCTTCTTAAGATCTCTGTTAAGCTAGCTACACTTAAGTTTAGCTTTTCTGCAAGCTCCTTTAATCGTATTCTCTTAGGATAATCATAGTATCCAGCGTCAAAGGCGATCCTTAATATTTGCTCTTGCCTTGCCGTTAAGGCATCTTGTCCTCTCGCCTTAATTACCTTAAGGACTTTAACCTCAAGAGAGGATTCAAACAGTTCCTTAAGCATATTCTTCAACTCTAAATAGTCAACTAAAACTACAGTCCAAAATATTCCTTCTGATGAAACATTACCTCTCATCACTATATACTTCGATAAGATCCTTTCTTCATCCCCATTAAGTACTATAGTTCCTAGATAATACCTTGATATTCTAGATAATTTCCAGCCGAGTTTTCCAATAGTTTCCTCTTCTCCTTTAAACTTAACTAAGGCCTTAAACCCTCCAATTGACGGCTTAATTTCTAAAATCGTCAAGGAATTGTTTGTCCAATCAATTCCTTTGGCCCAATCCTCAAGTTTTGTCCTTATAGTTACGTAAAGCATCCCGAATATATTCGGGGTAAGAAATAAAAAGATTCGATCAGATTACTAATCTTGTAGCTCTATATATTCCTATTTTCTCAGCTAATTTTGCAAAACTTCCTTTAACGAACCTACCTAAAAAGTCTCCAAAGTACTCATCCCCTATTCTAACAATAACTGCAAATTGCCTATATGAGAACTTTTCATCTTTGCCTAGAGCATTTAGAGCTGCTCTGGTTCCAGCTTGGACTGCGACCTGGGCTGACATGGGTATAAAACCCTTAGTTGTTGCACAATCTCCAGCACCGTAAACATCATCATAATCAACAGACTGAAGGTAGTCGTCAACCAACATCCGATCGTTAACGTGAGTTAACCCCATTTCAGAAATAATAGAAGGTCCCTTAAAACCGAGAGAGGAAATAGAAACATCAGCCTCAATTTTTCCATTAGTTGTATGTATAATTTTTCCAGAAATTTCGCTAACTTTAGTGTTAGTCATTACTTTAACTCCTAGCTCTTCAAGCTTAGATTTAGCATAAAATGATGCTTCCTTAGACATAAAGGAAAGCAGTCTATCTTTTCCCTCAATTAGATAGACTTCTTTCCCCATTTCCTTAGAAACCCAAGCAAGTTCAACTCCTAACGGACCTCCTCCCAAAATTGCTACTTTTTTTGATGAATTTATCTTCTCTCTTAAGGAAAGTGCTTCTTCAACTGTCTCAATCTTTAAAGTACCGGGAATAACATTCTGAGAATAACCTAATGAGACTATTAGCTTATCATATTGAATTTCTCCAATATCAGTTATAACTTTCTTTCCCCTAAAGTCAACTTTCCTTACCCTAGTTTTAATGATATCACTAGGATAAGAAATCCTCGCTATATCTGGATCTCCTGTTCTTATTACGTCAACTAATCGATGAGGTAAAACAAAATAATCCTTCTCATCAATCACTGTAGCCCCTAACTTTCTAGCTGCTAAACCTGCAAATCCTCCTCCTAAAGCAATTATCCTCATATGTATAAATACTCATAATAGTTTTTAAAATATTCTACTAAACATTAAGTGCAATCACAAAGGTATTTCTAATGTAAAGATAATAGTTTTAAGCTATATGCCAAATTTTTTATGATGATGAGTTTGCCGAGTCTTGATTTGATGAAATAGGAAATAACCCTGAATAAAAATCAGATATAATAAATATAGGAAAGGTAATTTAACTTTTCCATATTATAAAAGTGAGGAAATGTCATCAAAGGTAGTTCCACTTTATCCTGTTCTATGAACAAGGGCTATCTAACAGAAAGATCAAAGCTTTTTCCTTTTCCTAAGACTAGTCCTATTATAGTTAGAGTTCCCTTCAAGACATCTTATAACTATCGTCTGACCTCCTACTCGATCTGAAGGGCGAGGCTTTCAGTTGTAACCTAGAAGTTCCGATCATTGTATAACAGAGATCCTCATAAACTGACCTCAATCTTTAACCTTAATCTCCATAAAGATAAATCTAAAATCTTAATATATAATCCTCTTTTATATGATACCTATTATTTTAGGCATCTTGCTTGGACTGTCCATGGCTGCACCTCCAGGTCCTATAAATGCTATAATGGCTTTCGAGTCAACAATCTCTAGGGTTAAAGGTAGTCTTGTAGGATTAGGTGCTATGACCGCGGATCTCATCTTTTTTGTAATAACTTATACTATAAAGGGGATAATTCCCTTATTCGTCTTACCTTACTTATATATATCAGGAGGTATTCTCATGTTTTACCTAGGTTACTTGACATATAAGGCTAAGCCTTCCACTTCTAGCAGAAAAGGAAATTACTTTAAGGGATTAACTATAGGCTTATCTAATCCTTACCAGATATCTTGGTGGTTAACTACAGGACTCTTTGCAATAAATAACCTAGGATTAAGCGTCATTCCTTCATTTTTCGCAGGAATACTTATCTGGATAGCCTCCTTTGTGAGCGTAATAAACAAAATAGGAAGCAAATATATAAATATTGTAAAAATCTTCTCTCTGATTATTTTAATATCCTTTGGTACATTTATGATGTATAATGGTATTACAGCCCTTTTATAATATTAGATAAATCAGAGCATAACTCTTGAGCTTTTCTGAGCAATCTACTTATGGTATCCTGTTTGCTGACATAGTAGACAAACTTTGGTCTTCCACCCTTAGCTCCACTGCTCTTTTTCTTATCTATCAATCCAGCGTCTGCCAGCTTCTTTAGTATTAAGCTAGCTCTACTCTTGCTTATACCTAGTTCTTCTGATATAGTATCTACGTCCTTTCCCTCGCTACTTCCTAAGATCTTTGTAAATGCGTCTACATCTGCTTCCGATAATCCATAACCTACCATAAGAAATCTTTTCAATAAAACGCTTTTATCACTAATTTCAATACTCATATTTGTTTCACTATCTTAACTCTTAGTTTTTATTCTTTTTAAAGTTATATGTATATAGAGACCTAAATTTTTTATAAAGGAAAGCAGAGTAAATCATATGGATAATACCGAAATAGAAAAGATAATAGTCGATCTCCTAAAAAAGGGAGAAGGCAAAACTTCTGAAGAGATAAGAGATGCTATTCTTAATAAAAACCCTGAAACTCCTATTATTCAAATAAGAAAAGTTCTAGCTGAGATGACAAGAGAAGGAAAAGTGGAAAAGCGTCCAGATTACAAGAGAAAAAAGTTCCTTTTTACCTTAATGGGAAATAAGGTGACTAAAGAATCCACTAGAGAAGGTGAAGATTGATAAAAACTCCTTTTGGGAAAAATTGTTTTCACATACACTTTCTAGGTATCATTGTGAGATCAATCACAATGGACTTGGTTAAGTTGTAAAATATCTAGAACTAGAGAGAAGCCTGTTAATTTCAAGACTTCCTTAACTGCTACAAAGTACGAGGTTAATGAAATTGTTCCACAAAGAAACCAAGCTATGGTGATTGGAGATCGAGTCTGGAGAATTGAAGAGAAAGTTGAGATTGAAAGATCCGATTAGTTTACCGTTTTCTCGGATGGTATCTTTAGATCGCTAAATGCGTTACAAGGTAATCCTCTAGCACTTTCTTCTCACCCACATCTTTCTTGATAGTATACCTCTAGTATGAGATCATAGGACAGCGGGATCAATTGCAAGGATCTCTGAAAGTATCACCCCACACCTTTATACAGCCTCAGTGTGGGACTCATAAAAATTTCTAAAAACCACATTCGAAAACCTTTTGTTATCCTAGAATTCGAAAGAGTTTCACTACCCCTGTGAACTCTCAGAAATCTTCATAATCTTATCCGCAATTTGTAGAAACTCTTTTGAAGCAGGTGAATCCATGTACTTTAGGAAGAACGGCTCCCCTAAATCGTTTGCCTCAGCTATCTTAGGATCTATTGGAACTTGACCCAACAAGTCGACTTTCATTTCATCAGCCATCTTTTTCCCTTTTCCTTCACCAAAGATATAATACGACTTACTATCTGAGGGACATACGAAATAGCTCATGTTTTCAATTACACCGAGTATCTTGGCGTTAAGAGTTTTAGCAAAGTTTATTGATTTCTTAACTGCTAAAGTTGATACTTCTGAAGGTATTGTAACTATGACAAATCCACTTATATTAGGTACAAGCTGAGCAACGGATAAAGCTTCGTCTCCAGTTCCAGGGGGCATATCGAGAAGTAAATAGTCAAGTTCACCCCACTTTACATCTCCTAGGAATTGCTTTATTGCAGTATGCTTTATTGCTCCTCTCCAAACTACTGGGGTGTCATCTCTAGGGAGAAGAAAATCTACAGAGACTACTTTAATTCCAAATGGTCCAGCAACTGGAATTATTCCTTCATCATCAGCAGTTAGGGCCTGACCTCTTACTCCTAACATCTTAGGTACAGAAGGACCATGAAAGTCAACGTCGATAATTCCTACACTTCTTCCAGCTGCAGCTAAAGCCATCGCTAAGTTTGAAGAGACAAATGATTTCCCTACTCCGCCTTTACCACTAAGTATTGCTATTTTATACTTTACACTTTTCATCCTCATCTGAATCTTTAGATCAGCTCCCTGAACTTGGGGTTGAGCTTTCCTAAGGTCTCTAGGCTGTTTTCCTGATGGCTGAGGAGATTGTATCCTAAAAGGATTGGAACTCATTACTTCCTATTTCTCATTCGAGATAATAACATTATCTAAGGAGAAGAGTAATTCTTGAACCCTCTTATCACTTAACCAGTCTATATCCTCGCAGTCTTTCTTTAGGCATAGATTTACAACTTCTTCGGCTTTTCTTCCTGTAGTGTCTACTTGACATGCATTGCCGAACCAATCCATCGCTTCTTGAAGTACGTAACCTATTGCCTCTGCTTCTACGTTTTCAGCAACCTTCAATTCTGGCCAACCTCTTTCCTTAAGTTCTTTGTATAGACTCAATGGATTTCTCCTTAGAACAATAACTAAGTCGGCATTATCAAGCAAAGAGGGATAAACTGACTCTACTACTGCATCCTTCGTCTTAAGGTATTCGTTTAAACTCCTCGCAACTACTTCATCATCAATCTCATAAGTTTCTCTAACTGGATCATAGGATGAAAATAAGTTGTTTTTTAACACGAACTCTGAGACATGAACATACTCAAGGGATAACTTCCTAGCAATTTCCTTAGCTACTGATGTCTTACCAACTCCAGGAGTACCTGTAACTAGAATTATCATCTAGTTAATATTAACTCAACAAAAATAACCCTATCGAAATTCCTGCTAATAAGGCCTTTACGCCTTTTGTTCCATTTCCCTTTAATATCTCGTATATTCCATAAGGCATCATAGCTATTCCTGTTATAAAGAGTATTTCCTCGATTAAATTCATATTCTCCAAGATTCTCTCTTACCTCTATTAAGCCGATCAGCTAAAACTGCAAGTATTACTCCTCCTAAGATGCCTCCTATATGAGCAAAGTAGTCCACGTTAGGTAATATATCGCTTGCTATGAAGACAAAGAGAAGGATTCCAAGATCATTCCAGTCAAATCTATGTAGTTCAAGCATATCGTCTACTAAATAAAAGGCAAAAACTCCAAATATTCCCCCAGAAGCTCCCTCAGAGGCAACTAATGGGGGAAATAGGAAAAGACTAAGGATATTTCCTAGGATACCTGAGAAGAAGAAGACCAAGTATTCAATCTTTCCCGCTTTCGATCTAAATAACGCGTAGATCACTGCCAAAGCTAAGAAGTTCAGAGAAAAATCTAGAAGGCTATTAGTAACAAAGATAGACGTTACAAGTGACAAGTAATAGCCTTGGAAGACCAAGTAGTTAACTTGTATAAGATAAAAAAAGATCGACGGATAAAAGTTAGACGTTATAACTCCGACTACATATCCTAAGACAACTAAAGCCATAATCACAATAGTTGGTTTCATATCTGACCTGTAAGAAACATAATAGCTAAAGAGATTACTATCATTATTGCCCAGACCGCAATATTCCACTTAAATACCTTTAATCCATCCAATACCCAGAAAGGTAACAAGTTAAAGAATGCTACAAATGCGTTGAACGCGCTAACGTAAAAGAAGAATAGGTTAAGTAAGAAGAACGGAGTTACATGAGAAAGAACGTAAAATAGTAAAGCTAAAGCTATATTTGTAGCAGGACCTGCAGCGGCAGTTTTTCCATTAATCTCATTATCAGCTGAGAAAAACCTACAAGCTATTAGCGTATAACCAGAGAAAAATACAAGTCCGAAGAAGGCTATCAAGTTAATGATTGTAGTAGCAAGAAAGCCTGTAAAGCTCAGAGTAAACCTAGAATAGCAACCATATCTTCTTGCGACCTGTCTGTGAGCAATTTCGTGAGGAATTATAGCCAATACAGCAGCTACTACTGGAAATATGAAGCCTCCTATAAAGTCAAATGTAGTTATCACGTGTGTAGTCACTAGGGCGGCTATTAAGTTTCTTATCCCAACAACCGCAACAGAAAATACTGCTAACAATATTGAAGTTATTTCGCTCAAGTTCCTGAACTCGTATTCCCAATACTCTAGCTTTCTACTCAAGATAACCATGATAATATTGATGATAGCTATAAATTTCTAATCATTGAATCATGGAAGTTTCCTAGATAGTCAACTTTAGTAGACTCAACCTTCCACATTATAGCCTTAGTTGACTTGTAAGCCATCAAATACTTTTCCCTATGCCCTATAACTCCTAAAAAGTCGGTTGAGAACTTTTTAGAAAAGGCATTGAAAGTTTCAAATACTACGAACTTATATGGAAAAGGCATAGATAATTCCATGCACTCGCTTGATGAGGCTATATCCATTATTTTCTCTGATGCATAGTTAAATACTATAGGATCTACAAACATTACTTCGCTTATATCTCCATAGTTTGACACGAGGGTTATTACGTGAGTTTGACCTGCTGTATGCGTAATCCATAAATCTAAAACCCTTGTGAAAATTGGACAATTACCCGTAACCTTTATGGGCTTCATGTATGTTGAATAGATCTTACTATCGTCCTTTAGGAAATCGATAACAGCTTCAGAAAATCTATCAATATTTACATTTAATCCCTCTAATTCCTCTTTTAAGGAATTTGAGATTGACGCTATATGCCCAGACTCTGTGAGAAACCTATTCTCTGAATTTAAATTATCTATTGATATCTCGTACAGCACAAAAAATAAATTGATTTCAAACGCTTATATACTTTACATATACTTCTGCCTCAATTTTCATGTTTTTTCCTAATAACTTATCTAGCTTATCTTTATCTTCTTTCCTTGGCTCATATTCATTTATTATTTTTTCAACTTCTTCTAGGAGTATTAATGCGTCTTCCAAAGAGGGCATAATGTTATCGCGTATTTTTAAGATAAATGTGTTCCATATATTAAACTGGTATTTCCACAACTGTTTTATCGAGAGTAAAAAGTTATTTTTATTATGTCAAGAAGAGCTGTTTTGCTTATTTTACCTTGGCTGGTAATTGTTGCAACTCTTTCTCCATTTATAATAGGTATACAAAATCACTTCGTCTATAGCGACTCGCCATTTCTAACCACTGCATATCAGAGCGTAAAAGTTAACGATATCATGAAAGAGTACTTTAACCTAACTCAAAGATCAGAGATTTTCGTCATTGTAAATGGCAGTTACAACACGTCTTTAGAACAAGTAGAGAGTAAAGCAAAAATCCTAGAAGATGCGGTAGTGATAAATCCTTTTAATATTATAAGCCAAGAAAATAAAACGTATTTCTCTACAATAAATCCTATAGTTGAAAACTACACAAAAGAACTATTGCCGCTTCATAATATATATGTTAATGCAGTAAAAACTAGAGAAATACTTCTTCAAAATTTATCTTGGTTTGAATATCAATTAAACGTAACATATGGATTCCCTCTTGGAAAAGAAGTAAGAAACACAACGTATCTGCAAGAATTCCTAAAAAATTATGAAGGGCATAACTTAACCTACGCTGGAATTGCTGGTTACAAGACATTTAAAGATCCTTTTGTCTTATTTTTCTCTTTTTCAAATTACACCAATTCTTCCTTAATTAAAGATTTTCTAAATACTTTCTCAAACTATTCTCTTGTTATTAAGAAAGTTTCTGGAATTTCGCTACCTGAAGAGGCGATAGAGAATCCTAGATCTTATGTTTTGATGAGAGTTGAACAAATAGTTAAACCTCCTCCGATAACAATTAGTAATTTTCATAGAGGAGATTCGTGGCTCTTTATAGTGACAGTACCTAGGAATGAGAGCCTGACTAAAGTCCAGCAATTTATCCAGTCTGTTAATGGTCTAGTAACTGGGCACTTTCCGATTTACGCCCAGTCCGCATATTACACTGGAAAAGACATAGAGGTAATTGATGTAGTTACAGTTGCCCTAGTTGGGTTTCTTCTAGCAATACTTTTAAGAAGTCTTCTTCCTATACTCTTGCTTATCTCTAGCGCAGTCATAGGTCTAGTGATAGGATATTCGGTTCTATACTCCTTAACATTGTTCGGTTACTCTATTTACTACATTTCTGGCCTAGTTATACCTCCCATAGTTTTCGGAATAACTATTGACTATTCGATTCTATTGATGTATAGGTATTTTGAGGAGTTAAGAAAAGGAACTAAAAACCCGTTAACAGTAGCCCTTAAAACTGCAGGTAGAGGAGCCACGTTTAGTGGACTTTCAATAACCTTAGCGTTCTCAACGTTTATATTATCTACGTCTCCTCTTTTGAGGAATATCGGTGAAGCTCTAGTTGTGGCATCATTATCCTCTCTTATCCCTGCAATACTTTTCACCTTTTCCATGCTTAAGATTTTGCCTATAAAATGGTTGGGATTCCCTAGAAAAGAGGTACCAAATCCTATTGATGCTAGGCAAAAATATCTTGAAAAATCGGCAAAATTTGCTATTAAATGGAAATATCTAATACTTGCCTTAATGGTTATCCTTGTAATAGGTTCGTTCTTTGTGATTAAGGATCATCCAACAAATGTAGCGTTCACTGAAATTGTCCCATCAACTTCTGAGACGGTAGAGGGAGAGAAATTTCTTTCATCTATGTTTAACTATAGTACAGACTATATTCTTTTTAAAGGAAATCCAAACTCTACCTATGCCAATATAGCGTTGGTTAGCCAAGAAGTTATTAGATCAGGAGGTTTAGCTTACGGGCCGGCATCTCTTGGTACTTTTATTATACCTAAGCCTAGTTACGTTACTGATCTTTATTACTCTCATAACTATAGTTACGTTGAAGCCCTTATACCTTATCCAGTGTTTAGCAGTAAGGCCATAAACTTTACCCAATACTTGATAAATCAAGGATTTATGGTTGGAGGTAGTAACGCAAACAGGATAGACATTGTAAATAACACCGTAGGAATATACTTCTCTTTTGTTTTACCATTAACAATTATTGCGATAGCTGCTTACCTTTTCCTAGTCCTAAGATCAATAGTTATTCCATTAAGGTTAGTCTTCACTCTAGCTATTAGCTCCCTAGTTGGCGTTGGGGTTATGGATATAGTCTTTGGCTCAGTGTATTGGCTATCTCCATTGATTGTATTTGCAATTCTTTTCAGTCTTGGAATAGACTATGATCTGTTTATCGTTTTACGTATAAGAGAGGAAAGAAAGACAAACGAAGATGATAGAATAGTAGCTGGAGTAAAAAATACTGGACTCGTAGTAACTGCTGCTGGACTAATACTATCAGGAGCGTTTTTTTCATTAGTTACTGCCGACATGAGATTCCTTCAAGAGATAGGATTTAGCGTCGGATTTTCCGTTCTTTTCGACACATTTATAGTAAGGCCTATTTTAGTTCCCGCCATAATGTCAATCTTAAAGAAGTATAATTGGTGGCCTGGAGAGAGAAATACAGCGTAAAGTTTTCTTCTCTCGTTAATTATTTGACTCTCTATATTTTCTAGCTATTTCTAAAACCTTCTTAACCACTTCAATAGGCGTTTTACCAAAGATATAAGTGTTTGGTTCAACGCCTTTTCCACCTAAATGAACAACTGCATCAATACCTTGACTATAAGCTGAGGAAACTAGTTCAGCTATTCTATCGTTTGTGGCTAAGTCTGTTGGACCTACAACAGCTATTTTAAAGCCAATATCTTTCATTGAAACCATAACTTTTTCATCGTATTTTATATTCATTACAGATCTAATCTCTGGACATATCTTTCCTATACTTATCAAAATCTGAGCTAGATGTTTACTTGAACCCCATAACGCTTTAGAGGCTGGAGTTGGAATTCCCCTAATTTTGGTTATTCTACCAGCAACTGCAATAACGTCATTTATGTCTTTAGCTCCCCTCTTTGCAAATGCTAAGTTGCTCATTACCTCTGGTATGAGAGGGGAGATAATCTCGTTCTGTATCATGGAAAGGGCCACGTACATTTCCTCTTCCTCATCCTCTTTAAAGAGATCCTCACAAATGCTACACTCCTGCGGTATTCTAGGATCCATTGACCTGTGAAACTTGCAGAACTTTAATCTGCTCAAATTCATTAAGCCGAAGGAAGTTACGTAATCCATTGAAGCCTTTATGTCATTACCAAGCAGGATTTCAGTAAGAGAGTCTAAGAATTTGTTTACCTCCTCTGGGGTTAAACCTAATTCTAGCAGTTTTTCAAAGTAAAACCTTTCCTCAACATCTAAATACTGTTTAACTGCTGGTTGTGTAACGCCAATACTTACAGCAATTCTGCTCTGGCTCATTCCCATAGATCTAAGTCTTTTCGCTTCCAAAGCTCTAATATTTGGAATGAAAACATCTGTTATAAGTGAGAGAGGAGTGTCAATCACGTTTATAAAGTTACTAAAACTAGATAAATATCCTTTCGACAGAATTGTGGCAATAGATGGAAGCCTTCACGAGGTTGTAACTGATGAGGGAAAAGTGTCTATTGTTGTGGCAGTTGGCGTAATATTTAGCTTAACTAACATGCGTATGATTTCTAATATTGTAAAGGAAACAATAGTTGAAGGCGAGGGTGAAGAGGTTATGAGGAATATGGAATATAACCTAGCGAATGAACTAGGAACGGACTTAGTCCTCATGGATAGAAAAATATCTATGGATGTTAGATTAGGAATTCCTAATAGGGTTATAGGAATAGTTAAGGACTTTGAACAAAAAAAGAGAGCTTCCTTGAATAGTTACCCTCCTCCTTGGATTGGGATTGAGGAAAAGGATGGAGAAATCGTAAGGGGTTACTTCAACTTCTTAAGATGGACATTTATGTTTGAAACTAACGTTGATGATTTACAACTTGTATCATCTCTTCTCTATTCTCTATCGGAAGAACCTATACCAGAATCACTAGGTTATAATTATCCGCTTTTCCTAGCCGATAAACTAGCAAAGTACTACAGAGATAGAAGATCTAAGGGAATGGACTATATCTGGAAGAATATAAAGTATAGAGATTTCAGAAGTATGATTGAAAATGGAAGGAAATTTCTTTGAACCAATAACTGGTAGACTTAGGGAAATTAAGGTTGTGACTAGACAAACAGCTGATGGGAGAGGTTCGGTTAGCTTCAGAAATTTCTTGATAGAATTCCCTTTAAATGCAAAGATCACTATTGGAAAGCTATTAGGTGTTAAAACGCTAGAGGAAGATTACCTTCTTTTAGAGATCGCTGACTTTCTCCCTGTACATTACGGAATGATAAACTTAGACAGTTCTATACCTAAGGAGATTAGGGATGAGATAATGAGGAAAGTTGAGGAAAGTTGGGGGAAAGATGAAAGCGAATCATGGTTAGAAGTTTACGCATATCCTGTTGGATATCTCTTTAATTTAAGACAAGGAAAATTTATCAAAGGTTATGTTCCTCCTATCCCAGGTAGTGTCGTCCATATTTTGTCAAGAGATGCCTACAAGCAATTCGTATGTATCCCAGACGGGATAAATATTGGAAAAATAATTGGGGAAGATCTAGACCTAACTATAAACCTAGAGAAAGCTTTAACATATCACATAGGTGTTTTTGCATTCACTGGTTCAGGAAAGTCAAACCTATCTGCAGTTATAATAAGAAGAGCCTTAAGTAAAGGAGTAAAAGTAGTTATTTTCGACATATCAATGGAATATGCTGTTCTCTTGCTAGATCAACTACTCACAAGAAATTCACGATTGATCACGTTAGATAGACTCCCTGCAAACAAGGTAGATGCAAGCAGAAGATTCCTAAGAACTCATGTGATCCCTGAAGAAATGATGAAGTTAAAGGAGAAAGTTATCGATAGCGTTCAGGAGATATTTTCCTCAAATAAGATGACCCAACTTTACGTACCACCAGAGAACTCCGGTTATCTGACATATGGGCAAGTTATAGACATGGTAAACTCTCAGCTTACCGACAAGTATGTTGCAGTTGCTCAAAGACCTCTTTTTGGATACCTTCTAAGGAAGATTGATGAAATGATGAGAAAGAATAAATTAAGTAAAGACGACATAGCGGATAATTCCATTTCCCCTATATTAGATGAAGTTGAGGAAATGGCAAAAGACAGTGGTCTAAAGGAAACTTCGTCTATATTTTCCTTCATAAACGCTCTTAAGGCGTACGTATCAATTGAGCCTGAACAGGGAGAAGAATACGATGTGGAGAGAATGGTAATAGATGTCTTGGACAGTGAAGGTGGTCCAGATCTATTCGTGGTAGAGATGCCGAACATTGAGGAATCTAGATCTCTCGTAGCCAGACTCATAAACTTGACTATGGCTAGAAGGAAAAGGTTCTTTTCCTCTTCTCCTATACTTTTCGTTTTAGATGAAGCTCAGGAATTCATACCTTTTGATACTAGGTCAAAAGACAACAGCGAACTTTCTAGTAATGCAGTTGAAAAACTCCTTAGACACGGAAGAAAGTATCATTTACACGCATTAATCAGTACGCAGAGATTAGCCTACCTAAATACTAACGTTTTACAACAGCTTCACACTTACTTTATAAGTACACTACCAAGACCGTACGATAGACAATTAATAGCTGAGACGTTTGGAATAAGCGATGCAATAATGGATAGAACAATTGATCTAGAGGTTGGGCAATGGTTACTAGTGAGTTTTAACGCAGCTCTAACTCATGACGTTCCCGTTTTCTTTTCCGCTCCAAATAACTTTAGTGAACTAGAGAGAGGTTTAACAAAAAAGGACGAGAATATTTAAACTTTCTTATATATAATAACAATCAGTTGTGATGATAATTGCTCGACCTATTGATGAAGACGGTCTTGAGTTCTGAGTAAGGTATACTAAGTGAAGTTAGCAAAACCTGGTAAAATCTTCGTGATATTCGTCGTCGAAGACTACGAGTTCACTTAATTGAAAAAGACTGAAAGGAAAGTGAGTATAGACGTTGGTGTATATAGGCTACTCACAACATCCGACGGTCGTTACGTCGAGAACCATGAAAGATACGAAAGAAAACTAGAGAGATTAAAGACATTCCAACAGTCTCAGTCTAGGAAAATTGAGGGTTCTAAAAACTTAGAGAAGATGAGAGTGAAGATAGCTAAAACTTTCGAAAGGATAGACAACTTTCATCGTGACATGTACTTCAAGATAGGGAAGTTCTTCACTGAGAACTATGACGGTCTAGCTATGGAGGACATAAATGTCAAACAACTGGTATCTCGTTCAGCTAGATTCCTCCGCCTCCACTTACATGATGTTAGCTTCTACAAGATGAGGAAGATATTCAGATGGTAAATGGAGAAGTATGGAAAAGAGTTTAAAGTAGTTAACCCAGCGTACACTTCTAGAACGTGCCCACGTTGTGATTTTTAAAAAAGATATGCCTCTTTTACAGAGAGTTTTCCACTGCTAAAGGTGTGGTCACACTGATGACCTTGACCATGTTGCTCTTAAC
>NZ_JFZT01000058.1 GCF_000632495.1 Candidatus Acidianus copahuensis | reverse complement strand
CCATGAAAGATACGAAAGAAAACTAGAGAGATTAAAGACATTCCAACAGTCTCAGTCTAGGAAAATTGAGGGTTCTAAAAACTTAGAGAAGATGAGAGTGAAGATAGCTAAAACTTTCGAAAGGATAGACAACTTTCATCGTGACATGTACTTCAAGATAGGGAAGTTCTTCACTGAGAACTATGACGGTCTAGCTATGGAGGACATAAATGTCAAACAACTGGTATCTCGTTCAGCTAGATTCCTCCGCCTCCACTTACATGATGTTAGCTTCTACAAGATGAGGAAGATATTCAGATGGTAAATGGAGAAGTATGGAAAAGAGTTTAAAGTAGTTAACCCAGCGTACACTTCTAGAACGTGCCCACGTTGTGATTTTTAAAAAAGATATGCCTCTTTTACAGAGAGTTTTCGTCTTCGAAAGGTGTGGTTACACTGATGACCGTGACCATGTTGTTGCTCTTAACATTACGAGGTTGGATTCGCTCTCAGTGCCTGTGGAGTTGACCCCTCTACCTTAAAAAACCAAGCAAGGGTTAATTGTGAAGCAGGAAGTCCCTCTGGGACATTCCCTATCGAAAGGTAGGGATTCCTCGGTCTTCAGATTGAGGTAGTTCACTCCAAAGCCAAAATCCAAACTGTTTAAACAAGTCCTAACGTCTTAAGGTTTTTCCAAAGCGTAGAGGAAAGGAAAGACTTTAAAACTAGACTCACAAATATCATCTTAGATGATCGATAATGGGCCCATAGCTCAGCTAGGTAGAGTGCTGGGCTCCAGATGAATTTCATTGGGTCTAGAGACCCGAAAGGGGATGAGCGACATCTGGAACGGAGAGACCCAGTGGTCGGGGGTCCGAGTCCCCCTGGGCCCATTAAATTAGAAACACTGGGTTAAATATCCTTCTTTTTGGCTAAAATTTTTGATCAAATATTCTATTTCAGTTCTATAGAATGCTCATAATCTTTACAAAGAAAAGGCTAAGGGTCGGATCCCTTACTCCACAGCAACAGATAACGCAAGCTTAACCC
>NZ_JFZT01000057.1 GCF_000632495.1 Candidatus Acidianus copahuensis | reverse complement strand
TAAGGTTTTTCCAAAGCGTAGAGGAAAGGAAAGACTTTAAAACTAGACTCACAAATATCATCTTAGATGATCGATAATGGGCCCATAGCTCAGCTAGGTAGAGTGCTGGGCTCCAGATGAATTTCATTGGGTCTAGAGACCCGAAAGGGGATGAGCGACATCTGGAACGGAGAGACCCAGTGGTCGGGGGTCCGAGTCCCCCTGGGCCCATTAAATTAGAAACACTAGGTTGAATATCCTTCTTTTTGGCTAAAATTTTTGATCAAATATTCTATTTCAGTTCTATAGAATGCTCATAATCTTTACAAAGAAAAGGCTAAGGGTCGGATCCCTTACTCCACAGCAACAGATAACGCAAGCTTAACCCAGATCTACCTCCGACCGGAGACCACCAAGCGCTAGCGCCCGAGTACGGCTGCTCCCTTCCGGACCTGACCGATTCCCTCGGTTAGTGCGGTCCCTCAACTCCCTCCGGAGTAGAGGTCCGCAGACGCTAACCCTGTTGGGCGATCTTCATCGTTTGACCTGGACTTACGTTACCTGTTAACTGTAGAGTAAGGGTTACTGGTGCCCGCTTTACGCCATACGGGAATAGGAGATGGCGAATCTCCCCACCCTACCCGACCCATGATAAATTAAACAATCGGATTAAAAGAGTTTAACTCAATTGGAGAATAGCGACACCATCCTACTGAAGTTCTATACTCCTAGTGAGATTTTGGGCAGTACAAGCGTTATCTAAGTATATTAGATAATATATATATCAGGATTTAACAAAAATAACTAACTAAACATCGGACAGAACTTAAGGTTACGAAATATGAACGTTTTCCATAACATCAGACTAATCCTTGCTTTTTCATTTGATCTCTCTTGGTTATTGATACACAGCCTAATGTTATGCCGTTGATCCCTATTGCTCTATACCCATCGTAATTATCCTATAATCTCCATTATAGTTGGTAAAGTGACAATTCTCTATTTTAAATAGTTAAATCTTAGTGAATTTTCTTAGAATCTAGGGATACCAAGCAGAACGTCTAAATCTATCCCTAGACCTAAAACTATAGAAGAGTAGATATTATAATAAAAGGCCGAACCAAAGTTTCCCTTACTTGCCTTATAAAAGGCTATAGCCATGATTAGTCCATGTACTATAGTAGACGCATAGGAAATTGGACCAAGATTATAAGAGAAGTCCGCCACCAAGTCAAGTGCTACTGAAACAACTTGATTTAATCCAGCAAATTTAAGCGCAAAATCGCCCATAACTACTGCAAAACTATGCAATCCCATTTGTCTATCAAATGCAGAATCGGGTATATGATTATAAAGATCAAACCCTAATGCCCAGAATATCGTAGCTATAACAAAAAACCAAGGAATATCAGCAATTACCTTATCAAGAGAATGGAAAATTATACCAGCACTTGCTATTGCACCACTAAATACGGCTAATCCTTGTATTGAAGCTAATTGGTAATTTGCTAAAGCGGTAAACCTTTTCATGTAAGGATACGTCATTACTATTATTGCAACTAAAGGTGATAACACAAAGGCCCAAAAGTTAACTAAATAAGCAGAAATAAAGAAACCTAATAACCCAATAGTAATCATTAACTTAGCCTCCTTAACTGAAATCTTTCCAGTAACTAAAGGTCTACTTTTTGTCCTTGGGTTTTTTGAGTCTATCTCTCGGTCAGCTAAATTATCGTTTGTCATCCCTGCAATTCTTAGGAAGAACAAGGCTGAAAATATCAATATTAGAATGGGAATAGGGGGGACTCCACGGTATGCAACAAAGGCACCTAAATATGCCATCGGTAGACTAAAAAATGTCTGCTCTATTCTTAAGAACCTTAGTATAGTGTAGAACTTCCCTTTGCTAGCAGCTGAAGCGCCAGGATCCCAGGCCATTGTTATATAGTACTAACTTCAGTTTTTAACTTCTTGCTCACCTGTAAGTAATAATCTATACCATCGAGTAAAGCCTTAACTGAAGCCTCAATTACGCTAGTTGAAACGCCTTGAGTTCTCCAAGTTGTCTCTCCATCAGAAAACTCTATTGTTACCCTTACTATACTCTCGGTATTCTTTACCTCTCCAGGTAGGACAACTCTATAGTCTGTTAATCTTATTTTAGATATCTCTGGATAGGATCTCTGAAGAGCTTTTCTTAATGCTAAGTCTAAAGCATTTACGGGTCCAGATCCTTCTGATGCTTCTAAGTAAGAGTTTGTCTTAACAAGTGCGAGAGAAACCTCGTTCTCTGAAATCGCTTTCCAGTACTGAAGATCTATCATTTTCTTGTAAACGCCAATTTCTTTGAATACTTCAAGAATAGCTGAGGCGGGAGCAAGATCGAAACTGTAACCTTTATTCTCCATTTCCTTTATCCTGTTTAGTGCTCTTCTAAGTCTTTCGTCTTTCTTATCTACTTTTATTCCAAGTTTTCCTAAATAATCAACTAAATTCGATGTTCCAGAAACTTCTGAGATCACTATCCTCCTTGAGTTTCCTACCAATTCGGGATTAATGTGTTCATATGCGATAGGATTCTTCATTACTGCATCAGCATGAACTCCAGCCTTATGAGAGAATGCGTTTTCTCCTACATAAGGTTGATATGGATTAGGATGATTTCCAGCAAGCTCATAAACTAGTCTCGATATCTCCTTTATTTTCTTTAATTTGTCTTCTTCTATGATCTTCAATCCCATCTTGATCTGTATTGAGGGTATAACTTGGACTAAGTCAGCATTACCTGTTCTCTCACCTAAACCGTTAATTGTTCCCTGAACATGTCTGGCTCCAGCATAAACGCCTATAACGGTATTGGCAACTGCGCAACCTGAATCGTTATGCATATGAAGTCCTACTTTTACGTTAATTTTGCTTACAACTTTCCTAGTTATGTCTTCAACCTCATGAGGAAGAGTACCGCCATTTGTATCAGCTAAGACAATAACTGAAGATCCCGCACTTTCAGCTGTTTTAACTACTTGAATGGCATATTCAGGATCGTCTTTATACCCTTGATAGAAATGTTCAGCGTCAAAGATAACCTCAATGCCATGTTGTCTTAGATAGTTTATACTATCATAAATTATATCGAGGTTTTCTTCCTTAGAAGAACTTAAAACGTCTTTAACATGTAGATTCCACGATTTTCCAAAAAGGACAGCATATTTTACTCCAGATTCGAGAATTGAGTTAAGGCTCTGATCGTTTTCGGGTTTTACTCCCTTTCTTCTAGTGCTACCAAAAGCTGCAACCTTAGACTTGAGAGAGTATTGCTCTATTTCCTTGAAGAACTCAAAATCCTTGGGGTTTGAACCAGGCCAACCTCCTTCTATATAGGTTATCCCTAAATCATCTAAAGCTAGTGCAATCCGTATTTTATCCTTCAAAGTAAATGATACATTAGTAGTTTGAGCTCCATCTCTTAATGTAGTATCTAATGTTTCAACTAATTTCTAGGCCACCGGCCATACATTCTAGTTACGGAATAGTTATAAAAACTTGACTATTCACTTTGTCTATATGAACTATAAGGCGATTGCAATAGGAATCGTAATATTCCTTGTTGGACTTGTAGCGTCAATTACGATGCCGTTTTACTATCCAAATTATCAAGAAGTTAATTCTGTTTACGCCTCTCATTTGTCCTATGTAGTCATTCCGGCAGGAGCTGAAAAGATAGTATCTAATTTTACTACTAATTCTACATATAATGCTGTTATAGCTTTTATTCAGTCTGGGACTGGAAATATAACAATTTTTAATATAAGTAGTGCAGATTTGAAACAAATTACTACCCAGAGTTCTTTAGTATCTGCCGAACTAACTCCAGGAAAATACGCGATAGCGATCGTTAACCCACAAGGAATTGCACAAAACATAAGTTATACATATGGAGTTTTTAATGCCAATTTCCTAAATAGCTTTTATTCTGGCTTAGGGATATTATCAACTATAACTGAAATACTTACACTAGGAGGAATTGCAATAACAATCATTGCTGTAATATATGAAATTATCAATAGGAAAAGGAAGAAATAGAAGACTTTAGCCAAGTCATACCCTCTGTTATAAAGCTAGGGCCCATATGGGCAAGAAAGTCACCTACAGTAAATAGAACCTTAGATTTTCTTAGAATTTCCTGAAGACCCCTTTCCTCAGCTTTTGTTAAGAGTCTGGTTCTCTCTTCTGGAGTGTTCCTCTTAGGCTCAAAGATGACAATATCAGGAGACCTAGATATAACTTCAATTGGATCAGGAGTAAAGTAAGCCTCCTCTTTATCGTCAAAGATATTCTCTCCTCCAGCCAAGAAAATCCCATCGCTAACGTGAGTCGGAAACCCAGGAGTTATTGCCCCTCCGAGGTCAAATTCAACGTAAACCTTTATTCTCTTATTGATTGAAATTTGAATTGAGTTCATGAGTTTAACGTAAAGTTCTCTACTTGGTTTTTTCTCTCCTGTTACTTCTCCAACAAGAATCACGTTGTCTAGAATCTTTGAAACAGAAGTTGGAATAGGCATTGGATATACTGGAAAACCTTCAGCTATCAATTTCTTAGTTAAATCCTTTTGTGCACCTACTGTAGTAAAAATTACGTCTGGCCTAGTCTGTCTAAGAAATTCTAAATCAACATGGGTGTAGCTTCCTATCTTCTTAGTCATTTTCGCTTCTGGTGGTCTATAACTAAAAGCATCAGTAGCTATTACTTTTCCTCCTAATCCCAATATGAATAAAGTTTCTGTAGTAGGAGGATCTAAGCTCACTATTTTCCTAATTGGATAGCCTATTTCAATCCTTTCATCTAATACCTCGTTATAGACTTTCACAATTTCATGTTTTCTATGAGTATTTACGTCTAAGCTTCAACTCCAAGACAAGTAACTACACCGTAGGCTCTTTTTGTCTTCTTAAGAAGAAGCTTTACCTTAAGAAAGTCTAGAGAAGGATCGCACTCAATTTCTCCAATATCTGATTTTTCCCAATCCGCATAGATAACTGTAGAATTAAAGGAACGCGCTACTCTTTCAATTTTTTCATCCCCTTTTTTATGCTTCGATGTTACTATAAAGTTCAAATTCCTTGTGAATATTCCTATGGATCTAAGCGTTGAAACTATTGAGTAATATAGGGCTTCACTAGGGGTTGATCTGTTATAGCCTATTCCAATGACAAAGTTCAATGGAGTCATAAGTATTTTTCCGTCCTTCCTACATTCTTCTCCAACTACTATGTCAGCCTCATCGCACGAGGATCTTTCAAACCCTGGAGGATATCTAAGTTCCAATTTTGTAAAAACTTTCAGTTTCCCTAATTCTATCTGTTTTCTGTCTAGTTCCTCGATGTTCCCATCCCTAATGACTAACCCGTTTATCCATGCAAATTCTTCTACGCTATAAATTCCCATTTGAGCTGTTACAGAAGTAAGTATTAGCTGAGATTCCAACATGTCAGCTATTATTCCTCCTATAAATGAACCACCTCTCCTCTCATTGATTAAGGGTATAACATAACTTCCATCACCTGTAACTGCTATTACTACCGGATCTTTTTCTCTGCTAGTGATCTTTTTAGATATATCCCTTATCACAGATGAAATAGAATTAAAGTAAACTAGCACTTCAGGATCCTTCTCCGTTATGAAGAAGCCTAGATCCTCTAACCCTTTAGCTGTATCCTCTACCAATGGAATAGGCCTATCGGATATTATCTTTATTTTTGAAACATACAACTCACTTATTTTTTAGAAAAAAGGGTTAATTAACGGTCATGAAAAGGGCAAACCAATAAATAATGAGATAAGGTAACCTATAAGCATAAAGGGAATAACTGGGACTCCCCAAGCAACCCATATATAATCATCTTCTGTAAGTCTCCCATCTCTGACCAACTTTAGGTATTTTTCTCTCCATTCCTTGTCATCTTCTTCAATTGAAAAACTAGTTCTCATTTCCGAGCTTCCATCATCATTTACCACAGTTAAAGGAAATAGGAAAGACGAATTGAGAAAATCCTTAACCTTTATTCTCTTAGCTGACATAGATAGAATAACTCTGGTAGAAAAGGGCAAGCCCTTGGTATACTTAAAGTATTTTGCCATGTTTAATACCGAAACAACGAGAATAGATAATGACGTAAATAAGACAAAAACAATTGGCTCTATTCCAAGTTCAGATAGCTTACTAAAAAAAAGGGGATACGTCACAGGATTTGATAGTCCTACTAAAAATACTGCTATAAGATCTGCTCCCCCCATCATGGAAAATCTATAAAATACGTAAAAGATTAAGATAGAAACTCCAAAGGAGTAACTATAAACTAGAAAGTTTATACTATGATAATAAAAAAGGAAAAATATTATCAGAGGAGTATAAATTCCCCATACCTTAAAGTCGACTTCCCTTTTCTTTACATCAAGGTAAGATGTATGAAAAAGCATAACTGAAGTAAGTATTATTTGGAAAGCATATATTACATTCAAGGGAGACCCTCCTCATCCCTACCCTCTAAGGGGGTGTCAGGGGGCTAGATACCCCTTTACTACTATCTACTTCTCTACTTTTAAATCTTACCAAGCGGAATACTCAGACCTTTCTGTTAGGTTCTTCTACCTCTTAGTAAGCAACCCTGGTTTTTGCCTAGGTAAAGGAGTAAACTTAACAGGCTCTGAGGATAATTTTAACTCTGTACATGATAAGACGCTGAGGAAACATATAAGTCACGAACAGTTAATATAACCTTAATTTTCGCATAGAAAATATATGAAAATCTCATTTACAACTGAAAGCCTCGCTCTTTAGAGCGGGGAGGAGGTCAGATGACCACAATTTAGTAAGTCCTTAATACGCCAATAGGTTAACTTGGATTCTTCTTCAGCTTGTCGTGTGTACATATTATATACTGTTTATACATTATGTATTCCTGAAAGACGTCCATTAAAAAGTATAATAAAGCATCTTAACCCATTAGGGCCTCACTCCTTAAATATAAAATTAAAAATCCCTAACCTTTCATTCTATAAACCATAAGTTGGAAAAAGCTTATCAAAGTTTCTGATAAATAAGATAAAATTTAATACTGTTTATACAGCCTATATAACGAGAATATGTTTGAGCTTTCAAAGGAATTGGAGGAGTTTAAGTCTAGAACCAGGGAATATGTACAGAAAGTTGTTAAGGACTACGCTAAGACTATGGATGAGACGAATGACGGAGGAGATAAGATTGTTAAGGATTTTGGAGAAATGGGACTTTTAGGAATGAAAATACCTCAGAAATATGGAGGTCTTGGATTAGGTGAGATGGCCTTCGCTATTGCAACTGAGGAATTAGGAAGCGAGAGTGGAGGGGCTTCTCACAGTCTTCATACTCAGTTAAACGCTCTCCAGCTATTACTTTCAGTAGGAGGAGAGTCATCTATTGAGTGGTTAGAAAAGGGATCCAAAGGAAAAGAGATATATTCAGTAGCATTAACCGAGCCAGCAGCAGGTTCTGATTTAGGAGCCTTACAGACTAACGCAAAGATTGAAGGCAATGAACTCCTAATTAACGGAGAAAAGATATTTACTAGCGCAGCTAGTTTCTCAACGAAGATGGTTGTTTTAGCCAGAACAAGTGGAAATCCTGGAGATAAACAAGGGATTTCTCTACTTTTAGTTGACTCAAAAACTCCAGGAATAGAGATTCATAAGTTAGATCTTATGGGAATAAGAGGTGCTGGAGTCTCATACGTTAAATTCAACAATGCAAGAGTTCCAAAGGATTCCATAATAGGTAAAGAAGGAGACGCATTCAGAGGAGCTATTAAGGCTTTAATGGTCAGTAGGAATGGCTATGCTGGAATTGCTGTTGGAGTAGCTAGAGGTTCACTAGACGAAGCTATAGCAAGAGCTACTGCTAGAAAGCAATTTGGAAAAGCTCTTATAGATCAGGAGTGGATTGCCTTTAACTTAGCTGACGCTTACATAAAGGTAGATGCTGCGAGACTTTTAACTTGGAGGGCTGCACAGCTTTTCGATAAGGGAGTTGAAGCTCTAACTGAGGCATCTATGGCGAAGTATTATGCTGCAATAACTTCGGCAGAGGTTAGCAGAATGGCGTTACATGTATTTGGAGGTCATGGATTAAATAGAGGTTCGAAAGTGGAGAGGTTATACCGGGACTCAAAAATAATGGAAATAGCAGAGGGTACAAACGAAATGCAATTAATGGGAGTTTCAAGGACTTTCCAGCCTAAGAAATAAGAAAAGGATAACAAAGTTAAGCAATAATACTGGAATCGAATATTTCATAAATTCGAAGAATCCAAATCCTTTTCCACCTCTTGTTTCTACGGCCTCAGAGATAATTACGTTACTTGCAGCTCCTATTAACGTAAAATTTCCTGCTATCGTACTGCCCGCAGCCAACGCCATCCACTCAACTATAGTAGGATGATAAGGCATCATTACAGTTATAAAGATCGCAACAAGAGGAACATTGGAAATTACTTGGCTTAATAAAACGCTTGATATCATTATTAAGATCACGCTCGTTGGAGGAGGGAGAATCGAAGAAAGAAAGGAAATTATGCCTCCAGAAAGTAGGCCTTGAGTAAACATGAAAAGACCGAAGAAAAAGAGTACCGTAGACCAATCGACTCTTCTGAGAATTTCCCTTCGTCTAGAAGATATAAGAAGAAGAACTGAAGACGTAATTAAAGATCCAAGGACTATATCAACTCTGATCAGACTAAGACTAAAAAATAAGAAAACAGTAATAAGAAGAAGGGAAAAAGAAAGATAAGCTAAGGTTTTATCCTCTAATTTTACCTCAGCTATATCATCTACTTTTGCTGAAATCTTCTTTTTAAACATGAAAAGAAGAATAGGATAAGTTATAACAAGATTTATGATTGTTGGAAGGAAGAGAAATTTCAAAAATACTATAAAAGGAGACTTAATTCCAGCATCTAGTGCTATAAGTAAATCTTGAGGATTTCCGGTAGGAAGCATAACGCTACCTATTGTAACCCCAAATGCTAAGGCATACATTAAAGGTTTTTCATCGATTTTCATAGCCTTACTTGCCTCAAGGACTACAGACGACCAAGTCGCTGAGACTCCATCGTTTGTCACCAAGTTTGATAAGATACCTGAGAAAGCTAAAACTCCAAATAGGACATTTGGTCCCGTTTTTAACTTGGAAATTATTTTATAGGCTAGGTACTTCAAAAAACCTGAGACCTCTAAAGCTGAAGCAAAAGTAAATAGAGTTATAAGAAAAATTATGACATCAAGGTTGATTGATGCAAACGCCTCTGAAGGAGTTATAACGCCTAAGACCATCATTAGAACTCCACCAAAGAACATTGATGCCCATGGAGGGATCTTAGTTATCTCCCTAGAGGCAATAAGAGAGAAGGTGAGGATTGCAACAAAGATTGCCAAATAATTCATAGGTTTGTCTTCCAACTATCTAGATTTATATTCCCTTCTCCTTATAAATTCCTCCCATAACTCCTTCTCTACATCAGTTGATGGAGAATAAGTGGGCATTTCTTTAGGTTTGCCGTCAGGACCAATCCTTACAAAAACCATATAGGCCTTTGTAACCTTTTTTGTAGTCCTATCCTCTGGATTATATCTAAATACGTTAGCTAATGTTCCTATTGACGTTTTGCCAACGTAGACTATTCCAGATGTTATTTGGATTATATCTCCTAACCTTACTGGAGAGTAGAAACCCATTTCTGACACCGCGACAGTAACAGTTGCGTCAGATGTAGGGGAATGCCCACTATAGCCTATAAACTCTAACCCTAGACTTCCAGCCAAATCATCCATAAACTTTAGAAGACGACCTGCTGACATCCTTTCGCCATCATAAGTTAATTCAGGGGAGACATAAACAGTGTTTGTCTCCCTAAATCTTAGGCCCTCTGTCTCGTCTATATCTGAGGGGACATCTCTGACTCGTCTCTCTCTCCTCTTTACAGCCTCTTCATATCTTCTTACCTCACTTTCATCAATAGGTTTAACTTTTTCTTGAACCTCTACTGGCCTTTGATACTCATCTACTTTTACGTAAACTCCAGTGGCCGATACCATTAACTCTTCTCCCCTAAATGCCATCATTTGCACTTCAAGGGATGATTTACCGACGTAGTCTACTTCTGCTTCAACTCTAATTATATCTCCTAAATTTATTCCTTTTTTAAATACAACATTATCCAGCTCTGCTAAAACTACCTTTCCTCTAGCAACCTTCATAGAGGAAATCATTCCAGCGTCAACAAAGAGCTTTAACATATCCCCTCCATGAAGTCGCCCAAGGAAATTACACTGTTGATAGTGAACTATATTATGTATAACTACTTTCGTTTCACTTATCCTCAAGGATAGATCCCACTTTTTCTGCAATCTCTCTGTAGATTTTGTTTCTAGCTCCATAGGTGTTTAATATATCATAGAGCTGAGAGAGAATTTTTTTCGGATCAATCTCTCGTATCACGTCTTTAGGTAATTGGGAGAAAGTTAATCTCTTTTCATGGGACGACAGATATGGTAAGTATTCGTCCTCATTTGTTGAAACCATAGCAAAACCTCGCCTATCGAGTATATATTGATGTACTCCTCTCTTAGCAATCTCTATTGCTACATCGTCTGAAGGAGGAAGTAAAGACGAAACGGCATTGAGTAAATTTTCTATTGAACCGTTTTTTAATGCCCTTTTAATTTCCTCCATTATCCCGCCTTTGATAAGTCGTAATGCCCTATAGGAGGTGGTACTGGAACTGAAATCTTCATCTTACCTTGTTTTAACCAAGGGGAGATAATAAACGCTACTCCGTTTTTCTCCCAACTTAAAATTCTGGCCTCTGTCCTTGAAATACCCATAGATTCTGCCACTGAGGACGTTATTCTGAAAACAAATTTAGTACTAGCTAACTGAACAATGATATCATTTAAGTCCGAGGGATTATGAGTTGCAAATATAAAGCCTATTCTCCTTCTTCTTCCCAATCGCATCATTGTAGATATCTTTCCAGCCACCCTCCTAACATAGTTTGTGTCTTCCTCTGATCCTTGAAGAGAAGGAAAGAACCTATGGGCTTCATCAATCACGAAAACTGTCCTTCCCTTTAAAGTTCCTTGTCTCATTTGTCTCTCTTTATAAGCAAAGACTCTATCTAAGAAATAGTAAGTTAATATTTTTTGGGTAAAGTCGTCTAATTCACCGTTGTAAATATCAAAGATAAGAATCTTTCCTTTCTCAGAAAGGACTGATCCCAGCTTATCCCTATGTGCCTTAAGATCAAAAAGTTCTGTTTCCTTTAGAAGATAAAGCCCTCTCATGATATTGTCCACGGTACTTTTATGAACCTTTAACTTTTCAAACTGCGCATTATCCAGAGCCTTGATGAAATCATCTAGAGTGAATGAATCCTTCGCTTCCTTAGTTGAACTAAATATCTTTAAGAAATGAGAGGCTTGTTCTGTAAAGTAAGGATTTAACCTATAAATTACATTTCTAACGTCCTTAAACCTAAAAAAGAAAGGATGAAGTGTTAGACGTGAATTCCAAAAACTACTTGATATATTTATCACATTACGATCTAACGAAGAGTAGACTTTTACTCCCTTAGAATTTAAGTGATCAAGGAGAGGTTTAACGTATAGGTTAAAATATGCCCTAGTTATTGACTCTGTAGTACTTAACCTTGTATATTTTTTTAACCAAGATCTTGTTAGGGGAAAAATAACGGAGATATCTATTCCATTCATTTTTCCGTAAAGTTTCTCAAAGGCATCAGTTCCTTCAATTACGCTCTTACTGCTTATGTCTGGGGGAAGAAACACATGATAGTAATCACCTGTTGCATCAAGCACAATAACTTTACTCTCTTCATCCTCTATCAAATAGAGTGAGGAAATTATATCCTTAATAAAAGACGTCTTTCCAGCTCCAGTTGTACCGACAATTAACATGTGATAATTTAAATCATCTAGTCCAAGACTAACTTTTATCCCAGTTTCACTTGATTCAAGGTAACCTAACTTAAGGCTCCCCCTGTTTAAACTAAGAGCTCTTTCCACTATTTGATCTCTAGGAATTATAACTGGAGATTGAGGTTCAAGTATTACATCAGCGGGTGAAGGGTCTGAAGATGAAAGGACATCAACTTTGGTTAACATCTCACATTTAAGCGTAACAGAGTTTATCAGGGTACCAGGATTTTCCTCTTCAGGATTAGACAGAAAGTTATCTTGTCCAAATAGGTACGACTTTACGTCATTTCTCTCATAGCCGATAACCTTCAACAAAACAAAGTATAATGTCCTTATATCTATTGCACCTAAAAGTATGCCGATCTTTCCTAAATAGGGAAACTTATAGTAAGTATATGGATCGATTAAAACGTTAACATGATAGTCTTCCTCTTCGATCTTATTTGGCATATTAGGAGAAACTTTTCCCACAACGTCCCCTAGGGTTACGCCTAAAGCTCTGGCCTTTTCTATCCTCTCTTTTATTCCTGTGTAAAGCTCGTCGGCAGTCAAGTTTCCATCACCGTTAACCTACTAAAGAAGCTAGACTGTATCCCTATCCTCTCTAAAGTAGAAACAATGTAGCGATATAGAGCCTCGCTAATTCTTTTTGCCTTATAGTCAGCTAGCGCTAATACTGTTGGAATTCCTTCCCTGGTAAATTCAAGACTAGCTAGCCACGAGAGTACTTTCTCGTCATCCTTAACCATTTCAATCCTTAATATGGAGAATTTTGGAAAGTACTTGTGAAAGGGTTTAATCAAGTAATAAACGTAAATCTTTCTCTTATCTTCTCCCTTTAAAAGAGGACCAATGACCATTGTCCTGTAAGGAGGCGATAGGTTAAACCTGAGGGTATGGAGTATAAGCGATTCATCCGATAAAAACGTTTCATTTCTTAACTTTCCGGAACGTGACATTGCATCGATTAACACTCTTGACTTATCTATCCTCTTCACTATACCGATATAGTTTTCATCTATTACCTTTTGCCTTTCCGAATTTAATCTTTCCTTAAACCTAGAGGTAAACATAAGATATGATGGAAATAAAGGACCGTCTACCAAAACATAACCTTTCCCCTTGAGCAAAGACAAGGCTTTTGTCTCTAAAACTGACCTTAACTCTCCCTCTACTGTCTCGAATCCATCTTTCGAAGAAAACGGGTCTCCAGTTATAGAATAAGCTGAAATATAACTATTGGAAAATAGATAAGGATCTATTTTTGAACCTTCAACTAATGAGGGAGCTACAGCTACGAAAGGGTCATCTAAATTCAATTCCCTTTCTCCATCAATTGAGGGATAAACTCCAAAAATTGAAGTAGAAGATGAGGAAACTACAACAGATCCAAAACTAACTATCCCCTTACCAGATATAAAACTCCTACTACTACCATCTAGAGCAAAAAAATGAGGTGGAGATGAGGGCTCGATTTCCCTGATTGAACCGTCTTCAACTGTAAGGAAAATGTCCTCATCTCCAAAATTAACACTTTCAACATTTAAATAGCCAGATATGTACTTTATTACAGCATAGTTTAGTATTTCCATTATACTCTTACTAGATGGCATTCTTCCAATAGTTATTATTTATAGAAATATTTAAATATGCCGTATTACTATCAAGCTTTCATGAGTTCTCTAATGGCAATTATTACCGGATCCCATACGGTAGCTATTGCTGGTAGATAACCCATCTCAACGAAAAACGACTCTTCTATAGTAAATCTTTTCATTACTATTGCTGCTAACATGTCTAGTCTTCCTAAGACCTCTTCTTCTCCTATTATTTGTCCTCCTATAATGGTAGAGGTATCCTCATCTGCTATTAACTTAACGTAGATGTCTTTGGGTTCTGGGTAATACCTTGCCCTAGTCTTGGACTTTATCATAGATGAATATGGTTTCAAACCCGCCTCCTTTGCCTCAGATTCGTTTAATCCAACTTTACCTATAAAGAGCCTGTCGTACTTTGTTATCATTGTCCCTACAGTACCAGGAAACTCCATTCTTTTACCTCCGATATTTGAACCTGCTACAAATCCCATCTTATTGGCAACTGGAGCGAAGGGCATCCAAGTAGGCTTTCCTGTTACTATATTTCGGGTTTCCGTATTATCCCCAGCTGCATATACATTCTCTTTATTAGTCTTCATAGTCTCATCTACCCATATAGCTCCTGTTTTCCCTATTTTCAGTTGATCTTTTAGTAAGGAAATGTTTGGCTCAACACCTATTGTAACCACAACTCCATCTACCTCTAACTTTCCTTTATCAGTGACTATTACTTTTCCTTCCTCCTCAATGCTCTCAACTCTTTCATTTAGTCTTAAATCAATTTCTTTTGACATCACATCTGTTACGACGTGTGCCATATCACTATCAAGCATTTTATTTAGAACATAACTAGATCTCTGAATTAGCGTAACTTTCTTCCCAACGGCGTGAAGAGCTTCAGCCATCTCAACGCCAAGTATTCCTCCGCCTATGATCGCTATCTTGTTTAGCGCCCAAAGATCATCCCTTAAAGATTTAGCCTGAGCTGGATGATGAGCGTAAAAAATCCTGCTTCCACTTTGCCTAACCTTTTTAGGCTTTGCTCCTAAGGCTATGATAAGATAGTCATATTCCTCCGATTTTTTCTCGGCGTTTTTTCTAACTTTTACAACTCTTGAATTTAGATCGATCTCCTCAACAGAATAACCTGTTCTAACGTCTATCTTTCTCTTTTCCCTAAAAAACTCAGGTGTATAAGTCATAAAAAGTTCCTCATTGTTAAAAAGACCTTCCACATAATATGGAACACCGCATGGAGCGTGACTCACCATGTTTGTCTCTTCATAGACTACTATTTCTGCATTTGGTCTTAACTTCCTCACTCTGGAAGAGCTACTCATTCCAGCAGCTCCTCCTCCTAAAACTAAAACTTTCATAATAGCTTTAGAGATTAAGGCTTTATATTTGGTTTAGCTTAAGAGAATGCATGGCAACAAAGGAAAAGTTAGTAACTGTCAAAAGGGAAATAGGCGACTTAAGGAGCAATGCCTTAAGTGTAACTGAACAAAATATTTTAGATTTCATTGAAAATCAGGTTAACAAGGAAGACGAACTATTTAACGCTTTTGAGCAGAGTGTTAACGAAAAGAAATTCAATGAAGCTTTAATTTTATTCTTTCAAGTCATCCAAAGAACTAATTTAATGTATTCCTACATATTTCAACCAAATATAATATCCATGCTAGCTAATGCCAAGATAGCCACTGTAGTTCAGGATTTGATAGATTGTTTATCTGAAATCGTAGCAGATGTAGTAGCTACAATAAAGGCAAATATTAAGGAAATGGGATTAGAAAGTATATCTGTAACTATGCTTTCAAATCCTCCTTCCATAAACATAACTCTAGGGATAAAGAATGCGTAATGAATATGCTAACTGGGATGGAATGTTTGAGAACGCATTAAAGATAAGCGTTCCAGAACTAACGACTGAAAGAGTAATATTTACTGGAATGGGAGGAAGCTATATCCCAGGCAAAATAGCCGAGATCTTTGACTTAAACATTGACTACTATGCTATTAACGGTACTCCAAAAAGGATTGACGAAAAAACTACAGTAATAGCTATGAGTTATTCTGGAAATACGTCAGAAACTATTTCAGCCATAAAAGCTTCGATAGAGAAGGGTTCAAAAGTAATTGCGATAACATCGGGAGGAAAAATTGAAGAAATGGCTAAACAAATGGGCTTTTCTCTAATTAAGGTAAAAGGTTCAACACAAACTAGATACTCATTTCCCGTCCTCTTTACACCTCTAATGAAACTTCTTTCTCAGAAGAGCAATGAGAAGTTAAATTTGTCAGAACTGAAAGCAGGCATTATAGAATTTAAAGACCAATTTATGGACAAAGCAAAAATTTTGTCGTCAAAGATTTTGAAAGGAGTTCCAGTATTTTATGGATCTACTTATTATCCTTTAGCTATAAGGTTTAAACAGGAGATAAATGAGAACGCTAAATATCCTGCATTTTACGGTGAGATACCTGAAGTAAATCATAACGAGGTTGAGTCATACGTTCATGGAACAAATCTAGTCGGATTTGTTATAGGTAACGAAAGAATTGACGAAGTCACATCGTCTGCAATTGGAGCTGAAATTATAAGCACACCTTCAAATTCCAAGTTAAAGAATGTATCCTCTCTTCTTTATCTTGCTGGTTTAACCTCTCTTTACATTGCAGACTACTTAAAAGAAGACCCAGAAAAACTTTATAATATACCAAAATGTAGACAAAAAACTTCAGAAATATTTAAATTATAATTCTTCCTATTTTCTTTCTGGGGATTTATTTTAATTAAATAAATTATAAATCCTCATCCTAATAAGCAAAAGTTTTCCATAATTTTTTAAGAGGGAACTTGGATCAAAGATTTACAACATGTAAGCCAGTTAATTATCCAAACCAATTAGAATTTAAGCCGGAAGGTTCATTCTCATCTCATGAGGATTTATAATTCCTTCGGAAGAAAATTGGAGGAATTTGTCCCACTGGATAAAAACACTGTAAAGATGTACGTTTGTGGACCTACAGTTTATGATTATGTACATCTAGGTCATGGAAGAACATTTGTCGCATTTGATGCGATCACTAGATTTTTACGTCTTAAGGGATTTAACGTAATAAGAGTACAGAATATTACAGATATTGATGATAAAATAATAAATAAGGCAAATGAAACTGGAAAGCCATGGCAGGAAATTGTTGACATTTACTCTAAAGATTACTTAGAAAATCTAAAAGCCCTTAAAGTAAAGATTGATTTTCATCCTAGAGTGTCCTCTCACATAAAAGAGATAATACAGTTCATTCAATCTCTTATAGATAAAGGTCATGCATATACCGCAGAAAGCGGTAGCGTTTACTTTGATGTAACTACTTATCCAAAATATGGAGAACTTTCTAGCACAAAGATGGATCAGTGGAATCAAGGGGAGGAGTTTCTAAAAGAGAAGAAGCATCCGTTTGACTTCGCTCTCTGGAAAGGAATGAAACCTGGAGAACCGTATTGGGAGTCTCCATGGGGAAATGGAAGGCCGGGATGGCATATTGAGTGTTCAACTATGTCTACTAGATATCTCGGAGAGCAATTTGACATACATGGAGGAGGGATGGACTTAATATTTCCTCACCATGAAAACGAAAGAGCTCAGAGTGAATCGTTAACCGGGAAAAAATGGGTAAATTACTGGATTCACGTGGCTTTCCTTAACATAAAAGGCGAAAAAATGGCTAAATCCCTTAAAAACATAATACCTTTAAATGAGGCTATAAAAAAGTATGGAACAGAAAACTTAAGGTACTGGTTCCTCTCTTCAAATTATAGATCTCCAATAAACTTCAGCGAAGATATAATCGAACAAAGCTCGAGATCCTTGCAAAGACTTAAGGATGCGGTTTCTATTCTTAGGAGTATACTTGATGAAGAACCAAAAAGCTACTCTTCTGATGATGAAATTGCTACTCAAAGAGAGATAATAGATAAGATTAACGGTTTTTTCAATTCATTAGAGAATGACTTCGACACCTCTTCCGCTTTAGCCTACATCCATGAATTAGCCGGAATTGTATTTTCTAAACTTCAATCGTCTAGAGATTTTCTAGGCGCATCACTTGCTTTAGACGGTTTTTCTAAGTTTAATGAAGTATTTGGCGTAATGGATGAAGAGATGGGATTTACTATGGAAAAAGTGGATAAAGTAATTGATAAGGTAATTGAAGTCAGAGATTTACTTAGATCCAGAAAAATGTATGATTTATCCGATCAAATCAGGAAAATATTAGAAGAATCTGGAATAAAACTTCTAGACTCAAAGGATAAAACTACTTGGAGATTTCAGTAATAAAAAGTGGTAAAGGTTCTCCATTATAATACTTTTTCAGCATATCTAAAGTTGTTGGAGAAGTACATTCGTCTTTTATCTCGTTTAAATCAATAAACTTTGCGTCAAGAGCATCAGACGAAGCCCTTAATTCTCCTCCCTTAATACTACAGATAAAATCTAAAATTACATAATGAAATCCTTCCTTAATTATCTCAACAACCGCCATCAGTTTTTCCGGTATAACATTAAGACCTGTTTCCTCCATCATCTCTCTTCGCAGTGCATCAAAGACTGTCTCACCATACTCAACTTTTCCTCCGGGTATTGCCCAATTTCCTTTATTAGGAGATTTACTTCTTTTAACCATGAGAATCTTTTCTCCTTGAATTATTACTCCTCCTACTGCAATTCTAGGAACCTGCATAATATGAATAAAGTTATTAAGAAATATTAATCCTTGAGTAGTATGGCAAAATCACTATTGTTCATTCTACTTGCGTTGAGCATATCCATGTCAGTCTTAGCCCTACCATCCTCTCCTCCTACTGTTGCTTCTGGAACAATATCAAGTATTCCATATTTTTCTTCTCTGCAGTATAGCGTTATAGCCTATAATATCACTCACTCTGGAAATAAGACTGTTGAGGCTCCAATAGCTAATTATACCCTAACTTACAAAGTAATTAATACAACAAATGGAATAGCAAACGTTAATGTTTCCCTATCAAGGATTTCAGGAAATATTACTAATTTCACATTAATTAAACCAGGATATCATAAAGTCAATCTTGTATTAGACATTGCATCATTAAACTATCCATACATTTATCCTGGATTTCTCTTTAATTCTACGTATACTTTAAATGCAGTAAAAAATAGCTCAACTACTAGTATAACACTAAAGTTTATCAAAGAATTGTCAGCAAAAATTGATAACACTAATTACACTGAATATGAATACGAAAACATATCCTCTGGTTCTCACTATATTTACTTAATTAACCAAGGTCCCCTAGCTAAGTTTAATGAAAGTTTTAAGGGGTTGACAATATCCTTTTCCCTTTCATCTCTGTCAAACATCTCTTACCTAAGGCTAAATAATGTAAACATTTACACTGATCTAATAAGAGAACCCTATCTTTACGCTTATTACTACTTATCGCCTCAGTCCGGCACTCTTGAGCCTGCTGGTTATATCCAACAGACTTACCCAATTGTTTTCTCTAATGGAATAGTTGCGATGGAGGAAAACAATTACTTTTACTTTATAGCTGGAGCCCCTCTATCATTAGGTCAAGGATTCAGTGGAACAAGTTTTACTCTAAATATTGGAAATTTAACTTCTTTAGAAGACTCGATAACTTATATGAATTCTTCTCATATAATTTGGAATAGTAAGATCTTTAGCTTCGTAGGTAATAGAGAAATTAATGCTTTTGGAAAGAATTATACTACAATGGTTTATCAAAATATTTCTGGAACAAAAATCATAAAAATTTATTTTGCTAACTTTACTCTCATAAAGGAATTAGAGGAAACTAAAAACGGAACAAGCTCTTCAATTTCTCAAGAAATACTCTACATTGGACATAAGTACATTTCTCCCAATATGACATATCCCGATTACTTCCTTTACTCAGATCATAATAATACGGAAATTCCTTATGTTACAACTTTACCTTACAAAGCGATAGCTCCATCGCTCTCATTAATTATTACAATAATATTAACGTTAGCTATTGTTGTTGTATTAGTTGTTCTGCACAAGAGATGATAATTCTTTTTTAACAATTTAAGTAAGTTATCAGAAAGATTTTAAATTTAGAAAGAACGATCTCTTTATCATGACAGTAGAGGAAGTTTTATCCTCAAATTTATATACGCAACAAGTAAAAAAATTATATAAGGTTGGAGATATTCTAGGTCTCCACGCAGATCAACTAGAAGCCTTAGCTACGCCCGAAAGGGTAATTCAAGTTAAGATCCAAGTCCAAAGCAATGATGGAAAAATAAAGACGTTTACTGGATGGAGATCGCAACATAACTCAGCTTTAGGTCCCTATAAAGGCGGAGTTAGATATCACCCAAACGTAACACAGGACGAAGTTATTGCTCTCTCCATGATAATGACTTGGAAGAATTCTTTACTTCAACTTCCGTATGGTGGTGGGAAAGCGGGAATAAGAATAGATCCAAAGATGCTAACTAGGACGGAAATAGAAATGCTTTCACGAAACTTTATAGATGCACTTTATAAATACATAGGAAGCGACATAGATATTCCAGCCCCTGATGTAAATACTGATTCACAAATTATGGCTTGGTTCCTAGATGAATACAACAAAGTCTCAGGAAAAATCGATCCTGGAGCATTTACAGGAAAGCCAATTGAGTTGGGAGGACTTTCAGTTAGAGAATATAGTACGGGCTTAGGTGTTGCTCACGTTACTAAATTAGCCTCAGAAAAATTCATGGATGGTGTAGAAGAAAAGAAAATTATTATTCAAGGTTTTGGGAATCTTTCTACATATACCGCCAAGTTCCTATCTGAAATGGGAGCTAAAGTTGTAGGAATTAGCGACTCTAAGGGAGGAGTATTAAATTACGAAGGTATAAATGTAGACAAAGCACTAGAATTAAAGAGAGCAACAGGGAGCGTTATAAATTACCCTGGAAAACAAGTCAGCAATGATGAGCTTTTAGTAAGCGAATGTGACATTTTAATTCCCGGGGCCTTAGAGAACGTAATAAATAAGTTTAACGCGCCCAAAGTTAAGGCAAAGTTAATAGTTGAAGGGGCTAATGGTCCATTAACAGCTGATGCTGACTCAATACTTAGAGAAAGAGGAATTCCAGTTGTTCCGGATATTCTAGCTAATTCTGGAGGAGTTGTTGGTAGCTATGTTGAGTGGGCAAATAATAAAATGGGAGAAATAATAGAGGAGGAAGAAGCAAAGAAACTAATTCTCAATAGAATGGAAAGGGCATTTAACGAAATGTATTCAAAGTATAACAAACTAGGAGATCAGGATTTAAGAAGTGCTGCAATGATTGTTGCTGTTGAAAGAGTAGTAAAGGCAATGAAAACAAGAGGTCTCATATAAATTGGATAGCATAAAACAAAACCATTATAATCACAATAATCAAAGCAATAATAACCATCCATTTTTCTATCTTTTTTGAGCTACCGAAGATAATAGGTATCGGACCGATCAAAATTATTCCTCCTGCTTCAGTCTTTCTTTCCTCTCCTTCTTTTTCTCCTCTATTTCTGAATGCTTCATAAATTACGCCTAGAAAAACAATCATGAATCCAAAGAAGACTAAAAGAATACCTAGCTCTATAAGACCTTGCATAATTAATTATATGCTTGTAAAGATTTAATTTTATTCGCCAAAAGCTCTACTTCCTTTGGTAACTCTACCGAGTCAACTCTTGTTACTATATCTCCTATGGAACCTCTTAGCTGAAGGTAATCCAAACCCCTCTTCCTAAGAATGTTTGAAATCCACCTCATATTTTCATCTTTTCCTAAGTCTCTAAGTTCTTTCTCATCTGGAAATATGTTTAATCTTCTAAGCGCTTCAATAATCCCAGATTTACTATAATACGCTTCCATCTCTCTGGAAATTGGTATACATTGTTCCTTTATATCAACTTTATCGCAAAGACCCATGAATGTTACATCAAGTTTCAGCATTTCTCTTAATTTCTGCCATGCTTGAAGCTCTAGGTCATTGTTTATTGAATTAATATATATTCCACTATATTCAACACTTATTCCTAATTTTCTTAATAGATTATTTAAGGCCTCTGGTTCAAAAGCATCACTAGTTAATATCACATGTTTAGTGAAGAGAAGATCACTAAGATTAACCTTCAATATACTTAATAGACTTAAAGTATCCTCATCTAGTTTAACATTCATAGCTGTCGAAAACTCCGTATTTCTCTTTAAAACAATGTAATTATCTACTGGACTAGAGACTATGAAGGGAGAATGTGTAGTCATAAAAACTTGAAGTAAACCGTTATCAGTCCAACTCCTTAAGAGCTTTATTAACTTATATTGTAATGTTGGATGCATATTAACTTCCGGTTCTTCTAGGAGAAGTATTTTATTTCCACTTAACCATATTACGAATAACATCAGGATGACTCTCTGGAACCCGCTTGCAGCTAAATCGATATATATTGGTAAATTATACACGTTTAGAACTAACTTTCCTCCATCCCAAATTTCTAGGCCTTTTATTTCAGGTATTGTTGCGCTAACTAAATTTACAAAGTCATACCAATATTTCCTCAAATTTATCGGAGATCTGCTTATTTCTACTATTCTCTTCATTACATCATCAAAGTAATTTTGATCAAATATTGGAACATACTCTACTTGGGAAGATGCCGAATCAAAGAGTTTTCTTACGTCCTCTATATCGTCCTTCATTGGAACACTACCATTAACTTTTAACAAATCTAAGTTCCAATTCACTTCCCCCCTTTCATATTTTAGTCTGTTTCTAACCTCTACCTCCATATCCTTAGACTTTCCTATAATTTTCAATACTTCCTTTTCGGAGAAAACAAATTTGCCTCCTAAGATTATCTCTTTTGATGTATCGTAGCCTTGCCAAAGTAACATCAATTCTTGGTTCCTATCATCTACAGTTCTTTTCTCGATTCCAGCTGACAAATTCTTAATAAGGAGATAAATTGCTGAGAGAAAGTTTGTCTTACCATATCCGTTAAACCCAACTATAAGGTTAAGACCCCCAAGCTCCTTTACGTTAATCTCACTAAGACTCCTAAAGTTATTAGTGTAAAACTCGGTCAATCTCAATAGTACTCACTGACCACAAGATTGGAGAGATACTAATTTAACAATTGACCAAATTATTCACGTTCTTTCTCTAAGTAAAGAAAAAAGGGGGTATTATCAGCCGATCTCTTTTAAAATATTGCCTTTATAACACCACCGTCTACAGGGATTAATGAACCAGTAATATAAGTTGATAGTGAAGAAGCTAAGAAAAGAACGACATTTGCCAATTCTTCAGGTTGTCCAATCCTCCCTAGAGGAATATCCTTCGTTATATCTTGAAGAACTTCTTCTTCACTCTTATTTTCTCTTAACGATCTATCCTTAACTAATTGTTTTACTCTATCAGTAAAAATCCAACCTGGCATTACACCATTAACTAGAATACCTTTAGAGGCAAACTCCCTCGAAGCAGACTTTACTAAACCAGCTAGAGAAAGCCTAACTACATTGGACAAGTCCAAATTATCTATAGGTTGTCTTAACGTCATAGAGGTTGAAAGTATTATTCTTCCTCCTCTCCCCATCACGTTTCCTGCTTCCCTTACTGCCACAACGGCACTCATAAGCAAAAGATTAAAGGCATAACTCCAGTCCTCATCCTTTAGGCTCAGTAAATCTCCAGGTTTTGGACTTCCTGTAACGTAAACTAAGACGTCCAATCCGCCCATAATATCAACGGATTTCCTTATTAAGTTTTTAACGCTATTAGGATTTGAAAGATCGGCTATTTCCTTTTTTACATTACCGTATTCCTTTAATTTTTCGTATGCTTTCTGCAGATTTTTTTCGTCGTGGGATGAGATTACAACTATCGAACCCTCTTCCAGAAACCTTTTAGCTATAGCGAAACCTATACCTTTACTTGATGCTGTCACCACTACCTTCTTTTCCTTTATTCCCAGATCCATTACCTACCATGAAGGTATCTAGCGTTACCTTTTTAGAGTTAATTCTTTCTCCTAGCTTCTTGAAATCCTCTTCTAATTCCTTTCTGAGAGATGGATTATATAACGCCGCTGCAGGGTGAAATGTAGGAAAAACGTAGCAATTGTAGGAAGAAATAAAGTAGAATTTTCCTCTTACAGAATTTATTGTCTTGGGAGAGATTCCAAGCTTAGCCATCATATAGGTTGTGGAATGTCTTCCTAGTGTAACTATTATCTCAGGTTTGATAGAAAGAATTTGTCTCTCTAAATATTGAGAACAGGCTGAGATCTCGTCTTTCTCTGGATCTCTATTCTCTGGAGGTCTACATTTAACTAAATTTGTTATAAACACCATGTCTCTTGACAGACCAATAGAAGCTAATAATTGCGTCAGAAATTTTCCAGCAGCTCCAACAAACGGTCTTCCCTCTTTATCCTCATTAGCTCCTGGCGCTTCACCTATTAACATTACTCTAGCTCTAGGATTACCTTCACCTGGAACCGCTCTTATCCTGGATATACTAAGTTTACACTTTCTGCACGATTCTACTTCCCTTGCTATATCATCTATTTCCACAGTTTTCTATTCTTACTATCCAGTTTATAAGTGAACTACTCCAGCCTTTCGTTAGGCTTTTACTTAGCAGTAAATTCTTGGACTTACCAAAGTGAGGAAACTCCCGATCTGAGGAGGTATCTAACCAGAATGAGATGTTTAGGAAAAACAAGTCCACGGTCAGTGATGTAACCAACTTCTCGCAAATGAAAGTCGCTTACGGTTGCTACACATAACGTAGACAATTTCTTGAAGTGCATGTTACGTTAATTATCTTAAACCTTACCTTCTCAAAGTTTTTATGAGAATGGATCAAGAATACCCTTCTCTCAAGAGAATGGATAAATTGACGCCAAATAATAATGTTATATCCACGGAAGTACTCCGGTTAAGATCTTATGCGAAAAGAAAAACATTAGGGGCGTTAAAAAACCCCGCTAGTTTGCGCGTGAGATGTATAACACGTTACTCGTGGAGGCAATTTACTTTTATGAACGGTATGGAAAGGATTAAACAAGGCAGATTTAAGACAGATAGACCTAATTTCCGTCGTGACTTATACTTTAAGACAGGGAAGTATCTCGCCAAGAACTACGACATGTTGGCTATGGAGGATATATAAAAATTTAAGTAACTCGTTTCACGTTCTGTTAGTCTCTTTTACCTTCACTTACTGACGTCGGTTTCTACGAGATGGGGAGATATTCGCTTGACAGATGGAGAATGGGAAAGAGGTGAAATTGGTTAGTCCCGCATATACTTCAAGGGCTTGTCCACGTTATAGCTAGGTCAAAAGTGAAATTCCTCTTTCGCAGAGAGCTTTTTGTCTGCGAAGGTTGTGGTTACTTCGCAAGCAGCGATTTAGTTGATTCCATTAACGTTTTGTCTCGTGCTGGCTGAGAGTCACCTCAGATCCTGTGGAGTTGGCCCTCTACCTTGGTCAAGCCAAAGGTTGACGAGAAAGTAGGAAGCCCAGACCTTCAAGTCGGTATAGTTCATATTCCTTAACCTTTCAAGGGATTAGTAAAGTCTTAATATTCCTTAATATTATTTCTCAATTCTCTACTGTTTTTAGAGTAAACTACTATAGATTGCAAGTGGTAAATAATATATACGTAGCATCTAAGTGAACTTGCCCTCCCTCTTTTTCTTTAGGAATTTAAAAACTTCCTTATTCTTAATTCTCTTAAGGGAAAAATATAAAGGGTATCAGTTTATCGACCCTGCCTTCACTATTCAGATTATGTCGGCGTCATCATGTACCCCGTCCTGCTGTGGAAACCTCATTCACGCTTTATTGTTTGTCCGCTCCAGATAGGGGACGGGGCTTCTTTATGTTTTTGTAGAGTCTATATAAAAATATAACTAGCACTATTTGACCCATATCTACTTGTAAAGCCTTCGAGTTATTATATATTATTTCAACTAAAAATGGGAAAAATGTTATGTGAGGTTTGAATACTTCCCATATTATATAATAATTTAGATAATTCATAAATATAAAAGCTAATGCTGAAGAATCTATAATTACATTATACCAGATATTACCTGTCCCCCAAAAAATTATCCCAGAAATTATGAATATCATTAATAGAATAAAAGCCGAAAACGATATACCAACAGGTATTCCTAGATCATAATAGTGACCGTCGTATGCATAAACTCTAGGCTCATCAAGGGGAGCTAGTTTTCCCAAAGGAAGAACAATAATGGAAAGAATTACAGCAAAGATAACAACATAAAGGTAATAGTCCTTAACAGAACCTCCTTTTTTCCATGCCATACACAAAGCTTTAATTCATGATATAAAGATTTTTCCAAATGACAATCTCAAAAAAGTTTATTGAAATGCAAGACTTGATTCTTGCAAAAACGTCTCTTGAAAAGGTAAAGCTCCACGTTGAAGAAAGGAAGGGAAATACAATTTACAGTTGGGTAGGAAATGAAGTGGCTGAATTCATGAGAAGATATTCAAAAGATAAGGAACTAAATCCTTGTACTAGTTCCTTAGAAAAATCTCTAAAGGAACAAGATTCAGAATCCCTTATGAAAAGCGTAAACGATTGTATAAAAATTCTATCCAAAAAAATTGAATTAACTTACAATAGCCTAATGGAAGATCAGAAATAATCCCTTATAGCTTTCAAACATTATATATATAGCAGTTACTATTATAATTATAGCGAAAATCTTTCTAAGCAGACCTCTTGGCATTTTAGAAGCTATAGCAGAACCGGCATAACCTCCTCCTATCCCTCCCACTAAATAAGCTATGCTAAGTAATGGAAGAACATAACCATAATATGCGTAAACTGCAGCCGAAGTAATTCCAAAAGTTCCTACAGATAAGAGGGATGTACCAACAGCTTTTATCATGCAAAGACCAGTGCTAAAAAGTAGGCCCGGAACTATTAGGAAACCCCCACCTATTCCAAAGTAACCAGAGGCAAATCCGACGATAAACCCAGCAGGTATTATTTTCTGAATTGATATATCTGATATCTTTAATTTTCCAATAGATATACTAATTGGACGAGAAATTGAGGTTCCTGGTTGTGGCTGTTTTTGTGGTCTGAGCATTAATAAAGCTACTGCGATCATCAAAATTCCGAAGAAGAAGAGAAGGGCCTGACCCGGAGTAATATGGCTAACTATCCCTCCAACTATAGCACCTACAATACCTGGAATCGTAAAGAATATTCCCTCCATTAACTTTACATTTCCTTTTCTAAAATGCATATAACTGTTAATATATGCATTTAATCCAACAGCTAAAGCGGTAGTACCTAATGCAACGTGATCTACCAGGTCCAAATATTGTCTTGCTAATGTTGGATTCGTTGCATATTGAGGAGGAACTGTAGCTAGACCTACAAAATATAGCAGAAGAGGAACGGCAAGTATTGAACCACCCCCTCCTATTAGACCTAAGCTAAAACCTACTGCTACTCCAGATATTACTGCTAATATGTATTGTATAGCCGTTACTTCTATTACTATAGTCATAAATAACTTGTCTTTACTTTATACTTTAAAAAGTTTCGATTGAAAAAACGAATAAAGGAATTATGGTATTCCCTCACCATGAGGGCAATTATTTGGTTTACCTAGAAAGCTGTAAAGTTTCTCGACTATTTCTTCAGGAACCAAAAGATCAAATTGTCTGGAATAATTACATGCCTCATCCTTGTCCATTCCTAGCTTTACTAGAAAGGATTCCACAACTCTGTGAGCCCTTATTGCCTTATTTATGTAATCCTTTCCTTCATCGGTGATCCATATTTTTTGACCTTCCTTTTTTATCAATCCTTTATCGGAAAGGTGTTTTATTTCCTCAAAGGCACTAGAAGCAGTGACACTAACATCTCTAGCTACTTCAGTCAACTTCGCAGGTTTGTTTCCGTCATTAAGTTTCTTTATTACTATTAAGTACTGAAGCTCTCTATAAGAGTACTTCATCAAATTTAATATAACCTATGAAGAAATAAGCCTTTGCATGAATATTTTAATAATAAGCTTGCTCTACATAGGAGTTCTTCTAATAGCTGCTAAATTAGCTGAAGAGGGATTTTCAAGGATAGGATTGATACCTTTCCTCGGTCCAATATTTATTGGTATTATTCTAGGTGGAGGCGTACTCGACATAATTAGAATTAACCCGATTATATCTTTCTTTACATCTCTAGGAATAATTTTCCTCCTTTTCATCGCTGGAGCTGAAGAAATAGGTGGAAAAATAGAATTTAGAAAAAAATTAATGATATCTAGTATTATACAGCTAACTATACCTTTAATTATAATAATTTATCTACTGTTGTACCTTGACATAAGCAATCCATTGATTCTTTCTGTTCCATTAGTAATGACCAGTGTAGGACCTTTAACTAGACTATTAACTGATTTAGGTATATCTAAATCGGAATTAGGAGAGACAATCTTCTATCAGGGGACGCTTGTTGAAATAGCCTCAGTAATTCTTTTTTCTATCTTCTCCTCTCCTATTCAACGACTTCCTTTAATGATTGTTGGAGTAATTGGATTATTTATCTTCTTGGCCGTTCTAGGATCAAAATTTGCAAAAATCCTAGATAAAATAGAAGAAAACATAAATACTAGAGAAATAGAATTAGCTACTGTAATCTTTTCCATATTATTAGTTGGTTTTATTGCAGAGATTGTTGGATTTAATTCAGCAATAGCATCTTTATTCTTAGGCTATCTGTTGAGGGATTATTTGAAGGAGCGGACAGATCTCTTAATAAAGCTCAAGGGAATAACGTATGGTTTGTTTGAACCTTTGTTTTTTGTAAGCATAGGACTTTATTTCGCCAAGATAAATTATGAAATTTTAGAGATAGGATTGATCCTTTTTTCAGCGATATTCATAACAAAATTTCTTTCAGGCTACTTATCAGCTAAAATAATAAATGTAGAAAAAACTGTAAATGGTTTAGGAACATCAGTTAAGGGTGGCGTAGATGCTTCACTCTTAATAAGTGCTTTAACCCTGGGGTACATTGATTCTATAAATTACTCAATTTCGGCATTAGCAATTTCTTTACAAGCACTTATAATACCTGTTCTATTTAAGGTAAAATCTGGTTATCATGTAAAGAAGGAAAGAAAAGCGTTTCTAGAGAACGCTCTTGGAAATCTTAGTCTCGTTTTCTCTACATGCAACGAAAGTTTAAGAGAGATTATCCGTAAAATAAATGAAAATGATTTAACTGCAATTGTAATTGTCAATAATGAGATGAGTCCAATAGGGTATGTGTCCGTTGAAGATCTATTGGAAATAGAACCTTCGCTCTATGAGAAATTGACTGCTTGTGATTTGATTTTAAGAGACTTACCTAGAATAAATAAAAAAGAAAAGATAAGGACAGCGCTTAGGAAATTTGAGGAAACTAGAGTACCTATCATTGCAGTTGTAGATGATGAAAGCAAGATCGTAGGAACTCTCTACGAGAAAGAATTATTAAAGTATATCTCAAGATTTTAACTATATAGAAATTTAATTTTATAAATATCAAGATTTAGAGGAGGTACTCATTAATGTTTAGAACTGGTTAAAGCGTAGCACTACATTGTATGAAAATGGTAGTAAAGATCGCAAGGGGATTAGAGTTTTTCGGACAGTTATTGTCATATCCGTATAACCCTTGGGCTTCACCACGTTCTGTTACCGTCATTTCGATCGCCCAATTAACGAGATAACCTCTCATAACCTTAAAAGTCCTATTAAAGACCAAGGATATGGGAAAACCCATACTTTCTTAGGAAGATATTTGTACCAGTGTTCGCTTACCTATCAACCTTTAACCCACATCTATTAAAGCCTTAAGTTCTGTCCGTAACTTACTACTAAACATCTCACTCAAGTATATATCCTAGGAGACGTTCTCTCATAGTTTCATTTCTGCGCGGTATAACATCACTTAAATCCCATAAAGTTAAAACGTATTAGCTTAGGTTATTTGATATGAAAGGCATTATAACGTCGGTTGTAACTCCGTTCGGGAAAAACGGCGAAATTAGATTAGATCCTCTCACAGTTCTTTCTTCGTTCAATACAAGTAGGGGAGTTGACGGTTTCTGGGTTTTGGGTACAACTGGGGAGTTCAACATGCTGACCATTGAAGAAAAAGTAAGCGTTACCAAGAAATTCTCTGAACTCTCAAAAGAAATTATAGCAGGAGTCAGTGAGAACTCATTAGTTAACGCTATAAAATTAGCTAAGGAATACGCTGACATAGGAGTAAAGTCAATCTTTAGCACTCCTCCTATATATCATAAACCAAATGAGAAAGGGTTGATAACTTTCTTCGATGGAATATCTAAGTTTAGTGAAAAAGTATATATATACAATATTCCTTCTCTTGTAGGTTATAATGTAAACCTCGACGTAATTATTAAATTAATCGATGAAGGCATAATTCAAGGCATAAAGTACACAACCCAAGACTTTGAGTCATTCATTAAGTACTTGAAAGAGACTAAGAGAATAAAAAAGGAATTTGAGGTTTTTGTCGGAAATGACCACTACGCAATGATTAGCCTAATGTACGGTGCTGACGGAGTAGTTTCAGCTGTATCTAACTACGCTCCAGAAGTCATGTCAAATATATATAAAAACGTTAAGGAAAGGAATTATGAGGAAGCCTATAAATTCCAAATGATGGCAGATATGTTGTCCGACTCTACCTCCTTAACTGATTATCCATGTGGGGTAAAAATAGCCCTTCGTTACAGAGGAATTGATGTAGGGTCGTGCAGAAAACCTCTGGAAGAAAATATTATGGCTGACTCATCAATATATTATACGTTAAAGGAATTAAACCTGTGATGAACTCGATGAAGGCAGAGAAGTGAAGAAATAATTCCCGTCTGATCATTCAACAATTATCTTTACAAACTCTATGTTTCCATTAACTCCAATTGGAATTTCTAGAATTGAATTTTTATTTACTCCATAAAGTTGTAATGTAAAATAAACATATATGTTGTTATTTTTTTCATATATTGATGTTCCGCTTAAACTGAAATATTGGCTTGAGGGAATGATTATTGAAGCGTTATACGATGAGACAATTATCTTAAACGTAACCTTAGAGTTTCCACTATTTACTATATTTTGATTTGGAACTATTTTAAACATTACACTTGAGATATTATTAAACAGTGTATCATTAAGCTGTGAGAAACTTACAAAACCACCTACAGTATACTCCACGTCAGCTGTTGATAATAAAAAAGTAGTGTTAAACGCAAAGGTATAATTATTGCCGTTCTCAAATTCAATATAAGCTGGAACGCTTTTTATGTTAATTTCTTGATAAGGATTATTATTCCCATAAATCATGTGATTTATGTTTAAATTTTGTGTATATGGAATAACGCTATGTCGAGAAGTAAGTTGAAAATTTTGTGGATACATAACAAGTACAGCAAAACCAACAAAAACGGCAAAAGCTATCCCAGCTAATACCATTACTAACGTTCTCACAAAAAATTATCCGTGTATAATCGCTTTTATACTTAATCCAAAGGACTTTCTTTTGAAACGGCTGCTTTTAAGACAAGTATTTTATCTTATGTTAGTATTGTATATGTATATGGAAGGGATTTACACTAATGAAGTTAGACGTAAGATTTACTTTTACCTGCTTAAGCAGAAAGACCCTGTAGGAATAAAAAAAATCCAGAGAGATCTTAAGGTCAGTTCTGCATCATTGGTATATTATCATCTTAAGAAGCTAGAAGAGCAAGGTTTAGTCAGAGAGAAGGCAGATGGATATGTTGTTGAAAAAGTCATACTTAGCGACTACGTTAAGATCGCTAATATCATAGTCCCTAGATCCGCTTTCTTTGCGTCATTTCTTATATCTTCAATTGGAATTATGTTATTTTTTATTGTTAAGGGGCTCTATCCTCAGGCAAGCCTTCTAGGAGTTATTGAACTAATCTTTGTTGCATGGCTCTTTGTTTCCGACTTAATCAAGAAGTATAAGGAAATTCAAGGATAAACTATGAGTTTATTTTTGCTAAATTCCGCTATAGCATATGTTTTGTGAGGACTTCAGAACTCAGGTTCCTATAACTCAAAAATACATTTATCTAAATCATGCTGCAATATCCCCTACTCCTCTTCCTGTCCTCTTTGAGACATTTAGATATCTATATGAGGTAGCAAATGACGGGAGTTTAGCAGACAATAGAGAAGAACAAGACGAACTTTTACATATTAGACAAAAGATTTCAAAGCTAATTAACTCCGAACCCCAAGAAATTTCATTTATTCCCAATACATCTTATGGAATTAATGTTATTGCTCACTCTCTTCTTTCTAAAGGAGATGAAGTTATCACAGATAGCCTTGAGTTTCCTGCAACAGTTTACCCATTCATAAAATTAAAATCAAAGGGGATAAAACTTAACCTGATCGATGTCACACCTTATGATATAGAGGATAAAATAATAAGCCAGTTAAATGACAGAACAAAACTCGTTGTTATTAGTCATGTTAGTTTCAACACCGGTGTAAAGATTGACGTAAAACGTATATCTGAAGAAATTAAGAAGGTTGGCGGTTACATCTTACTCGATGTGATACAGAGTCTAGGAACAACGAAAGTTGATGTAAAAGATTTAAACGTCGATTTTGCAGTTGCAGGCGGATATAAGTGGATGATGTCTCCTCAAGGATCAGGTTTTCTTTACGTTAAAAATGAACTCATAAAGGATCCTCCTTTTTATGGATGGAAGACTTCAAAAAATTACCTAGATTTCGACGCTAAGTCGTTTTCACTAGAGGAAGGACCTAGAAGATTCGAAATAGGAACAATTGACATAGCAGCTAACTTAGGTATGGCAAAATCTGCAGAAATCTTACAAGAACATAACTCGGAAATAGAAAAAAGAGTAAAGGAACTTAGCGATCATGCCATAGACTCAGCAACTGACAAGGGACTTGAAGTAATAACACCTAAGGAAAAAAAGGCTGGAATTGTGGTAGTAAAAACTGAAAATCCAAGGAAAGTAAGTGTAGAGCTTATGGGCAAAGGCATAATTACTTCACCAAGAGGAAACGGAATAAGAATATCAACGCATTTTTATAATACATTAGAAGAAGTAGAAAAAACTATATCCTCGATCTATTCCATTGTTACAAAATAGTAATCTGAATTTCTAAAAATCTATTTTTCGTTTCAGTTTATACTAACTTAGCCTTATAGGATAGTTTATATTACATTGAATTTTTTACAAGTTTTACATACCTAAGATACAAAATGTTAAAAAATTTTCAATTTTGGAATTAGGATACTGCATTGTATAGCTCCTCTAGGTCTTCCATAATCCTCACCAACATCCCATATAGAACATCATCCTCAACTTCGTTAATTTTGGCAATTACTCTTGAGATATCAAGCATTTCTTGCAATAGAATAGGAGTAATATTTCCTTGTTCTAGAAGAGACACTAGTGCATCCCTCTCCTTTTTTCCAGTCTTATATTCCACAAATCCTATTACCTCATTGTATAGTTCAATAATTGCTTTCCTTACTTCTCCATTTAATTTTTTGTCCCTAGAGAATTCATCTATCGAAACTTTTGTTCCCTTTTCGATTTCCCTGTAAAGTTCCCAAAACACTGAAAAGCTTACTTTTCTCACTTTTAAGCTTGAAATGATTAAAGACGTTATAGGAAATTTCTCCCAAATTATAGAAAAAGAGAGAGATAGTTTAACATTTTTGTTAACAATAGGTACCACTGACGTTAGTTTAATTCCTGGTATTACGATAGCTGGAGCTACCCCAGAGTTAACCCACTACACTCCAGCTGCTGACGCAGAATTTCTTCTTCTTGGCAGATGCCTAAGCTTAAACGTAGTACCTGTTACTCCTGATGGACTCCCTACTCCAGCTGTAATTTCTAGAAGTTCATTATCACTGATTAAATCAACAAAGATTGTCGTTAACGCTGGAAGTAAAATAAATCCTAAAATCCCATATATTGATATAGGCGGAAAGCCTGGAAAAGATATCAGAAAGGGTTCATTTGACGAGGTTACAATTCGTTCAATGCTAAGAAATGGTGAAATCCTTGGAAATGAGCTGAATGAGATGAAAGATTTTATAGTCATAGGTGAATCGATACCTGCTGGGACGACCACTGCAATGGCTGTTTTAGTAGGATTAGGCTATGACGCATATGATAAAATGAGTTCTGCTTCTCCTCAAAATCCAAAAAGTTTAAAGAGAAAAATTGTAGAAGAAGCGACAAAGGGGTTAAGTAAAAATGTGTATGACATTATGACAAAGATATCAGACCCGGTTCTGGTAAGTATAGCTAGCTTTGCTCTGGGATTTAAGGGAAAAATTCTATTAGCAGGTGGCACACAAATGATTGCAGCAGCTGCAATAATAAAGGAACTTAAAGGATCTCTTTCTAACGTTGCTGTAGGCACTACAAAGTGGATTATCAAGGACAACAGTTCGGATATAGTTAGCTTAGCTAAGGATGTTGGTGTTAACCTACTTTACGCAGACGTGGATTTCAGCAATTCAAGATTTGATGGAATAAAAGCTTATGAGAAAGGATATATCAAGGAAGGAGTTGGATCTGGGGGTTCGATGATTATGGCTATGTCAAAAGGAATTAAAGAAGATGACATATTAAAGAAAATAGAAGAAACTTACTCTGATTTACTTAGGTAAATTTCTTCCTAGAATAACGATAGGAGGATAGATTTTCTAAATGAAAATATCCTGGAACTAATTTCAATAGTCTCTTTAGCTAACTTATCGTCGAAAAGCTTGCAAACTTCAAATGATACAACATCGTTTACTGCCTCACCAACTACCTTTCTAACCTCCTTTTCATCTATGCTATTGATTTTTTCCACGCCTCTGAGAAAACTTTCTTTATCGCTCCATAGATTGAACCTAGTCACTCTTTTCGATACTATTTCTTGAATAAAGTATAATGGTTTCCATGCGTTAAAGCTGTGTCCATGATCTATTATATACGCTTTTCCATTTTTGGCAAGAACATGTTCTTCCTTTAAGTCTACATTTAAAATAACTTCTTCAAAGGCTAAGGCTTCCATAATTTCTGAAATATTTATAGAATGTTTAGTAGCTTTCTCTGGAAGGTATTCCATTATTATCCCCTTTCTACCATCTAAATCGGCTAACTCAACCTCAATTACAGGAAAACCAGCTAAACTTCCAAGTCTTGACGCAGCTAACTCAGCAACTATTTCAACCGCAACATGAGGATCCCTATATAATCTTACGGGCTTGAAGAACTTGTCCTTTAACATCAAGCGATATTTTAAGCAAAGATAATAAAACTACTTAATTCTAGCTTATTTTAGTGAAGTATAAACTTCTAACATGATATGTGTTCTAACATGATATGTGTTCCTATAGATGAAAATGGGAATCTTGAGGAATTCTCAAAAGCTAAAAAATTAATAATTATAGATAAAAATGGAAAAGTTTTACAAGAGATTGAAAATCCTGCAATTAAATCAAAAATGAAAAGGCCTGCAGTTGCGAGAGCATGTATAGAACTAAATGCTGATGAGGTTATAGCTCCTCATGGATCTTTATGCCTTCCGTCTTATAGAATACTTAAATCGAAAAAGGTGAAAATTATGATCTCCAATAAAGGAATTAGATTAGAAGAGGCTAAGCTTAGACCTGTATCTATGGGAGAAATAATGTATTCATCTCTTATTGCAATATCTGAAAGAATATGAATATCCCCCTACGGAACATGTTACTCATACTGTTAACTGATCCTTGTAGTAAGTATAGGTTTTCTCAATATTATTTTCTGACCTCCTCCCCGCTCTAAAGGGCGAGGCTTTCAGTTGTAAAGTTTTTGTAACTGGAAGTTTAAGAGCTTAAAATTCAGTTAAGGTTTTGCTTACATGCTTCATTACTATAGCATCTTTCCTAGATTACGCTATTTAGTTCGATCTATATGTTTTCAAGTAAATCTGAAAAAAGAACGATTATCCTTCCATATAGAGGACTTTTAACCTTTATGAACTAAAAAATTATTAAATTCCTACATATTTTATAAATCAATTTTGAAAGCATGATATCTTATCTTAACTAGATTGAGTTTTACTCCTTTAACCTAAGAACTTTTTAACATACTTAAAAGTTATTCTTATGGATCTAACTCTTCCAATGTTTGACGTTTTAGAAGATATTATCGGTAGTACTTCTGGAGTCAAGGCTTCCTTTGCAGGTAATCAATGGTTTGTTGTAAGGGAGTTAGTTAACTTAGTTAAGTCAAAGGGTATAGAAGTATACGTAGAGACAATACCTCCCGGAATAGTTAGGAAGAGAGCAGAAGGAGAGCCCTTAACTATATCTGGCCTTAGTATTGATTTCAAACCTGAAGTTATATCTCTTCCTCCTGCATTAATGGAAGGATTAGATTTAGATAACTCATTTAACTATGCTAGTAATGATATCGTTATAGCCTATAGAGGAAAGGAAATCGTCAATTGGTGCGATCTTTTAGGTAAGAGAGTTGCAATACCAAATCCTAACACGGAAGGAATAGGTTCTCAGTTTAAGGATATCTACACTCAAACGTGTGGCGACTATAATGGTCTAATCGATTCAGGTAAGGTATACGTAACAAAAGTACATCATAGAGAAATACCTCATATGATGAAGTTAGGAGATATAGAAGCTGGGATCATGTGGAGGACCGAAGCTACTTTTTGGGGCTTTAAATTTGTAGCTCCTACGCCGAATAAGGAAGGAAAACTCGCTTTTGGACTTCTTAAAAACCACTCTGAAAAAGCTAAACAATTCTACGATATATTAAAGGGAAATGATGTAAAGGATTTATATCAAAAATATGGCTTTAAATGGATTGCTTAACTCTATTACTTTATTCTTCCTGAATCTGTATAGAGGGAAACTTCCAGGTTTTTCCCTTAAATATCTCATAGGGCAAAGATCTTCCTTCTGCATAAGAGATGTTCATTGGAGCTAGTATCATATCTTCTGCCTTTTCCCTTACTGCATCTAGTATCTTTTCAGTTTCTGCTCCGGCCATGTGAATCTCAGTAATGTATAGCCCCTTTGCTTCAGCTTTCCATACTACTTGAGGAATATATCTAGCAATATCGGTCTTAGATATTACATCTAATATGAGATCCTTTTTAGATAGAGTGTAAATAAAATTAGTAACTGCTGGTTTAATATGAGTCCAATGCGGATTAAAAAAGTAAGGATAGCAAGGATTAACTTGCAACGATACAATAAGATCAATATCTGCCTTATCCGCATTTAATTGACGAGTAGAATTAGGAAACTCATACATGGAATTACATGACCAACTTCCGGATTCGAAATCAAAGCATTCAGGGTTCCTAACATACTTTACTGTCCTATTTATCAACATAACTTCACACTCAGCTACTCCTGCTTCATTAATCTTCTTTATAGCGCTCTCTATATCAGAGATCGAGTTCTCGTTTGCGAAGATTACCGAAATGAACTGCTTTTTCTCAATATCTGCCCTATATAAATTTAATAAAGGAACAAATAGGTTCTTTTCAGTGTCAATCTTAAGTTTTGAATTTTTACAAAATATAATAATCTTTTTTAAACCAAGGGACTCAGCTGAGATATTTGGATATACCCTTAGGCCGAGAAAATTTTGTAAATTATTAAGCATTGATTTAATTATTGTACTTGGTTCTCCTAGATATCTTGAGATAGCATAAGAATTTGGCCCCACTTTCATTATTGCTAGGAGTAGATTTTTGTAATCCACACTATCATTTCAAGTGAGATTAAATAAACCTTACTTGAGTTTTATAATTATACAATTCTTCTATTACAACTACTAGAAATTTTTATCTCTAGTTAACGATAATGATTTTTTTACTAAATTTCCACCACATTTAGGACATGTATTATTATTATACTTTGTTTTATAACCACAATATTTGCATTCATATATAAACTTTTTACTTACTACGGCTTTTTTATTCAATTTTACTGATGTGAAATTAATTCCTAGGATAATCAACAGGTTTTGCAGAGATAGATCATCAGTAAAGACAACACAGGGTTTCGAGTCAAGAGCAATTGCTGCAACTGAAATGTCTGTTTCAGAAAGTGAAAAATCGTTTACTTCTTTTATCTTCCTTTTCACGGTTTCTAGACTGTTCCTCGAAGGTTTTAAGATGATAATTTTTCCTGAATCAAGTGCAAGAGATAATAAATGCCTAGATACACTGTCCTTTACCTCCTGTATAACATCTTGTGTAGTGTAGATCTTAGGAAATGAGTTCTCCAAACCTGCAAAAAAGGGGGCTGTATCAAATATTATTTTTTCCACTTAAAACTCCTCCTATGGGGTTAATTTCAAAGAATCGAAGCACTTTTGCTTTCTCTTTAGCCCTTTCAACGTGAATTTCGTCTCCCGTATTTACTGTTTCTACTATATCTCCGTCACTCGTTAATCTAATCTTTTGATTATAACCTTTGTCCTCTATTTTTATCGTTATAGGATTAGATGAAATAACTACTGAACGTAAAGGAGAAAGAACTGGGTTAATAAAAGCTAACTCAATTGCATCTACGTCAAGAATAATATTACCAGTAGCGGATAAAGCCCAACCTGTACTTCCTTGAGGCGTAGAGATTAATGCCCCATCTCCTTCTATGGAAAAATTAATATTATCAGATTTAAAATTTAGAATAATAGTTTCTGGTTGTTCCGATATTATCCCTACTTCATTAAATGCGAGTGTATTAATTCCTTCCGTGTTAAGTTTCAATAATGGATATTCTTGGATTTTAAAATCCCCATCAATTAATCTCTTCAATGCACATTCGAGCCTTTCTGGTTCGACATCCATTAAGAATCCCCTTCTTCCTGCCTTTACTGCAATCACAGGCTTTCCATATTTTATGGCTTTTAACAGCGTTCCGTCTCCTCCTATTGCGATTACATAGTCAGGATCAGAATCTGTAATCTCTAGACCATAATTCTTAAAGATCTCTAACGCTTTTCTAACTATTGATTGGGCCTTTGGAAATGGATTATGTACTATTTTTACTTTCATCTATCTAACCTCACATAACTTTTTTAATAATATTACTGCGAATCTCATGTTGAAAGGATTTACCATAATCTTTGCTAGAGTAATATATGCTATTACCTGGTTTTATTTAGCGCCTATTATACCTTATTTATCTAGTTCACTCTCTTTCCCGATTTCATTCTCTGGTTTGGTTCCATTTTCGTTCTTCGTAGGATCAGGAAGTATGCAAATACCCTCGGCTTATATTTCATCAAGGATAGGTCTAAGAAGAACAATGATTTTAGGATTGTCCGTTATGGCAATATCTTCGCTATTTGTAGGAAATTCCACGAATCTGTACATGCTTTTGATCTCATATTTTATAGCAGGTGTAGGAGCCTCTATGTTTTTCTCTTCAGGAGCATCAATTTTAGCAATATTAAATGAAAAGAGAACTAGCACCGCGTTGGGAATATATAACTCTGCCTTCAGTTTAGGGGGTATAATCGGCCTTAACTGGATATTTTTAGATCAACATATAGGGTTTAAATTTTCTTCATATTTACTCTCTGCTTTACTTTTTATTTCTATTTTTATAAATCTTAGGCTCCCAAATCACTTTCCAAATTGGTCAACAATTAAAGACAAAAAAATACTCTATCTAGGAATTGCCACGTCAGGCGTTTGGGGGGCCTACTATGTTATAGGTGAACTTTTTCCGACTTTCGCTACCGTAAATTTACACATACAAATTACGCAAAGTTCCGCCATAACTTCTACACTTTTAATCTTCTCCTTAATAGGAGGCCTTTTGGCCTTTTTAGGTGATAGGGGAAATAGAGTAAAACTCTTACTAATTACTTCCATTTTGGGTGTAATACCTTCCCTCCTACTTTACACCAGATACTATTTCCTTGGAATAGTAACTATTGGAATATTTAATGAATTAGCAATCTCCATCCTTTATGCTTTAGCAGCATCAAATAGAGGATCTAATGCAGGAATAGCCCTTGCTGAAATAAACGCTGTAAATATTATCTTAGGAAGTATAATTCAACCAATAGCATCATTAAGCGGTATTTACATTTGGGTAATTTCCACGATTCTTGGAATTATTCCGCTAGTTATCATCACGAAGATTAAACAGCTTGCCTAATAACTACATTGACTTGAAATACTCTATTCTCATTTATTATTTCAACTTCACCTTCTGTATTCAATAACCTTATCTTGAAAACCTTTTGTCTTGGTCCCCCATTAACCCTTATAGTTACCCAGCTAGAAACTCCACTTACTACAATTACCGTTTTTCCCTTTATCTTAACCTTTACTGAAGATGAGGGCAAAATTCTAATCTTATTTTCAGTATAGGAATTGCCAACATAATCAAGACCTCCTGAAATAATTTTTCTAAAATACCTTAACCAGAAACTCCAAAGTATAAAGAATGGCGTCAACAGTAGTATGAAAAGCTCTATCATTGCTTTATTTTATTACTCAAGCCTTTATCTCTAACTAATTTGTTTTTTGATGATTATTGTAGTAACGTTTAAATAGTATAAATTCACCAAATCTTTGACTACATATGTCAGAATATGATATGATAGTAATAGGAGGAGGGCCTGTTGGTCTCTTTGGTAACTTCTATGCTGGACTAAGGGACATGAAGACTCTCTTAATAGACTCACAGGACGAGTTAGGAGGCCAATTAGTGTCTCTATACCCAGAAAAGACAGTATATGATGTGGGTGGATTTCCAGGGATACTTGGCTACGATCTAGCTCAAAAGTTAATTGAGCAAGCTAAGATGTTCTCGTCAGATATAAGGACAAAGGAATGGGTTGATTGGATCCAGAAGACCGATGACAACATGTGGATTGTTAAGACAAACAATGGAGGAGAGTTTAAGACTAAGACAGTATTAATAGCTGTAGGAATAGGTAAGATATCCCCTTCAAGACTTGGGGCAAAGGGAGAAGTTGAGTACGAGAATAAAGGCGTTTTCTATACTGTGAGAAGGAAAAAGGACTTTGAAGGAAAAAGAATCTTAATAGTAGGAGGTGGAGACTCTGCAGTAGACTGGGCGTTAACATTAGCTCCAATAGCTAAGAAAGTTTACTTGGCCCACAGAAGAGATCAATTTAGAGCTCATGAGAGAAGTGTTAAAGAAATGTATCAAGTGGCAAACGTATATACTTGGCATGAACTAAAGGAAGTTAAAGGTGACGGAAGTAAAGTAACAGAAGCTATAATATTTGATAACAGAACGAAGGAGGAAAAAACACTAGACATTGATGCAGTTATAATAAGCATCGGTTACAAGGGCGATCTAGGCAACATACCTAAGTGGGGAGTTAACATGAAGGGAAGAGATGTACTAGTTAATGGAAAGATGGAAACAAACCTTCCAGGTGTATACTCTGCAGGAGATATAGCCTCAGTCGATGGGAGTCCAAAGTTAGCGTTAATAGCTGTTGGTTTTGGTCAAGTAGCAATAGCCACAAGCGTGGCTAAAAAGTACATTGATCCTAGTTCCTCTCTATTTGCTGGTCATAGCTCTGAGATGGACAAATTTAAGAAATAATCTTTTTCTTTTTATTGAATCTCCTTTAGTTTGTAAGCAAATTTCTTATCACAGTGATGTTCCTTGTCTAGTCATAATAAACGCGAACAAGAAATAAGGTCAAAAAAAGTTAATACGCCTAAACTAAGGGATATCATGAAAGGTGTGTCAAGTTTTTATGTTATAGGAGAAATAGCGCTAGTTTCGCCTAAAATTGAGGTAAATAAGGATGAGTTAGCCAAGGCAGTAATGAAAATTAATCCAAGAGTTAAGGCAGTTTACATTAGGAAAAAAGTAACGGGAAACCTCAGAGTTAACGAGTTAGAGCATATAGGAGGAGAAACGATAACTAAAACTAAATTTAAAGAAAATGGGATAACATTCGTCGTGGATATATCAAAGGTCTATGTTAATCCCTCTTTAAGTGGTGAACATCTTAGGGTTAAGGATGAGATTAAGGAGGGGGAAATTGTTTTAGATGCCTTCACTGGATATGGAGGGATTGCACTACATGCTTCAGTAAAGGCATTGTTTGTAGTTGCAGGTGATCTGAACTTAGCTGGGTTATACCTTTTGAAGGAAACTATCAGTCTGAACAGAAGACTCGGTCTAGTCGATATAGTAAATTACGATGCACATTATCTCCCTTTTAGGGAAAAAGCGTTCGATAGAGTATATGGAGACAATCCAACAACAATTAGAGAGTTCTTGGTAGAACTATGTAGAGTAACAAGAAAAGAACTTATTATATATATCCTAGATCGAGAGGATAACCTAAGAGATATTATCAACGCTAAGGCCATTAACGAGTTCTCTAAGGGCCTCTACATCTTTAAGGGGATATTCGCTTGTCAGAATAAAGGCTTTTCCAACATTACCGCGTCTTAGTGTTTCCACAATTCGCCTATCAATGTTTCTAGCTGAAGAATTTGCCATAATCATTAGAGTTGAACTAGAAGTATAAGTTGATTTTCTAATAATCATCCTTACCTTATCGTCTAGAGAAAGAGATGGAGAGCCTTTGCCTATAATTACTTGTGAATAATTACCTACTTGAATGACTAGATAAACATAATACCCTAGCCTTATATCCGACTTAACTCTCTCGTTCAAGTCTGCTAAAGACTTAGAGGCATTTATTCCTATTATACAGTCTCCTCGAGGAGTTAAGTAATCCTCTGTAGTTATTTCCAGTGTTGTTTTATGTGTAGCTAATACATTGGGATGTCCAGTAAATTCAAGTTCATCAAGGGCTACTTTCTTTCTCAAGGACAAAAGTATATCCCCTTACTTCAATTAGTCTTGAACCCGTAATCTCTGCAATTTTATTCGCTATTTCCTTCCTATTCCCTTCTTTATTTCCTATCCTTATTTTTACTACTCTTTTTTCCTTTAATTGCCTCTTTATTTCCTCTATAATCCCCTGTGAAATTCCGTTTTTCCCTATTCTTACCGCTGATTTTTCCACCGTCACTCTTTTTAACTTCTCTGAGTTCATATCTCCTTATCCAGCCACATATTAAGCAAGTTCTTATTAAAATTTTTGACTTGATTCTTACCCTTTCAGTTTTACCTGGAACTAATGGCGTATTGCATCTTCTGCAAAACATTCTCCTATACGGAAGAGGTAATCTAAATCTACCCTTTGCTGCATAAGCTCTAGCCAACTTAATGTATTTTCTTCCAAGTTCTAATTCTCCTTCTAAGGCAAGTCTTCTAGCTTCTAATATTAAGGAAATTGACCTCTTCTCAAGTCTTATAGATATCATTGAATACAGTTTAGTGTGAAAATAGATATAATTCTCCTTGATTCTTCACTAGAACTAGTTCCTAAGGAAATAGTTAATCATCCTTCAGTGGTTAAGAACGCTATGAAGAGAGGTAAGAGACCTGAACAAACAATCTTAGATATTTCTCTTCACTATTCGGCAATGAAAAATCTACCTAACTTTAGAAAGAGAGGAAGACCCGATATTTTACATCAAACTCTTCTCCTAATCTTGGAGGAAAAAATTATGGATGAGATTTACATTCACACGATTGACTCGAAAATAATAAGAGTTGATCCATCCATGCGACCCCCAAAAAATTATGATAGATTTATAGGATTAATGGAAAAACTCCTTATTGAAGGAAGAGTCCCTAAGGAGAACAATCCTCTAATGGAAATACTTAACGTAAAATTAGAAGATATAGTTAAGGGTAAAAATCCAATACTTCTATCAGAGGATGGAAAAAGGACTTCACCTGAAGCTCTATGTAAGGATAACAACCTAATTGGTATAGGAGCGTTTCAAAGCGGTGATTTTTCGTCAGAAGTTAAATCGTATTTTTATGAGCGTTACTCAATTAGCTCCAGGGTTCTAGAAGCACAACAAGTAGTTTGTAGGCTTTTATCAGGATGTAACTACTTATTAGGTTGGCCTTGATATTTAGCCTTAGCTATTATTATTCCACCTGGTGAGTAGTTCATTTCTATAACGTTAAAGGAATATCCTTCCAATATTTTTTGAAATACCTTAGATGTACAGAAAGTTGATTCCTTGCTAAACCCGCTTCCAGTAACCCTTATTTCTATCTCTTCATCACTACCTGCTTTAACATGTATATCTTTTATCGGTAAAACAGACTTAACACTGTCATAAATTTCCATTAATCCATCAAAGGTAGGAGCTCTTGACTTAAGGTATGAGGAAAGCTGCTGTCCTGCCCCTTCACAAATTTCCTCAAAAGCCTTAATATCCTTCTCATAACATATTTTTGCTAGACTCTCTATATACCATGATGTGACTGGAATTATATCTAAGTCTTTTCCAATAATATAAAACTCGACAAGGTTTTGTATAGTTGACGAATCTTCACCGCTCTTTATCAAATCTGTCATAGCCTTTATTGCAGTATTGGTTAGAGAAAATATAGTGTAACCCTTACTTTTTGCTTCCTTTTCCAATTCCTTTACTAATTCAGAGTCAGCCGCAATATTAACTCTACCCATTATATACCTAAGTAGATAACTCGTTTGCCCTTTTATAAATTTGCCTAAAAAAGTTTTTATTTGTCCATATGTTATACTATGAGATTAATTATTACTTTTTATAATTTAAAATAAAATACAATAATATGTAATCATCCCTATAGATAAAATAAATCTATTACTAGTTAATACAAAGAATTAACTCATATAGATGAGATAGCCTTTTTAAATATGGATGTATTGAATCTAAGAAGGTCTAAGACTGAATCGGCTAAGGTCTTTTGATCGAACTCTTCTGAAGTAAATGATTTAACTCCACTGACTACTTGGGCGATTAAGTTTTCAAAAGACGCCGAAAGAAGAATACTACTAGCTTCTCTCACATATGCAGACGTTAGTAACATCTTTTCTGTCTGATTCATATCCTTAGTCTTTGTGGAAATTATACCTCTAATCATTTCCACAAAGTTGTTTGCGCTCTCCTCAATAGCCTCCTTTATTATCGGTTCAATTATTTTTTCATATTCGTCCTTCCCTGAAGAGATAAATGAGGCGGTATCGGCGATTATTTGGAACCTTTTCTGTAAAGAAGATAAAATAGAGTCATAGAATAGCTTCTGAATCTGCAATTTATCTTCTTCTCCTACCTGAACTGTCTTTTGAGCGTAGTCTATCTTAACTCCAACTCTCTCTCCTATGAACTCAATCAACGTCTTTGCGTTAACTCCAACAGCTTTGAATTTGGCAGCTGCTAATGGACATAAAGTTACTATTTCCTGATATCTCTCTGCAAGAGCCCTTGCCATCATGTCTGATCTCTTTCCTAAGTTCTTTTCTAATACTGCACCTGAACATCCTTCAATCTTCTTTACTTTAAATCCTTTTTCTCTTAATCTTTTTATTACCTCGTCTATGTAGGGAGAGGAAAAGCACGCTGCGTGCAAATTAATCTCTTCACTTCCCTCAAATTGAATAGCCTTTAGCAGCTTCAGATCGATTGGTGTAGGTTCTACGTCCATTCTTGTCCCGACCAATCTAGAGTATTCCCTATAAGCCTCAGAAAAAGTTCTGTAATCTTCTGGAGAAACTGTAAGAAGTTCAGCAACATTTTGGAGTTTCTCTGAATTAAGCTTTATCTTTTCAGTTAGAACATTCCCATTCCCGCTTATATAGTCCATGAATCCACTGTCAAGACTCGTATTAAACAGCTTAATCTTGATTCCAAGCTTTTTCATCAGTTCTAGAACTGCTAACAAAACTTGAGGATTCTCGTTGACAAATTTACCTAACCATATACCTATTTCACTTCCGTCATCTACTATATCCTTATATTCATCCGGTATGGTTATATCTGCAGTTGGCTCCTCTGGGATCTTTCTTGCGACTAGACTATTTAATTTAATAAGTAACGTAGAAATCGGAATTTTAGCTGGACATACCCCATCACAGAGGGCACACTTATCACAACCTGAGATCTCGGCGATAGCGCTATCTGGAACATCAACTTCTTCATGAATCTGATAATAAGAAATTACGCCTTTAGCGAAGTCAAACATTCCTTTCGGAGCATATGGCCATTGTGGTATTAACCTAAACTGAGGACAAACAGTTACACACATTGCACAATCTATGCATGTTAAGGCATAATCTGCAAAAATATCAAGATATCTCTTAGAAACTTTATATCCATCTACTTCTCCTCCGGGTGATAACACTTTTGCAAATCCTATTCCGAAACGGAACTTTAGAGCTTCGTTCTGCTTATTAACAATCTCCAATAAAGTTTTAGCCCGCTTCTTTGGTTCAAAGACTTTTCCAGGGTTAAATAGCTCATCAGGATCCATTTCCTCCTTATATTTCTTCATTACTTCGTAACGGTCTACTCCAAGTTCTTGGAAAGTCTTTCCCATTGCGCTTAACCTATTCTTAGCATACTTATGAACAAACATTCCTATGGATAACATTGAACCTCCAACTTTCACGTATTCCTCCATCATTAACGTATTTTTCGCTAAGTCGTATATGATCTTTTTATCCACTGATGGAAGAGTTGTTTGAGTAAACGCATTAACTAAAAGTACCTCTCTCCTCTCTAGATCTATATCTAGATCAAATCCTTTTTCTGGGTCTAAAAGACCTATATTACCTAAATTTTTCTGTAATCCGTCAATTAGTTCGTTAATCTTTGTATAATGAATTAGTCCATGTTGATGAATTAGTAGACCTTTAGTCCTCAGAGCGGCATTAACTCCATGATTAAAACTCCACCAACCTGTCCACTCTCCCTCAAAGATATTTCCTCCAAACGTTTGAGAGATCTTGTAAAGTTTAGGTTCTACAACGCTTGCTCTAGTAGAGGGATAAAGGATAACCATGTTCCATTTATTTGGATCTAAACGTGCCTTGAACTTGTCAGCCAAATAAGAAGAAATTGCAGGTCCTCTAACTTGAACGTGCCATGCTGGAACAACTTCTCTATAGAATTCTCCAATTGCATTATATGCCTTTGCAAAGCTATCAAATGAAATTACCATGCTCTCTGTTCTAGAAAACTGCTTCAACTTTATACCAGCCTTTACTATGATCCCCGTAGTTCCTTCAGAGCCACACACGAGGGCAAGGTCTTTTCCTTCAAGATGAACAATTTCTGCCTTAGGGTTTACCAGATCTACAAAGGAAATATTATCGCAAAGGAAGCCAAACTCATATGAACCTATGCCTAATACATCACCGGCTATTCCTCCGCCTGCAGTTGAGTCATAACTAGAAGGAAAAGTTCTAAGCTGTAAGTTTCTTGCTTGGGCATTAAGATCAATGATCTTCCAAGTTGCCCCAGGTTCAACTATAGCTAGCTTATTCTGCTCATCTATTTGAACTTTTTCCATTTTTGAAAAATCTAATAGCAATCCGCCGTCAGCTGGTATCGCATTTCCGTACCTATTTGTTCCTCTTCCGTAAGGCACTATTGGAACTCCATATTGTAGTGCTAATTTAACCGCGTCTACAACATCCTCCACGTTCTGTGGGTAAATAACATAATCTGGTATAATGTTTATTTTAATTCCAGTCCACACAAGTTGAGGTACAAAACCCATATCTGCGGAGTGAGAAAGCCTTTCGACTAAACTATCAGAAAAGTTTTCCTCAAATCTCTTTCCGAAATCTTCACGTAAACCCAAGATAATCACCTAATAATGTTCTATTTACTTCTTTCTAAGTTCTGATTAATAACCATTTGCAATTTTTCATAATATACTTTGGACTGCTCTTTTCTAGGGATGAAGTCAGAATATTCGATTGGCGGTTCCTCATCCCAAGTTGGGATAATATGAACATGAACATGAAATATTACTTGCCCTGCGCTCTTTCCCACGTTACTCAAGACTCTAACTCCATTAGCTTTTACGGCCTTTGTCACTGCCTTAGCTAACTCCCGAGTTACCTTAGCTAGATCTATGATATAATCATCTGATGTAGAAAGAAAGTCATCAAAATGCGCTTTTGTTATTACTAGAGTATGACCCGGAGAAATAGGAAATTTATCTAGAAATGCCATGACTTTTTCACTATCATAAATTACATATGCGCTTTCCTCAGAATTAGCGATCTTGCAAAATAGACACATGGGCATAAAGGAGTTTAAGGGATTTATAAATTTTGTCTACATTTTTGGGATAAAATTGGCACTTTGATTTCTTAGAGAAAACAAATATCAGCAATCATTTTCCATTTTTCTTGTTCCTAAAAAGGGTGAACAGCGACGGCTTCACGATCTAGAATTCCTTGCTTTATCGTAATCTACCTTGTACCGAAGTGCAGATCTTAGAGCAAAGTCCCGCTTCTAGTACTTAAATCCAAACACAGCAAAAACATTAAATATAACAACTTTTTAAAAATTTATTAAATAAAACATAAAATTAAAAGGTATATAGAGAAATGGAAGCTATTCATATTTATAGGAATATACTTGTTAGTCTTTTTAGCGCTCTAATTGTGAAATTTATAGGTGTTTTGAGTAACAGAATATTTATATTTTCTAAGTTTATTTCCTTATTAATTATTATTTTTAACACATAAATGATATCCTTAAGATATTCTAAGAAGCCTCTACTATAGAGTCTATTACTTAATTTTTTGAATATAGTAATAAGTTTTTACTAAGGATCCTCGTTCATAAAGGATGGAAAGAGTATAATTAAAGGTGATTTGATCTACATAACAAAGAAAACTTTAACTTTAAAATCAGGAGAAATTATTATTAGTAGCTTTAATGTGCCGCGGTAGTATAGCCCGGTCAATCCTGTGCGTCTAGGAACCGAAAGTATGCAGGCCTTTCGAGCCTGTGACCCGGGTTCAAATCCCGGCCGCGGCACCATATTTTTATAAAAAACAGTTGTTTATATAATTTTATTAGATCTTGTGCATTAAAACGCTAAAATCTAAACTAAATTCTAGGATTCAAACCTTTATTAGTTGCAGAAATCTGACGTTGTTTCTTCTCAATTATTCCACATGCTACAGTACCTGCCAAGTATAGAATTGAGAGTATTACACCTATAGTCGTTTCTATAACTCCTCCAGTAACTCCAGGAGAAATTATCCATGCAATTATGAACGATATTAGGATACCCCATCTCCAATTCTTCTTCCAGCTCTCAGCCTTAACTATCCCAGCATAGGTAAGAATAGACATAATTAAGGGATACTCAAAAGCTATTCCAGTTATTGCTACTAAAGTGACCAATGTGCTTACAAATGAACTTAAACTTATTGTAGGCTCTATACCGAGGGAATTTACATAAAGAAGCACGAAATCCATCATGACTGGTACAATAATAAAATAAGCGAATGAAGCCCCCGCTAAAAAGAGGAGGGCTGCAGGTACTATAAGAGATCTAGCTATCCTCTTTTCATGTTCATAAAGTCCGGGAGACACGAATCCCCAAATTTCCTTTACAAAAACAGGAACTGAAATCGCCAGAGAAAAGAGAAAGGATACTTGCGCTGATGCGTATAGCGGATCAAATGTTCTTATATTAATTACCTGGAGACCTGATGGCAAATCATGATGAATAAAATAATATATTGCAATCGTCGAGAAGCTATGAAATAAGTTAGGGTAAGGAATAGGAACAACTAAAGTTCCAATTTTAATGAACGTTATACCAAATGCGAAAAATATAATAAATGCAAGAAAAAGTGTAATAATAGCTTTTCTTAATCTAAGAGCTAATTCTGAAAGATGGGAAAGAAGAGGTTTTTCTTGATCCTTGGAGACTTCATCAGTTCTTGCCGTCATTCTTTAACCTCTCCAATTCTTTTTGAAGATCGCTTATTTGCCTTTCTAACTCCTTTATTCGAGCTTCATTATTTATAGATGAAGCTGGCCTTACAAGTCTTGGATAACTTGGATAGGAGGGAGTATCTGATAAGTCTCTTTTAGTCTCAGAAGAAATAGAATATATATCTTTTCTCATATCCTTTGCCATTTCATCTACAGGAGATAGTTCTCTTTCAAGCTCGTTCCTAAATTCTGCTTGTCTTCTCTTAAATTCGTTTAACGTTTTTCCTATATTCCTTACAGTACCAGAAATATCCTTTTGTCCTCCCATCAATAGAAGGGCAACTACAACAAGTATAAAAATATCAGATAAATTACCTAACAACTACCTCCCCCTTCCACTAATCTTTTTTAAAAAAGATAATGAATTTAAGAGGTTTGATTTGACGTCTTCTTTAATTGCTCAAGCTGATTTTGAAGATCTTGTAATTGTTTCTGCAACTGCGATACTGTATCATTTTGTGGTTGCTGAGATTGAGATTCAGTTGCCTTTGCCTGCGTCTGTTGTGCTTCAGTTTGAAGTTGATTAGCTTCAATCTCTGCCTCTAACTTACCTTTTTTGAACTCTCCAACAGCTTTCCCCATCGATCTAAACAAATCCGGAATCTTACTAGAACCGAAGAATAGCACAAGCGCTACAATAACTATTATTGCTATATCTCCGGGATTAAAGTTAAACATTTTCGCACCTTAAATATCATTATCATGTGAGGGCTATAAAAACATTTCCTATAATCATTTTATTTTTAGTTAATTAAAGGAGTAATCATCTATTATTTCAGTATATTTTCGGCTATAAATATAATTGGGCAATAAAACAACATAGATTCAACTTTAAAGACATAAAACTAAGAACAAGTAAACTACTCTGACCTTTTGAACATCTTACTGCATCATCGTTAACCTTAAACGAGGTAGAAGGTAAACTCACAGGGTTTAGGGTATTTCCCACCGTTTGCCCCTAGAGGGTGCCTTGGGGTCATTTAGTGTATTTCAGTCCTCTAAGGGCTTTCTCCTCTCACCCACACCTTCATCAATAGTACAACTACCTCCAGTGTGAGATCACAAGGCATTGGGATCAACGGCACGGATCCCTATAGACATCACCCCACACCTTTGTGCAGTGCACAGCATCAGTGTGGGACTTATCGTAAAAATTTCTAAAATACATTCAAAAACCTTTTACTACTCTAGAATTCAAAACAGTTTCACGACCCCACACAGGATATAACATAAACAAATCAACATTTTCTGTCATTCTTCCATCTTGTCTCCTTGTTGCTATGATGTAACTCTCCTTGTGAGACCCTTTCTCTCATACCACGCAGAGATTAAAAGTCTTAGAGTCTGCGTTAAGTTCCCCCGCATTAAGTAAATCTGTATCATGTCATCGTTACGTCAATTACGATCATTGTTAATAACATGAAGGAGATGTTAGAAAACTAATCTGTATATGCCTTAATTGAACAGTAATCTCAATCTTAAGTTCTGGCCTTACATCTGTCTTTACTGCAAGGATAAAGATACTGTTTTAAATGGATATATTTACCTTATTTACCCTTTTTCCTATTTCAATTGCCTTTTCAGTTTTTCCTTTAATAATTATCTTATCAATATCAACTTCCTGACTAGTTTTTAGCATATTTCCATCAAATTCTACAGTATTACCATCATATAATGTAATCTTACCTTTTTGTCCATAAATTATAAAATCTAATCCTGTCCTAGATTTTAAAGGTATAAGCGAATTCCACGCAATGAATATTGGCAATCCACTAGCTGAAATCCATTTCTTACCATCATACTCGTCTTCGCTCCAGAAGCTTATCCATTTTCCCGACGGGAGGTATAATTCTCTCTCCTTATCCTTAGATAATATTGGCGCATAAAGTAAATAATCGCCGACCATATATTCATCATCAATTTTATAAACATCATAATCATTAAAATACTTATAAACAAGTGGCCTTAGTATTGGATGTCCTGTAATGTTACTCTCTCTAACTAATGAGCTCAGGTAAGGTAAAAATTTCTCTCTCAACCTAATTAATTCCATAATTTTTTCAGAGTAAATCGAAGGCAAGTTGTACGGTTCTTGGTCTATACCGTCAGTTGCCTTATGTGCCCTAAAGAAAGGGAAAAAGAGTGCAGTCTCATAATACTTCACAATGAGGTCTAAGTCTACTGGTGGAGTGTTCTTACCTCGACCCATGAACGCTCCTATATCACATCCTACATATGGAACTCCACTTATCGATAATCCTAAAGCTAAAACTGTCTGAAGTTTTAAGTCGTCCCAAGTAGCATAATTATCTCCTGTCCAAACAGCAGCATACTTCTGGATCCCCGCGTAAGCTGACCTAGTCAAGATAAAGGGTTTCTCAATACCTGCCTCTTTAAGTCCTTCAAACGTTGCTAAAGCTTGATAATATGGATAGGCGTTTCTAACCTGAAAGTGTGTAGCTTCTCCTTCATGAGTATGATGAATAGAATGGAAGGGAAGTGAAGCCATATACGTACCAAAGGCCGTTGGTTCATTCATGTCAAGCCATATTCCATCAACACCATAGTCAGAGATCCATTGCTTTACTTTTCCTTTCCACCATTCTCTAGCCTTTTCATTGAAGAAATCAATCCAAGAGCATTCTCCTGCCCACATAGAACCTACAAATATACCTTTTTTGTCGTCAACAAGGATCTCCTCTTTTACAGCATCTTTAAAGTCACCATGATGTTGATCAACCTTCACACATGGATTTAGAATTGTTATCAATCTTACACCCAGATCGTGTAATGTATTGGATAGACCTTTTGGATCCGGAAATCTCTCCTTGCTCCAGGTAAATATCTTATAGTCATCCATATAATGAATATCTAAGTAAATAGAAGAAACATTGAAACCCTTTTCTATATGTTTCTTAACAACCTCGACCACAAACTTCTGGGGAAAGTAACTGTACCTGCTTATCTGATATCCTAAAGCCCATATAGGTAAATCAAATGGCTTTCCAGTTAATTCAGTATAATTCTCTATTATCTCTTCAACGCTCTTTCCGTTAAATACGAATAATTCAACAGATTTTTCAGGGACATATATCTTTATTTTACTATAATCTTCGAAGCCAAAGTCAAAAATTAACTTTGTTGGAGAATTAACAAAATATCCCTTAACGGCATTCGCGGATATAACGATAAAGAACGGAATAGATTTATACATTGGATCTGTATGCCAACCGTATTTACTCACTGCCCCTACATCAACGTTCCACATTTGAAGTTTTAGTCTCTTCCTATCTAAACTAAAGGCTTTTTCACCTAATCCGAAAACATGATCTTCCAGTGAAAGAGGAATCGAGATCTGAATTCCTTCCAAACTAAACTCCTCTAGAGTATTTTCAGTAATACTGATCTCACCTAAAAGCTGGGGATCCACTTCCTTACCGTCAAAAGGATATGATACAAAACTTTTTGGAGAATTTACTAAAACTCTAATAGTTCCTTTAGAATTAACGAGAGCTTTAATTTCCATAAGCAATGTCCTTATTGTTGTTATAAAGTTTAGCGTTCATTTCCCACAAATCATAAAAATCTCCTTCTGCGTAATGATTGGGAAAGGGTTAAACAAGACTAATTTATACTCCAAAATATTATGTTCCTTTCATCCGAAGTAATTAGTTACGCGTCTTTTCCTACTTAGTCCAAGGAAGTCTTGTGTCAATTTTTCCATATATAAGATTTACGTTAGTTAAGATCAGTTTTATCTTGCATCTCTTTACCTCTTTTTGAGAGAAAGGAATTTTCGGAGTTTGTGTTTTTTAGACAGTTATTATCATATCTATAAATCCTCGGTCTTCACCACGTTCTGTTTCCATCATAACGATCTGGTCCATTAGCGAGGTAACCCAACCCATACTACTGATAACTGTAGGAGACTCGTACACACTTGACTTCTCCGGATCTCATATAATCCTGATTCTGATCTACCTACCCACATCTGGGACTTAAATTATGATTATTTTTAAAAGATAAATTAAGTGTTCTAGAAAAAATGCCACAATTTAAGTGAAACTGCTAACCACGACGTATTTATCTTAAGCTCTATTTATTCAGACACTTTCCCTTTTATAAGATAAAACTCATGATATTTTTTTTTAAATCTGAATTAATATTCTTCTCCGCTTCCAAAGAAATAGTAGTAAAATATGTTAATGCTATATGACAGTGTTTGTATAGGTATAATCAGAGACACTTCTATCGTTTTCCCTGGTAGAACCCACATATTAATATTACGTTGATAATACTCAAATGTAGTGCTATTAGAAATTTTTACTTCTAAAGTAACAGTAATATATTTAATAAGTATAGGTATATTTCCCTGGTTTTCTATATAAATATATAAAATACCACTAAATTCTGAAGCCCAAAAAGTAATTTGAGGTTGCGCTTTTTGTACTACAGTATCAGTTATAGAATATCCTTGTTTTCCATTCACTTCCATATTTAATGCCATGTCTATCGGCTGACCGGCATAATAGGAACATTTTATTGGAAGAAATTCCCAGAAATTTGTTCCATATCTATTAAAATTTACAAGAAGTTTACCGGATGATGAAATTAGTTTAGTTATGTATGCCGGCTCTTGGGAATTAACTACTAGAAATGCGTAGTCATTTCCGTTGTGGCATAGGATTGTAAGTTTATAGTTTATTTCTTTACCTACTGATATTTCTTTACCTACTTGATCTATTATGTTTTGAATATTACCTATATTTATATACATAATAGAATAAAAACCGACAAATACTGTTAATAATAGCGCAAAACCTCCTAGTAACTGTCTAAAATCCATCATTATACTAGACCTTAAATAACAAGGAGTAAACCGAAAATTTTGAAAAATTAAACCAGATATGATGTTTGACTCTTAAATGCTAGTTTATTTTCTATGTATCGCGAACTCATTCTCAACATACTCTTAAGATATTAATTAATTGAATGTATCTAATATTGAATGATGTTTATTGTGAAGTGACAATAATTATGCCTAAGAACTTAAGCAGATTTAATTGTAGAAATGTAATAATATTCGAATAGAAAACTCAATACAATGGAATCATAAAAGAAATTGATAATTAGTCAGAATCATAAAAAGAGAGACAAAAAAAAAAGAGAGACAAAAAGGTGCAGTTAGTAAACTGACCTCCTCCCCGCTCTAAAGAGCGAGGCTTTCAGTTGTAAAAGGTAAAAAATTAGGTAAGTAAAAGGTTAATTCCTAAGCATCTGATTGTTTAGAAGCCATAATTTCATTTTCAATATTTCTTGTGAGTTTATTGGAAAATTTATAGTTCTTTGTCCACAACGAACCAATTAGCGTTAAAATCATTATACCAATGCCTACAATTGCTATATAATCAAATGCTGTTGAACCTGGAACAAATCCAAAGACATAAGGTTGGTTATTTATCATAGTAACTATAGGAACTTGATAAGTATCCATAAGTGCAGTAGCTACCACAGGGCCAGCTGCTCCCCCCATTGTTCTCATCAAAGTATTCATACCTAATCCAGTAGTTCTATATTGATCTGGCAATGATACGGCTACCATATTAACTAAAGGCACAATAACTGCGACAAGACCCACTGATGAAATAAATCCGTCCTCTAATACATCAATCGTTGTTGACCTATGAACTAGAAGCATTACATATGATATTGCCGATAAGACGCTTCCTAATATGAGCAATGGTTTCGGTCCGGTTTTTGGCATTATCTTTCCAAGAATAGGTCCAAATATTACCATACCTAACGCTACCGGCGACATAAGAAGACCTGATTGTATTATACTGAGTCCAAGGCCGTATGGAGCAGGAAGTTGAGCATAATAGACTAGAAAGATAAACACCATAAACATTCCAACTCCAGATATTAGCCCTACTATGTTGGCTACGGCAAAGTTCCTTATTTTGAAGAGGTCTAGCTTTAATAACGGTTCTTTAGCTCTTCTCTCATACAAAAAGAACGCTATAAAGAATATCCCGCCTAGAATAAGTAGAGTAAGGTTTTCCATAGATAGCCAACCTATTGATGGTGCTTCAGTTATGTAAACCAAAGACATAACAGAGGCTATACCTATCAACGTTGCTCCTATATAGTCTACTTTTTCTTTTAGTCTATGCCCAGTATGAGGAATGTATATTATTGAAATTATGAATAAAATCATAGAAAGTATAGCAGCTGTATGAAAAGCATAAGGCCATCCTAAATCTTGCACTACATAGGAACCTAATAGAAGGCCTAATGCTGGACCAATTCCTATCATTGCACTAAGTATACCCTGGGCGAATGCTACCTTTTCTCTCGGAAAAATATCTGATATTATAGCGATGGCTATAGGGAAAACAGAGAATCCTACACCTTGAATAGCTCTAGCAGCTATTAGCATCCAGATATTCTGCGAAAAACCTGCAGTTGCCACAGCTATTATATAAAAACCTATTGCCACTATATACATTCTCTTCTTACCGAATGTATCAGAAAGCTTTCCCATTAGAGGCGACGTTGCTGCAGCTACAACCATATATGCTGATGTAATCCATCCAGCCAATGCGGCAGAAATTGAGAAGTCCTTCTCTATCTTAGGTAAGGCCGGCACAACCATCGTTTCAACGTAGTTAATTATCAAAAGCATTAAAGAGAGAATAATTAACGTCCTTATTTTTGAATCCATACCTCATTACATCTAATTACTTGTTAAAAAATTTTCGATATATCTTTTTTACGAAGGGAAATTAGTACCTTATCAGAATTCTTCCATCTCTCTCCTTAGAGAATAGGTTAGACAAGGCCTCTTTAGCTTCCTCAAGTCTAAAGATTTTCCAAGTTCTAGTAGTAAGATTCATTTTAGTTAAATTCTCCAGCTCCCATCTAGTTCCTCCTGTAGTTCCAATAATTTTGAGATGATTCGAATAAATTCCAGATAATTGAATTTCGGCTTTTTGTGAGGTAAGTCCTCCAAAGAAAACCATTGAACCTCCAGGAGATAACACCTTTAACGCAACTTCCCATAGATCTCCACCAACTGAATTAAGCACTACATCAGCCATTTTCCCTCCAGTAACTCTCTTCACATTCTCTTCAATCCCTTCATAAGGAAATACGTAGTCTGCAAACTCATTTACCCAAAGTTTCTTAGAAACTGCTATAACCCTCGCTCCCATCCTTCTCGCTAATTGCATCGCAAATATTCCTGTATTACCAGATGCTCCAAATATAACTACTGTACTCCCCAATGTTACTTGGGCTTCCCTCAAGGCATGAAATGAAGTCAGAGCTGCTACAGGTAAGCTTGCGGCAACTTCCCAATGAAGGTCATTTGGAATCTTTATTAAATTTTTCTCTGGAACAGAAAAAAATTCAGAATATCCGCCATTTCTTATTACACTAATTATTCCACCGTTTCTACATAACTGTTCCTTTCCAGATAGACAAAGATCGCATGTTCCATCAAAAGACCTGTTATAAACAACCACTTTATCTCCTTCTTGAAATCCTTTGACGTGATCTCCCGTTTTTTTAACTTCCCCAGCTATTTCGGCTCCCGGAATATGAGGAATAGGAGTTACTGGTAATCCTGAGACAACGAAGTAATCTATAGGATTGACTCCTGCCATTACCGGTTTAACTAAAACATCATGTGACCCTAGCTCCGGATCTCGAAAATCTCCGTATTTTAAATTTTCAATACCACTCTTCTCAAAATAAACGGCTTTCATTACCTAAGTAAAAATCATAATACTTAAAAAACTAATCCATCATTATCAAGTAAATAATTTATTCATTATTATAAAAAATTAATAAATATATATATTTTTGATCTTTTAATATTATGAACTACTCTAACTTTTCGGTTGTTCTTAGTAATTTGTAATAGAGCTTTAGTTGACGCCCTTATCCCACAGAAGTGTGATGGAAAGCATTCTGAGTAAGGTTACGAGAACCGATGACACTATCTCACTACATTAAGTTACGTCTCTCAAGGGTATAACAGGTGGATCTGCACAGAGCGGAACTTCAAGTTAGGGAAATAACCATTGTTTAAGGAATTTGTCCGCCGAATGATATAGGCCTCCAACCCCTAGACATATAAAGTTAAAAATGTTCACTTTATCTACGCTTTTTAGAAGACAGATTCTTAATGGGTTATCTTAAAAACTTCTTTTCTCTGATCCGACATACAGAGCTCTTGGTCTTATCATCCCGTAATCGTCTTCAACATACTCAATAGCATGAGCTAACCATCCTAATGTTCTCGACAGCGCAAACAGAGGTGTAAACATGTAAATAGGAAAACCTATACTGTAGAAAACAATTCCAGAATAAAAGTCAGTGTTGGGAAAAATCTTTTTTTCCGCAAAATGTCTTGTTCCTACTTCTTCTAATTTCTCTGCTATTTCAAGGTATTTTCCTCCTCTTTCGCTCTTTAATTCCTTAGCTAACTTTTTAAATATCCTGCTTCTAGGATCGTAAGTCTTATAAACTCTATGCCCAAATCCCATTAACCTTTTCTTCTCAGCTATAACTTTGTTAAACCATGCTTCAACGTTAGACGGATCTCCAATTTCAACAAATTGTTTGAATGCCTCTTCAGCAGCACCCCCGTGAAGTGGACCCTTAAGAGCTGAAAGAGCTGCAGCAACACAGGAATACATGTCAGAAAGAGTTGATGCTACAATTAGATCCGCAGTTGTCGAGGCTGGTACTTCATGATCGGCATAAAGAATAAGAGATGCATTCATGGCCTTTATCTCCATATCAGAAACATCTGAGAAAATTGCCTTAAGGAAGCTCTTTGCGTAGCTCTCTGAGGGCTCCGGTATTCTAGTTGGCATACCTTCCTTAATTCTGTAGATATTTGCTACAATAGTCGCCGCCTTACCAATCACTTCTAGTGCCCTTTCTCTAGGTCCTATCCAATAGGCATTATAGAACGAAGACAGTGAAGAAAAAGCAGTTTCCATCATAGCTATTGCGTCCGCGTCTTTTGGTAACTCTTCTAAGATATGAATAACATTTTCAGGGATCTCAAAATCTTGAATTCTTTCCTTGACTTTCCTAAGTTCTAGGGAATTAGGAAGTTTTCCATATAACATGAGATAAGCTACTTCCTCAAAACTCGAGTTATTTACTAAATCCTCTATATCATATCCTCCGTATCTTAGTATCCCTCTCTCTCCATCAATGTAAGTTAGTCTAGTTGCTTTTATAATTACATTTTCTAGGCCTTTACTAACACTCACGAATGAACACCTCTATAATTGGAAAAGCTTATCATACAACTCATTTAAGATATATACTTTTCTATAATTATAAAAGTTTTGCAAGTTCTCTATCTAACATCTCATAGAACGAGTAATTTATAATTTCGTATTGCTCTTTTCTTGTCATCATTTTGTCCATAAGGTTCTTTTGTGTACCCTCCTTAAGCAAGGTCTCTAGAGCTTCCTTCATAGCTCTTGCCGCTACTCTAAATACAGTCACAGGGAATATCACGAAAGTATATCCCATCTGTTTAAACTCTTCTGCAGTTATTAGAGGAGTTTTGCCAAACTCAGTCATGTTAGCTAGAAGAGGAGAACGAATCTCTTTTGCGAACTTTTCAAATTCATCTTTGCTCTGCAAAGCTTCAGGAAATATGATATCAGCTCCAGCGTCTAAATAAGCTTTCGCCCTATCTATTGCGTCCTCTAAGCCTATAACTCCCCTAGAATCTATCCTCGCAATTATCATTGCATCTTTTCTTGCGCGGACTGCAGCCTTAATTTTTTGTATCATCTCCTCTTGAGGAACTACTTCTTTACCCTCTAGATGACCACACCTTTTCGGCATCCTTTGATCCTCTATCTGTATGGCATCAGCTCCAGCTTTTTCAAGAACTCTAACTGTCCTATAAACATTAAGAGCTCCGCCAAAACCAGTATCTGCGTCAACTATTATAGGTATTTCTGTAACTTCCCTTATTTTCTTTACAACGTCCTCAAGTTCTGTAAGCGATATAACTCCAAGATCTGGAAGACCTAATGAGGAAGTATATGCCCCGCCTGATAAATAGACAGACCTGAATCCAACCTTCTCAGCTAATAGTGCACTAAATGGGTTAAATACCCCAGGTACTATTTGGAATTCTTTTACAAGAATTCTCCCACCCTCATATCTTCAATCTCCCAGAATCTCTTAACGTTAATTAATCCAAGTCTCTTTGCTTTTTCCTCTATTTCCTGGTCTGTCATCGGATCCTTTGGATGACCTCTAGGTACTCTTTTTTCACTCTCAAACTTTCCCTTATCAGTATATACTGTAATCCTCGTTGGCAGTTCTAAAGGATAAACCTTGGTAAAATCTTCTCTCTCTATAATCTCAATTTTATCCATTAACTCTCTTATTTTTTGATCAAATATTAAAGAATAAGAATCTAGCCAGAACTCTCTCCTGAGTAATGAAACTGCAATTATGAACGGAAGACTATGGTCTGCTGTCTCTTTATTCTTAGGGTTCCATTTTTCCTTATCTGCAAGTATCGTCTTCCCAGCCTCATAAATCTCAACTTCAACTTTCCTTATTTCTCCCTCATAGAGTAACCCTAAAGCTATATCAACTGCTGCTTGCGCATGATATTCAACCGGATATTTCTTTAATAGAGTATCCAAAATCTTCTTCGTCCCCATATTCTTGAAGTTTTCGACTTGTATGTCAGCTATGATTCTAAATCCCATATCTCCAGAAAATGGTCTTTCTGGAGCAGTAAAACCTTCTTTAGCCAAAAGTACAGCAAAAGTTGCGTTCCTAATTGCTTCTGCAGCAGCACCTGCTTTCCACATAGATAAATTACCTACCCTAGATTGTCTAAGAGCCACATGAGGTATTATTGAGAGTGATATTGCGTTGTACGTTCTCTTCTTATCTAAAGCAAGAAGCTTACTCATTGCTGCAGCAGCGGCGACTTGAAGAAAATTAACATGATCAAATCCTTTTTTTCTTAATGAAAAAGAATCACATAATCTAGTTCCAATTTCATATCCAACTATAAGGGCTAGTATGAGATCCTTTCCTTTTTTACCATTTCCTAAGGATATCAAACCCCCTATCATATCGCTTGGATGGAGTGGCTCTAAGGAAAGGTATGTATCATTAAAGTCTAAGTACCTTATAAGTAACGTATTATAAAAGGATGCCATATCTGGAGAGCTACTTCCTCTAAAAAGCATTATATTATTGCCTTGGAATTCTTCAGAAACCTTTCTAGCTATTTTAGCCGGTTCACTTTGCTGAGAACCATATGCAACAGCTACGCTATCAAGTATTCTTCTCTTTGCCTCATGTATTTCCTGATCATCTAAATCATTGAAGGATATGGATTCTACGTAATCCGATATTAGATCAGCGAGTTCCATAATTATAGATTATATTGACCATTATTAACTTTCCTAAGTTGAATTCGTTTTATAAGTAATCAAAAGTCTAGTTAATTATGAGCGTAAATATCCTTGTTTTGTTCTATGGGTATGGAGCAATAGTAGACCTAGCTAAAGAAGTAACAAAAGGTTCAGAGGAGGAAGGGGGACAGGTAAGACTAAGAAGAGTTAGAGAAACAATATATCCAGAGTTAATAGAGAAATATAGCATTCCATTAGATAGTGTAAAGGATATTCAAGAAGTCTCACTTGATGATATGGAGTGGGCTGATGGATTCGTTATAGGTTCTCCCACTAGATACGGAAATATGGCAGGTGGCCTAAAGACATTTTTAGATACAACTGCTCCTCTATGGAAAAAGGGATCATTGTACGGAAAACCTGTAGGTTTCTTTACTGAGGCATCGACCGTGCACGGAGGTCATGAAACTACAATACTTACAATGGCTACGTATGCGTTCCACTTTGGAATGGTCATAGTCCCTTTGGGATATGGTATCCCAGAAATATCTACGAGCGTGACTGGAGGTAGTCCATATGGGGCCTCTCACCTATCATCTTCAAAAGAACTGGATAATAATGAAAGAATCATAGCGAGATTTCTAGGAAAGAGAGTCACACAAGTTGCAAAAAAACTCAAAAGTTAATTTCTTGATTAAGAATTTTTTGATTTTATATCAAAAAATCAAATATGTTAAATCTATTGGAGTGTTTATATATGCTATCTTTTAATATGATCATATGATCCGGATTACAATCCTGGGGATCAAGGGAGGAGTTGGCAAATCAACATTTGCCCTTCTTCTTAGTAGGGAATTATCGAAGTACAAGAATGTAATCCTGTTAGATAGAGACTTATTAGGGTACTCCTCGAGAATTGCAGGAATTGAAAGCGATGGATTATTATCTAGTATAATTAATGAAGAAAAAGATACTAAAGATTATTATAAGGAAATTACTAGGGATGATCATAAACTTGGAATATTGAAATTGATAGCCCCTATAGGATCATGGGAAAAGAACGAGAATTTGTTAGAAAAGGACAAAAAAGTAGAAGAAAAATTCGCTAATGAGTACAAGAGAATTATCTCTTCAGACTACGACATACTAATAGTTGACAACCCTCCCTTGATTACACCTTCATTTTTCTTTATAAAGGAAGAGCTTACGTTATTCTCTTCTGTGTTTTCAACATCAAAAATAATGGGGATCTTTGTTAGTGATTTCTCTAACGTATCTATAACTTCAACGATGAGATACGCTACTGAAGCCCTAAAGTTTACCAATTTTCGTCTTATCCCATATTACTTCATTATAAACATGGTTCCTCCAGGTATAGATTTAGATCTAAAGGATTTGGAAGAGAAGATAAAAAAAATGGGATTTCAGTACTTACTCCAAATAAATTTTATTGATGAACTAGTTAACTTTTCTGGAAAGATCGATGATTTACCAGATTTAAAGCAGATATACGAGATATCAACCAATATCCTAAAATTAACAACATAAATATATTTAATTTATGCTCAATGAACATTACGCTCCTTCAACGAAGAGGAACAAATTCATAAAAACTTATCTTATTTGCGTTTAAGAGGTCCGAAATACACTTTATGAATTTTTCATAAGGGATTGTCGATCTTGATTCTTTCCAATGCATCATTTGTCCATTAAACCAGAGGGATAAAAAGTTCAATCTAAAGGCTTAGCACTTAAATTTTGTAAAATAACTTTCTTGGCAACACTTACGTGACTTTTAGGATTCATCTGAGATGAGTAAATGTGAATTATCTTCCCTTCCTTATCTATAATGAAAGTTATACGAGGTGGAAGTAATAGACCTTTAGCCCCGTAGAGTTCTCTTATCTTATCATCAGGATCGCTCAAAAGAGTAAAGGGAAGACCATATTTCTCTTTAAATTTTCTGTGAGATTCAGGACTATCTCCACTTACACCTATAACAACTGCACCTATCTTTATCAAGTCGTCCCAATTTTCCTTGAAGCTTAAGGCTTCGGTCCTACAACCTGGAGTGTCATCCTTAGGGTAAAAATAAAGTACCACCCACTTGCCTCTGAAATCAGATAATTTTACCTTTTTCCCATTCTCGTCTAATGCTTCAAAATCGGGAGCCTGGCTCCCAATCTCTAACTTCATACTTTCCTTTTTATTTATAGATTTTAAAGATTTGTTTAAAAAACTAGTAAAACAATATAGCTACTAGATCTAAAAATATTAAATAATAAAAATAAATAATCTAATTTTATATTAAAGTAAATATTGAATCTCAGCTACCTGTTAATAGAGCTGTAGCAAGTGCCTCTATGGAAGATACGCTTGGCATCGTCGTATTACCAATGTAAGTAATCATGACATATTCGTTACCGTAAACTCCTTGAACTATTTCCGTGTAACCATATTGATATACTGCTATACTCAACTTCCCTTGAGAGATAAGGCTACCAATTAAGTTTTGTTTTGCATATGATACTGCAGCAGAATGGCTTGGAAAAGCAACTAAAACTACTTGCAATATATCGCCAAGAGAGTCAGTAAAATTGACAAATTTTAAGCTATTGCTACCAAAACTTTGTAGAAAAGTTGACCTAGATAACATGCCCTGACCGGAATATGCATAAACTTGATTCCAATCACCACCAATGTATTTTCCAAGTAACGACGTCCCTATAATGGCTTGAGGTACCGCATGTGTATATCCTCCTAATATGCCCAAAGAGACAATAGCCGCTACAAGCACAATTGCGGCTAAGTGATCTATATTTAATTTCATTCATTTCACCTTATATACATCTATAGAAGTTTATCTTAATAAGCTTATTCTTGATATATATGAATATATATAAATGTATAATTCTATATCTACTTGTCAATAATTAATAACATTATATATAAATACTCTAAAAATCTAAAAATACTCATGAGAAGAGAGATAGCGGTTGCTACAATATCTGGTTTGGCTTTTCTAGACTTATTGACTACAGTTTATGGAATATCTCTTGGTTATGTTGAGGAGAATCCGTTCCTTCACCTATTTTCTGGGAACTTCCTAGCTCTTGGGACAGTCATGTCTTTATTAAAGATTTTTACCTTGGCTTTGTCCTATTTTGAACTTAAAAGAGGGAAATATCTCATTGTCTTTGCGGTCTGCGGACTATTTCTTTATGCAGTAGTCTCGAATTTCATGCTAATATTTGGATAAAAATATAAATTAAGTTAACAAATAATGTTCATAAAATCAGAATTGACGGGTATAAAGGTAGAGCTTGTCCCTTTCTTTCCTTCATATCTGGAATTGTTGGATCACCTGCATCATATATCGCTAATTGGGGAATTCCCAGTTTACTTGTGATATACCTTGCGTTTTCTGCAAGTATTCTAACCTCATCGATATCACTAACCTCTACCATATATTTCCTAAAGTCATCTTCATATGATTTTACAACATTATATATTCTCTCTGCACTCACATCTCCACCGTAAGTTGAAAGAAAATCCTTTGCACTTTTTCCCTCCTGTATGGCTTTGCATGCATCTATAGCAATTTTCATTTTTTGTTTATCCGTACTTACGTAAAGCACAACTTTAGATGGTTCCTTTCCTACTACGTTTACTAATTCCCTGATTCTATTTACAACTTCTTTAAGGTACTCAACTTGAAGGACAGCTTCTGGATAAACTTGAAACTCTTCTGGTTTAGGAAAGTCTTGGTTAACAACTAATCCAGTAAACGATTTACTCCAAAGTTCCTCTGCTAAGTGAGGAACAAGAGGGGAGATCATTCTAATCCACGCTGATGCTACTCTTTTTAGAATATCTGAGCTTGGAGATTCTGTCATGTCCAAGTAATCTAGGATTGCGTCATAAATGGAGTAGATAGCTTCGTCCATAGCTTTCTTAAACTCAAAGGTTTTATAAGCTTGGTCTATTTCTCCAACTTTTTTGGCTATAATGCTAGAAAGCCATTTATCATAAATGTCGTATTTCTTTTCTCTCTTTATTTCAATTATGTAATTAATTGTATTGAATAATCTTCTTAGTTGCTCTGCTATAGCAGTAACTAACCTCTCATTAAATTCAATATCTTGGTAGATCTCTGCAGTAGAAGTTAAAGCAACCCTTACTGGATCTACACCGTATTCCTCTATCGCTTTTTTCAACGGATAAATATTTCTAAAGCTCTTACTCATCTTTTTACCCCCCACCCTGACAAAACCGTTGAGAACTATTTCCTTAGGCAAACCGCTTTCACCAAATATGACTAAATGGTTATATATGAAATATGGCAAGTGATTTTGGACAAGATCTCTCCCACTGCTTCTAACATCTATCGGATACCAGTACTGAAATTCTTCCCTAAGTTTCTTTATATCATCGTTAACTTCTGCAGGTAAACCGAGAAATATATAGTCAAGTTCCTTATCATTGGCCTCCTTTAATAGGTGAGATACCGTATAAAACACTGTGTATAAAGTTGAGTCGCTGAGACTATCTATTATCTGACTCTCGTCCCAAGGTAATTTCACTCCAAGACCTCTACTCCTACCTACAACTCTTTTTCTTAAATCAAAGATTACTTTCTCAAATTCTTTCTTAGCCTCAGGAGGAACTATATCTACCTTATCCAACGACTTCAGAACACTTCTCTTCCACTCTGGATCATCATATGCTATAAACCATTGTTTTTCCAAGGTCTTTACTACCACTTGGGCCCCACATCTACAGAATACGGGACCATTAGTTATCTCATAAATGCTATCATATCTTCCTAAGTTCTTCAGTAGATCAACTACTGCCATTCTACCTTCCTTAACTGATCTACCAGCTATTCTTTCCTTAACATACTGCCGCATATAATCTGGGACTAGATCAACTATGTCCTCTCTCATGACGCCCTTATAAAACTCTGTTCTATAGATTGTCTCTGCATAGTCCTTAAGTTCCGCCATATTAGCAATCTCTATATCCTCGGTCGGAACTTCTGGAAGATCGGGACTCCTAATTACGGGAGTTATGTCTACCTCTTCTCCCGCCTGTTCTATCATTGCCTTATGTATAGGATCGTGAGCTGGAACAAGCATGACAATTCCAGTTCCAAAATTAGAATTGACTAAACCTGAACCAATTACTTCAACTTCCTTTAAGGTTACAGGGTTTATCGCTTTTCTACCAACTAGTTCAGATCCCAGCATTCGATCAGTTTCCTTTAAGTCTCTTTGAAAGGATAGCTTGAAGAATGAATCAGAAGATAGTATATATTTCTTCCCATTTGTTTCTGCCACAACATACTCAGCTTCAGGATTAACCGCTAATCCATTACCTCCAAATACTGTTTCAGGTCTAGAAGTGGATACTGGAAACAAGTATTCTCCCTCAAAAAGTATGACGTCTAGGCGGTCTATTTCAGGTTCAATATCGCCTTTAGTGTCATGCATCCCTACTGGAAATTGATCTCTAGGACAATAACTCACTGCATCACTTTCAATCACTAGTTTGCCCGCTTCCTTTAGTTTTTTGAACTGCCACTGAATAAGTGAGGAGAATCTTTTGTCAGTTGTTGTAAAGGATCTTCTCCAATCTACGCTTAGTCCAAGACTTTTTGCTGATTTTTCCATATCATCTTTAAAGTACTCAGCTAGCTTGTATGGATCAGCTAGTTCTTTTAGCTTCTCTTCTGGAATATTATAGATCTTCACAAAAGAGTCAATAAGTTCTTTATCTCCTCTTCTTATTCCATCAGCTACGGCTAGTATTGGAGTTCCAGTGAACTGAAAAGCAAAGGGAAAAAGTACGTTCTTTCCTTTCATTCTCATATACCTTGCATATATATCGGCTGTCACGTATGTTCTACCGTGCCCTATATGCATCGGACTATTTGTGTAGGGAAATGGAACAGTAATAAAGAACTTGTCTTTTCTTTTATCTGGATTAGCCTCAAATATTTTCTGTTCTTCCCAAGTCCTTTGCCATTTCTCAGCAATAGAATTGAAGAAAGCACTCATAGATTAAATTAAGAGAATTCCCTTATAAACAGTTTAGGACAATGCGTTAAGAATACTCTCCCTGAAGAGGATGATGAATTGACTCAAAAATTTTAACCATTTCTCTATATAATAAACAAATTCTCTCAATCAAGGTAAAGATTTTCTCTATATACATAGGGAAGTTGACACTAAGAGTAAAACATTTAAATTAGGCAACTAATAGATTTTCGCGGTCGTAGTCTAGCATGGATTAGGACGCCTGCCTGCCACGCAGGAGGTCCCGGGTTCAAATCCCGGCGGCCGCATAGGATGTAACTATGTATATTTACCGTTTCCTTTGATTTTATATTAGAAGGGTAAAGGAGATGGAGGAATTTATTACGATGATGAAGATAGAAAGCCCAATATCGGAAGTATGTGAAATGTTCTTGGATAATTCATGTTCACGTAGCTTTACACTGTAGATCTTATGATCTCACTACTAAACACAGAGTTAATACCTAGTAGGTTTGCTTGCTAGATGTATAATATACTAAAGCATATGTTCAGTGCTTCTCTGACTTTACGTCTGAAAGAAATTAAAAGAAAGACTTATGACATTTGCGAACTATCCTAATTACTTTGTCGGATCTTCTTGCTTCAATGTTCAGATTAATCCCCCTCTCACTACAACAGATTTCCTTTATGAGATCTTTTAAAACTCTTTGTAGGTGCTATGAGTCCCGGTCTATTTAAGTTTCTCTCATTTCATGTATTCAGTACCGCTTCACTAAGTCGATTCTGTCCGAATCTCTCGGTTGTAAAGAAGGAACTTAGAAAATCGTTTTATGGACTTTACAACCGAAAGCCTCGCTCTTTAGAGCGGGGAGGAGGTCAGAGGTTATCCATCTACGCACTAGGTCTTCTATATCCTTAACTCATTATTTAAATAAAGGTATCAGGTATTGGATTTAAAATTTATATAAAAATTTAAATTAAAAGAGGAATCGAAAGGCCTATAATTGCTAAAAGAGCAATTATAACGAAGGCAATTATAAATGATAGTATAGCTATTCCTAGAGCCCCTAACCAACCTACATCAAATATTGCCTTAAATACGCCTAACATACCTATGAACCCTAAGATTAGTCCTATGAGATGAAGATGTATGAAATCAAAAATTCCTACTATTATCTCAAATATTAATACTGATGCAAGACTTGCAATCAATGCTTTTCCAAAGCTATCCTTAGAACTAAAAAATTTTGCAGATAACCATATAGGAATGGAAATAATTATCCATGCTATGAAAAAGAAAATCACATCTCCAATTACTCCTAGATGAATATGCATAAGATCAACTGCTTTATGCACTTAAAAGTTGAACGCCGTTGTCGTAATATCTCAGTCCTTCAGCTGTTTTCCCTTCAGGTACTTTTCCCATATTTTGTTGACTATACTATTCAATGTTCTGACCTCCTCCCCGCCCTAAAGGGTTCCCCTCAAAGCGGTTCATAGGTTTTGGTCCATACGTTTCACCCTCATAGAATCATAGCTAGCTACTAGCCCCGATCCTCTCGTCCACGTATAGACCAGTGGGGTGGTCTTACCCCAACTTATCCCTATCCCTCTGGTGGTGGAACCCTCAACACCACCATCATTAGGACTCAGGATTATGGATATGTTAAACGCACCAACTAGGTCTGCGCTAAATACTTTGTTAGATGTTGTACACTTAAACAGTCCTCTGTATCTTTTTATAAACTTTTTCTTAATTCCATCCCCGCTCTGAAGAGCGAGGCTTTCAGTTGTAAACCCAACATTTCACTGGAACCCTATGAAATTTCTTTCGCTATTTATATTTTAATCTCTACTTTACGGTTCGAGAACTTTACACCTACCTCTCCTAAGTGGGCTCCAGACGCATATTCTCAAAAGTTAGACTAAAAAAATCCATTAAATTTATATTTATCTTTTTACAAGAACTGCAACAGGTAATTGCCTCAATGCCTCATTAATATCCACAACATCTCCAGTAAGTATATCCTCATATTCTCCATCTAAGTCAATGTTGATCCTACTCATGTTTAATGGATAATTATTGGCTATTAACCTAGGTGCAACTGTTACAAGACCGTTTCTTGAAAAGACGCATAATCTCTTAGAATAATCGCCTGAAACATTTACTGGAGTATATCCTTTAAATAACTCTCTCCTCCTTCTTCTAAGTTCGAGAAGCTTCCATACAATGTATGTTTTAAGCCTATTCATAGTCATTTTTCTAGGATCCTCTCTCTTAATCTCTGAGAGTTCTTTCTTAAGGTGATCGAAATCAACTGGTCTTCTATTATCAGGATCTACCATCAAGAACGTAAATGTTTCATTCCCTTGATAAATATCAGGGATTCCCGGAGAGGTTAATTGTAAGGTCTTTTGTGAAATAGAATTTATTTCTCCAATCCTCTTTATCTTTTCATAAAATGGGAGGAAAGAGCGTAAGAATTCTCCATCTTTAATTACATTTCTTACGAACTTCTCTACTGCCTTTTCATACTCATCGTTAGGAAAAAGCCATGAAGTTTCATTTTTCTCCTCTCTAATGGCTTTCATCATATACTTAACTAACCTTTCTTCATACTCTTCCGAATATTCTTTCCATGTTCCTAATAGAACTTGGTAAAACCTAAACTCATCGTTCTTAGTGGGGTAAACGAATCTTCCTCTTGAAATCTTGAATTTCTCATTTATAGCTGCCCATTCCTTTACTTTTACTTCCCATTCAAGTGGAATCTCCGACAATACATTTATTCTGGCCCTTACATCCTCACTAAATTTCGTATCGTGAGTAGAAAGCGTTGTCATTGTATTCGGCCTGAAGAGTTCTCTTTCCAAGTTTCTAGCATGGAATTCCTCGCAAGTTATCCCAAAAGTCCAAGGATCTCCTCCAACTTCATTTAAAGAGATAAGGGGATTATAGCGATAGAAAAATGTATCCTCAAGTCCCTTAGCCATGATTGGACTCTCTAACTGTTGCAAATACATCATGGCACTTCTATTATTTACTAGGTCAAGCACTCCAGGACCTGAACATTCTGATGCCTTAGCAATAGCTTCAATATCGTCCCACTCGACATGATCTGAGATATAAGTCCTGTATACTCTCATGCACTTTATAAAATCCTTTATTTCCTTCCTGTAGTCTTTACCTGTAATTTTTTCTATTTTTTTAGCTATTCTATCAATATCACCCTTAAACAGTTCTTCAATAACATCTTCCTTGCTTTTCCATATACTTCTCTCATAGTTTAGACTTTCACCAGTGAATTCCTCATAAATTCTCTCCATGATGAATTTATTTTCCTTCTCTACAAATAGCATATTTACATCCCTAAGAAAGTCATACCCTGTAGTGCCATCAATCTTCCAATCCCTGAGTCTTTCATGTCCTGAAAGTATCTTCTCAGCCTGGATAAGTACCCCTCCTACGCGTTCTCTAAGTTGTTCAAAGTAACGCTTAGGATCGAACAGTCCATCAGGATGATCTACCCTTATTCCCTGAATTACTCCTTGTTTTACAAGGGAAAAAATGACTTTATGAGTGTCCTCAAATACTTCTGGATCTTCTTGCCTTAAACCTATTAAGGAATTCACGTCAAAAAATCTCCTATAATTTATCTCTTTAGACGAATTCTTCCAATATTCTAGGATATAGTTCTGGTGTTTAAGTAAATCGGTTAATTTAGTTTCATTAGAAGACTCACTCCCCACATTGAGTGGAAGTACATGATCATAGTAATGAAGAAAGCCGTCTTTAATTTCCATTGACTTTATCGCATCATTAAGTTCCTCTCCTAGAATAGGTAAAATTATCTTTTCTCCATCCCAATCAAAATACTTTGAGTACTTGGAGTTCCTGCCATTTTTTAGAACATCCATTAAATAAGGATTTTCCAAAGTCATATGGTTTGGAACTACGTCAACTAGAATCTTCATTCCAAGTTCTTTAGCCTTTGCCGAAACTTTCATTAGCAAATCCAATCCGCCGAGTTCTTCATTTACTTTGCTAAAGTCATATACATCATATCCATGTTCACTACCTTTTCTAGCTTGAAGGATTGGAGAGAGATAAATCCATTCGACTCCTAACTCGTTTAAGTAATCCATAATGTTTAACAGATCTAAAAAAGTAAACTTGTAACTGAGCTGGACTCTATAGCTCATACTCAAGTCCTCCTATAAATCACTGCGCTTCTTCCTTCAATTTCCAGCTCCTGTTCTGCCTTTACAATTTTATCATTCTCTCCTGCTTGTCTGTCAATAGTCCAGAGAACTAATTCCCAATTACTTCCGATTTTTGGAACCTTAAACTTTATTGGATTTGGATTTCCGTTAAGTATTATCAAAAAGGTATAGTCGGCAACTCTTTCCCCTCTCTCGTTAACTTCATCCATTGCATCTCCTGACAATATGAAGGCAATTGTTTGAGTTGGAGAATTCCACACTCTATCGTCAATTTCCGAACCTGAAGGAGAAAGCCAAGTGATATCTTTGAAAGGAGATCCGAAAAGTTTTCTGCCTTGAAAGAACTTTCTTCTCCTAAATATTGGATGAGCTTTTCTAAAATATACTAGAGATTTAACGAAGTCTCTAAAAGCCTTCTTTTTATCATCAAGATTCCAATTATACCAGGAAATCTCATTATCTTGGCAAAAGGCATTGTTATTCCCCCTCTGAGTTCTACTCAGTTCATCCCCCCCAAGTATCATCGGAACTCCTTGACTTATGAGCAGGGTAGTAATGAAGTTCCTTTTTTGCCTTTCCCTGCAAGATAATACGTTGGGATCTTGAGTTTCTCCTTCATATCCACAGTTCCAACTAAGGTTATCCTCCATTCCATCTTTATTGTCCATCTTATTTTCCTCATTATGTTTCTGATTATAGCTAACCAGGTCCTGTAATGTGAAACCATCGTGACTAGTTATGTAATTTATACTAGCGAAAGGAGTCCTACCTGATCCAAGATAGAGATCAGGAGATCCCATAAGTCTATTTGCTAACTCTCCGTATTGCACTTGTTCTCCTCTCCAAAACCTTCTTACAATGTCTCTATATTTTCCGTTCCACTCAGCCCATTGGTATGGGAAATTTCCTACTTGATATCCTCCTTCCCCTACATCCCAAGGTTCAGCAATAAGCTTTACCCTTGAAAGTACTGGATCTTGTTGTATTGCGACAAAAAAGGTAGATAGCATATTAACGCTATAAAGTTCTCTAGCTAGAGCTGACGCTAGGTCAAACCTAAAACCATCAACGTGCATTTCCAAAACCCAATACCTTAGACTATCCATAACTAGCTGAAGTACCCTAGGATGTCTCAAGTTGAATGTATTCCCAGTTCCTGTAAAGTCCATGTAAAATCTAGGATTATCTGGATTCAACATGTAATACGAGGCATTGTCAATACCCTTAAAGCTAAGAGTTGGACCCAAATGGTTTCCTTCACCAGTATGATTATAAACAACATCTATGATTACTTCGATACCTGCAGAATGAAGTTCTTTAACCATTTTTTTAAACTCTATAACCTGTTCTCCTTGGCAACCTGAGCTCGAATACCCACAATCTGGAGCAAAGTAAGCTATTGGATTATATCCCCAGTAGTTCGTCAATCCTTGATCTAAGAGCCACTTATCTCTAACGAATTGTTGAACAGGCATTAACTCTAATGTGGTTATTCCCATATCCTTAAGATATGAGATTATGGGCTTAGAGGCTAGACCAGAATACGTGCCTCTAAGGTTTTCATCTACATCTTCTCTTAACTTCGTTATGCCTTTTACATGAGCTTCGTAAATAGACGTCTGAGACCATGGAACTCTAACAGAAAGAGGTCTCTCTCCTTCCCAATCAAAATCACCTGAAACAACCACGGATTTAGGTATGAATGGAGTCGAGTCCCTTTCATCAAAGCTCATATCTTGATTTTGATCACCAATTTTATATGAAAATAAAGAATCGTCCCAATTAATTAATCCAGCAACGGCTTTAGCGTAAGGATCGATCAATGCCTTATTCTTATTAAATCTATGTCCGTTTTCAGGCTTATACGGACCATCAACCTTATATGCATAAAGCTGACCCTGGAGTAGGCCTGGAACTTGAACGTGCCAGAGGTCTCCTGTTCTTTCCTTAATGTCTATTACCTCTTTTGGTTCCTTATCGTCTACATGAGAAAAAAGGAGAAGTTGTACCCCTGTTGCGTTTTCCGAAAATATGGTGAAGTTAACGCTATCCTTAAAGACTGTTGCACCAATTGGATATGGTTCTCCAGGTCTTACCGGCCTGCTCACAATAGCCATGTTTATCCTTAAAATGTATGAAAAGCGATTAAAATATATGTGGAAGCTGGATATAGGAGCGAACCTTGAGGAAAATGAAGTTAAGTTTAGAGTGTGGGCGCCTTTTCTTAAGTCCTTAAAGATTAAAGTAAATGATAGAGAGTTTGATCTTGAAGAAGAGGAAAAGGGATATTTTTCAACTTACGTTAAAGCAAAGGAAGGAGATCGTTACGGTTATCTTATTAATGGAAATGAGATTCCAGATCCTGTTTCTAGATTCCAACCAGAAGGGGTTCATAAAAAATCAGAAATAGTTTCTCCTAACTTTAACTGGGAAGATAAGAATTGGAAAGGAATTGAAATGCCTATAATATATGAGATGCATGTAGGAGCTTTTGGTAACGATTTTTATGGAGTTGCTAAAAAAATTCCTTATCTACGAGAACTAGGAATAACTGCTATTGAGTTGATGCCTGTCTCACAGTTCGCTGGAAATAGAAACTGGGGATATGATGGTGTAATGCTTTACGCTGTTCAAAATAGTTATGGAGGACCAAAAGGACTTAAATACCTCGTAAATGAGGCTCACAAGAACGGAATAGGAGTAATAATCGACGTAGTTTATAATCATATAGGTCCAGAAGGAAATTACTTAGGCTTGTTTGGTCCATATTTTTCCTCTAGATACAAAACCCCCTGGGGACCAATTTTTAACTTTGATGAGTCATGGAGTGATGAAGTTAGGCATTACGTCATTCAGAACGTGCTATACTGGATAAACGAATACCATGCAGACGGACTTAGATTAGATGCCGTCCATAGCATATATGATATGTCCCCTAAACATATTCTAAGGGAAATAATGGAAACAGTTGAAAAAAACGAAAGAAAAGCAATAATTATCGCCGAAAGCGATTTGAACGACCCACGAATAATTTTGCCCCCAGTAAAGTGCGGTTATGGCTTAGATGCGCAGTGGTCCGATGACCTTCATCATGCTATCCACGCATTCTTTACAGGGGAGAGAGATTCGTACTATGAGGATTTTGGTGAAATTGAAAAAATAGCTAAGGCTTTAAAGGACGTATTTGTCTATGATGGAGTTTATTCAAAGTTTAGAAAAAAAACTCATGGATTTCCTGTCGGAAATTTGCCCGGTAATAAGTTCGTTGTATACTGCCAAAATCACGATCAAGTTGGAAATAGATTAGATGGTAAAAGGATCATTTCGTTAGTTGGAAAGGAAAAGGCAAAAATGTTACCATTTCTTTACCTACTATCTCCTTATATTCCTATGCTATTCATGGGAGAAGAGTATGGGGAGGAAAACCCATTTTTATTCTTTACTGACTTTTCTGATGCTGAAATTATCAAAGGTTTAAGAGAGGGAAGGAAAAAAGAGATGGGAAAATACTATTATGAACCACAAAGCGAAGAAACGTTTAATAGATCAAAGCTAAGTTGGAAAATTGATGAGGAACTACTGGGACTATATAAGGCTTTGATATCACTTAGAAAGGGAGAAATGAGAGGATTTTCAAGAGATATAGAAGTAAAAACAAACCAAGGAGGAATAATCTATACGAGAGGGAGATATATTATAGTGATTGCTTTGCAAAAAATGAAAGTTGAATATAAAGGAGAATTAATAATATCAACCAACAGTAAATGTCCACAGAAAATACCAGCAGAAGTTGAGGGATGTGCGGCCGTATATAAGTATAATGAGTAAAATTTTGGGTTATATAAACTATTGAGTTCCTTTACCTTTACAACTGAAAGCCTCGCTCTTTAGAGCGGGGATGTTATCAAAAAAAGTTTATAAAAGGTAGAGAGTAACTCCTAATGAGGACGGTACGGTGGGTAAACCTAAGAAGAGTAGTAAGGGATCAGTCCCTATGCCTGCCATACCAGTCCTCAAACGCACCATAACTGTAGAACTTATACCAACAAAAGAACAAGAGGAGGAGTTAAAAGAACTAGGTGACCTATGTTCAAAACTGTGGAACCAAGTAAACTATGAAAGGAGAAGACAGTTCTTTAACGGTGAACGTGGTGTTGATATCAAGGGTACCTATAACAAGTGGTATAATGAGTACAAGGAAAAGGTAGGTACAATAACAGCACAACAAGTTTTAAACAAGAACAATGAGGCGTGGAGATCATTCTTCTCCTTGTTAAGAGCAAAGAAAGAGGAAAAACTACTACCATTCATCAACAAGATAAACCCACCTGGTTATTGGAAAGACAAGAAGAAGAGGAAGTTGATAATAGTGTTGAGGAAAGACCAATACAAGATAGATAAAGAGAAACAGGAGATTGAACTACGCCATTTGGGACAATTCAAGGACTTGAAGATAAAATACAAGGGAGAAATATACTATAGAGGGGAACAAGGGAGGTTGGAAATAATATATAATGACGTATTAGGAAAGTGGTATGCCCACATTACTTTAAAGGCAAGTAAAAAACTTGACAGAAAGAATGATGAATGGGTGAAAGTACCGCTAACACTAAAAGGTAATTTAGTAGGTGGGATAGATATAGGGATAAACAACTTGTTAGCTGTCTACATCTCTGACGGTACACAGATGTTAATCAAGACTAGGGTGTTAAAATCAATCTCGTACTACTACAGAAAATTGATAAGTATGAAACAGAAGTTATTATCCTTGTATAATCAACTGTTCTCAAATAAGGTAAGGAGGTTGTACATTAAGTGGAAAAGGGAGTTAACTACTATAATAGACGCTACCGTAAGGAAAGTTGTTGAATTCTTGTATAACAAAGGTGTCTCATTAATTAAGGTTGGTTATCCAAAGAACATAAGTCAGAAAAAGGGCAACTTTCTAGTTGTTAACGTCTGGTCTTATAAACAAGTTATGGACAAGTTGAGGGATGTTGCTGAAGAACACGGAATAACTGTTAAGTTTGTTAACGAGGCATACACTTCAACTACTTGCCCAATACACGGTAAGGGTTGTGGTGAGAGGATACACAGAGGTCTCTTTAAGTGTACAACATCTAACAAAGTATTTAACGCAGACCTAGTTGGTGCGTTTAACATATCCATAATCCTGAGTCCTAATGATGGTGGGATCACCAGAGGGATAGGGATAAGTTGGGGTAAGACCACCCCACTGGTCTATACGTGGACGAGAGGATCGGGGCTAGTAGCTAGCTATGATTCTATGAGGATGAAACGTATGGACCAAAACCTATGAACCGCTCTGAGGGGAACCCTTCAGGGCGGGGAGGAGGTCAGAGTCTACAACTCGTGATGTCCTCCAGCCTACTAAGCGGGATGTATCCATAGGACGAGATTAAAAGGTAATGTTGTCATCACATTTCAACACTAAGTCATGTTTGACATGTCTAATGATAATCTATAATAAATTTATATAAAATCTAAAAAAGTGAAATAGTTAGATATATTGGGTTAAAAATTGCAGACAAATAAACGATAGCGTAAATACATTCCTAAAGATGAGCTGGTTTTCCCCACATCCATGAGGTCTTTGACAAGACTTTCAAGGTTGTCGTGAGGTTACCTAGCTAATGGATCGTTATGATGAGATCAGAACGTTGTGAAGCCCATTGGTTCACGGACATGGCAATAAGTGTTCTTAAAACTCGAACCCGTGTTAAATATTTATTCCAGGATTTAGCTCACACATTCTGAAGCTAAAGGGCCTGCTGCCATCAATATAACTTGATTTATATAATTAGCAGCTTGTATAATTTGAGGAAAATTATCAAGATGACTCATAACATATGAAGGAGAGTAACCTTCAAGAATTTTAGGGCTTATTAGAGGCGTTGAGACTATATAAGTCCCATTAGGACCAGATATTAAAATTGCAAAATTCAAATGATTTGGATGCACAATAAATGCGGAGGCGTTATTATATCCAATCACTGGTACCTCAGTCTCATACTTTATAATTACTGATGATACGTTTCCTGGAAGTTCCTGTTGTAATTCCTCTTCTCCCACTTGAACTAATTTACTTAGAGGGATTGGAACTCCTGATGGAGTTGCATTCAAATATTCATTATAAAGGTAGGAAACTTGATATTCTACTACTCCATTAGATTTAAATCCTGTAAAAATTAAACCTGGTATGTTAGAAGCTACTTTATCATATGGATCTGAATAATGTTCATAATAACTCAAATTCCCATAATGTGATAGAACGTCGTATAATGCCCAGGAAGCGACTGCACCCACTGGACAACCTATCCATGACTGTTCTACTACGATAATTTTTCCTGGAGGTGCTAGATCCTTGTTGCTAACCTTAACAAACTTACCATATGGAATCTCAGCCCTACTTGTTATAGGTTTTATAACGAGAAAATACGCTATAAAGATAACTATTATTATTATGACTACTGTAGCAAAGACCGTTACTCGTTTCATTATCAATCTTGACTTTTTTTATGTTTAAAAGTTTGTCTTTAAAAGTTTTATGAAAAACTTGCTTTAAGTAAGTTATCAATCATCTATCAAGATTATCTAAAAAATAATTTTATGAATTATATTAATATTAATCCTTTTAAAATCCCGTTATCTTATAAGTAATTTCCTCGATTAATGATTTGGTGAAAATTTGAAGGTAAAAAAGATATTATTGCCTCTAATATTAGTTTCAATTTTTAGTATATTCCTTGTATTTTATAGCTTTCCTGCTATAAGTAATGTCATATCTCAGCCTGCTCAGGAAATAACATCCGTTTATACAATGTATAATGGAACATATTTTCCATATAGGTTGATTGTAAAATACTTTCCAGCAAATTACAGCAGTGGGATGGGATTCCCCTCTACATGGAGCGTAACAAACTACAATCAAGGACATAATGCAGTAGTAAAAACGGATAATAATTACTTATTACAAGGGGTCAATTGGGAATTACCAGTTAATAACGTAGTAGGAGGAGTCTCAATACCTTTGACTACTCCACCTTCACAGTTACCTTGGGCACAGCAGATGGGAGTTAAAGGCGCTTTAGTTATGCAGACACAAATGGCAGGAGAACCGCTAGGAGTTACGTTAGCTGATAACTTACTATTTGCAACAGAAGACAGTTTACCTGGAAGTGTAACTGCCATAAATCCAGTGACAGGAAATGTCGTATGGACAGCAACTGGTCTGGCAGGGCAAGCCATGAATAATCCAGTAGTTTATAAAGGCATAGTATATATCAGCGTTGGTGGAGTATGTTTCACGTTTTCTCAATTCGTACATTACGAGTTAGGAAAATATCATGATATAGTAAGGGCTAGAAACGGTGCAGTTTATGCTTTCAATGCTACTGATGGTAGGCTTCTTTGGATGAGATTTACTATGGGTGAAGCAATGCCTGCTCCAGCTATTTATGATGGAATACTTGCATATACCACAGGAGGAGGATGCTTCGTTGGGCTAAATGCAACCACTGGTCAAATGCTTTGGATGGATCGCTTCCCAGGTCTAATGGGGAATATGGCCAGCGTTAACTATTACGTTTTACCTAATGGAACTCCACTTTTTATTGCTGGATTCACCTATGTAGCTCCTCCATATGGATACTTGATTGCTGTGAACGGAATGAATGGAAATGAAGTTTGGAATGCGACTATGCCTTTTCCATATGTTGGAGCCAACACTGGTTTAGGCGATGTCCCACCTGCAGTTGATCAGTCTCTAGGACTAGTTATAGATAACGATATAGCTAATTTCACTCCGTCCACCGGAATGGTTGACACAGTTACCTTTGCTTTAAACGCTACAAATGGAAAGCCCGTTTGGGCAACTAATCTAGGTAGGGGACCTATTCCACCAGCATTTAAAGGAGGAATGCCTCTAGTATATGGCAATTACGTATTCGATAGTTCTCCATCATTAGGAATTGTTGCTAAGATAGACGCTAGTAATGGAAAATTAATTTGGGAGACTAAAATACCTGATGTAGGATTACCCCCCACTCTACCTGGAGGCCCTAGAGGGAGCCCAACCTTCTATCATGGCTTATTGTGGGTTGCCGCGTCTAGTAATATATACGTGATAAATCCAAATAACGGACAACTACTATCTATGTATTACATTGGAGGAAGGCTAGGCATAGTAAATCCAGTAATTTCTGGAGGGACAATGTATCTATCAAACAGCTATGGTTGGGTAGTAGCTATACCTCTATCTCAAATATATCCTCTATACACTCAATTTAAATAATTTTTTTTTAAAAATCTTATCAGTTATTTCTTTATACTATACCGCTTGTTAATACAATGAAGCCAACAATGTAAAGTAAAATAGTAGCAATTTTTTTCATATTTTTTTCAGAAAATTTAAAATAAACTAGCCTTGAGATCAATAATACCCAAGTGAACCCAACTATTCCACCTAATAATGCTACATCTTCATCTCCTGTCATAACCCAAGAACTAACTGTAAAAATATCTACTTCAACGCCTTCAGCGATAATACCTAGTAAAGCTACTAGGAATGCTGTTTTTGGTCTAGGATAATCCATAACAATAAAAGCCGTTCCCATCGCTAATAATATACTGCCTAAAGTAATTTTTATGAAGTATTCTGTAGTGTCCGAAACCAAAATAGGCAAAAAAGTTAGAGTCAGATATATCATTCCTATTACAACTATAACTCCTACTAATGTTCCTACATTACCTGCTCTCTTATCTCCTTTAGAAGCTATATATGAAAAGAAAGACATTTCGAAGCCTTCAAATGAGCAAGGGAAAAAGGAAAAGATAAATGCCATAAAGGAACTATCCACGTTTTTTCAACCTTTTAGCTAAAAGTCCGAATCCAGCTAGTAACCCTATTACAGACGAGTAGAGGTAGTACTCAATAACGAAACTATACACATTATAGAAGGAATTAATATATCCAGCTATTGCAGTCGTAGATAAAAGTAAGATTAAGGAAATTGGCAAAAGTATTCTTTTCTTAGTTGATAGTATTAGTAAAACGAATCCAAGCAACTCTATAGGTAATAGAAACTGAAGAGCTGGCTGAGAGTAGACAACTGCATATCCAGCGCTTTCCTCAACCTTAGCTATATATCCATAGTGAACAGGGTATTGTAACTTGATCGGATAAGACCAGTTACCGGACACTAGTATGAGCGGTGGTCTAGGTGATGTAGTAAAATTAAACGCATTAAGTAAACCTTGAATATTACTATTTCCTACCCAACTAGTTAACCATGGTAAATGCCAATTATAGTCAATAAATGCGAGCAAAGTATATCCCGAAATCGTATAATTATCTATATACGCTTCTTTTGCATAAGGGGATATGATCAATAGTGGTATTCTTTGCCCTAGACCATAATGGTTTATTGATGGAGGTATAACTTGATCGTAATATCCTCCTCCCTCATCAAAGGTAATAAATATAGCTGTGGAATTCCAATACCTACTTTCCATTACTGCATTTATAACTTTATTTATTGCAACCTCACCCTCAGTTACATTATAAGGGGGGTGCATATCATATTTATCAGTTTGTCCATTAATGAACATCACCCAACTTACCGATGGTAGCTTTCCAGTCTTAAGATCGTTGTAAAATGAAGAGAGCCCTTGTAAGTGATTCACGTAACTTTTTATACCAATAAATACTCCCATAGGCCATGGGATTCCATTAAGATTGTAAGTAAAGTAATCCCAACTAACATTATGCATTTGCAGTTGATACATTATCGTCTGATTAAAAGGTATTGCGTTACATACATCATCGCTGTAAAAGTTTGGAGGTATTCCAGTCATATAAGTTACCCTATTAGGTTCAGTTAATCCAAGAACTGGAGCAAAGTAATCATCGGCCAAAGTGTATTCCTCAGCATAGTCCCAAAATATCCAGTTCTGTTGATAGGAAAAATAAGCCATTGATTGAGGGCCAGAATAATATACAAAACCCTCCGGTTTGTCAAACCAGTAGTCACCATGATACGCGTTCCATCCTTCATAAGGATCTACAGTATCATAAGCATCTGCATAATATGGATGAGAGTAGCTTATTGGAAGCCATGGAATATCAGGTACTGATATCCAACCAAGTGTACCATCCTTTGATGAGATAAGCTGGGAGACGTTAGAATATAGCCCTTGAGGTTCCATAACTGATTTTGTCACATTATTAACTATTGGTGGCCAACCAAAAGGATACGTCCCAAACATATTATCGAACGAATGATTTTCCTCGATTATTATGATCACGTGCTTTATAGGTGTACTTTCTCCAGGTGATGAAAAAAAGTGAGGTATTAAAAAGAGAAAAAATAAAAGAAAAATTGCTATTATTTTTTCCTTCATCTTAATAGCCCACATAAGGAATTGTCCTACCAAAGCCATACACATTGGCTAATACAGCTAATATTATTAGTAGAAACATAACTCCAAAAGCTACATAATCATATTTACAGAAGCCCAATGTCTTCATCTCAGTTCTACCTGGATATGCTCTGAATCCCCTTGTATCAGCAGAGATAGCAAGAGTCTTGGCTCCCCTAAATAGGTAAACTATAGTTGGTACAATTGCCACTATTCCTGCATAAAGATAATACACAGGGTATAATATCCTAGACTTACCATAACCAAGTCCTCTCATAAATTGCATTTTTACTGAAGTATCTAAAAGGCTAAATATCCTAGGTACTGTCCTAACTCCTACAAGAACTGAAAAAGTCATCGCCTGAGGGATCTTTAGTTTAGTGAACATCCTGAAAATATCTGAAGTAGTAGTCGTAAGTACTAAAAGCAAGGCTGCAGACAGAACTGCAGTAATTCTGAAGGATATTTGAATTCCGTAAATTAACGCCTGGAGCGTCAACTGTGGTTCATAACCCATGAAAAGAAAATAGGAAGGCCAAACCCAAATTGTAGTATACTTAGCCGGATCTGGGAACACTAATTCCAATGTAGCCTCCGGAGTAAAAGGCGCTACACTCCACATACCGCCAATTATACTAGTAAACGTTAACAAAGAAATATAAAGAAACTTCCTTACTCCATCATTCATAGTAAGGTAGAGTAAAATAATACCAAGGGTCAAAATTGCACCAATCCACCATACAGTTACAGCTGCTACTCCCATTAAGACTACGCTTAACATAAGTTTAGTTATCGGATTCATCTTGTATAGAAACCCTTTTCCCTTCTCGTACTTAGTTATCTCCATAAAACCTTTGAGACCTATTATCCAAAGAATTAACAATATAGGTAAAGCAACGCCATAGAAAAAGATTACCCAACTAATTATGTTTTGACTTAAAGGATTTTCATATAAGAAATTCCAAGGAACCATATTTTTTCACCTGATATTCTGTGGGTGGATAAATTCCAAAACCTTTCTCTATTTCGTCTTTTTCAAATATTTCCTCAGGTTTCCCACTTAAAACTATTTTTCCCTCCTTCATCACTAAAACCTTATCGCAAAACTTATCAACAAATCTAGAATCATGAGTCACAATTAGGAACGTGATCCCAATTTCCCTCAACTTTTGAACTTCCCGCCCAAGAATTTCTCTATGATACCAATCTTGTCCACTTGTTGGTTCATCCATAAAAACGATCTTAGCCCCAGAAGCTAAAATGGAAGCCATAGCAACTCTCCTTCTTTGCCCCATAGATAAGAGAAGAGGATCTTCTTTTTTTACCTTTTGTAGAGAAAACATCTCCAGGAACTGCTTAAGCTTAGCCTTATCGTAGTTCTTTCTAGCTTTCATTCCGAAAGCTATCTCGTCCTCCACAGTTCTCTTAACAAACATAACATCAAAATTTTGCGGAAGATAACCTATATAGGTACCCCTTTCCCAAAGCTTCGCTTTAGATAGGTCCTTATCTTCTACTTTAAGGCTTAAATTAGATTTCAACTTATTATCTAGAATGCCCACTATCGCCTTTAATAGAGTAGACTTACCTGCTCCATTTCTTCCCATAAGAGCAACTATTTCGCCCTTATTTAAGGAAAGAGAGGTATTAACTAGATTTTTGCCATCCTTTGTCCATACCTTAACGTCAGCACTTAAGACTAAAACATTTCCGGAAAATCTAGGTGGACAAGAATGAACAAAACCTTTAAGATTTGATGAGAAGGAAGATTTTGTTTTTCTCAAGTAAAAGTAATATTCTGGGATTTCTACTCCTAATAAGCTTAGCTCTTCAGATTTATCAATTATTTCATCCTTTAATATATCAAGGACAATGTTTCCATTATCAATTAAAATTACTCTATCGATATAAGGAAGAACTCTCTCTAGCTTATGCTCAACAATCACTAAACTCTTTCTATTATCTCTAAATTTTCTAAGTAGATCGAAGATTTCTGCTGTTCCTTCAGGATCTATATTAGAAGTAGGTTCATCTAAAATTAAGGCTTTTGGATTCATTGCCAACACTGAAGCAAGAGCAGTTCTCTGCATCTCTCCTCCAGAGAGGTTATTTGTTTCCCTATCTAAAAGATGAGAAATGCCAACGACTTTTGCCGATTCTTCGACTTTTGCCATTATCTCTTCCTTTGGAAACATTAAATTCTCCAAGCCGAAGGCAACTTCATCCACTACGGTATAATTAAATATCTGGGATTCAGGATCTTGAAGTAAGGTTCCCACTTCTTTTGACATGTCAAATATAGGAGTCCTTCTTGGATCCTTTCCAAAAACTGAGATCTCGCCCTTTACTTCAGCTGAGATCATATTTGGAATTACTCCATTTATTGTATTAATAAAGGTCGATTTACCAGAACCAGATTTTCCAACAATAAGTACTGACTCTCCCTCCTCAATTATTAGGTTATCTATCTTCAATGAAGGTTTCGTTTTTCCAAGATAGGTAACTTCAAGTCCTCTTATATCGAGGAACTTCAAGATCCCACCGCTTTAGCTATCCTGATAGATATTAAGGCAGCTATAATTCCTATTACTATATCTCCTGGAATATAAGCTATTAGATCAAAAATTACCCTACCCCAATCCACATAACCACCATATGTGAAAGGGCTGAAAAATGCTCTATAAAATATCGGATCTGGAATTGCCCAAAGAAGGCCTATTACTGCACCTTCAACTGCAGCAAGCAAATAAACTATAGAAGGAGTCTTGCCTTGTATATCTTCGTCATCTGCTTCCTTCCTAGACATGAGATTAAACGACCCAAAAAGCTTTCCTCCTTTTATACCAATACCAAAAAGCTTTCCTCCTGTTGCAGCAATAACTAAATCAACAAAGAGACCGTAAGTCAGGGTTTCGTATATAGTAAACATTGGTTCTCCACCAAATCCATAGTGAAATAGATCGCCTAAAACATTAAAAATGAGCAATGAAAGCATCCCTACACCAACTTTTCTAACTAACGCCGCAACAACTAACACTATTATTAGCCTTCCCCAAAAACTAACGCTAATAAAAGGAGTACTTGGGAAGAACCTGCCCAGAAAGCTACCTATATAAAATTCCCATACTACCGCAAAGGCAGCGCCAATTCCTATGTAAATTAAATCCACAGTTGAAAATTTTCTTAAACCTCCACTTTTTTTCCCTACAGCAAAAACAAATAATAATGCTAACGCAAAATAAACAACCACAATTTCCCAAGGTATCTCTCCTGGTCTATTTATGTTTCCTTCTATCCCGTTAAAACTCATTTATCTTCATTATAACTAGGTGATTTATTTAAAAAACCTTACTATAGAGATATTGTTATAGTATATAGTAGTATATAAGATATATATACGATCTTTTTAGTAAGTACATTCGCTTTACTCGCTAAATACTAAATAATGTAAAAGCGCTTTTTCCCTAAACGATAAAAGGTAAAAGACGATAATAATTTGAAAAAAATAAATTAATTAAAAAATGATAATATTTTTTTAAAACTATATAGATTTTATAGTGTATATATAATAAACATTCCTAATTAAGATGTAAAATAAAATTATCAAAAAAAATCTTAAGAGCATAATGTATACAGCCCTCAATAATTCAAGAAAAACAATTATAAAGAAAAAAGGGTAGATTTAAAGATCTTTAAGATGTGCTACTTTGTTTTCCAGCAACATATACGACATAGTGATATAGTGATATTGCCTCTCCTAGCATTATGAATACTATTCCTAGGTCAATTCCAAACAAATTAGAGAGGAATCCTGTTGGAGGTATAGTCCATAAAGCTGCTACTAGCGCTATTGATACTATGAGAAGAATTGCTATCATTATTTCTGCTAACTTTACTTTTGTATTTACCTTATTTACATCAATAGACGTAACGGTACTTGGTAAAGAGTTAGAAGGCTGATCTGCGTTCAATACTTTTTTAGTTCCAGCAAGTGCAAACAGTATCCCTAATGGTATTACTGCTCCTGCAGTTAACACTGAAGGATATTGAGAGAACATTGAGAACGCTCCAATAAATAGTAAAGTTAACGCACTGAATATAGCTGCAGATATCATCGGAGACGTTCCTGACTTTGGACTTGTTCCTCTCGGCTTTATGAAAGCTAAGCCAAGACCAATAAGAATTGGTGGTGGTAAGAAAACTAATACTAGCTGAGATAGTTTAGCCGGCACTGCTGGAGCTATCGCTCCCCATATAGTAGTCTGTATAAAATACGTTAAAAATACAAGACCTACTCCTACAGCAACCTTTCTTTTCATAGGATCAAGTTCAGCGCTTCTATCAATAAATGGAACTAGAATGAACCAGAGTAAAGGTATTATCGCACCTATGAGCACCATTATAAGATAACTACTAGTAAAATCAGCTATCTTGAATAGGAAGAGGAAGAACCATGGTGGATAAGCCGTAACAGACATGGCAGCCGGACTAGAAGGTGAAGGGGCCGGATGAGGATTAAGGAATGGGTTTAGATAAGTTGGATATCCGCTTAAATACGCTAACGCGTTTGGTATTGCTAAAATAAATCCCCAGGTCAGGAATATCAGAGATGACATGTAGACAAAATTCCTTGGCCACCATGCGTTAAACTTAGACCATTCTTCTTTAGTGTAAACAGCAGGAGCTTTCGGCTTTACCTTTCTTGAGGGCATCATTCCATAGCTTTCCGCTAAGAAGAAGTGAAGAACGAAGAATAGCCCTATAAGAGCTACTAGGATAATGTGCAACGCTAATACTCTGGTGAAATCTCCTGAATCATAAGCCCCAAACAATATTGGATTGAGAAATCCTAATCCTAAACCACTTACTATTCCTGCTCCAACGTCAACTGCGCTTACTGCTAACACGTCACCTATGAGGCTATACCCCATGAACGATGCGCTCAGAGTAAGAACTAGAAGAATAACACCAATTATCCAGAGTAATTCTCGAGGCCTTTTATATGCCCCGTGAAAATAATTATAGAACATATGAGTATATGCTAAGATAATCATAGCATACGCTGCGTAAAGATGACTATACAGAACTACAGATCCATATGGAATAGAGTCAATTATACTTATTGTTGAGGTGTATCCAGCTGATGGTTCGTAATAGAGAAGAAGCAATAACCCAGAGATTACAGCATACATAAATGAACCTGCAACGAGGGCACCCAACCAGTAATTAACTTTATACATATAATCTGGAGTTTTAAAAAAAGGTAGGTCTTCTAGCATTAATCGTTCTTCAATCCAATCATTTATCTTCTTGCTAATAGAGAACATCTAAATCACCTTCTATGAAGACTTACCAAAAACAGTTAAAGTAGATATTTCAGTTTTATCTCCAACTGGACTTCCAAATTCGCTTTCGTCTAAGTCTTCTTTAGGATCCTTTGAAGGGATTCCATTTGATCCTAGAGGATAGGTTGCAACTCCAATATCTCCTGTAGCATATAAGTAATCGGAAGAACTATCCCATTCGAGTAATACTGTGGGTAACGGTCTTTCTGTGGGTCCAGTAAGCACTGCAGCTCCGTGATAAGGATCATAAGTACTTCCATGACAGTCGCAGTGAATAACAGCTGGGGCTTTTGATGTTTTAGCTGCCAGCAGAGCTGCAGCTGTTAAAGTATCAGGAGATGGTGCGGAAAGCTGAGCAGATGTCATATAACTTGGCGGATAAAAGTGAATATATGGAGGAACGCATCCTAAATGTTGACATCTAGCGCTATATGAAACAATTGACTTATTAGGTCCAACTCCACCAGGAAAAGTATACGTTTTACCTGTCTGAGGAATTGTAACTGTCGCTGAAGGTATAGCCATTGGTTTTCCACTTGAATCACCTAGGTTAAGAATGAAATTTGGCTCACTTTTAAGAGGGTACTCGAAAATCATCACTAGCGGGTTATTTACTGGAATACTTGAAGCCTTTAATGGAGAACCATCAGAGGCTAAGATTAGAGACTTTGGAAAACCAGAGATTGAAACTGTGGGTGGAACAATTTCTCTTATCCCCGGAATTATACCTATTACAGTCACTGCAGCAACTCCAATTACGAGACCCTTAAGAAAGTTCCTCCTGCCTTGATCTATTGGTCCAACGTTGTTCTTCTTTACATAATTAAATAAATAATCTTCTCCTTTTTCGGCAAACTCCCTTGAGTCAAACTTCGATTTAGGGCTTCTCATAGTTCTGAGTAGTTTTTGCAGAAAGAAGAAATCAGAGGGCTTCAAAATAGGTATCTTTTTTCCCTCATTATTATCGTCATTCATTGATCTCACTTGCAATATATTAGCAAAAAGAAAATAAAGCCTTAAATGTTAGACTTTTCTCTACTCTTCTTCGCTTTGGTCTAACAGAATTTGCGCATTTTTTTCCTTGATCTCATTGTATGTTATTAATGCTGAACCAACGGCAGGACTTACTATCAGAAGAAGAAGTCCAAAGCCTACAGTTGCCATAAATGCTGAAGTTATTATCATGAAGAAACCGAGAGCAGCATATGGGTTTCCCTTAATAGCTAGTGAGATGATCGAGAAAAGAGCAATAGCCGAAAAAATAATAGCTAATGGTAAAAGATAGGGGTTATATAGGACAAACCCTGTCATGTAAGGTATAACGTTTTCCATTATAATTTCCATAAATCTATTTGTAGAGACTAATATGTAAAAAGGTATCATGGAGGCAAATGCAATACCTCCCGCCACGTAAGAAATCAAGTATCTCTTGAATGAAGGAGATGGTTTAACTGTATAAGTTATACTATAGGCCAAGAAGGAAAATACCATTATACCATAAACTATTACGTAGCTTATAATAGGTAAGCTAAGGTTAAGGAAAAGGGATAGTGAAACAAAGTAAAGTAAAATAACTGAACTGTATATAGGAGCTAGTAATGAACTAGTTATTCTTTTCTTAGCACTTACGTATAATCCTTGGAACATAACTATTGAGGACATAAAGATCAAGACTAACGTCAGTGGAAACACAATTGAGGTGTAAATAGGTAGAATAGAGGCAAATGTAGCGAAAAGTAAAATAGCTACAGTAAGGCTAAATAACTTCATCTTTCTCCACAACGAGAAACTAAGCAAAGCTAAAGAAGCAATTTCAAGGGTGTATCCAAATGTACTTAATGGAGCTAGATCAACCATTAATTGATTATTAAGTGGAGTAGAAAGACTATTGCTCAAACCTTGCCCAAAAATAAACCTAATAATAGTACCTATTGCCAACAAAAAATAATTGTTTTTACATTTTTTTCAAAAAAATTTAACATTCAATCACCTTCTATATACTGCTGCAATTATCACAATAGCTAGTATAGCTACTATAACTCCCACCACAGTTACTGTAACAACAGCTGTAGGAATTACAATATGAGATACTAAGGAAGTTGTTGTTGGAGGTACATAACCATGATCAACCATCTCAAATGTTAGCCAATTAGGTACTATCGATTTATCGAATAATGATTCACCTAATGGTCCCTGCCATATCGCAAACGCTATGTAATATATGTTTCCTTCACTAGGATGGGCGAAGAATGGCTCATAGCTACTTGGAACATTTAATGGATATACGTATTCTACTGTCCAACTACCGTTAGAATATTTTGCTCCAGTCCAGATATAGAATAACGAATCATTAAGACCAGAGGATTTGACAGGAGCATACCATATACCCGATGTATCAACTTCATACATATTAGTATTATTCGTAAATAGAGGTACGGCAAATCCGTGATTATGTAAGTCAGTATATGAAAGTCCAGTATCGCTTTCATTTTGCCATAAATTAACTTTGAAAGCTGGATCCTCAGAAGAGTTCCAAGTAGCTCCAGAAACCCACATCCATATGTTTGCTGATCCTCCTGGTAGTTTTAGCGATCCTCCAGCATAAGTGAAATTAAACCCATCAAAAACCTGTCCAGCATATTTTCCTCCTATGTGCATTCCTACCATGGTCATAGTTGATGGAGCTCCCGAACCTAAATACCACATTATAGCTGCACGATCCGGATAATACCAGGTCGAATTAACGTAATAACCGTAGAACATACCATCACCATAGAGTAATTTTTCCATTGGTCTTAAAGAGTGGAACAGTATAATTGTACCGTTGCTAAGTACGTGAATTTGTGTATCGTTGGGGGCAGGTAGTAATATTCCAGAATAATTGAATATTATTCTGCCTGGTTCTTCCTTTCCGTTAACTATAGAGACATAACTAGAAAAGGTCGAATTGTCTACAACTTTATATACAACTCCAGGTGTTAGTTCGACTAACCTAAAAAGTCCTGGTCCAGAAGCAGGTGGATATATCCCAGCAGCTGCTGCGCTCCAAGCGTTATAAGCAGGTTTTGGAGCTTCCCAGTTTAAGAGGAATATTAGATCGCTTCCATTCCACGCAGCTTTAACAAGCAAATACTTAGTTAGTCCAGAAGTAGGTGCATTAGGTATGTTAGCCGTGAGTGAAATATTAGTCCATGGTATTGACGACCAAAATGATTCCGAACCAGGATTTCCTAGATCTGTAGTTCCAACTACCTTATAGGCAGTAACTACTGGTGATGATTGCGCTACTGGAACTTGAAAGAACATGGAAAAAACAGATAGGGAGAGTACAGCTAAAACTAGAATCATTATATGTGACTTTTTCCCTAGTCTCATTGTTATCAAATATAAATAAGGCATTTTACATTAAAGTCTAACACATTGGACTTTAACGAACTTTTTATGGAGTAATTCCCATGTTAGTCTTCACAGTTTCACTTTACTTAAACTAAGCTATTAAATTAGCTTATTTACATCTATTTATTAATCATTACTTATATAGAAAGAAAATATAAAAGCATTTTCTATTCCTTTTTTTGCTGTGATATTTCTTTAGAGAATTCTTCTATTGACTTTTTCAGTTCATCAATAGACGTTTCATCTTCAAGAGTTGTAGTATCTCCTACAGGCGCGCCCGAGATAACACCTTTAACGACTCTTCTCATTATTTTTCCAGATCTTGTCTTAGGTAATTTCGTGACAAAGTAAAGCCCTCCAAACACTACGAAACTACCTAGTGCGCTTCTTATGTAGTCTAATAAGGTTTTCCTCAATTCCTCTGAAGGTGAGTATCCTGACTTAAGTACTACAGCGGCTACTGCGACTTCTCCTCTAACTGGATCAGGAACTCCAATTACTGCGGACTCGGCAACAGCTGGATGAGATATTAAGACATCCTCTATTTCTCTTGTACCTATTCTATGTCCTGCTATCTTAAGTACTTCATCCGCTCTGCCAAGTATGTAGAAGAATCCATCTTCATCTTTTACTGCATAATCACCTGGGTAATATACGTTATGAAACTTTGAGAAGTAAGTGTTAACGTATCTGTCTGGATCTCCCCAAACGCCTGCAAGCATTCCTGGCCATGGTCTTTTTATAACTATATAACCTTTCTCTCTACTTTGAGCAGGATCTCCATTTTCATCAAATACATCTGCATCTACACCAGGTAAAGGCAATCCGTTAGCACTCGGTTTAAGCATATAATTTCCTAGTCCAGGAGTTGCTGAAATCATAATCCCTCCTGTCTCAGTTTGCCACCATGTATCAGCTATGGGTAATGTAGACCTTCCTATGTTCTTGAAATACCATCTCCATGCCTCTGGATTAATTGGCTCTCCAACGCTTCCAAGAAGTCTAAGCGTTGAGAGATCATGATTTTTCACCCACTCTTCACCATATCTCATTAAAGTTCTCACGGCTGTCGGAGAGGTGTAAAACACAGTAACTCCGTATTTCTCTACTAAGTCCCACCACCTATCAGGATTTGGATAGTCTGGAACTCCCTCGTACATTAGGGTTGTTGCCCCATTCTGGAGAGGACCGTATACTATGTATGAATGTCCAGTTATCCAGCCTATATCAGCAGTGTTGAAGAAAACGTCGTTTTCCTTAAGATCAAATACCCAATTAGTAGTCAGATAAGTCCAAAGGCCATATCCTCCGTGTAAGTGAAGGATACCTTTAGGTTTTCCAGTAGTTCCTGAAGTGTAAAGGATAAAGAGCGGATCGGTAGAAAGAGTTTCCTCGACCTCAACTTTCTTTACAATTTTCTTCTTAGTCAAATCTTGGTAAAGAACATCCCTATCTTCATTTAAATCTATTTCCTCATCTCTCTTTATGACCAACACATTTTCAACTGAAGGAGTTTGAGAAACTGCATCGTCTATTGTCCTCTTAAGCTCTATTCTCTTTCCTCTCCTCATTGTGTGTGACGTTGTTATTACTAACTTTGCCTTAGCGTCATTTATTCTGTCAGTTACGGCTTGAGTTGAAAATCCAGAGAATACAACGCTGTGTATTGCCCCTATTCTAGCTAAGGCGAGCATTGATATAGGCAATTCTGGCATTAAAGGTAAATATATTAGAACTCTATCTCCCTTTTTTATGCCCAAATCCTGTAGAGCACTCGCAAATCTATTTACTTCAGTGTAGAGATCGTAGTATGTTAGAATCTTATTCTCCCCTTTTTCATTTTCCCATATTAATGCAACTTTATTTCTTCTAAACTCAAGATGCCTATCTACTGCATTATAGCATATGTTGACTTTACCGTCTGGGAACCATCTGAAAAAAGGCGGATTTGATGAGTCCAAAACTTTTGAAAATGGAGAAAACCAGTCTATTCCTTGGGCCATTTCTCTCCAGAAAGATTCAGATTCTTCTAGAGATCTTCTATACATTTCCTTGTAGGGTGGTTGATAATACCTCTCGTTGAATGGTAAATTTTCCATGAAGAATAAAGGAGTATAAAGGGTATAAAAAGAAAACTGAGATTTATTTAATTTATACATTCTACTTTTTGAAGGATACGAATTACTTCTTTTTACTTCCCCTTCGAAATTGAGAAAATGGTATACCAGCGAAGGTTGATGTAAATAGCTTTCATTAGAAAAATTTTAGGAAAAAGCGCCAAGAATCCCCTCCAAAGATGGAAATACCTATACTTGAATAGCGCGCATATTAGCTTTACTCTTAGGCCAAGTTAGTATGCTAACTAAAACTAATAATAGCGAGGATATTCCAAAGATGTCAGCCCATTTAGGTAAAGTTGCAATGCCGAAAAAGGAAACTAATATCCCTATTATTATATTAGCTATTCCTCCAAAGAATCCACCCATATTATAAGATAATCCAGATAAGTAACCTCTGATATCAGCAGGTACTGAATCCGCCAATAATAAGGGCATTAATGGCCAAAAACCAGTCGAAAAAGAGTAACCTACAATTGAACCAAGCATTAATGGTATAACCCTTAACTGACCTACAATCGGCACAGCAAATGGCAGGAAAAATAGCATTGCAAATAAACCAAAATAGATTAACTTTTTCTTATCTACTCTATCCGCTAATCTCCCAAAGGTAATAAAAGAAATTGCTAGTAAAATATTAGCAATAGTCATTATCAAACCTAAGGTACTTGAAGGTACTCCTTCCATTGTTGCTATAGTTACATAGTTGGCAAAAATTGAGAAATATGCAATAAACATCCCAGACATTGCCAAAGTAGCTTTAAGAAGGAGAGACGTATATTCCCTATAACTCACTCTAACTCTCTCTGCTGTCCCTAATCCTGGTTCACTTACTTTAAATTTCATATAAGGGACTAAAAGCAATGGTAAAGAACCAACAAGCAAGAACTCTCTCCAAGCCATACCCATAAAAGGAAGGAAAGCGAGATAAGTAACTCCCGTGAGGGAATAACCAATTCCATATCCTGCTTGTACTATGCCTACAACGAACCCCTTTATAGAATTAGGAGCCTGCTCATACGCTATCACTGTCCCAGCAGTCCATTGCGCTCCCATAAAAACCCCTGCTAAAGTCCTAAAAACAAAGAGTAGAAGAACATCAGGAGAAAAAGCCATGAGTCCTTGAAATAAGGCATAGAGTCCAGTTCCTAACATGAGTATAGGCTTTCTACCATAAACATCTGCGAATTTCCCAAAAATAGTTCCTCCAACCACTCTACCTAAAAGTCCCAGAGAGAAGAGCAGAGATACAGAGAAGAAGTTTATATGATATGCCTCTTCTAGATAAGAGTAAACATACGTCATTAGCAATAGGTCATATATGTTTCCCGCCCAAGAAAATGTGGAAGCGATTGTAGCATGGACGTAGGACTTCATAAACGATAAATCTATGTAAATACTATATAAGATTTTCCTGATAAATAAATAAAAATTGATTAAAGAGGTCGTCTTTATTTAGGGTTACAATAACATCTATTCAGTTACCAGAGGATAGGATTAAAATATGTTAAAAAATTATAATTATATTTAATAAGTTGAGGTTACTCCTTCTTGGTACTCTTTGCTGTTTTTTCTGTATCTGTTTCTCTCCAAGGTTCTGCCTTTTCTGAAAATTTCACCGAAGATCTCATTCCTGCCAACCTCTTTGCCACTTCTTCTGAATAACTAAAGTTATATAACCTGTTAAACATTATTCTTTGAGCAGCAGGACTACCTGCTCCATGGACTGATTCTATGAGAAATGCTACTCCTATACTAGTGTTCTCAAGTAATCTTATCATCCTAAGTCTATCCTCTGCAGTATAATCTGTCATTCCTTGAAAGAACTTTTCTATGTATTTTCTTAATTTAGGATTCTTAAGATCCCATTCGCTTGGTGCGGTACCTAAAGCTCCTCCCGCTATATCTGTAGTTATCTTAGATATCTCGTAAGGAAATCTTGCAACTAAATGTTTCGTAACATTAGCATGCATTGGATTAACCCACCAACAGCCTGGGCAAACCTGAACGGCATTAAGGCTTGCAGCAATTCCAGCGGAGTACATTGTTTCAGTCAAGAATACTGCCTCATTGAGTTTATCTTGAACATGAGGAGCCTTCTCTACTCCTATCTGCTTAGCCAAATTACTAGCAGAACCTATTATTACATCTGCTAGTCCTGCCTTGCAGCCTCCATAGCCTTGTCTATGATAAGAAGAGAATATCTCAACGAGATTTCCACTAAACTCCCAATCTCCTAACATAAAAACTCTTTCCATTGGCACAAATACATTGTCAAATACAATTAGTCCCTCGTGATTATAATAATATGGCAAACCGTCTATTTCCCCACCTTCAAATCGTCTCGCGTCGTTTAATTGCCTACCTATAATTATCTTTATTCCTTCTGTGTCTGTAGGAATAGAGAAAGAAATCGCGTAATCCTTATCTTCTGGACCCATTGCTCTAGTAGGCATCACAACAATCTCTTCAGTAGCAGCAACTCCGGTTATATTTGCCTTCGCTCCAGAAACGTAAATTCCATCCTTTGACACGTCAGTTACTCTTACGTACGCGTCCTTATTCGGTTGCTCATGCGGTTTTAGATTTCTAGCTCCTTTAGCATCCGTCATTGCTCCAGCAAGAGCTAAATCCCTCTTCTGAACGTATTTAACGTATTCGACAAATCTGTCTTTATAGTCAGTCTTTCCCTTTTGTGCCATTAGGTTTGTTGTAATATATAGTGTGTTTAGTGCATCGAAACCAACACATCTTTGAAAACATGCGCCTACCTTGTGACTTATCTTCCTAAGTAATTTGACTTTTGCCGCTAAATCTTCTGGCGATCTATGGATGTGATTAAACCTATTTACCTCCTCATTAATAAAGGGGCTCCAAGCCCTAGCTAACTCCTTTGTATCCTCATCCCAAGGAGCATCATAAGTTGCCTTAAAGGCCATTACTGAAGGTTTCAAGAATGGATTCGTAGTTACATCTTCGACTTCTTTTCCCATTACGTAAATTTCAACCTTACTTCTATGTCTTATTGCTTCAATGTATTCTTCAGGTCTCCTAACTGTCATATGGGTATATGTTTTTTAAAGTTTTTAAGTCTTAGCATATATAACTATAATTTTTACTATAGATCTAAGTAAATAAATAACTAAAAAATTATAATATATCCAATTCAGACAAAAGAACTTATCAATTTAAGACTTCTAGCTGAAGTTATTATTTTTAAATTTAGACTAGTCATTACTGATAGCCACGCATCGTCAAGATTTTCACTTCTTATCTTAACTTCTCTCTCCTTGGCAATCTTTTTAATTGCCATTAAACATGATGAGGTTACTGGGCATTTTCCACATGTATAAACCTCTTGACTATTATCATAGTACACAAGCTTTTTGTCTTCAGTTATGTAAAGAATGCCATTAACTAACTCTAACCCAGATTTAGAGAGTTTATATGGAAGAGCAATTCTAAACGTGATCTTATCATCTTCCAACAAGTCTAATTCCTTTAATCTTTTTAATATATAATAGTAATAACTCTTCGATAACTCCTTTTTGTGTGGAGATGAAAGAACTTGTATATAGCTAAGTTCTCCAATTCGCTTAAAGTCACCTAAGTTTAGCAAAACTACATTATCCGTATTTATTGCCTCTCTCTCTAAGTCAAAGACTATGAGATTGCACATACCTAAACGAATAAATTTTTTAGTCAACTTTAATAAACTTTTATTTAATTAACCTTTATTTTTATTAAAGGTGGCCATTAATAGTGTTAATTTTCAATTTTATCTAAAAATCTTTCCATTTACATAAGAATTTTGGTAAATCAAGAAACTATTCAAAAAGACTTTATTTAACTTCTTGTTGTATTTCAACTCTATCTTCTGATACATCCTCTAAGTTCTTCAATTTTGGTTCCTTTATTGTAAAGTAAGTTAACATAACACCTATAACGGAAAGTACTGCTAAAATATCCAGAATATTCTTGACTCCTATTTCATTTAGCAAAAGAGGGAATAAATAAGTTGTTAACGCCGCACCAGTTTTACCTGCCGCAGCAGAAATTCCGTGTCCTGTAGTTCTATTTGAGGTTGGATATATTTCTGCTGGGATAACAAAGGTAGTAGTGTTTGGACCAAAGTCTATAAAGAAGTAAGATAAAGCGTAAATAGCAAAGGCTAAATCTACTGGAATTGTAAATCCTATAACTTTTACTCCGCTTGATATCATAACTGCACTAACTATTGCGTATATAATCGCCATTACTAAAAATCCTTGGATTTGTATTAACTTCCTTCCCAATTTATCCATTAGTCCAACCGCAGTGAAATAGCCAAAAAATCCGACCATAAACGGTATACCCGCATAAACTATTTCAGTACCGACATTAACAGGTTTCCCAAGTATAGAAGATACTATTGGACCAGAGTAAACGCCTGTCCCGTAAAACGCAACATCTAAAATAAACCATGTTCCAGCTGTCCCCAAAAGCACCTTCCAATACTTTGAAATAAACTGCCCAAAGCTTATTCTTTTAATTACAACCTGGTTTTCCTCTCTAACTCCCATAAATTTGGTGGATTTACCTAAATCTTCCTTTTTCTGCTCCATCGCGGCATATCTAGGTGTTTCTGGTACTTTTCTCCTTAGATAAATAACTGTAGCTGCAGGTATTCCTCCAACTATTGCCATAACCCTCCAAGCAATATCTGCAGGAAGAGTAAAAGCTGAAATGGCTCCTACAGCTACCGCTACCAACGTTCCAATTCCTTGATTAGCAAATACTAAAGCTACTAACTTCCCTCTGTCCTTAACATTTGAGTATTCACTCATAATTGTAGCAGATATTGGATAATCTCCTCCAATACCAAAGCCCATTATCATTCTAAAGGCTATTAACCAAGCAAGATTTGGCGATAACCCAGATAAAAACGCTCCTGCTGTTAACAAAGATGCCTCTACTCCATAAACCTTTTTCCTACCTATTCTATCAGCTAAGAAACCAAAGAGAAGCTGTCCAATAATCGCTGTTACTATAGCTGAAGAAGCTAATAGCCCTTCATAAAAGGGATTTAATTGAAATCCTGGTAATTTATATACAGTAAATATATCTAATATTGCACCAATAATAAATAAATCATATGCATCAGTAAAAAATCCCATACCTGCTGTGTACCATATTTTTATATGTTTAAAGGATAACTTCATATTATCTAATTCTTCAAAGGCTGCTTTTCCTTCAGGTTTTTTCTGCATCTTTATTCTCTGTATGAAGTTTCAGTATGGTAAATATATAGATAATCACTATATTTGAAGTAATCTATATAGGGGACAATTTTCTATATAGATTAGATATAGTATAAACATAAATAGAAAAATTTAAACTCAAACATGAAGGAGAAGACATTCCTCGATTATCTTAGCGTCACCCTCTGGAATTGGCCTTTTTAGATTTGCGGGAGCGTTTCTTAAATATTTCGCCATTTGTAATTTATCTTCAATAAAGTTAATTTTATCAAGAATATCTCTAAAGTCACATACTCCTACATTCTCTACTTCAACCTTTACCCTATGTGGAAATATAGCTTTATTTCTTACTATCTCCTCTGGAAAGACTGGTGTCTCATCATAGAACCAATCTGATGTAACCTTAACTACTCCAACTATTTTTCCTCCATATGTCTTTGCATAATATTTACTGATATATATGATGAGAAGATCTCCATTTTTTATGTATTGCTGTAGATTTTCCTTATATCCATAAATTCCTTTTTCCTTTATTACTTCCCACATATCCTCTTGAATTGGTATTAACCAGTAGGTCACGATATTCCATATATTTATATGAGGTATTATAACTATTGTTTATTAAAGCCATAATATTTAGATAAATATTGAATAAGATGAAACTTAGAACCCACTACGTCTTTTCAACTGGATTACTTACTTTATTCACTTATTTTCTTTATCCAGCGCTAATTACTCCGATAGTTGCTGGGCTGATTTCCATTATTGGAAATTTGACAATTGATAAACTTGGACATGAAATTAGAGGAAAGTATATATCAAGAACTCCTAGGACTCATACGTTACCTAGATCTATAGGTTGGGGTATTCTTCTTTCCTTACCTTTCGTTATCACGCTATTTTTTCTTAACTTCAATTTCATAATCGGAATAATTGATGGATTTCTCGTCGGCCCCTCACATATGTTACTCGACGTTTTCACAGAAAGAGGGATATATATTAGAAAGAATAAAAGATGGACCAGATTTGCCTTAGCTCATTTTAGGTATGATAACTTGGTTATTAACAGTTTAGCTATTTTCATTGGAATAGTTATGTTATACGTTGCCCTTAGCATCTAGATCAGTATTCCCTTTTTATAACTCTTAAATAAACTATACTTGAGTTGGATCTTAGGGTAGAACTTCCTGAAGATGTAATAATTCCTCCTTTAAGTGAATTTACATTCGTATGCGATAAAGAACTTTCTAACTCGAAGTGTTCAGAAAGGTTCATTTTTAGAGATATGGATCTTGTTAGTTTTTCCTATAGTGACGTCATATATAACATGAGTCTTCTCTCAATAGTAAGAAGTAAAACTTTTGGAAGAAAGAGAGCCCGCTGGCTATCTTACATTAAGAAATACAAGATATCTATCTTACCAGAAGAGTTTTCTACTATTATTAGGACAAATGGACTAGTCACAATTTACGTTGATGGATACGAATTGGACGAAGTAAATGGAGAAGCCATAATAAAGGAAATCAAATTAGTGAATACAGGGAGAATTCAGGAAAACTCAATAGAAGCATTAACAAGTATTAAACCAAGGCTAATAGTCATTTCTAGCTTAAGTAATTATTGGACGTCTATCACCGCATACAAGGTAACTTACATCGAACAAAAACTAAAAGGAGAACTATCCTCACTTAGCAGTTTCAAGAGAATGGATTGCGAAAAAATAGAGTTGAAACAAGATACTAGAATTTGCTACACTTCTACTAAGATTTGAACCTTTTACATGATTAAGTAAATTCCAAGAGTATATTCGCCGTGATACTTTTACATTGATACATTAATCTTTTATACTAAGTAGAAATTGTTCACTTGATGTCAAAGAACGTTTTTATAAGAGAGTCATCCGGTTTACTTAAGCAAGTAAGTCTCGTAGATGCTATAATGCTCAACATTGGGAATATGTCAGCTGGTATAGCGCTATTTGAATCAATATCGCCTTACGTTAATCCATCAAATAATCCCACAATAGCTGGTCCGGGAGGTGTATTATGGCTGGCCTCAATAATAGGAGCATTACTAGCTATTCCACAGCTAATAATTTACACTTCTTTGACAAGAAGAATGTCCAGAACTGGCGGAGATTATATCTGGATATCTAGAAGTCTTAATGGTCCTATCGGCGCTATCATGGCTATCTCCCTTCAGTTAGAAACCATTGCGTATTTGGCATTAGTTTCTTACTTTTCAGGCTCAGCTATGAACGCAGTAATATGCACTATAGGAAATGTAGAACACTCAAATGCTTTACTATACCTAGGGAAAAATATATTTGTAGATCCATACTCGACTAACTTAACTATAGGACAAAGATTGCTCTTTTATGGAATATCTGCAGCTTTCTTCCTCGGAGCTATACTGCTTAACATTTTTAAAGCGAAGTGGGGATACAGACTCGTTTCCTTTTTGGGGATATTTTCGATATCAACCTTAGTGATAGCGATGATCACAATAGCTATTGGTTCTTCTCACTTCTTTACTAGTATCTCTCCTCTTCTTTCAAGCTTTGGAGTAAGTGAGAGTAAAACGAGTCATGCCTTTTTACCTCAAGTTAATTGGGATTACACTCTTTTACTTCTTCCACTATTTGCTCTCTACACATATCCTTGGATGACAGCAGGACCAGCAGTATCAGCTGAATTTAGGCAGACTAATAAAATAGCTAAGCTGAACCTAATCATGGCTCTTTCTATGACAGCTCTTCTTGTAACTGTTGGATTTGCTGAAATGGATTTAGTAGCTGGTTATTACTTCAATTATTTTGCTTATTCATCATTCATATATAATTTCTGGACTGTTGCTATAGCACTAGCCTCTAATCCTTTCTTGCAATGGATACTCGGTTTAGGAGTAATTATTTGGAACTTCTACACTTTATCTTATGGAGTTATAGTTTTCTCTAGGTACATCTTCGCTCTGTCTTTTGACAGAGTATTACCAGAAAAATTCTCCCAAGTAAATAGATATGGATCTCCGGTATATGCGCATATCCTAGATTTAGTAATTACACTTTCTCTACTACTTGTTCCAGTTTTCTCAGTTACAGCTGCTGAATCCCTCTATGGAGCTACTATACTGGGAGCAATATACTTCTTTGTAGTCAGCATTGCTGGCACAGTATTCGGAATAAAGAATAAAGTAAAGGCATTAACAATATCAGGGATAATATCTTCGATATACTTTGCTTTCTTAACATATGAGGCAGGGATTAATCCTATTTTTGGGTTTAATAGTTTAATAACTCAAATTTTTGTTGGAATGGTAATAGCTACAGGGATATTAATCTATGCTGTATCTTGGTATTCCCATAAAAAGAAAGGAATAGATATTAGTTTAACTTTTAAGGAAATACCGCCAGAATAAATAAATTTTTATTTTTACTATAAATATTCAATATCATGATATCGATAAAAGTATTTAAAGACAGGTTGAATGTAAAATCCATTGCAATACCGTTGGCTTTGTTAGTAATTGCTATAAATCCATTTACTGAACTTGAAGAATTCAGCAATGAGTGGCTTTATATGGCAATGCATTACGTTCTCTTTATAGCCGGATTCATTCTAGGATATAAGATATTTAAGGGGTCTGGACTTTTTATTTTACTAGGAATAGCCTCAGCAGTTTTCTGGCACACCCCACTCTTCTTTAATCTTGGTGGAGCAGTCCTTTGGATAAGGATAATTGAAGATTCCTCTCTTTTCTTCGGCGGAATGTTTGCCGGACTGTCGATCTCATCACTTAACAACGCTGTAAAGGTTCTTTTATTTGTCTTATGGATGGCTGGCGATTCCGTATTGTCGGTAATACTCATAGTTGGATGGCCTCCATACTCTAATGAGGTTTACCCTTTTTCTCCCTTCTCTGAAGGGCAGGAACTACTAACAGGACTTGTAATGTTTGGAATAATGACAGTAATATTTATCTATATAATAGTGAAACTTGTTAGAGGTATATTTAACATCTGAAAATCCCGACGAATTTTTTTATTTCTAAAACTTTACACTACTATGTCACTTTTTAACAAAGGAGAAAAGAAGATCTATCACGTAGATCATTTACCAGAAGAAATGAAGATTGCAATAAAGACTATAATTGACTCGACCTTACCCGAAGTAGCAAAATCTTATGGTTTAAATTACGCCTACCCGAGAGTAGGTGAACCAATTTTTATCCCCTTTGGAAGATTAGATGGAAAATTTAAGGATACTCAGAAGGCATATTCGAAAATCCTAGAAGAAGTTGAGAAAGCGAAAGAGATTGGCATTAGTAAATATCAAGAGTGGTATGCAAAGGCAAAGTTCTATGATCACTATAGAATAACTTTCTATTCAACCGTAGATAAGAACAAAGGGATGATGATAGGAATTGGTGCAAATCCTCTCTTAGCGATCCCTGATGAGAGAATTTTAAAGATCTCACAATATATAGAAGGAAAAAAGTTTTGATAACGAACTCTGCGATAGCCGGGCAAATACCATTTATGAACGCAAATGTTAGATTTAAAGATTATGTAATAGAAAGGAAAGACGAGATAATTGATGCTTTTCTATGGGCTAATAAGACCTTTCATGACAGATATGACAAAGACAAGATATACGATACTGAAGTTGGAAGAACTTACATGTCAAGGATGTTTGATGAAATAAGTAATACTCTAGGTAATTTTAGAGGAGATCAAGAGGCAGATGTAGTTATTGTACCTGTAATAGCCGAAGGGAAGACATTTTATGGTAAAAAAGTGCTGGAAGCGTGGAAAGAGGAACCATTTAAAAAGATGATTGAGGATGGAAGGTTTCATGAACTAGAGATTACACCGATCATATTTAGAGATCCTAATGAGGAAATAGAGGATGCCACAAGAAAAGGTAATATCCTTGTTATATTAGGAGGAAAGAAAAGTTATGAAGTTGAAGGAAAAATTCTTCTAAATGAACCTTCAATTAAAATTATTCAGCTTCGGAAATAATATTTAGAATTTTTTGTTCAGCATTTAAGATTGAGGTAGGAATGTTACCAGACTGTATTTCTTGATATATTTGTTGTGGAGATCCTAGGCTCTTCACATCTTGCGGAGATATAAAAGATGAAGGATAACCTAACATTATCCACGTCCCCTTTGGTCCTGTTATCACTAACATTGTTACAATATGAGGTTCATTACCATAATAAGCCATTGGACCTAAATTTGACCCATCAGAGGTTGCGCTTTCATTAAACTGATATTTCTCAACTAAATTAACTAACCAGCTTGGAGCCTCACTTTTTAGCTCAGCTAGACCCTCATTTCTCAACCCTCCACTATGTATCGCATGGATTGGAGTTCCATTAGGCGTCGCATTAAGATATTCATTGTAAAGATATAATGAGTGAAAAACTAAATCATTTGAAATCTTATCTTCGGAGTTATTAAAAATTAAACCTGGAATAGCTCCTTCGATCGAATAATGTGGATACACTACTAGATTAGCTCCTTCTGCCCTTAATGCTGCATATAGGGGCCAAGAAGTTGTAGCTCCAAGAGGACAACCGTACCAACTTATAAAGTAAATCGATACCTGACCAGGAGTTGAATCGTAATCTGTACTTGAAACTTTTACAAATTGGGCAAAGGGAATTTCACTTTGACCATGAGAAGGCGTAGTGGTCATAAAAATAAATCCCGCTATTATAACAATGAGTATAATAAATGGAACATATATTAGCTTACTCTCAGATCCAGCCTTTTTTGCCATACTTCCTTTTTCTAGTAGTAGTCTAAAAACTTTTTCGTTACTTCTTTTTAACAAATATTGTATTGAAAGATAATATTTACTAATTCATAGTTGAGAACATTTCAAAAAGGTATTTATAATATAGAAAGATAAGCTTAAATATAATACTATTATATAGAAATATTTTTAAAACTAAGTCTGCTAATTGTAGTTTCACTTAAACATCAAAAGTAATATACAAGTATTCTATGGTGTGAGTCCTTGAGAACTATAAACGCTTTTGTTCTCCTGGAGCTAGATTGCGTTCTAGGTTAAATACTACGTTATTAATACACGATTAATTAGATGCTTCGAATTATATCCTAAACGAGGAAACCGTTAACCCTACTAATGTAAAGAAACTAGTATGTCCTTAAGGGAATGTTTACCCCTTTAAACTGATGACAATTTTCAGACCTGATCTATCGAATACCTTTCTTTAATCTGAACTTCAGATCTTTCTACATTTATAAAATCTTCAAATTAGATGTATGAATTCATTCCGCTTGTAAAAGGCTAATCACTCATGGATTTTCTAGTAAAGTTCTTAAAAATCTCTTACGCGTATTTGCAATTGAAAGATAATGTTAAAGTCATAAAAATGCTAAAAACAATAATAAATCTAGAGCTGATCAAACAATATGAGATCTTGAAGCATTGCGTCAACCATAGACATCATTAAAAGCATGGGCAAGATATCACCATACTCTTCCATTAACTCCTTGGGATCTTTACCGTTCTGAATAGATCTCATGATGTTTTCTGCTTTACGTTGAACATTCTCTTTAACTCTCTTTGCTTCCTCAAGTCCTGTAGGAGTTAAAGAGTAGACTTTCCTTTTCCTTATTATACCTTTTTCCTTTTCGACTACAAGTCCTTCCCTTTGCATTCCTTTAAGAAATAAAACTGTGTTATCAATTTCGTCCCTTATACCGTTAGCAATTTGTTCAGGAGTTGACTCAACTCTATCATAGAGAAACTGTAGAATCTTATCCCTTGTGCTCATGATATATAATAGTAAAATGGAATTTTAATACTTTTCCGGATACTTCACTGCTTGCTTTATCCTCTTAATCATTATTTCTTCCTTCCAAGTATAGAACGTAATAGCTGTTCCTTTCCTTCCCATTCTTCCTGTTCTTCCTACTCTGTGAATATAAGTCTCTATATCCTTTGGAACATCAAAATTTATCACTTGTTCCACATCTATAATATCGATTCCTCTAGAAGCTAAATCAGTAGATATTAGAACCTTTGAGTAGTTCTTCCTGAACGCATTGAGATTTCTCATCCTAGCTCTCTGAGAAAGATCTCCGTGAAGTAGTGATGCATCAACCTCGTCTCTTAATTGTTCATAAAGCTCTTCTGCTCTTTGTTTCGTATTTACAAATACTATCGTCTTACCAGAATCGACTTTTTCCTGTAATTTGCTAATCTTATCAGTCCATCCTTTAACTTCTAGGAAAATATGTGAAATTTCTACTGGCTTATACTGATCTATTTGAAGGAAATATATTTGAGGAGAAAATTCTTTAGCTAAATCTTCAACTTCTGTTGGTACAGTAGCTGAGAAGAAACCATAAATCCTTGGAGAAGCATTCTTCAATATCATTCTTACATCATCAATAAATCCCATATCAAACATTCTATCTACTTCGTCAATTACAACCATTGTAAACCTTGAAAGATCAAGGATTCCCTTGCCCCAAAGGTCTAATGTCCTTCCTGGCGTGCCAACCACAATATCTTTCCTCGCTTCATCCTCTTGACCAGAATAAGGAACTCCTCCAATAATTACTCCAACAGATGTTCTCTTGTATTTACCTAATCTTCTACCCTCATATGCGACCTGCTCAGCCAGCTCTCTCGTGGGAGTCAACACAAGTGTTTTTTCTCCCCTCTCAATAGCCGGAATTAAATAGGCTGCTGTCTTTCCAGACCCAGTTTTAGCCTGAGCAATCACACTCTCTCCGCTAAGAAGGTGAGGAATGGATTCTGATTGAACTTTTGTAGGAGAAGCGTAATTAGCATCAGCCAACGCCCTCCTTAACTCTTCACTTAAACTTTCGAACATGAACATCAATGCTTTTTCTAAATAATAAGTCTTGCATAAAAAAGACAACAGATTAAAAATTTGATCTAGTTGCATAATTTTCTAAAAACTTTTTGAAAATCTAGTAAAGAAGTCTAAGTCTTTTGGAGAAGAAAGAAGAATAGTGGAAATTCCTCTTTCCCTTAAATCAGTTATTAATTGAGGTAATTCGCTTTCACTAAAAGTGGGCTGGTTAAGCTGGGATAAAAGTTCTTTATTTTTTTCTGTCTTTATTATAACGTATGGAATAATTCTCGAGATATCAAGATTATCTAAATTCTTTAATGAAAAGTGTAAGCCCAACAAAAAAGTCTGCGTTACTTTCTAGTCTTGCTATGATTTCTTCTCTGCTTTTCCTAAGGCTTACCATCATACCTGATCTAACATCATATCTCTTAGCTATATTTACGGCCTCTTGTGAAGACAAGTAACCTACTTCTTTCCCTACCTTTGGTTTATCGCCTTTGGTAAATGCAATCTCAAGGTTAAATGCCTTAGCTGTTAGACTTAAGGAGTTAACGAACAATTCATTTACATCTAATAATCTTTGATTTATAATTATTCTCTTACTATCGCTACGTTGCCTTATAATCAAAGCTAGAGATATAGGGAGTATTGATGGTATTCCCATCGGGGAATCTGGTATGTCATATCCATCGAAACTTCCAAGAACTTCTAGTTCTTTACTTATTTTCTGTAAATTCGCCTTAGGATGAATCTCAGCAAGATATTGCATAGTAGCTAATCATCATTTTTATGTGTTTTTAATTTTTACGAAATTTTTAACTCCCTTAGTTCTTGAATATCTCTCACATAATTTAAAATAATTTTTTTTTAAATGTCAGTCAGTTAAATTACTTAACCAAAAGCTGAACAGATTTTTATCGGAAAAAGTAAAGACGAGATCTTACTCGTCACATCATCTAACGCAAATACGTCACTAGGTCATAACATGAAATGGGGGAATAAATATGATTTGAACTCCAGGGGTTTTCTCACTTGATATAATAGTCTTTTCCGTATCTTACAGGATTTCACTAATTCATTTCTTCTCTCAAGAAGAGGTTATTAACTTAAATCCAGGAAGCAACTTAATTATCTAATGGATTAATTTACTTATATGGTTAGGTGTACCAAGTGCGATAAGGATGCAGTAATAAGAATAAATTATGCTAACTTATACTTATGTAGAGACCATCTTTTAGAATGGATGACTGAAAGAGTAAGAAAGGTTGCGCATAAATATGACATGTTCAGTGGTAGTAAAAGAATCGCTGTTGCTGTATCTGGAGGGAAGGATAGTACTTCACTACTTCATTTGCTTAAGGAGCTATCTACCGAGTTCGGATTTTCATTGCTCGGAGTTACTATAGATCTAGGAATTTCAGGAAATAATTACTCTTCAAAAAGTGTCGAGTATGCTATAAAAAACTTTGAAATGTTAAATGTAGAGTACAGAGTTATTGACCTAAAGAAGGAGTTCGGATTTACTATAGACCAAGCAAAAAGAAGAACAGGTAGACCAGTCTGTAGCACATGTGGGCTCACAAAGAGATACATCATGGAAAAAGTAGCCAAGGATGAAGGATGCGACACTCTAGCTACAGGACATAACTTAAACGATATTGCTCAATTCTTGTTAAATAACTATTATAACGGAGATCTACTTAGCCTAGCTAGATTGAGACCAGTATCTCCCGCAGAAAACGGATATATAAAAAAGGTAAAACCGCTCTTCTTGATTTCTGAAAAGGAGACAATGACTTACGCTATAGTAAAGGGCTTTCCCTTTATTTATGATTCATGCCCTCATACATCCACTGTGGGCGGCCAAACTCAGGATAAGATAAGAAGATCGATTGAAGAAATAGACGATAAAATACCTGGTTTCATGATATCCTTAGTTGAAAACTTCGAAAATAAGATACGGCCATTAATGGAAGATATACCAAAGAAGACATTAGGAAAATGCAAGATCTGTGGAATGCCGACTAATAACAATAGAGAAATTTGTTCCTTCTGCGCTACAAAAATCAAGATGTCAAAGGAGATAAGAGCATGATGCCAAAGAGGACAATCCTCCACTATCCGGACGATACAAACGCGGGCTATACAGAACTTGAAGACGGAATAACCAGAGTTTTTAATGAAAATGATGAGTTCTTGTTTGAAGTAGATGGAATATTTCCTCCAAGACAGAGGAAGGCCAATTACGATTGGGTAGAAAAAGTATTAGATAAGGGTTTAAACGATGGAAGGAAAAGGTTTATACTATATGTTGCCTCTAGATATTTAGTTAATGTAAAGGGATTAAATGAAGAGGAGGCAGTAAAGGAACTTGAGGATTTTTACTATAAGACTGGAAATGGCAAGATTTATGACACTTGGCTAAGATCAGTAGTAAGAGGAGTTAAGACAAAGGGGTTCATGCCACCTTCCCTTAAGAAATTACAGGAAAAAGATCCAAAACTTTATGAAGAGATAGTTAAAATTTTATAAACATAATTTAAAAAAGATTTATTAATTCGCTAGGTTATTCTCTTTCCTATGACTCAGGAAAATAGTAAGAAATGGGATAGGTTTACGTGGGGAGTTGTTGTAGCTCCACTCTTAGTATTTCTAGTGATATCAATTGGTTTAGCAGATTATCTAAACGAGTTCGGACCATGGAGAGCGGTGGTGCCGGTCATTATAGGTTTTGCAGTATTCTTCTTTGCAATAGGTCTGTTTCTAAGAAGTAAATTTGGCAGATTAGCATTATAAATCCATTTTCAGGTAAATTACTATAAAAATCAAATAAAACAGTCTTGTATAAATTCATCATTAGATTTGGGTAAAATTATTTATTAATCGCCGGATAACGTACATTATGGCAAAGGTTTCAAAGGAAAGTCTAGGAATTCAAACACTTAGATGGGCTGGACTACTAGGATCTACTCTATGGGCCGGAGTTCATTTCGATTTAACTTCAGCAATATTGCCAAATCCGACAGCTACAATAATTTACAGAGTGTTCTTCGGATTTGTAGCGTCACTAGCAATTATAGCCGGATTAGTTTTCCTTCAAGGAATAAGAAAACTATACTTACCAGCGCTAGCGTTTTACGTAATAGATCTAGTTTTGCTTGTTGAGACTAGGACTCTACCAGCTCTGTTTGTAGGAAAGGTTCTACCGATAAATCCCTACGTAGAGATATCTATAGTGTTAGATGTTTTGCTAATAGTGATTTCGGCCTTGCTTTGGATAACAGATAAGGAATAGTTTTTTTTCCTAATAATTCCAATTTAACATCATGATTTTCGAATATAAGGAGGATGTAATTTACGCGTATCCGTCCGGCATATTTAGAGGTAGTAGTAGAATAGAAGTTAAAAGAAAGTTATCTCATGGGAAATGGATTTTAAACTCCACCCAAGATGATCAGTTTCCATCAAAGAAATTTGAGGAATGTAAGTCATTTATTCATCCTTCAGTAAACGAGTGGGATAGTGCAGAAAAAAGATTAGAAGGAGTTGAAGCTACAGTCGTTTCAAAGAGAATCACGAGAAAGGTTACAAGTAGAGTGGATTGTATAGAGGAAAAAGTTGTCAACTACGTAGAATTAAATAACATTAAGTTCGGTTATACTGGCAATATATCTGACGTTAAAGCCGTAATAGACTTCCTTAAATATCAACAGTCTCCAAAAATAAAGGAGAGAAAATTTGGACTAGAAAGAGTAAAGGCTGTACTAGATCCAGAGGCAACTGCTCATCTCTTTCACAACATAATAAGTTTGTTGAGAGGAGATCTGCCAAAACTAAAGGAGGGAGAAAGACTCTTCGGACTAGACGTGAAAGTTTATGATGACCCTTTAAATAGTAATTTAGTGGGATTTTCAGTTTTCGACGATGAAGGTGTAAAAACAAATAAAAGAGTATTGATAGAAGATGGAACAATAGTTAATTATTTAGGGACACTAACGTCCACATACGGTGAACCTGGTAATGCGAGAGGATCAATCCCTTCACCAGACTACTTTAACCTAGATATTAAAGGGGGAGAATGGAAATTTGATGAGATAATTGAAGATACTAAGGGAGGTATAATAATTATAGGAGCTAATAGGAGCGAGATTATTGGAAATAGCATAAGGATTTTCCCAAGGGACGTCATTCAAATAGGTGGAAAAGGAATTGTTGCAAGAGAAATTGCAATACCGATTCAAGAATTGGCTTCCATGGACTCACTGTCTAAAGAGACTAGGAGTTCTTTTATAGACGAGAATCATGGTGCAATGGCTCCCTTCTCTAGGCTAATGGTAAGGGTAATGATTTATTGAACGTTATGCCACGACGGAACTCTTATCTCCCGTATAGAGTCCCATCTATCATAAGGTTTTATGTCTAGAATAGGCGTATCTTTAAACGCATTTGATCCCGTCACAAGAAGAGTATTACCCTTTCTCTCGACAAGATTTACAACAGAAAGACCTATAGGATTTGGTCTGTTTGGACTCCTTGTTGCGAATACTCCAACGCGTACACCTTTTCTTTCTTTAGTTAATCCGCTGAACTTCGATTTGTCTAATAAATATATAAGGATTAAATGAGAAAACTCTTCTATCCCCTTAAGTCCTTCCTCATATTCTACAAAAATCTGTATTTCTGATATATCCTCTCTCCTCCCACTAAAACTAACAACTTTCCCAATAGGAATAAATTCAACCATGAGAATAGCAAAAGAAGAAAAAGAATTTAAATTATAGATATAAGAATCCTAATTAGGTTTAGTAATTTCATAATTAAAGTGTTAACTAAAGTGTTATAAAGAAAGAACAGGAAATATTTGACTCTACCAAGGATTAATATTCTTCTTGCTACTTTTTCCTGTTCCTTAAGAAGATTAAGCAATCTGTCAGATCTTGTATAGGATTTTATATATCTTATGAATTCTATGAATTCCTTAACTATGGTTCCAACTCTTCTTGGATGCTCTGCAGATAGAGATTGCTCATATTCCGAGTACTTTTTTCGCAGTAACTGAACATTAATTATATCGTCAAATTCTGTCATGCTATATATTATATTATGTGGTATTATCATAAAAGAGATTAGGTTCTTGGAAAGGATAAGGCAGAGGTCTCCTTTATGGAATCATTTCGGCAAACCATGTAGGAGTTATGCGGATCTTGAAGTTCATAGCTTTAACTCCACAGTTTGAGGTAAGGTACAAGTTCACCAAGTCAATTAAGATAGTTCTCTCGTTAGTATAAAAATCCTATGAAATAGACTTTATATTTTTTACAATAATACTATCTATTTCCAATCCTACTGGTAGAATCTTTTGCCCCTAACCCCTGAGTAATAACGTCTTCATATAGCAATAATTTCCAGTAGATCAAGAAATTTTCTACAATAACCTCCTTAAATCTACAAGATGACCTTTATGCTTATAGACATAATTCGCTTTTAAGATTCAACGATTAACACGATCATAAAAGGAATTATAAATTTCCGAAACATTTAACTATTAAGCATGAATGGCTCCACAAAAACGGAATACGATCTTACTATAGTAACACTTATTTCTAATGAAAAATTCAAAGAAATTTCAAATATTTTAAGACAGATGTTTTCAACTATTTCACTTGAGATAATAACTCCAGATGAAGAACTACTAAGTAACGAGGATAACTTCGAATTTAGGAGTATTGAATATATAAGAAATAGCATAGAGAAGAGTGAATCTAATTATGTAATAGTATTAGCTGGAATTCCAGAAAACATCGATGTAATAAAAAAAATCTACGATGCTCTCTACAACGGTAACGATATAGTTATTGCTTCAAGAGAATTCTCAAGAGATAACAAAATATTGAAATTAGCTATTTATTTAATATCACCTGAGGTTAGAAGAACATCTGATCCCTTTAGTGGAGTGTTTGGATTAAACAAGGCTAAAGTTAACTATGCTATAGGACAAGGATATAACTTCCTTTTCCATCTACTTAACCTTAATCCTAAAGCGAAAGTGGAAGATGTGCCTGTAGGAAAAATATATTCTGAGTTTAAATTTAACGTTAGACGATTCTCTAAAGAGTTATTGAAGAACTCTTCTGGTATTGAATTTTTCCTTATCGGAATTTCGGGAACAGCAATCAATCTCTTAGCGCTTTATCTAATGCTTAGATTAAGGTTTATCTTTGAATTTTCAAGTTCTATAGCAATTATCATAGGAATGATCTGGACATATACATTACTCTATGAGGTGATAGTAAAGAGAGTAGAAACCCTGTTTATATACGGACTTATAAAGTATTTAATATCTTCAGCAATTACTGGTATAGCTCAATACTCATTAGCGTCTTCTCTATATTTTTTTATTCACGTAAGTGGAGTTACATCACAGTTCTTAGCGATAATTATTTCATCGTACATTGGTTATGAGGTCTTTATTAGACTTTTAGGGATTTCTTATACAAAGTAAGGGTCAGTAACGCTATTGCTTTAGACTATGCCCTAGCAAGTCTAAAAGGTTAACAACCATGTAAGAAGCATTCTTTACCAGAGTTACACTATCTAACATTTGATCTTTACTTAAACCTTCAGCATACCTTAATTTAGCTAGCTGAAGACCTCTAGGATTCTCATTTTCTTGAGTCAAGAAGAACTCTATGTTCATCTTGCTAAGTTCTAGTCCTATTTGTTTCATTGTTTTATCATCGATAGGAGGTAGATCGAGAATAGTTGTAATTATATAATAGTTTGCGTTCTGACTGGTTCTTATTACTGAAACTACTGGCCCTCCTGCAAGTGAAGATATATTGACTTGAAAGAACATAGGCCCATTTACTTTCTCTACTTTCATTCCAAGTTCCTTGAAAAGAGAAATAACGTCCTCATCGTTCAATCTTAACACCTCAAATGTGAATCTCCTAGTCCTTTGTCAATTTTATGAGAGGACATAAAATCTGCAATTTGTTCAAGAGATTCAACATTATAATCTGCTACCTCTAAGTTTTCTCCGTATCTTTTAATAAAGTATACTTTTAACTTATTCATTTTTGCGAATACTCCCTCATGCTGTAAGGAAGTGATTAAAACACCATGGCCTAATTTTTGAAAGAATATCCTAGATATAAAAGTCTTTACCATGTCAGCAGTTATAATCCTTGAGATGAATGAATCTAAATTATACATGGACAAAAGATTTTCCACAGTTTTGTGATCCAAGTTAGATACTATAGCTAGAGAATCCCTATACCTCAATTCCTCTAGATAGTATGAGTCGTAGAAGGGATTTACCGTCAATAATCTGTCCTTAAAAAATTCGTTAAATGACTTGTACTCTCCTACACAAGCGAGCTGAGACGCCATTATATTGATCTTTTTCCAATCCTTTACTTTTGAAAAATCAAATATTGAGTCTATTGTAACATAAATCAAGTTGTTCTCACCTTTTCTAGCCATTTCCTACTGAGTATTTTCTGTTTACATTCGTTACACACGTTGGTATACTCACTTAAGTTAAAGCCAAAAGATTCAAGCAATTCATCTACTCTAGCTTTAACTTTAGATGAGCCTAAGGGTTTCCCACAATATTTACACTTTGCTAGACTTGAAATGTTGTAAGTTACTTTTTTCAAGTCAGATATCTTGGCATATCCCTCTAAGGTAATAGCTTTTTCAGGACAGTTCTTTATACATCTTTCTGAACCAATACAATATGGAATATCATAGATAAGTTGAATGGAATTCTGGATATTTGAAATATTTGGGACCATCATCTGACAAGACCTTACACAAACTCCGCAAAGAACGCATTTGCTAGAATCAACCTTAACGTTAAATATTCCAGGTACTGTAGCATCTAGGTCTAGTTTGACTTTCTTGGACATTTCTCTTATAGCCCATAAATAAAGAGCTCTTCTTCTACTTCTGGATAACACTACCTCTCTATCTATTCCAGTCTTAGGAAGATTCCTAAAATTAACCTTGTTTAATTCCAGTTTATCTTGAACCTTTATAATAGGAAGATTCGTACCGGGAAAATAATCTGGTATTTCCTCTAATCTCTTCCTTCCTATTTCCTTATTCTCACATTTTTCATCTAAGTAAAGTATTGGTTGAAGACCAGCTGCATAGCTAGCCATTATAAAAGAGTCATGAATTGAGGCAATACAAGGAACTCTTAAAGGAATTATGTTTTCAGGAACTTCAATATCGTAAGAGCATGTAAACAAGATTGCATTAAATTCACCTTTCAATATAGCGGAATTAATAAATTCTATTACTTGCTCAGTTGAAAGATTAGGCACTTCCAAAAATCCTAGATAAGAAGCTCCAGAGCAATATCCGCATGCAACGCATTTCTCTGGCTCCGATACCTGTGGACCTTCAGGAGTCTTGGCTAAAGCTTTTACTGGACAAAGTTCAAGAGTCCTATTTACTTCCTTTTCAGCAATGGACTCCGTTGCTAATATCGGATATGGTCTGTACTCATATAGCTTAAACTTTAGAAGAGATCTTCTACTAACAGAACTTATCCTAACTGGTTGAACTCTATAAACTAAGTCCATTTCTCTGGCCTTAGATACATATGATGAAATAAGTCCTTTTACGTACTCCATTTTCTTTCCCTCAATCCATCTTAGAGGAATCCACTCTATTGCAAGAGGTATTATACCAGCTTCCTCAAGGCTTTCCACAAGTCTCTCCAAATAGTTTTCACTAATTAGAACAATAGATCTTATATCATTTGATTTTATATCTTCCCCTATATATTCTCCAATTTCCGCTACATACTGAAGGTTTTCCTCCATAAAAACGCTCCTAAGAAACTCGTCTCCCATTATTTCTCTTGATCTTTTACTAACTACTAACCCAACATTAAGCAATTTAAACACCCAAATAGTCCTTTTCGACCTGTAGAAAGTTTAGTAGTCGTTGACAAACTAGTTTATAGATAAACGATCTTTTATCAGCTATCACTTCTTTCGCCCATTCAGGTATCCAATTATATACATGCGACGTAAAGAAATTTCTTTCGTCAGTTATTATAGAAAATGGATCGAGACCGCTTCTTCTTTTTTTATTTTCCTCGCTAACTAAATATGACATAAAGGCCATTATTGAAGCTATATGATCTGCTTCAGGTTGGAAAAAAGACATAGCAAGAGCTAGTTTACGCGATCTGTAAAACCTTATGATATCATTTTTCTTAAAAATGGCTACTTTTTCTCCTTGCAACGAATATAATCTTTTTGACTCTATTGGAATTAAATTACTATTTCCAGATAAAAATAGAGTTGAGAATTCAATTAGATAATCTTTCCTTTCTATTTTCTTAAATATTTCTTGAATATCATTTATATTAACTAATTCTCTAAATTCTTTAACCTGCGATAATTTCTCCATCTTATCTAAAAGGAGATTATAATCATTCTCATCGTAATTATATATAAAAAGATCACCAAAAAAATCATATATATAATATCTTAATTCAGTTTCAACCGATATCATTTAATCGCCTTGTTCGTATTACCTTGACTACTAGGATCGCTTTCTGTATACGTAGAGTTGTTACCTTGTCCATCACCTGGATTTTGCTCTGTATACGTAGAGTTGTTACCTTGTGCACCCAGTTGGACAACCCCATTAGCTGTATACTCGTTATAATATTCAGATTGACTAAGTAACTCTACGTCATCATCTCCAGCATACTTACTTCTCCAAGGCAAATATCCGCTAGCTGGATTTGCTCCAGTCTCTGGACCCAATACAAATCCTCCTTTATCAACAAATAGAATATTACCTGGATCTGTGGGATCTAGCCTATTTGTCCATATTCTAGCCTGGACCATACAACCATGAATACATGCAGGAATCCTTTCTTCCGGTGGAAGCGTGGGATCGTATATTCTATCAAAGCAGTGAGTACACTTCTTAGTAACTCCTTCAAGATAGTCGAAGAATCTATTTCCATAAGGACATGCGTAAATGCAATACTTTGTGCCTATACATTCCGTATAATCCACTAGAACTATTCCATCTTCAGTTCTTTTGAAGGTTGCTCCGACTGGACACACTGGAACACATGGAGCGTCAAGACAATGGAAACAGTTTATAGGAATATTGTATATTTTTGTTTGAGGATAATTTCCTACCTCTACATATAATACTCTTAACCAGAACATTACGTCTAGATTACCATATGGATCTAAGTCTGGAAGTGGTCCAAACATTCCAGAAGTGTTCCACTCCTTACAAGACATCTGGCATCCTCCACAACCGAAGCATTTGTTTAAGTCAGTAATTATAGCATAATTTGCCTTAAGTTTATACGGTATTGAGTGTTGCACTCCACCACTTTTAATGTCTAGTTTTATTTGATTTGAACTTGATTGATTTGACATTTTTTATCACCTTAAGACGAGGGTTCTGAGGCGAACCCATATCTTACCTTATATGGGCCTAAAACGTAGTTGCCTGAAGCGAGAGACTGGGGTGATACGTAAGACCATATAGATGTGGTTTGTATATTGTTAGCATCAAATCTGAGGTGAGGGATATTTACTGATTGAGCGAAAGTTGGAGTAGAAGGGGCATTAGAAATTGAAATTTTTCCGTTCATCTGATTTAATATTACAGACATTATGTCTTGTCCGGCAAAGTTCTGACCCATATAAGTAAATCTGTTAGCTACTACCACTGTATGATCAACCGCCGCCTTTCCCACTATCTTCATTCTAGCATCGTGCCATGCTGTCTGTCCTGTTATTGGATCCAGATTAAGTATAGGAAATGCTTGATCAGTAGATGGACTTAATTGACCTCCTCTAGAAGGCGGCATATAGTTTGCACTAGCCCAATTATTCAGTATTCCAAGTTTAACTTGAGGGGATTCGGGTGTCTGACCTCTAAATCCTGGTAAAGCCTGATTTGATACAATAACCCATGAAGCTCCAGGTCTTGTAGCCTCGTCCAAGAATACTATAGCAGTTAAGTTTGTTCTCAAACCACCGGAGTATGGCTCATTGATTGCCTCAAATTGTACGAAATCTCCGCTCTTTATACCAGATTTAATGATGTAAGGATCTGCCTTGCTAAGCATTACAGGAGGATATGGCATGATAGCCATCAACCATGGAACGTTATATGACCACGTATGGTAAACTCTATCGTGTCTTCTTACAAAGAAAGTTAAGGGGTACTCTGACAAATCTATTCCATCCGGAGTTATCTCAGAATTCCATGTTGGAGGAGGATAATAACCGCCAAACGGTCTATGATAGTCTAGTAAGTTCTTTGATATCGCATGTCCGTAAGAATCGTTTGTTGGAATAGATCTTACTAAGAAATCAGTGTTTCCAGTTTTTAGATAATAGTAATAATATCCTGCATTATATCCAGTCCACTTTCCAGCTCCAGCTAATCTAAACTTCTGCAAGTATTCAAGGTAAATTCTATGAATATATGGTAAACCAACATCTCCATAGCCTCCTGGCATGTATGCTCCCCATCCAAGAAAATAGAACATATTCACGTTTCTCATATACCTAATTGATGGAGGTAGAACGTAAACCGCTCCACCTTTTCCAACTTTTACTACACCGGGATTTATATCTTTGATACTCATTTTCCCTTTGGCATAAGTATCTATAACTTTCTGGAGCATACTCTGAAGAGTTGGCTGGAATTCCGCAGGGATCCTAAAGTAATGTTCTACTCCTGAAGATCTATCATCTGCAGCTATCTTATAAGTTGGGGAAGTAGAGAACATCTGACCTGCAGGTATATTTGATTTCAGTTGAGATATAACCTGGTCTTGACTCTCTCCATTTGGAACGAATGAGGCATATAGTTTTAGTTGTTGAGGATTGGGAATCTGCTTATCTTCTTCGTTCTTAAGGATATATTGAAAATTGTCGCCATAACCAGCTATTAAGATCCCTTGTTTATATATAAACATCCCTGTGGAAATGTATCCGGGTTGACCCTCCTGAGTTATCGTAGTTCCAGAAATAGGATCATGAATAGTAACTGGACTCACAAGGGGTAAACCAGTTACTGGATCCTGGGTAGTGTAATGTGGATTGTTCATAGGTTCTATTTGGCCGTTTTGTTTTGGATATGATCTTAAAAGCCATAATAATGTTAAGAGGAAACTTCCTGCTGAAAGTACTGGATACATTGAAGGAAGCGCAGGCCAATTTAATGAATCCGAGGGACCTTGAGGAAGAGATGTTGGTCTATCAAAAGTTGAGTGAAAACCGTAAAGCTCTAGAAAAGTTCTATCAGGGATAATTAGATCTACAACGTTAGTAGTTTCTTGATTAAATAAATCAATCTGAATCGTAAAAGGAATAATATAATTCCCGCTGGAGTCAGTCTCAGTAACTTTTTCTAATAAGTCACTTAAAGTGTATGCATTATTCCAGAACGGTGCAGTAATGTACCACATCATGGCTTGCGTCTTATATGGCATAACTCCAGGATACTTATTCATCATATATGCAGTGTAAGCTACTGCGGATATTGATCTCTGAGTTGAATACGGTATCTCCCAACTATATCCTCTATCAGTTAAGAGAGGCCTTCCTGTTCTATAAATAACTAGATCATCAGGGCCATCTGGATAACCGTATGGTCCAGCTGACACAACACTTACATTCTTAATATCTACTGTACCGTCATTGTAAATGTATTCTGTTTTGAGAAAACCAGATCTTCCAGAAGGTACAGAAAGATTAAGACCACTAATTGAGCTCGCAATGTCAGGATCTATTGAAGGAGTATTGGCTAAAGGATGCGGAGGAACTGCTAATCCAGGAAAGTAATGGGGGTATGGATACTTGTATAAGTCAGCTCCTGGATTATCCCATGCGCCAAGCATAAGAACTAAGTAGTAATATGCAGACGAGCTCATGAAACCGTTCGCATGAGCTGCTAGGCCTCTCATAAAATATATGGAAACTGGTCTTCCTATTACGGTATCATGATATCTACCTAAATAATCAATCCACTTTGCCGGTTGAATTATTGACTTTTGGAAGGCTACAGTAGCTACCTCATTAGCTATCCTAACTATCGTATCATGCGGAATCCCGCTAACGTCTGCACAATTAAGCGCACCGTACTGAGGAGGTTGAGTGTAAGCGGTATATGGGTCATAATTAAGGAGTTCAGCTCTCAAGAGTTCAAATGCCGTAGTTACCGTTAATGTTATCGTCTCTAATGAAGCAGGAGCTTTGGCTACGGTAATTTGAATTGCTGGAACCTTGACTATAGTCCCATTCTTAAGCTTGTAAGGTACCTGAACGATCTTCCCCTGTAAAGACTGGGGTAACTCATCGAGAGTTAATATTGGCATTACATTCTTTTGCCAAGGCGTATCAACATAGGAGTAAACATTTCCATCATTTCCCATTATTGCTTCGAGCCACGGATGTTTTGATGAATACTGAGAATTACTTACTGATATTCTTACGTGTAAACCGACGTTATTACCCGCCGTTGACTCAGTAGGATCTAGCGCATCCTGTTGTGCACTAGAATTAACTATAACTAGCCATGACAAGTTTGTATAATATCGTAGAAATTCTTCATCTATATGAGGAAATACTGCAGTAGAAGCAACTGGCGGAAATTGTGAAAGAGGGACCACTTGTCCATTAGGAGTGACTGTTTGCATAAGAAGCTGACCCGTTGAAGGATCATAAGAGGGAGAAACTGGCTGAAGAGTTATAGGATTTATAACTTGAGGACCTTGACCAGTAGAAGCCAAGTAGGCCTTATAGACATAATAGTGAAAGTCTACCAACGATCTAATCATCCCCATCATAAGAGCACCATCTGTAGCTCCAGGATTTACGTAAAGATGCTCATCAGAAATTGAATAGAAACCGTATCTTTCAGGAGCAATAGTAACTACTTTTCCACCATTTTCCCTTATTCTTGCTATTATCCTCCTCATCCAATTAGGAAAATGATCTCCAGCTAAACCAGCTAATATGAAGTATTGGGCTCTTTCCTCATCTGGCCCCGCATATTCCCATACTGGTCCTCCTGTAATGTAAACTCCAGAAGTGTAGACGTTCATAGAACAGAACCCCCCATGAGCTCCAGAATTAGCTGTTCCGTAATTACCTGCAAAGAAACCAGCCGTTAAAGCTGGGATTAACTGGTCCCTTCCTTGCCAAAAAGAAAGGGCATGAGGATTGGTTTCCCTTATCTTCATAAGCCCTGGAAACTCTCCTACACCAAGGTCTGCTGGATTTAAGCCTATTTTTGACCATGAGGAGGCAGAAGCGCCATTAACTAAAATATCATATGCGGTATCATAATCTATCGCTAACCACTTTCCTTCTCCTCTTTTACCCGCTCTAAGGAGAGGATATCTTAATCGAGCTGGAGTAAAATAGTAGAAGACATCAGAGGCCCCTCTAGGACAAACTCCCCCATCATTTATATGCCATCCTATAGTTCCTGTGATAAACCTAGGAAAACCCATTGGAGTTCTTGCGATCTCTAAAGCGCATCTACCTAAACACTGGAAGCAATTTGAGTAGACTATTTCATCGTTAGGATAATTAAGGCTGTAATCGTTTTCTCCAAAGGATGTAAATATTTTATTTATTACAGGATTTATACTCATTAATATTGCAGTACCTAGAGCAGCTCCTCCAGAAATTTTGAGAAAATCCCTTCGTGATAGCTTTAGATTAGGCATTTTTTATCATTTACTGGTTTTTTTAGGATAGTTATTTAAGTATTCACTTCTACTAAGCGATATTACCGATAATTCATATTTTTTCTCTCTATATAATTCAAGGACGTCAAACTTCGGTATTTCCCTAAAAAGAAATGAAATATGAATGAAAAGTTATATCGAACTTATGAAATGAAACTTTATTTAAATTAATTTATCAACTAATCTTGAATAGAAATGAGTCTCTATACGGCTCCGGCACCAAATACACCATACGGAATTCAGACGCCTCTCTTACAAATAAATCAATACCCTTTATGGAGCGGTTACGTAGAATTAGCACTATACTTTACCGAACTTGCAGGAATGCTTATGGTTATTATTGCGTTACTTGAAGTAGCTAAGTTCAAATCCATAACCAAGTCAGGCTCGATAGCTACATTTATTGCGTCTGTATTAGCTCTTGGATTCTTCGCGGCAGATTTAGGAAGACCAGAAGAAGGAATATTTGCACCTATAAGGGCAATACAGTTTTTCCCTTATTCATGGATGGCTAGAGGAGTTATATTTGTAAGCGGTTTACTATTATTCTCATTTGTCTACATGGTGATGAAGATTCTTAACAAAGGAGGAAGAATTACAACGCTTGTCGTTGCAATACTTGGTCTTTTTGCTGGCATATTCTCGACAACCTACAGTGGATTTGAGTTAGCTGCAACTACAGGAGTGCCTTTCTGGAACAATGGAGCAATTCCTTTGCTATATCTCTCAGACGGCGTTTTCGTTGCTACAGCACTTGCGTATATCTTAGCTTTCTTCATAAAAAGTGAGGAAGGAGCTAGAGTTAGATTCCTAATGGTTAGACTTCAGTTCTATAGCTCTATAGCTGTGTTATCTAGCTGGTTTTTATTTATGGCAACAGTAAACTACCTATATGTTTTTAATCAAGTAGCTTTTTACTATATGTTATCTACTTCTTCGTTTGCACTCGATATAGGCTTAACGGGAATTGTAGTAGTGTTGTCTGGATTTAGTACTATGCCTACGTTTGGATTTCTCATGAAAGGTGTTCAAATAGGGGGAATTATGGATCTACCAAGTACAATAAAATATATCATGTTAGCAACTGCAATAATAGCACTAATAGCTGGATTCCTAACTAGAGCTGATATACTACTGGCTGGACAATACGCATATCAATTAGCTCCAATGACACCATTTCAGCTCACAAATTCACAACCAGTTCCAATAGGTGCCTTCGGTTGGAGAGGATAATATAAAAAATTTTTCTTCTTTTTCTTAATTCGAGGTTTACTCCATGGATATAGAAGAACTCCTAAAAGAGAATAAGTATGAGGAGGCTTTGGCGCTTTTAGAGAACGATAATTCATTAAATTCGAAACTGTTTAAGGCAAGTATTTTACTAAATCTTGGAAGAAATGACGAGGTTATTTCCCTGTTAAACGGCATAAACACGATTGAATCATGTGTCCTAATCTCAAGAGCGTATAGTAACTTAAAACAGATATCTAAAGCAATAGAAACCTTAGAGAAATGTACGCAACGGTTTCCTTATAGTCATTCCATTTACTACGAACTCGGTAAACTTTATGAAAGTCAGAGTGATTATGAAACTGCGTTAAGATACATAAATAAGGCCTTGGAAATCATACCAATAAGTTCAGATTATAAGTTCCTAAAAGCAAAAATTCTCTATTTTCAAGGTAATTATGAGGACTCATCCTTTCTTTTAGGTGAAATTCTTAGATTAAATCCAAAAAATCTAGAAGCAAGAATAATAAGAGCTTCCTGTTATTATAATCTAGGACTTAGAATGGATGCATTGGCCGAAATAAATAGAGCACTAGATCAAGGTAACAACAACTCCTTCCTTCACAGTTTAAAAGGTATGATATATTATGAAACTGGATTTTACAAATTAGCTCTAGCAGAATACAAGATTACAATAAGGAATGGTGGTAATTCAGAAGATCTGTATATGGCTGCGTTATGCTCTTACTTGTTAAACTATTACAACGACGCATTAGTTTACATCGATAATGCCTTAACTAAGAAAACCGAACCTAAATATTACGCATTAAAAGCTAGAATACAGAAGGCTTTGGGCAAACTAGATGAAGCTAAAAACCTGGCTAAAGAAGTCATAGCTATGGACAAATCTTTAACAGAAATCGTTAGGGATTTGCTGTGATGTCTTTTCTAAAAGACGCTGATAATAATTACTTTTCTATAGTTCAATTTCATAGCAAGAAGTTTTGAAAGTAAATGGGGATAATGACAAAACATAATAAATTTTATAAAACTTCTTTTTTAAGAAGTTCACTTTTATATATCTAATGAATTGATAATGATTGATCTAGATCCTCGTGACATTGAGGTTTTAGAAGTATTGACTAACCTTATAACAATATCATCCTACAAGCTTTCTAAAATAACTGGAATTCCTCCTGCCTCTGTATGGAGGACATTAGTTAAACTAGGTTATCTTAACCTTGTATGTAAGGATGGGAAACATTTTAGAATTACTGCAAGAGGTTTAGTTTTAACATATTTATTTACTAATAAGAAACAAATAAAGGCAGAGGTTATAGAACAGCTCAAAAGATTGTGGAAATATGAGGGAGACGAAAGAGAAATAGAACAATTCTTGACATATATAGTAAGCTTTTTAAAAGAACATAATATTTCTCCTTTCTCGATTTGTTTTAATCAGCCAATAACAATAGCAACTCTACTGTTGTCTAATGTAGATGAAGCTAGCGAAGACGTAAAAAAAGTAATAGCAAGACTAGTCTTGAATTTCTTTCCTAACACTAAAATTACGGAATTTTGTAAGGGAATAATAAGTATAGATGAGCATGGAATACCCTATGCTCTAGCTGTTGATTGCAAAAAGGATGGAGTTAGACTCTTTCATTATTGTGATATAATAAACAAATTATATTGTAAAAAAGTTTAGAAAAGATATACCAATAAGGCACATAAAAATTACTATCTTGAATTTCATAACTGGCTAATTTAATATAATATACTGGTTTTTTAACTAAGAGCCTTTTTTATGTCTTCCAGAACCCAAGGGTTCTCAAGGGATGAAATATCGCCTATATCTGAGCCTACTATGATAGATCTTATAACTCTTCTCATAATTTTTGCATTTCTCGTCCTTGGTAATTCAGGAACAAAAACTATATTTGAAGGAGAGATAGCCTTTCCTAACTTTCTTTCCACGTATTCCTTCAAGGTCTTTACGTCTATTTCTTGTCTTTTTACTGCAAGACAGACTATCTTCTCCCCTTTTAATTCGTCCGGAACGCCTACACAACCTGATTCAAGAACTCCAGGATAGGAGTCTATTACTGCCTCAACTTCGGCTGGTCCAATCCTCTTTCCTGATACCTTTATTGTATCATCGCTTCTGCCTACAATATAATAGTAACCATTATTATCATAAAACGCTAAGTCCCCATGAAGCCAAACATCTTTCCATTTGCTCCAATAGGTCCGTATATATCTTTCTGGATCTTTCCAGAATCCTCTAGTCATTCCGGGCCAAACACTTAAGATCACCAACTCTCCTACCTTATTTGGTTCCACCCTTTTTCCATCATCACCGAAAAAGTCAGCCTTTATCCCAGGACTAAATCCATTAAAGGATGAAGGTAGTATATCCTTGATCACATAATTACCAAGTATTCCGCCAGAGATTTCTGTACCTCCTGAATAATTTATTATTGGAGACGAAGTTGTTTTAAAGAGCCATTCCCACGTGGCTTGATCTATTGGCTCTCCTGTATTTCCAATTATCCTCGGAGAGAAATTAACGCTTGAAGTCTTTATTGCTCTTACTAGACTTGCTGAAAGACCAAGCACGTCAACATTAAGTTCGTTGACAAAGCTCTCTAGTAGTGAAGGTGATAGATATCCCTCAAATAAGGCTAATTTCCCTTTTAATAGATAGCTTGAGAATATTATCCAAGGTCCCATCATCCATCCTAAGTCTGTTATCCACGATATTGTCTCCCTTTCCTTCATATCAAATTGAAAGTAAACATCTGCGGCAGCCTTTATTGGAAAGCCGTCGTGGGTGTGGACACATCCCTTAGGCCTTCCTGTAGTTCCAGATGTGTAAAGTATCATTATTGGATCTTCTGTTTCGGTTTTCTCATATCCATCGCCTGTTGTTTTAAAGACTTCATATAAATTATGATAATTCTTTAACTCCTTTCTTCTAGGTAGGACAATCTTTTCTAAGTCTAGTTTTTCTATATTAGAAAACATATCTATCTCCTTTCCCTTTCTAGTAGATACATCAACGGTGAATATAGCCTTAATTCCTCCATCTTCTACCCTAATCCTTATTGGTTCCTCACCAAAGCCAGAAAAAAGGGGGATAGCAATCATTCCTGATCTAATAATGCCTAAAAAGACTGGTACAATTTCAGGAATCATTGGCATATAAATTCCTATTCTATCTCCTTTCTTATAGCCTTCTTTTTTTAACCAACTCGAAACAGATTTTATCTGAGAAAGCACTTGACTATAGCTAAGTTCACGTTTTTCCCCTTCCTCATTTATAGACTTCAAGTAAACTTGACTTCCCTCTGGAAAAGAAGATGTAATGTTTAGTTTTCCTCCAATAAACCATTTAGCCCACTGCTTACCGCCTGAAAGATCTAAAACCTTTGAGTAAGGAACATCGAATTGAATATTTAGAATATGAACAAGATTATCCCAGAATTCCTCAGTCCAAGTATGAGAAATGAAACCATTAAGATCGGGTATTCCTTTTTCTTCCATGTATCTTTTTACATTACTCTCCGCTATCCATTCCCGTGTAGGAATCCACTTCATAAATTAAAGTATTATGCACAGTTATTTCAACTTATTCTTTACTCGCTTAATATGAGATTTTACATGAAATTCATTTTTGTGGGAATTCTTTATGGAAAATAAATATTATGAGTAAAAACATTTTTTATATGAACTTCACATGCCTCTTGGTCGGCCTCTTGTTCCAATCCTTAGACTGTCACCATCTCACTACATGGAAGTCCCTTTTTTAAACTAACTCGTTGACATTATGTAGGGATTCGAGTCTTGGTATCCATACAATTTCATTGTTCTACGTTCAGCGCGCCATTTCTAGAGTCTATATGGTCTCTCAGCAATACGAAAATATATTACAAAAAGAGTTATATACCTTAAGAGGTGCCTCAATTTATATAAATGGAATCTTCCATACTCCCTATTTCCATAAAGATAAAAAATGTATTTAAAATTAAGAATCTACTTGAAAATTACACGACTTTAACTTTTAATGGTATATCGTAGCTTATAATTTCTACATTTTTATTTTGGTTAGCTTCGCCTTCTACATAAGCTAATAATCCTCCTTTAACTCCTTCAAACCTAATAATTGCTATGCTAACTGGTTTATCGAGTTTATTTCCCTCGTCGTCATAATAGATTGTTGTAAAGGAATCAATATACGGACTCCTTAAAGTTACATACTCATCCAGTTCTTCAAAACAGTCCTCACAGTACATCCGTGGAGGTACGTAAACCCTACCGCATTTTCTACACTTCCTCCCATATATTTTTCCTTCCTTAAGACCTTCAAGAAACTTCTCTCCTGCCTCACCCAAAGTATATACATACTTTTCGGCCTCCATAATGTCTTTCCATGATTTTGTTTCCTTTCCCTTATCCCACGACATTTAGATCACCTTAAAGCAATCTATATCGTTTATACTACCTTCTCTTTTTTCTTTAGATTTCCATATAGCCTTGACCTTTCTTCCCATTATTGACATATCTTTAACTTCCTCGTAACTACAACATATTCTATGGAAAAGAGCTGGGTATACGAAATCTCTATCGCTTGAAGGGAACAACCTTATGACTCCAACTATTTCTGGACTCTCTAATCTCTCCCTCGTCCAAGAGATGAAGCTAGCGACTGCAGTCATCACTATTCCCTCATCTTTAACCTCAATCCACTCATCAGTGGGTCTAAAACAGTCCTCACAGTACATCCGTGGAGGTACGTAAACCCTACCGCATTTTCTACACTTCCTCCCATATATTTTTCCTTCCTTAAGACCTTCAAGAAACTTCGTTATCGCCTGTCCTGCACTATAAGAATACTTAGCATACGGTTTGTACTCAATCTTTGGTCTCTTATCCAATTCCTCTTTAGATAGAGGATGTTCTAATCTTTTTTCCTCATGTATTTCCATTTCTCTCACCTTAATTTCTCATGACTATAACAGTTGAAGCTTGCATTAGATCTCCCCAAGCTTGAGCTACTCCAGTCTTTACCGGCCTCTTAACTTGCATTTTTCCCGCTATTCCCTTTAATTGCCAATAAATGCTTATTGTCTTCATTAAACCTGCTGCTGCGATTGGATTCCCTACTCCAAGGAGCCCACCGGAAGGACTACTAGGTATATCTCCATCTAGATCAAAGAATCCCTCCTTTAGAAGGAAGGGTGCTTGGCCCCTACCTGCGATTTGTAAGCCCTCTAAATGATGCAATTCTTTATAGTCAAACGGATCATAAGGCTCTACAACATCTATTTCTTTGTTAGGTCTTTCTATACCAGCCATTCTATAAGCCATCTTAGCTGCGTTCTCTAAATATCTCGGATAGAATAAATCCCTACCAGGCCAAGAAGTGTTATCTAAGGTCCATCCTACTCCTTCAATCCAAACTGGAGTGTCTGTATATCTTCTAGTCACGTCCTCTGATGCTAATACCATGGCAGCTGCTCCATCTGAGGTTGGACTTATGTCTAGCCTCTGGACTGGCCAAACTAGAACTTCACTATTCATTACATCATCTACGGTTATCTGGCCTGGGAGTTGAGCATAGGGATTATTTATTGCATTTCTCTTATTCTTTACAGAAACTAAGGCTATATCTTCTTTTTTAATTCCATATTTCTTCATATATCTGTGCATTTCCATTGCAAATATCCAAATTAAGTTTGGATTTAGAGGTTTTTCTGTAATTGGATCCCATATATACCTGAAGATTGCCTGTGGATGAGGAAGATCCCCACTCATCTTCTCTTCTGCTACAACAAGCACCTTTTCACAAAGTCCGCTTGCAACATGATACCAACCAGATATTGGAACCATAACGCCTGTAGCTCCTCCAACGTAAACTCTACTCACCATCTTTCTTATTCCGCCAGAACCGTGAGCTAGATACTCTCCTTTCATATGAACTCCATCAAAGGCGTCAGGAGCGCTTCCTATTACTACGCAATCTATATCCTTTAACTCTAATCCAGCCTCATCCAAAGCTCTCCTAGCTGCTATGAAAGCTAGTTCCTGAGGAGTTTCCAGCATCTTAGATCTGAAAAGAGTTAGCCCAGATCCTAGGATGCCTACTCTTTTACTATAGTATATATTTGGTCTCATCTTCTCATCACCAAAACTCCTCCAGTAAAAGTTGGAATTCCCCTCCAGCTTGCTACTATAGCGCTTTCCTTTCCAGAGAGTAAATACTCAAAACCGTCTAATGTAAGGGATAAACCAGAGGCCTCTAGAGGTATTCCCTTAGCTAAATGACCTCCAAGTGGGTTAACTGGAAAATCTCCATCCTTTTCAAGTTCTCCTTCCCTTAACATTTCCCTAGCATTTAAGCCTATTGATTCAACGTGCTCCAATTCCTTATAGCTATATCTATCATCGATAAAACCTCCCTTAAGTTTAGTAGGTGAATCTACTTTAGCCATCTTCAATGCCTCCCTAGACGAAATGGTTAAGTATTCTGCTTCACCTAGATACGAAAGTTCTAAAGTTGAGTCTGAGGAAAAATACATCCCATCTATCCATATTGGAGTGTCGGTTAACTTTCTCGCAACTTCTTCTGACGCTAGCACAGAAACAATAGAACCATCAACATATTCAGCTATATCTAACTTCGAAAGAGGATATACTACATAGTCTTGCGAAAGAATATCTTCCAAGCTTAATTTTGATGCGTAAGACGATCTTGGAGAACTCAGACCGTTTACCTTATTTTTCCTAACAACCTCCGCAAAATCCTCTCGAGTATAGCCCTTCTTCATAAACTTTGAAGCATCTAGACCAGCTAAAAAATGTACGTTGGGTGATTTTACTGTTCTTACATATATAGGATCCATCCCAAATTCTACAATTTTATGTATTTTTTCTATATCACTAGGCTTTGAGTGAGACTCTACTACTGTAATCTTAGATATTCCAGAGAGGATCTGCATTGCTCCATGCACTATTCCCTGAATGCCGTCTCCTGAGACAGTCATTGTAGGTCTCATTGATCCTCCTATAGGGTCTGGAGCAAATTCATCAGCTATCGATATACCTTCCCAAAAATCCTCCTGACATGAAATGAAAGTATCCACATCTTTCCTGGGATCTATATCAGCCATAGCATAGGCACGAGTAGCTGCTTCAAAAACCATCTCCCTAAAGGACACCTCAGGAGTTAAGGGCCTAAAACCATACCAACCCATAGCTACTATAGCAACTTTATGCAAAATTCATCACAATTAACTATATAAGTAATTTATAATAAGTTTTTAACTGTTTCTTAATGATAGAAAAATTTTTAAAAAAACTGCGTAGATCTATGATTCTCCTTAAGATACTTTCCGATTATATTCTTCTGAACTTCATCTGTTCCCTCTCCTATTCTAGTTAATCTTACATCTCTATATGCCCTTTCAGTTTTAGTTCCCTTTGCATAACCCATTCCTCCCATTATTTGCAGAGCTACGTCTACTGCCTCCTGTGAGACGTTTGAGGAAAAGAGCTTAAGGGATGAAACTGATAGATCAGACAAAGTCACAGATGCGTCCTTTAAGAGGGACTTTACTGCTAAGAGCTTGGACATCACGTCTGCTATATACCACCTTATCCCTTGATAATTGATAAGAAGTTGGCTCATAACTTCCCTTTGCCTGGCCCAGTCTAAAGCCTCCTGTATGGATCCTTCAGCTAAACCAATGGAAATAGCCGATATAGCAACCCTTCCTATAGTTAAAGCGTACTTTGCTACTTCCCAACCCTTCCCTAAATTTCCAATCTTTTGATCAGTCCAACAACCTTCTAGGAAGAGATGAGCTGTTCCTGTACCTCTATTTCCCATAACTTCAATTTTTTCAGTCTTCAAGCAGTCGGATTTGCGTACTAGAAATGCAGAAAGTCCCTCATCTGCCTTTGCTATTATCAAGAATACGTCGGCGTAAAGACCTTGGGTAGTCCACATTTTTTCTCCAGTTATCCTCCATCCTCCTCCATCCTTTTCTGCCTTGGTTTTTATTGACTTCGCATCGCTACCACAACAAGGTTCACTAAGCCCAAAACCACCTATGATCTTACCGCTTGAAAGTTCATCAACAACGTCATTATTACTGAACTTCCTAATAGGCTCTGTAACAAGTTCACCTTGAGCATCTTGAATTAGAGCCACAGATCCACTAACCTTGGCTAACTCCTCCAAAATTAGACAAGTCTGATAAAGACTCAAACCGTTCCCCATTGGATCTAAGTATCCTAATTCACCCATTTTTCTTACAAGGTCTCTAGGATACCAATCCTCCCTATCGATCTTTTCGGCTAAAGGTTCAACTTCTCTCAAAATAAAATCTCTTAAATTTTCTATCAATAGTTCTGTTTCTTGCATATTATAAAATTAGATAGTAAGTTTAAAACCTTTGGTAATACAATATTATTATGGAATCAAGTTCACTATCAAAAATAAATCAACTTTTAAACATTGCTGACAATAATCCAGAACAGTTCTGGTGGGAAAGAAGAAATCTCATATCATGGTTTAAGGAACCAGATTTACCAAAAGAAGGGAAAGCTCCTTTGGCTAAATGGTATGTAAATGGAACTACAAACATATCGTTTAATGCTATTGATAGACATCTAAATCAAGGAGATAAGATCGCTTTTTACTGGATTAATGAATTCAAGGAAAGTAGAAGAGTAACGTTCTCTGAACTATTCGACATGGTTAACGAGGCTTCATCCTTCCTTAGACAGTTAGGAGTTAGGAAAGGTGAAAGAGTATCACTATTAATGCCAAGTGTGCCTGAGGCAGTAGCGTTTTCACTAGCCGTACATAGGTTAGGAGGAGTTTTAGTTATACACTATATTGGCCTTAGCGATGAGACATTAGCCTTTAGACTTAAGGACTGTGAATCCAAAATTGCAATTATTTATCCAAAAACGTATAAGAACGGAAGGGAAATTGATATTCAGGATTACTTTGAAAAAGTAATACAATCACACGAAACTCCTATAGAAAAAGTCGTTATAGTTCCAAGGAAAGGAAATGCAGAAGTTAGAGATAAGAGAGAAATAGTCTACGAGAGAGGGGAAGTAAGAGGCAATAAAGTTAGCCCGGAAGAGATTGAGGCAAATGAACCATCAACAATCTATTATACCTCTGGAACAACCGGAAAACCTAAAGGGTTATACCATTCCACTGCAGGGTATATTATTTCATTAAATTGGGCGTTTTCTTGCCTTATGGGACCGAAAAACGATGAAATTTGGTGGACAATATCTGAGTTAGGTTGGCCTGTATGGCCTATGGCAAACCTTTACGTTATTCCCGTTATGGGATTGACTGGAGTTTTATTTGAAGGATATATAGGTTATGAAAAGGATATATTTATAAAGAACGTAGAAAACTTCAAAGTTAATCTTGTATGGAGCTCTACAACTACGCTTTATACTCTAAAAACATTAGGTGATGAATCAGTAACAGGTGATGCTACAAAATTAAGAATCATTTTGAACACTGGAGAGCCCCTTAATGTTGGAGCTTGGAAATGGTTAAAGGAAAGATTACCCAGAACTACCATCGCAGATGCTTACTGGATGACAGAACATCTATTCCCCGTTGCTGGAACTCCGTTTGGCTTAGGTGAAATTCCATATAAACTAGGATCAGCTGGTATACATTTTCCAGGATCTAGATTCATGGTATTAGACGATGATGGAAAGGAGGTTAAACCGGGAGAAAGAGGCTATATAGTAATTGCTTCAGATAGTCCCGCTTTCGCAAAGATGTGGCATGATCCTGATGGAGAAAGACTAAAGAAAACTTATTGGTCTAGATTTCCGGGCTATTTTTACACGGGAGATTATGGATATTATGATGAAGATGGTTATTTATACGTTCTAGGAAGAGCTGATGACGTAATACTTAAAGACGATTTAAGAATAGGAACTATGGAGATAGAAAACGTTTTAGTGTCTTATCCGGAGATCGCTGAGGCTTCTGCTGTTGGCGTCAATGGGAAAATTTTTGCCTTTATAGTACCAAGAAAAAGATATGAAGGTATGGAGAATACGATTAAAGAACACTTAAGAAATTCTGGATATATTATTAACTCTATTTATGTAGTCAATAAACTACCTAAGACGAAGAGCGGAAAAATAATGAGAAGGTTGTTAAGATCTATAATAGCTGGGGAAGAGTTAGGAGATTTCTCAACTCTTGATGATATAAAGATAATTGATGAAATAAAGGAGACTATAAAGAAAAGTAGTTAAGGAAAGGTATACTTTATATGTTATATGGTAATAAAATATGAAATTCAAGGAGATGTAGCCTGGATAACCTTAGATAGAGAGGAAAAATTAAATTCATTCGATGAAAAACACTGGTATGATCTAGGTAATTATATAAGGAAATCTAATGGAGAAGCGTTAGCGTTAGTCTTGACAGGAAAAGGTAGATCTTTTTCAGCTGGGGACGATATATTTGCTATGCTTAGCATAGAAAACGAAGAGAAATCTAGAAATTTCTTTTCTTCTCTATCCTATGCTATAAATTCTATCCTATCACTAGAAATTCCTTTCATTTCAGTAGTAAACGGAATAGCATATGGAGGAGGATGCGAGATCCTTTTACTTTCAGATATAGTTATAGCCTCAACAAACTCTAGGTTTTCTATTCCAGAGGGAAGATTAGGTTTAATCCCTCCAATGGCACTAGCTTTTGGAGAAAACTTAATCGGAAGAAGTATAAGAAGGCTAGCAATTACAGGCGAGGAAATAGGATCTGAGGAAGCTAGATTGTTGGGAATAGTTGATTACGTTGTACCTGAAGATAAATTATACGAAAAAGTTGACCACGTATTATCCATGATCAAAAAAATGAGTCCCAATTCAATAAGAGTTATGAAAAAATGGTTTCGATTAAATTCTTCCAACTTAGAAAAAACGATCTATGACTTAACTAGAATGGTTTTAGATGATGACGCAATAAAAAGGATGAAGGATTTCACCTTAAGGAAAAAAAGGTGAGACTTGGCCCTTAAGATATTCCTTATCATTTTTCTATAGGAAGTAAATTATTTATTAAATTAATATTATTTTTCTTTTCTAAAAATCTTAAACTATAAAATCTTATTTTAGAAATAATCTTAAACTAAAAGATTATATAAAGATGTTTTAAAATTCTAAAAATCTTTTATTTCTAATTTCTGATAAAATCATGTGCGATTCTCATTCCCATATAAAAAGATTTCACATTATTTTCTCCCCTCATAGTCTCAATAAAACTGCTTTCGCTTATCATAGGGAAAACGTTCAGACCATAGGCAAAGCCTAAAATAGCCGAGTTTATAACTCTTTTATCGCCTATTTTTTCAGAAATTTCTTTAAGGTTAACTTTAACAACTCTATAACCTGACAATAGTTTTTCCACTTCTTCTACTTTTTTTGGTATTATCCCAGGTAATACAGGACGGATCGAGAGCTCGTTTAGTATTATGAGCGTTTTATTATTTGCATAACTTAAGTTCCTCAAAGCTTCGTTTGTTTCAAGTCCCATGATACAGTCTGCCCCTCCTAATGGAATAGTAGGAGCATAAACGTCTCCTATCCTAACGTGAATATTAACAGCCCCCCCTCTTTGTGCTAAACCGTGCATCTCTGAAACTAATACTTTCAAACCCTCCTTCTCACACGCTGAGGTAATCATCTTACCTAAAGTTATTATCCCTTGTCCTCCTATTCCTCCAACAATCAGGTTTAGCTTAACCATGATTCCCATCCCTTTGGTTGTTCTCCTTTTATCGTTATTGCCTTAAAAGGACATATTGGAACGCATGCCCCACATCCTATACATTGATCTAAATCAATTTTTGCCTTCTTATTAGGCAAAGGAACTATAGCTGGACAGGTAAAATGATCATAGCATATCGTACAGCCGGTACACTTGTTTTCGTCGACTTCCGCAATAGGGAGATCTCCATTTACCGAATCTAGAACTTCTAACGCACAAGCCCTTTTAGCGATTACAACAGCTGGCTTACCATTTTTCCTAACCCAGTCCATGGCGTTCTTGATTTCCTTAATCGAGGTATAATCAAAGGGATCGAACTCGCTCACATATTCAATACCTAATCCGTTAGCTACCTTAGCTATACTTATATCCTTGGAAGGACTTCTTTGCTGTCCGGTCATAGCTGTTACCCTGTTATCTAGAACAAGGATTAGCATAGGAGTTTTATTAAAGACCGCGTTAGCTAAACCTGGTAAACCGGCATGAAAGAAAGTGGAATCACCTATTATTGCAACAGGAATTACTCCGGTGCTCCTATAGACTCCGTTAGCTACTCCCAAGCTACCTCCCATCTCTATTAAGCTATCTTGTTCGTTAAATGGAGGGAGTACACCTATTGAGTAACAACCTATATCTCCAGAAAAGTATACGTCCTTGACTCCTGCTAAAGCTAATGCCTTCTTTAAATCTATAAAGGAAGATCTGTGAGGACAACCTGGACATAAGGCTGGAGGTCTTGGAAGCACATCAACAGTAACCTCGCGTAATTTTTCAATTTTTACATTAAAGAATTCGCCTATCGCACTTGTAACTCTATCTAAGGTTAATTCACCTTCTCTTCCTATAAGGCTCTTTCCTCTCACCTTTAGATTTACGTCATTATCTACTATGAGTTCCTTAACTTGCATTTCAACTATTGGATCTAGCTCTTCAACAATGAGTATTTCCTCTACATCTTCCATAGCCTTTAGCGTCTTTTCCTTAGGTATCGGAACTGGAGTAGATAACTTAAGTATCTTAGCCCTTACTCCTAGGTTTTCTACAGCCTCTTTGACAAAGGCATAGGCGATCCCGGAAGCTATAATTAGTTTATTCCCATCCCCTTCTATTTCATTTAGCTTCTCTACTTCCATCTTTATTTTTTCCCATCTTTGTAGTTGTAGCTTTCTATCCTTTCTAGCAACTTCCGGAACTAACGAGAATCTTCCAGGATCCTTGTGGAATTTTCCCTTCACTGGAGGAGAACTGTCTAATAACTCGACTGGAGCCCTAACGTGGGAGATCCTTGTCGTTGTCCTAAATATAACTGGATGCTTTACCGAGAAACTTAAATCAAAGGCCTTAACTATAAGTTCGTGAGCGCTTTGTGGATCGTAAGGCTCTATAACTGGTATAAGCGCAAAGAGACCATAATACCTGTTATCTTGCTCGCTCTGAGAGGACCACATTGATGGATCGTCCGCAGAAACCACTACTAATGAACCATCAACTCCAGTATACGATGAACTCATTAATGCATCGGCCGCAACGTTCATACCCACATGCTTCATAGTAGCTAGTGCTTTACCTCCCATAATAGCTGCGCCATATGCCGTCTCTAAAGCTACTTTCTCGTTAGTGCTCCACTCAGCGTAAACGTTATCACCGTACTTCATTATGGTCTCAATAATCTCAGATGACGGAGTTCCAGGATAGCCAGCGGCTATTCCCACTCCCGAAGCTAAAGCTCCAAAGGCAATTGCCTCATTGCCTAATAAGATCCTTTTCCTCATGACTATCATGATAGATTTATATCTCATTTATTTATAAAGGTAGTTACGTAAGTTTCAAAACATTATTTCTAAAATTTATATGAAGTCATTAAGATCTAAACATCCTCTAGAATTGGATTAATTAAATCACTGAGAACTGTCCTGACCTTTAGATTAATCTTTCTGACTCCATCTATAGAATGGTCTCCTATTCACTAAGGAAGATCTAACCCTTTTGAGTTTATTTCCTTGACATTGCGTAGAGTTGCAGGTCTTGGAGTTCACACAAGTTCATTATTGCATAGGTTCATTGGCACTTCACAGGGTCTATTGTGATCCGCTCCGCACTGAAATGCGAAGCTTCCTGCCTTATCGTTAACTCTTGCCTTGGCTTTAAGAGGGGTCAACTCCACAGGCACTAAAGGTGACTCCCACCCCTCAATGTTAATGGAATCAACTAAATCGCGGTCTGCGATGTAACCACAACGAGGACAAGCCCTTGAGGTGTAGGCTGGGTTGACTAGTTTGAACTCCTTTTGATATTTCTCCATCTGCCAAGCGAATATCTCTCTCATCTCGTAAAAACCGATGTCAGTAAATGAAGGTGAGGAGACGAAGAGATTTTGATATCATGTTTCTGACATTTATATTCTCCATTACAAGAGTGTCGTAGTTCTCAACGAAATACTTACCAGTTTATAGCATAAATCACAACGAAAGTTAACTATTGATTCGTTGCGATTTTCACTTTCGCTTTCTCAAAGTTTTTAGAACCTTTTACATATCTAGAGGGGGACTTATATAGTCTATTTATTCTTTCTAGCAGTTTCTCAAAAGCTTGAGGTTTTCCACGTATTAACCATCTGAAGTTGTTAGAAGTCTATATATGAACATCAATAACTTGTTTTCCTGTTTTTCGACTAAGGTATCATAGCCCTTAACAATGAAGGACACGAATACCTTCCCTGTATTTATCAACTTCACTAATTATAAACGCAAATTAATCTTAAGGTTATAACGTTCCAAATAAATATTAATTATTTGTTCAAAAAGATAACTTAAAAGTAAAAACTATTTATTTTATACTAATAGGTTATCAATTATGCTAATGCAGTCTTCTGCTCATTAAGACAATAAAAACCACGTCCCCAAACCTTTTGCTCCTAATTTTCCCTCAGAGTCGTAAAACTCTACATCAACAACTGCTGTACTTTTCCCCTTTTTAACTACCCTAGCTACACATTTGAAGGGACCTTTTGTCATTGGATCAATAAAGTTTATCTTCAGCTCTTGAGTTACCTGATTTTTCTTGTCGTTTACACTTAAAACTGCTAACGCACCTGCATAGTCCATAGCACTCATTATCATTCCTCCGTGTAATATATTTCCTAATCTAGCGAATTCCTCTTTCCAAGGAAAGCTGATAATACACGTACCATTATCAATTTTATCTATATTTATTGATAAAAAGCTAAATAAATACTCTTTTTCTCTCAAAAAAGATTCAACATCCTTAGGGTTCATAAACTCAAATCAGTTTTGAAAAGCTTAAGATTATCGCAATAGTGTTTTTATAAATTTTGAAAAGCCTAGTAAGTTATATCATTAAATTTCAATATTTACTTATTTATTTTTGAAATTCCAGAATACTAAGAATGCAAAACACTTTTAAAATAAAGTATTATGTACTGATCCGTATAGTTATGTTAGATCTCCAATGAATTTTAGTCACGTCTTTTTTCATCTTTAATAGCCAATATTTTTGAGATTTTTATAAATGGAAAATAATAATTTTTTAAAAATAATTGTTAGCTTATATATCTAGTCTAAGAGTGATACCTATCCTCATCGTACGATTGGTCTTCTGTCCACCTAACCCTTGAAGAGATAAAATTGAAGAACATGGTGCAATGGGATCATACTTATAACTTATCTCTTGGAAAATAACATATGTATAATTCTCTGAAATTAATATTTTATCTCTTAATATCTAAATTCGTACTATATGTTGGATATATTGTAATTATTCATGATTCTTTTCATCACTTTGTTACGGCGTGGGATAGCGCTAACTTTGAGTATATTTCGATTCATGGATATAATAGTGCATATTACTATGCTTTTTCTCCGATCTATCCGTTACTTATAAAATCATTAAACTATATAATTCATAGGACTTCAGTTTCCGCACTACTCCTTACAAATGCCCTAAGTTTTATACCTCCCATAGTAATTAATAAGGTATTTAATTATAGAACTGCATTACTATTTACATTATTTCCAACTTATATTGTATTTACTACAATTCCTTACTCAGATGTAATTCCATTGGTATTTTTATCACTATCCTTTTTGGCTTTAAAAAATAAGAAACTTCTTACTTCCTCCATTCTAGTTTCTATCGCAATTGCTAGCTTCTATAATTTAGCACTAACATTACCCTCATATCTAATTAGATGGAAGAAATTGCATTATCTATTAATACCAATTGTTATAGGCCTAGGAATATTTTCTTGGTTTTATTTCAGCACAGGGACTCCATTTATCTACTTCTACGCTGAGGAGTTATGGGGAGTAAAATTTACTACCCCCTTGGGTCAAGCAGAATGGTTACTGACTGGGTGGTTTACATCACAAAACTGGAAGTTTTTGGGTTATTTAATACCTACTTATGTATGGTTAATTAGGAATTTGCTTTTTGAAGTATTTTATCTTTTAGGAATTATCAAACTTTACGTTATGGATAAGTTTTACTTTGCTTATTCTTTAGCTATTTTCCTTCCTCTGCTCTTCATAGAGGGCACTCCTGCGATATCAATACCACGGATACTTTTACAAGCGTTTCCCGTATTTTATGCCTATTCCACAATGTTTAAAGTTACTTGGATTTACGCTATTTTTTGCCTTGTTATTTCTATAGTAATATTGATTTGGCAGATGACCGCTTTCTTCGCGTAGGTAATTGATTAAGGACTACTTTATTATTTTTTGTAAATTAAATTGAGAGAACTTTATTTATATTAAAAATCGCAAGATAAAAAGAGTCCAAAGATCCTTCAATGAATTTATGAATTGCCCAGAGATCTTTCATTTAACATGTTTTTTTTAAAAAAAAGGAAGTAAATAAAGATCTGCGTTCCCTCCACAGTGAAGAATTGGTAAATGGAGAGTCAAAATTTTCTGACAAGGAAAGATCAATATCGGGAAGATTATACTATCTCCCATTAATTTAATCAACACATTTTTAATTATTTTTAATAAATTAAATGTAACTATAAAATGTTTTCATGAACTGATAATTTCTCCATGCTCTACTTTTTTACCCTTCTTCTATAGGCAAAAATTCTTGATGTTCTAACTTAAAATAATGTTTATTAGTTACTTTATAAGTTGCTTATATATGGGAACTCAAATCCAACAAGCACGGGAGGGATCAATTACAGAAGAAATGAAAATAATTTCTAAGGTTGAAGGTGTTGAACCTGAAAAGATTAGGGATAGAGTAGCTAAAGGAAAAGTGGTGATATTTAAGAACATAAATAGAGACAATATTTCTAGATACACCGCAATAGGTGAAGGTTTAACAACTAAAGTTAACGTAAATATAGGCGCGTCGACAGACCACTATATCCTTGAAGAGGAAATGAAAAAAGTTGAAATTGCCAATACTTTCGGAGCTGACACAATAATGGATCTAACGGATGGAGGAAATATAGATCTCATGAGAAGGGAAGTACTTAAAAAGGCGATTATGCCCGTCGGAACAGTACCGATATATCAAGTTTATTATGAGATGGTTGCAAAAAGAAAGTATGTAATTGACTTCACGGAGGATGATTTCTTCAACGTTATAGAGAGACACTTCAAAGATGGAGTAGACTTCGTAACTGTTCACACAGGGATAACCCTTGAACTCGCAAAGAGGATAGGGAAAGTTAAAAGACTTGCTGGAGTCGTTAGTAGAGGAGGCACAATATTGGCAGCCTGGGAAATCTACAACGAGAAGGAGAATCCGCTATATAGTAACTTTGATTATCTACTCGAAATTGCTAGGGAATATGATGTGGTTTTAAGTCTAGGCGATGCCCTAAGACCAGGAGGAACGGGCGACGCTCACGATGAACTGCAGGTTGGAGAGTTAATGATAAACGCAAGATTAGCTAAAAAGAGTTTAGAGCAAGGAGTTCAAGTAATGATAGAAGGTCCTGGTCATATGCCATTAGATCAAATAGATATGGACGTGAAACTTGAGAAAGAACTTACTGGAGGAATCCCTTATTACGTTCTAGGCATTCTTCCTACTGATATAGCTGCAGGTTATGATCATATTGCCGGAGCTATAGGAGGCGCTGTTGCTTCTGCTTCAGGAGCAGATATGTTATGTTACCTTACACCAGCTGAACATTTATCGCTTCCTAACCCAGATCAAGTTAAGGAAGGGCTTATTGCATTTAAGATTGCTGCCCATATTGGAGACATGGTAAAATTGGGAAATAAGATTAGAGAAGAGGATAACAAAATGAGTATAGCCAGAGGTTCATTAGATTGGAAATCTATGTTCTCCTATACATTTGATAAAGATAGAGCTAAAGAGATATATAGGCAGTACAAAGGATTTGAGGCTGGATCTTGTACAATGTGTGGAGATCTCTGCGTTTACTTGGTGTTACCTAGAGCCTTAAGAGCGAAGGAGAGAAATGTAAAGAAAACTTAAAATTATTTAGGATAATTTGTTTCACATCTGAACAGTTTTTCAACTGGACGTAATAACCCTCTTTTCATCATATCTGTTGTAAACAGTGAAATCCATCCACCCAATAACCAACCTCCTAATATGTCTGCAGGCCAATGAACTCCTACATAAACCCTTGAATAACTGACTATTATCGCCTCAATTAAAAACGGTATCCATAACCACTTTGGTGATGTCGCAGTTAAGACTATTGCCCCATCGCTTACTATTAAGGCATGTCCTGAAGGATAACTGTAGTCTGTAGGCTTTGGAACTAGCAAGTTAGCATGTATAAAGTAAAAGGGCCTCAGTTGTGCAAAAATATACTTTGATGCCTCTCCCAATATTATTGCTAAGATAAATGAGGCTGCAAGAGTTAATCCTACCTTTCTAAACTTTTTTGGAATAAGAAGAATTGCCGTTAAAGGAATCCAGATATATTCTCTACCATATTTAGAAAAGAATATCATTATCCAGTTCATTGGAGCATATTGATGATAATTAATTAACTGAAACAGTTCTACATTAAATATAACGTTATATTCCGAGACTATTTTTACGTAAATTGAAAAAGAGATAAATCCCAACAACAAGAACCAATACTTTTTGAGCATGAGCACAAGTTAAATACACTAAAGTATTTAATTTTTACCGAGAGTACGCGTTGGCTTTCGTTTTTCTCCCTCATCTACTTTCTTAGCGTCCTCCTGTCCTCTCTCACCTAAAAGCCAATAGTAGAGGTAACCTCCAATAGCTTGTAGTACGCCTCCAACTTCTAATGGTAGAGGTAATGCGTACTCCATAAGGAACCCTCCTAACCCAGAACTCATCTGTGAAACTCTAGTCGCAATACCTTGAACGCTTGACGCTGTCCCATAATCTTCGCTTTGAACTCCTCTTATGTTAACCATTGTCCTATTAGGGGAACCTATCCCTGCATTTAAACCTCTTATAATATAAAGAAGAGCTGCAAGACCAAAAAAAGGGGATAAAGCCATAGCAAGTAGAAATATTCCATTAAGAGCTCTGGTCAGTGAGGCCACCTTTAGAGGATTTATATGAATTTTTCCAGCAATGAGAGAACCTATACCTGTTGAAATATAAGATATAGTAAATACAATACCTATCTCAAATGAACCAACATGAAATGCTAACTTATACCAAAGAGGTAATAAAGGTATTGCCATTCCCAGCCCAACCCCTGCCAAGGAATTTGATAAGATAACTTTTCCAATATATTTAGCACTAGATTTTTGCATTATTTTCGTAGTTTTCTTAGGCCTTTCTACCTCTTTTACAAGAGAAATACAAGCTATAGAAGCAATCATGAGAAAAGCAGAAATCCCAAAGAAAAGTCTATAACCATCTATAACATTTTTGCCTACAACTGAGACTAAAGATAGCAAAATGCTTCCCCCTATACCCGCAAATGACGCGGTAGAGATCAATAAGCTCATCTTTCTAACTCTTTCCTCTTCATCAACCCAATTACTTGCAACTAATGGAGTTAGTCCAGTAGAGAATGCTCCCCTCATACCACCCGCTGCACCCCCAACCCCGCCTATTATAAAAGCTATAGCTGCAAGACTAGGCAAACTAAAATGCCAAAGTAATACTCCAGCTATCACTCCAGTCAAATCCCCTAGAATTAATGATTTCTTATATCCCTTTCTATCTCCAAACATTCCTAGACTAAGAGATAACACTGCGGTAACTCCTATCGCGCCTAGAAATATTAGTCCTATTTGAGCAGGAGAGAAGCCTAGGAGAGATAAGTATAGGGAAGATGATAATGTTATAAATATTATTCCTATACTCCTAAATACTCTTGAAAGCAATAAGAATTCGAATCTCATGTCAGACACCTAAAAAACACCTCCTACTACTCTTGTTTTACGAAATTTAAGTTCTACTATATGTTTGGATTCTAATTTTTAAAATCTTTATCTTTTGAGGTTTAAGGGAGTAAAGATCACTGCGAGGGTAAGAATAGATAGTCCCCTATAGAAATATAAAAACACACTTAGCATTAAGACATAAAAGTTAAGCAGTTGTTCAAGAAATTAACTAGGCTTCTTCATCTTCACTTGTTCGACGTTGGTTTCCATAAATGAGAGGAGTCTTTAAGTACAAAAACTTCAATTAGACTTTTAATCTTAACATTTGTCGTCAACAGATCTAAAACGAAAGACCAAGGTAAATATAATTTATTATCAGAAATAGACTTTATATTCTTTAGAAAGAATATATTTATTCCATTCTTACAGTTTTCTGCCCCATTAACTCTAAGAAAGGTAAAGATACTGTAAAATAGTATAAAAATCTTTTTAAAGTTTCTAGTTAAAATTATAGATTTGGTTTTTGATTACTATTTACTCCTGTTGTTAAGCTCCTCTTTGAATTCCTTTATTGCTCTCCTGATCTCGTCTACTGAGGCTTCGTCCTCTAGAGTAGTTATATCACCTACTTCTGCATTACTAGCAACTGCCCTTACTACCCTTCTCATTATTTTTCCAGACCTAGTCTTAGGTAACTTAGATACAACATAAGCTTTTTCAACATTGGCTATAGGACCAACTTTTTCCCTTGCTAAATTAATTATTTCTTTTATTAACCTATCATCCCCTACATATCCTTGCTTCAAAATTATGAATGCTACTGGCACCTCTCCCTTAACTTCATGAGGAATGCCTATTACAGCTGCCTCTGCTACGGCCGGATGCTCTATAATAGCTGACTCAAGTTCATATGTACCTAACCTATGCCCTGAGACCTTAATTACCTCATCTGCTCTTCCAAGAATCCAGAAATACCCATCCTCATCTTTAACAGCGTAATCTCCGGCATAGAATAATCCAGGAAATTTACTCCAATATACCTTAACGTATCTTTCTGGATCATTAAGGATTGTTAGTGGCATTCCTGGCCAGGGATTTTTCAAGACTAGATATCCTCTCTCTTCTGGTTTAGATGACATTCCTGCCTCATCTACTACATCAGCTTCAATACCAGGTATAGGCATACCGTTGCTCCCTGGCTTCATAGGAATCATATAGTATCCAGGGAGATTAGAAATTATTATACCTCCGGTTTCAGTCATCCACCAAGTTGATCCAAAGTCAACTTCTCCTCTTCCAACGTTATTAAAAAACCAATTGAACGCCTCAGGATTTATAGGTTCGCCAACAGAATGCATCAGCCTAATAGAGGATATATCATGTTTTTTAATCCACTCTTCGCCATACTTCATGAATGACCTTATTGCAGTTGGGGAAGTATAGAGAATAGTAGTCCCGTATCTCTCTACTATGGAAACCCATCTGTCAGGCTGAGGATAATCTAGTGCCCCCTCGTACATTATTTCTGTAAGACCCTCAAGGAGAGGTCCAAACACTATGTAAGAATGACCTGTAACCCAACCTATGTCCGCAGTACACCAAAATATATCATCTTCTCTTACATCAAATACCCACTTCATTGTAGCATGAAGGAGGGTCATATAACCTCCTATATCATGAACTATTCCCTTCGGTTTACCAGTAGTTCCAGATGTATATAGCACGTAGAGCGGATCCTCTGATCTCATCCTCTCAGGTTCTATGTATATATTCCACGGAATATCCTTCATTAATTCGTCATAGTAATAATCCCTCCCATTAACAATCCTCGTATTATTTCCAATTCTCCTAACAACTACTACTTTACTTACCTGAGCTTTCTCTAAAGCATTATCTACTATCCCTTTAAGGTCAACTATTTTACCTCTTCTCCAACCACCGTCTGCAGTAATGACGGCCTTTGCATTAGAATCGATAATTCTTGCGGCTAAAGCGTCAGAACTGAATCCGGAAAATACTACCGTAAACAGTATTCCAAGCCTTGCCGCTGCAAGCATAAATATTGGAAGCTCTGGAATCATTGGAAGGTAAATCGCTATACGATCTCCCTTCTTTAATCCTAGTTTCTCCTTCATCATATATGCTGTCCTATTAACTTCTCTAAATAAATCTCCATAAGTTAGGATCCTTATGTCTTTAGGCTTATCGTTATCTATTGGTTCTCCTTCCCAAATTATCGCTACTTTATTTTTTCTCCATGTCTTTGCATGTCTATCCACAGCTAAATAGGAGGCGTTTATCTCTCCTCCTACGAACCACTTGTAAAAAGGTGGATTACTATCATCTAAAATTTTTTCCCATGGCTTAAACCACTCAAGTTCTGAAGCTAAACTAGCCCAGAATTCCTTAAAGTTCTTTAGAGTACCTGAATGAATTTCCTTGTAAATTTGAGGCGATACGCTTTTGATCGATCTAGAGTTAATTTTTATGTTAAATGGAAGTGCCCAAGTTACAGACATAACAAAACTTTATTTGAAAAATTAAAGTATTTTACTTTCATGAAAAGTAATAGGTGATTTTTAAAAACTTTTAACTTTAGGCATTTCTCATGACAGAACAAAAAAGGGCAAATCCTGCGCCTTTAGGTCTATCTGGTTTCGCACTTACAACTCTAGTATTAAGCATATATAATTCTGGTCTATTAACCCAAGGGGTTGGAGCAGTTTTAGGCTTGGCAGCATTTTATGGAGGGCTTGCACAACTTCTAGCTGGAATCCTAGAATGGAGGGCTGGAAATACATTTGGATATGTGGCATTCTTTACTTATGGGGCTTTTTGGGAATGGTACTTCATTTCAGCAATGGGAATTTTACCGGGAATTACGAACCAAGGAGTTGGGATTGTTCTTATAGCATTTGGAATATTCACTCTCGCTATGTGGTTTGGAACTTTTAAAAGTAATTTAGGTCTATTTACTACGTTCCTGCTTTTATGGATAACCTTTTTCCTTCTAGGTATAGGAACAATGATCTCTAATTTAGCAGTTGTTCATGCTGGCGGCTATATAGGAATATTAACAGCTATAGCCGCATGGTATACAGGATTAATTCAGGTAGTCGCTGAAAGCTTAGGAGTAAAACCTCCATTAGGAAGAGCCCCACTATCTAAATAATTTAAAGATATAGAAAATTTTTGATTTTTTAAATGGTTAGGTTTGAAAACTTTTTTATGCCGCTAAACAAGAAGACTATATATGGATAGAGTATCAGTTGTGACTTTTGTAGTAGTTCTTGGGACAATGATGGCTGCAATAGATTCGACTATTGTTATATTAGCCTTACCTACAATAGTCCAGTCCCTTCATTCAAATTTATTTACAATTATCTGGGTAATCCTTATTTACCTACTAATAGCCGCAGTACTTACTACGCAGTTAGGAAGGTTAGGAGATAATTACGGCAGAGCTAGGATATATAACATTGGCTTTATTATATTTATAATCGGTTCTGCGTTATGCGGATTTGCCCCAACTGATATTTTCCTAATAGGCTCGAGAGCTATTCAAGCTATTGGAGCATCAATGTTACAGGCAAATAGTGGTGCAATAATAGCTGACTACTATCCACCAAATAGGAGAGGAAAGGCTTACGGTTATACGTCAATAGGTTGGAATGTTGGAGCTATATTGGGTATTATATTAGGAGGAATAATAACGACATTCATCGGTTGGAGGTATATATTCTATATTAACGTGCCAATAGGTATAGCTGCGACCTCAGTGGGATTAAAGGTAATAAAAGATGTAAATAAGGTTAGTAAAAAGTTTGACTTAGTTGGAACAACGTTATTGGGAACTTTATTAGCGCTAATAACTTATGGTGCAGCTTCAATTGCAGGTTCTGGAATTAACTACGTCGATATAAGCCTAATAATAATAGGAATCATTTTATTATTCCCATTTATATTTCTAGAAAGAAGAATTACATCACCGGTTATAGATTTTAGAGCTTTTAAAAATAAGGTTCTTAGCTTTTCTCTTATGTCATCCTTTCTCCAAAGCTCTGGATATCTTGCAACAGCTTTTATTCTTATAATGTATTTACAAGGAATTAGAGGACTCTCTCCCTTCAACGCTTCTGTACTGCTAGTTCCAGGCTATGTTATAGCTAGCATGTTAGGACCTTTTGCTGGGAGATTATCAGATAAAATAGGTGCAAGAATCCCTGCAACTATTGGTATTGGTATGATGATGATAGCTGCCTTCATATATACTTCTTTAACCCTTCACACTCCATATCTAGACATAATATTAGCGTCAATAATAGGCGGACTTGGTTCGTCAATGTTCTATCCTGCAAATAATAGTGCGGTAATGGCTAATTCCCCTAAGGAATTATACGGAAGTATATCCGGAATGCTCAGAACTCTTGCAAATATGGGAATAGTATTAAGTTATGTAATTGCAATTACTATTGCGTCCTTAACTGTTCCTAGATATGTTGCATTTGAGGTATTTCTAGGAACATCGAATTTGATAGGTGGAGTTGCTGGAAAATTCTTAGGAGGTATTCATGCTGCATTCTTCGCCTCTATAGCAATATTGGCTCTAGCGTTAGTGTTTTCCGCAGTTAGAGGAAAGGAACAGAGATCTCCAATTAAAGAACAAGTCAAGGAGAGAGCTTGATTTTTTCTTTTTAGTAGAGTCTAATCAAAGTAAAACCATGTAGACCTTTTAGTTCATCTTCCGTTTAATTTTTTAATTATTTCTTCATCACTGAATACAGGCCTCTTTATGTGTGGTTTGGGCTTTACGGACATTTATTGCCATGTCCATAAACCCGTGGGCCTCACCACGCTCTGAGTCAACACTCATCGTCACGATCCATTAGTGAGGTAACCCCTCCCACATCCTTAAAAGTGTTATCAAAGACATCGGGGACATGGGAAAACAGCACATCTTTAGTTTTTTCCAGCTCTCGTATGGTTCCTAATTCGGATCTACATTATCCGCATTCTGGGAATTAGATTTATATTGTGTTCTACGATATATAGGTATTTCTGAAGGGAGAAAGTGTTGCGTTTTGGAGAAAAACCATAACATACATAAAAAATATCATAATTTAGGTGAAACTGCTAACTATTGTTTTTCCAAAAACTTATCTAGGTCATATATGTTTGGGGATTTAACTTAATTTTACCTAATTCCATGTTGTAATATGTCCTCTGAGGAGCTGCAGAAGATCATGACTCTAGAACCTTAAGAAAAATCTCATTAAATGTTCTTATGTGGGATCAACGACATGAACCCTCCAGACACATATCATTCCACACCTCTGTGCAACGAATATCATCAATGTATAACTCATCAAAAATATCAAAGATCGCTTTAAAAATCTCTATCCATCCTAAAATCTGAAATAGTTCCAAAACTCCTCCACTAAATCTTCTTCCTTAATCCAAAACTTTAAAACTACTATTTATGGAGATTCTTTCTTAAAAAAATTATAGAAGGTGCTACTTAATCTAGAAAGTTTCAAATGCTATAGATGTTAAAATTCTTATGCTAAATAGATTATGTATTTACTAGATCTAAATCTTGGTGGTTACTTATACAACTGAAAACTTTCTTATATTATCGTATAATTATTTAAAAAAAACAAACTAGTTCATAAACTTCACTTTGATAAAATATATTACTATATAAAGGTTCTATTTATAACACTAAAAACTTTTTATATATATTATCTACAAGGATTAATGATCTTAGTTAGGTATTGATGTCTCACCATTAAAAACAATGTTTATTAGATTCTCTGCTTCTTTCTCTATTTTGGATAGACCAATATATTTCTTCGTCCTTTTTATAACCTTTAACTCATTATCTATCTGAACAATTGAGAATTCTCTTTGATGCATATCTAAATCCTTTACATTACTTAATATTATCCCCTTTAGCATTAAGTTTCCAACCAAAGGAAGAGTAGATGGAACTGACAACGGATAACTTTTCTCTAATTTACTTGTGAACTCTACGTGATAGGCCCAGACAAATTCATCTAATCTGGTTTTCAGAGACATCCAACGAAGAAGTTTCTCAAAAGTTTCCTGGGACTTTTTCCCTTCAGATGAAATCTCAATAACTTTTACGAATGACGGAACTCTTTCATCCTCCTCTATGATCACATTACAATCATCTATGTTAAAAACATTAGAGGTGTTGTTAAAGTATTCTCTCAGAAATGAGATAGGAAATGACCTAGAAAAAAGGATTGCATTTAAGGATCTAATTACTTCCAAGTTTCACACCAAATTTTTTTGCTATCTCCCATAATATATCTACAGCATTTTCTACTTCAACGGGTGTCATGTTTGAGGAAAGTGCAGTAGATCTTCTTACAGGATCTAACACAACTCCTTGCTTTAGTTCTACTTTAACACCAGCTGATTCAGCTAATTTTTTAAGTTCTTCAACTCCATTTGATTTCTGCCAAGAACCTGGATAAAGCAATCTTATTACCTCCTGGTCTTCATTTATTGTCCTTTCGAGTTCGTTAGCAACAGTCTTAATAGCCTCATCTATCCCAGAATATTTGGCAAATAATCTAAGGATGAAACTCAAGATCTCACCGAATTTGCTAATACTTCAGTAAAGTAAATTGATTTCTCTATTCCTTGAGAATCCTTCACAGCATTTTCCATAGACAATTGACAGTTGGGATCGAAAGTTACCACCGTCTTAGCCCAATTGGACAGCTGTTTTGCAGCATAGAGCCTTGCCTTCTTTACAATTTCCTTCTTCTCTGGAATCATCTCCAAATGATGCCCGCAAGTAAAAAGCACATGAGATGACGGATCAGGTTTTGGTTCCTTGAACGATGGTAGGACAATCTTCATCAACTCCCGAGGAGGTTTATGTAGCCCTCCGAGCCTACTTAGAAATTCTGAATCATGAACTGTAGCATCATCCTTGATATCAGCTTTTTCCAATTTCACTCTCCTATCGTTATATGCGTTATAAATTGTCTCAGTTAAGTGTTCTATTTGAATATCGAGTTTATATCTTAGGGATTTAGGTCCTTGCCATCTTAAGAAAAAGTAAGAGGAACCATCAGACACTATAATTTTCTTGACGTTAAGCTTCTTAGCTTCTTCGTATATATTCATGAAGCGTTTTCGTGCTGTCTCAAAATCTCCTGCAAGATACGCATAGTATCCGGAATCACTTATATCGCTACTAACTGTGAAGTTTGAATTCATACCATCCAATATCTTACTTATTTGCCCTAAGATATTTGAATTAACCTCTAGTGAACTTGGAACATACAATAATTCTGCTCCCTTCTTATCAATTTGCAGGCCTACAGAATTAGCAATTTCTACCCATTTTTCCTTAATTATCCCCATGGCATTTCCTGTTTCTTTAACGTTGGAGATCCATTTCTCCGGAACACCTAAATTAAAACCTGTAAAGTGTAATATTCTTCTCAGTAGAATAGCCGTATACCAATTAGGGATCTCAAGAGGTGACGTTTCAGTGCAACCACCACAAGCTGTACAGTTATAAGCTGAATCAAACCACTGCTTAAACTCACTATCCTTTAGCTTCCTTAGCCTTAAATATCTTGCCACTATCCCATATCCAGTGTAATACATCGAGAACAACTTATTGACTTCATAAGTTCTCCAAGCAGGCACATCGGTAGATTTTTCAGTGGTTAGCCAGAAAGGACAAGTATACCTACAAATTCCACATCTCATACATTCCTGAAGTCCCCATACATCAAATGGAGATATCTCGTCGAGAGTCCTAGACACTAACTGTCTTCCTATCTTGATTTTACCTTTCTCCAACTTGAACCCCCCACAATCACTTCTCCTTCTTTCCATAGGAATATCCTCTAAATCCTTTACCTAAATAATAACCAAACATGTGCCATCCCTTGCTAAATGGAACATAACCTATAAATGCCCCAACTAATGCTATATGAAGACCGTACCAGTTGGCTTGATTTGGCAAACCAAGGTATGGTATTGAAATATCATACATAGCTGCTAACCCTGAAACTATAATAGCTAATAATAAGATCAGGAAAACGTAATCACCAGAAGAACTTAACCTTTTATGCCCTGTAACGTCTTCAACAATCCTTGTAACTAGATAACCTACTAAACCGGCTAAAGCAAGTAAAGCCATCATAGTCCCATTAACAAGAATAGACAAGAAACCCCACGGGTCGAAAGTAGATGTAGATACTTCAGCCGAATTCCACGCACCTAAGGGATTTAGTATTCCTCCATGAGTGTATGAAGCTGAGCCAAGAAGTCCCATCTGATATGCCGAAGTAAATTGCTCTGGAGTTGAAATGCCAAAGAGAAACCATAAAGGATTAGAAACGCCAAATATCTGCCCAAAGATATAATTCCATGCAATTATATGGATTCCAACGACTATAATCACACCCAACATAAATACATGCCAAAATATAGTTTCAACGATTAGAAACGGATCGTGCCTGGAAGCGGATTTAAAGGGTGTAGGAATCGCCGATACTGCCTCTTTTAGTTCCGTTCCAAATCCGGCAACAGCATAAGAGGGAGCTCTTCTCCCTATAAAATACCTTGAAATTCTATAAATAGTTCCAAAAACAAAAAAGAGAAGACCCAACGGAAAAACTACATTAAGAGCCCACCAGTATAATGATAATGGGATTCCAGGACCTCCACTTGCCCCAATCGCAGCATGAGCTACTATCATCTACTTCACCTTCATTGCAAATCTATAGAAAGTCTTTATTGCGTTTGATAAATCTACAGGAGCACCCAAGGTAGTGTAGATCACTCTGCCATTTGGTATTGCAATGTGAACTCCGCATACAAAACAAGGATCAAAGGATCGTAAGGTTTGGGCATATTCAAATCCATCCCATTGATCTGTAGGAATTATGGTTAGTCTAGGCGTTCCTAGTATATTATAATCTGGGTTTCCCATTATTGCTTCTTCGAATGTACCAGCTCCGTGAGTTGGAGACGCTGGTTTAATTGTTTGAATTCCATCATCATAAGTTGACTTTACTCTTGGCCCTGCATTAACTGTTGTTGGTTGCATTTGCTGAGGATTAATTGTGGGTACATTAACTCCCATACCCGTACTAATTACCTCAGAATGGTACTGAGCACCTCTAGGAGCTTCCTTCATTCCAACACCAATCGCTACATCTTGATTCGTGTTCTTTTTGTAGGTCCAACTCGATGGAGGCATTGAACTAACCTCGGTTTTTCCCTGCTTAATATAACTCATTGCTGTAAGCCATGCTATCCAGGCTCCCATCGTATCAATACCGGCCATGAATGCTCTAGCTCTCATTCTTTCTATAGCGTTAGTAACTATCTTTCCTCCAGACAATTTATAAGGGGCTATATACTTGAATTCTATTTCACTTCCTTGCTGAAACTCTGGTGGTAATTTCACTGTACTCGAGCGAACAGTTGGAAGATACCAAGTGGCGCTCATTTCGTTACTGTTATACTTTATTCCATATCCTACAGGATATTCGCAGGTATATATAGGAGTAGGAGCTTGAGGCTGAAGTACTTGGGCATACATGACAGCCATAGGATCTGCCTCTACATTGTAGTAAAGATTGCTTATTGGCTTATGATTTTGATATGGAACAAATCTAGGTGACATAGACCATGAGTAAGGTATTGGATATGCCATTGGGATTGGTCTTGGTTCTGGTTTTGGAATCGTCCACTTTCTCCATGGATGATAATAACTTACTGGGTTGCCTATCGGATCCTCTGTAATTCCAGAAACGTTTGATGGTACTTCAGAGTTGAATGCACCATTTGAATACCATGGGGTATACCATGAACTTTCAACAAATTCTCTAACACCTAGATTAATATCTATTAAATCATTGGTGACAAGTTGAGGAGCGGAAGTAGGACTTGTCTGAATAACTAAACCAGGTTTAATAACCCTGGCCCTTCCCCATGCGCCCATATTTTCATAAGTTGCATCATAAGGTGAAACAGTAGTACTTGAGGGAGTTACAGTAGGAGCTTCTGACACATCACTTTGTCCATATGATACAAAGTTACCTGGTCTGTTTCCTTCTTCGGCAAAACCTAGTGTTCCATTTAACTTATCGTAAAGGCCTTGTATTCCAAACACGTTATCATAGTCTGCTAGAAATAGATCTAGGTATTCGTAAGCAGCCATCTGCTTCATCATCCACGCCGTTCCGTCGATCATCCTTTGTAGATACCTCTGCATATTTTCAACTGTAGGAGGTACACCTATGCCACCTGGAACCATAGATATTGGGTGCGGTATTCTTAGGTAGTAAAGTACTTCAGCTTCATGCCAAATTCTCCACGAATATGCTCCTTCAAGGAAGTAGGCTCCAATTATTGGTACTAATGAGTCCATTAAATCAGCAATAGTATTTATCGTGGTTCCTGCCATCTGTAATTGGGTCGGTGCTCCCATAGGGAAGGCTTTTGAATATTGGGCAACTTTACTAAGAGGGGTTTGTTGAGCAATCTCATATATTTGTGGTGGAAAGTAACCAGCAATTTTAAAGAATAATGAACTCCAATCAGGTCCACCTAACGCTGTAAGATGAGCTGTGGCATCATAACTCATTGCAGCGTCATTAGCAAGCATAATACCCTCTAACCCTAAGGGAGGAGGTGGATTACCGCCTTGAGCCATTTCCTGAGCAACTCTCTCTATATATTGGTGATGTTCACCGCAAATCCCACACTCTCTACTGCTTAGCATTATGACATCTGGAGCTGGCTTACTTCTCATGAAAATTTCAAAGCCTCTAAACATCCCAGCAGAGGCATAAGCATCAGTTGCTCTACTTATATTTGAGTCATAAGTAACTTGTATTCCTAGCTCTGGCTTAATTCTGACTACTGGCTCAATTAGAACTGGTTTTGTCCAGTCAAACGTAAAGTAATATGGAGAAGAGGTTGCCATTCATATCACCCCTTAGGTGCCCTCCTCCTCCTCGATAGAGCGTAACTTCCAACTCCAACTATTATCCCAGCAGCTGCTGCTGCGGCAAACAGTGTTGTACTAGGAACAGTTGGGGCATTAGGAGGAGCGTAAAACGGTTCATAAAGATCAGGAAATCCAGGTGCCGTACATGCTATGCATACTCCTCCCCTTGTACAGCCTCCTACTCCAGCTATCCATCCTAATCTAGGCGCTGGACTGTTGGCCTCAGTACCTTTACAGCCTAAACTATATGTACATTGAGGGTCTCCAAACTCGTACGCAAACTTTCCCTCTGCAAAAAAGCCCGCCCTCGGACAATTTTGATGGGTCTCATTTCCATAAAAGAACTTAGGTCTATTAAACACGTCTAAATCGTCAGCAGGATTAGGTCCTAATCCTCTTGCATATAAAACTAATGAAACGAGAGTTCTCATAATCCAATCCCCTGCAGGAGGATCTGCTGCTATGGATATTATAGGCAGACCGCTCTTTGTTTTCCAATGATAACTTGGCCCAGGATAGGCAGTGTTAATAGATGAACCTGTAACAGAATATATGTTCTCATCTATTATGTCAGGAGCCAGATCCTTTTGATATACCTGGTAAGCGTAATATGGAAAACCATTAATTCCCCTGTAAGGATCATCTAACATCCCCATGGCATAAGTTGGAGATCTCTTACCTAAACCGTTAGTAGTTGACGGAATTCCTCCATATGTCGCGCACGCTCCAGTAGCTGCTACTCCATATGCATTTTTCATTAAGTTAAATACAAATTCGTCACAAAGCAACACACTACCGTCTGGCTTTCTTCCAGCAGAACACCAGAACGATCCAGAGGGCTTTTTATAATATAAACCAAATTCATCAAACATCGTTCCCTCAACTACTAACACATATGGATCAAGCTCACCATTTAATGCTTGTTCCATTGTCGCGTATGCCATACTGTCCTGAGGCATCAGAATAGGGTGATATACCAAGTTTATCAGACCGAGATCTGAAATACTAGGTTGTCTTAATTGAATTGATTTACCATCGAAATAAACACCAGTAAAGACATCCTCAAGCGATGGATTCATAGCGTCTAAGAAAGCTATAGTGTTCCCACCGCACCATCCATTTCCTGTCCATATTATATTGATTGGCTGATCAGGATCTTTTGCCTTTGTTACTAGGTCTTGATATGATAATCCTGATATTGCTAACGTGGTACCAAGAGCTGTAACTCCGGAAAGCTTTAGAAAATCTCTCCTAGTTACACCCTTTCCCTTATGACTACTCATTTTTCAACCACATCCCCGGTATACTCTCTGATACTTGATATATAAATTTTTTTAAGCATATAGCTCAACAATCAGATAAATCAAGATAACTCAATAATACTATATAAACTAAAGATTAGATAATCTAAAAATAAGTTTATTATCTCTTTTCTCAAAGTTATAAATGTGATTGACCTAAGCCAAGATTATCAAATAAATGAGCTTTGGGGCGAGATAAGTAGTGAAAACGTAATTTTCTTTGACGCATCGTTAAACGTAGCTATGAACGAAATTGATTCTGTTCTTAAAAGGAATTTTCTAAAATACTTCGCTGAAGTGTTTCCCTCAGGAATATTGATTAGACAAATATTTAATGACAAAGTTAGGCTAGGCAAATTAATTTTAGATAAACCGCCCAAAGTGGTAATACTACCATCGAATGATATGAAAGCACTAAAGGAATGGGACATAGTTTTCGCAGTAAAGCCGCTTTGCAAATTAAAGCCTTCCCTAATATATATAAAGAAAAACGAATGGAAGACCCTTGGAATTCCAGACCCTAACTTTTCACCATTGGGTAAAATAGGTTTAGATTATGGGAAGGAGTATGAGCTTAGAAAATACATACTTTATAATAAAGATATACCAAGCGCAATTAAAAGACGTGAAATCGACATAGGAGTTATGTGGGCCCATGAAGGGAAAGAATATGGATTTGAAGTTAGTGAACTTAACAAGAGTATAACTCTAGAAATAGGATTAATAAAAGGATTTGGAAAATTCTCTGAAAGAGCTTTTGAAATCATTCTTTCGGAAGGTAAGGAAATCTTAAAATCTCACCATTTAGAGGTGTTTACATGAAAAGCGTACAAGTTTGCGCGCTAGGATATTTTTATCAAGGAGACTATAGTATACCGCTAGACGCTGCTAGGGAATTAAGAAACCACAATATCAACGTGATGGATATCAGTCTAGGCGCTATAAAAGCTGCTTCTTTTCTTCAGATAATTTCTCCAAATAGCCTTCTAATTCTTACCTCAGAAAAAAGGGGAAATAAAGAACTAAGGATCTATAGACCGACTATCGATAGAGATAGCGTTATGGGATGGACAGATATAACCATGGGAATGAGGGGCTATTTTATGGATATAGATTCTTTTATCTCAGCAGCAGGATCATTAGGAGCCTTACCTGAAGATACTACAGTATTTGAATGTGAAGCTGAGAAAACTGAAGGAATAGGACTCAGCGAATGGGGAAGACATTGCTTACAGGAAATGGTTGACAGAGTGCTAAGCTTTATTGAATCTCCCCAATAAATAAAATATGTATAAAAGAAAACCTAAATTAAAGGCGTCAGCTATACCTAAAGTTGCGCTAAAAAGCTTTAACGCTGAGGCTGAAGCTGGAAATTCTGGAATAGCAACATAGTTTGAAGAAATAATGGAAAAAATATAGATTATATAAAATAAAACTGTATAAAGTATTTTCTTTCCATTTTTAATTTTAAGAATTATATAAACTCCAACCATAATCTGCCCAATTACGGGAATTAGAAGAAGCGGAAGTGAGTACTTTAGTTTACTATCACTTAATGGGAAATATAGCGCAAATATTAAAGTGAACTGTATTGCAAAGAGGAAGAAGTAATTCACTACTGTGAAGTATCCATAGTGAGAGTTGAAAAATCCTGGAGTAACTAACATACTAATAATTTCTAGAATAAAGGGTATTTGGCCTGCTATAACTATTAAGAGAAAGAATTTACGCAATTCCATTTAGGCTCGCCAATAGACTTCCATAATCTGCTTGTGAAAAATATGCGAATTCTTGAAATTTATCAAGAAAATATTCAGAAATTCTCTGAGCAAGATCTATCTTGCCCATACTTAAAAGGGCTTGGGCTAACACTGAGTTGCTATCTATTAACTTAAATCTACCTATCATCTGAGACATAGCATGGTCTTTAGTAGTGTCAAAAAACGCATCACCACCATAAAAATTTTCCATGATATAATCTAATACGTGATTACCTCTTCCCATATTTCCCAAGAATCTAAGTAAGTAAGAAAGATCCTGAAGAAAAATAGGGCCATTTTCACCTATAACGTGAGATTTAACTGTAAGATTTCTTGCAAGCTTTTCTGCAACTTGTAAAAATGTCTTATCCTCTAACAATAAATACAGATTATATATTGCTTCCCCGACTTTGCTATTTACGTCCAGTAATGGTTTTCCCATTTTCCTTCCATCTACTATTGCTATTGGAAAAAAGGGATCTCCAAATTGTAAAATCCAGTTTCCCGTCTCTATAGCGTAGTCCAAGTAGTATTCATCTTTTGTAACTTTATATGCTTCAATTAACGTTAATATCATATCAGCATTTACATCAATTAATTTAACGTTACTATGATCTTTCCAATCTTCTGATTTTGAATAAGCGTAGAACCCATCATCCCATAGATAATATATAGCGGCATCTAATGTGTATTTAACCACTTCAAGGGAATATGGATCTCCCATTTTTAACAAAAATCTAAGAACGTTAGGTAAATAATACTTAGGCGATTTTTCAAAACCTCCAAAATTTATGTCAAAAAAAGCTAAACATTTTCTCCTTATCTCGTTAACCGCTTGTCTCCAGCTAACCTTTTGAGCACTATGAGGAACAGTTATAGGTGTTATTATCTTTCCACCGCCTTGAACTAAGTCCAAGGTGATTAAAAGTAATTCATTTATTTTTGCAAACTCCACATATCCGTAGGTTCCTCCTATTACCGCTCTATCAGAGATGAAGGATATAGAAGGATAGATCTGAGGAGAATATCTGATAGCTAGGTCTGGTCTCTCATCAGCGTTAATTTCTATAAAATCTAGATTATCCCAATTTTTCTCTATTTTTTCTAGTTCTTTCTTCTCTTCCTCACAACCTTCACACCATTCAGTCCAGAAATAAACGACCTTAAATGGAGTCTTCCTTTTCAGCGAGTCTACCCATTCTACAAAGCCCATATTTTACTATCATTATGAAAGTTTATAAAAATTTATTTATATTAAACTCCATGAAATGTTAGTATTTTACCTTAATCATAGAAATTTCTATCTACTCACAATCTTCAGAAAACTATATATTCAAGTTTATATAAATTCATTCTAATATGGAAAGAGAGAGTATTTCCAGATATTCTTCAGTTCTCTCAACGAATTCCGGGCTAAAAGTCAGATCAGATCAGCTTATAAAGGCGATCTATGGTTTATCTGAGACAGATCTAATGGTGTTAAAGGCACTAACAGAACTAAATAACGCCACAGCGAATCAGATAAGTAAAAGAATCAATGTAAATAAATCAAGCGTTATAAAATCATTGAAGATATTAAATGAGAGGGGTTTTGTAGAAAGATCAAAATCGAGATCTGCTGGGAAAGGTAGACCAACTTTCGTTTATACTATCAATATACAATTACCTTCAAAAATAAGGGAAGATCTTAAACAACTAGCCGAATCTTTTTAGTTTTCTAAGAAATAAAGATGCTATAAAGAATAGAGCTATTGTTAATATGATTATAATTTTTAACATATTTATACCCGTACTTGAGGCGGATGAAACGTAGGAATTAGAGGGAAGAGTTACCTCTTGTGTATTTCCTTCAGGAGGTTTCCCTGGGGATATGATAGACAACGTACCAGAGAAAAAATTTGATACAAATATGAGCTTACTTACTGGGTTGAATATAATATCAATTGGAGTTACAACTCCATATATTCTTCCAACTATGTTTGTGCCTTTAATCACAAGAACAAAATCTGGACCGTATAAGCTATGAGCAGCGACGTAAACTAAATCGTTTATAGGATCATAAGCCATTCCATAAAAATCCTCGCCCAAGTAAGTGATTTTTGAGAAAGTATTATTTTGATATATTAAAATACAACCATCTCCTCCTATATATGTTTTTCCATTAATGTAGCTAACAAAATTAAAAAAAGTGCTAAAGTTATCTTCTAGTTTTACAGTAAAATTATTGTCTAGAATCGAAAAAAATCCTCTGTTTGCGCTTAAATTGTATCCAACAACGTATATATTACCTATATTATTAACGGCTAAAGAGGATACAATTCCTGGCATTCTCACAATATCGGTAATGTTATCTCCTTTAAGGATTCCTATACCGCCTATAAGGCCTACAATTACCTTATCAGAAACGTTGTCATAAGCTATAGAGAGAGGATAGACGCTTAAGTAGTCTCGATCAAGCAATGATAAATTATCATCACTTATGAATGAGATTACGTGATTCGGTAAAGTTCCACTAGTTGTAATAATGACTTGTGATCTCGGATCATATGTTAAATATTCTACACCGCTCACATTAATTTCTTTACTTATATTTCCATTATTCTTTAATACGTAAATTGTATTGACTGCAGCAACAAACACGTTTCCAGAACTATCCACTACCATTTCTGAAGGAGATATAGGAGAGAATAAGTTAGAAGAGTTTGTCTCTACAATACTATCGTTAGACAAAAATATAGTATATTTTATATAACCTATTTGTACCTCCTGAGAATAAGTTAGAACGACATTTAGTAAGAAAATTAGTAGTAGAAAAAAACTAATTCCTCTCATCAAAAGTCTCTCCAATACTTCTCTTCATCACCTTTAGGAATCCATTTATCTCCCTTTTTAGAGTTCATTAGCTCTCCATGAATTTTTATCGAAGTAACAATTGCTTTTTTTAATCTATCCTTAACTCTAGGATTATCCATTTCAAGCCTTGAAGCTAATTGCCTTACTTTTTCTAAGTTTGATATAGAGTCCTTCCATAATCCATAATCGTTTGATATTGTCTCTATTATCTTGCTCCGTGAAATTTCTTCATCCTTTAATATGATCGCTATAATGTCAGCAATATCTTTATCTAAAGGAAAGTGTATCTGTAATTTACTAAGTAAGAGATCGGTCAAATTAAATGCTAGAAACTCACTCCAATCTATTGGAATATCGTGATTAAATTTCATTTCATCCATGTAATAAACCTTGATAATATAGTTATCAAGAAAGAACATTCCAGCTAAGTTTCCGATCGTAAATTCTAGATGATAATATGGAGTGAATCCAGCCTTTTGTATAACTTCCTTAAATACTTCTCGATCTTTCTCCATTACTATTACATTCATATCTTGTGGACCATTCTTTCTGTAAAGTTTCATCAATTCTACTGCATCATCTACAGATGATAATCTATAAAATATTCCTACAGAACCGTATACTAAAGCCTTTACATTTTTTGCATCTAATTCCTTTTTTAATTCTAACCATAACTTAAGATACTCTTTACACTTCACATCGAATGATACTTTCTCTTGAGATAGATTAAACGAGGGTACACTCGACATACAACTCTATATATCTTTTATGAGTTATATAACTTTTCTTATTTAAGCTAAAAAAGACCAATTAGCCATTAAACTAAAAGTTATATGGAATTTTATCTAAAGAAGTAAAATACGTTTTCACTTACTGTTTTCTTGTTCTTTATGCATTTCTTGTTTTTCAAGGTTGAGTATGTAACTTGGAATAATAATTTTTACCTTATTGGATCTAGACATAAAATATATCCCGGGAATTAGCATAGCTATAACTATTATCAGGTAATTGAGACTAGGTATTCCAAATACAGTGGCTGAATTAACTATCCCAAGACTTATAATCAAGAACATGGCAGTTACAGTTATTGGAGAGATTAGTTTGTAAAACCAATTTCCTCTTTGTTTAAAGAATATAAAAGTAGAAGTAAGAGCATCGATACCAAACTCCATAAGCAAAAAAGTGCCTGCTGCACTTAACATTATTACGAAGAAAGACAAAATTGTTGGAGAAGTAAGTTCAAGGAGTTGAACTGCGATCTCGGCTATTGTCATTATAATTATTGCAGAAGATGGTGAACCATACTTATTAACTTTAGAAAAAAACGATGGCATTAAACCTTCTCTTCCAGCAGCGTACCAAGCTCTACTCAAAATATAAGCAGTTAGCCACAAAGAACTAGCTGTTGAAGCAATTACAGCAATATCCATTAACCAAACAAACCCAGGAATTACGTAGGAAGCCCACCTTGCTAGAGGATCAACTGATACGCTCAAAGCTGAAATTGGAGTTTCAATTGTCATGATTGGCATTGTTATTAGATATATAATGAAAACAGAGACCAGACCAATTATACCAGAAGTACCTGGCCATTTGTGTGGTTTCTTTGATTCCTCAGATGAATAGGAATCGATTTCCCAACCATCTAGAATGGTTGCTACTATAACCATTGTCGCAGCTAGGCCTAAAAAAGTGGGAAGAGATGAAATCCAAGAGATACTAAACAACCAATTCCAGCTAAATTGATTAATAACGTGTTCTGGTAAAGAGATTAAACCCAGCACTATAAAGGAAGAGAGAATAATTAGTTCCATAACGAGAAATACCTCAGTAAATCTAGCAGTTGGTTTTGCCCCTAAAAGTAATGGAATAGAAGCAAATATTGCCCAAAATATTCCCACGATCGAGTCCCAGAATACGCTCATCTCTATCATTCTAGTTATTATACCAAGCCTATACAGAAGGTCAAGCGTATATTCTCCTGCAGGTATTATTATTGGAGGTAAAGACAGAAAATAGGCTAAAGTTACTACCCAAAATTGAAAGGAACCATACTTCTTCCCCATAAACTTCATACCCCAATGATAGGAAGCTCCAGCATGTGGAGATTTTCTATTTAACTTCCTCAAAATGAAAGAAGAGAAGAGAAAGAGTGGGAAGCTAACAACTACGGCCATTATAGCATTAGGCCCCATAATTGCCACCATACTTCCGTAGGCTGCTGCAATACTAAAAGTAGGAGCAACACTAGAGGTGGAAAGAGGAATTAAGTCTAGGATATGAAGAACTTCTCTTTTTAACCACTTCGCTTCTCCCATATTATCACCTGGTATGAACTCCATCCATTAATATTCCTACCCGATTCGTATATAAAAACATTGCTTTTTAGTTTATTTCCTTTAAAAAAATAAACTATTATTTTTTGAATATATTAACACTTTACTATAAATAAAGAGAACTCACGGTATTAACCACGAATCATTAAACTAAGGTATATGTTATTATACCGGCTTTTCCCTATATTAGGCCATGTTAAAAGTAAAGCTAAATAGCCATACGCTTAATAGAATCATGCAATGCCCAATCCTTTAATAATTGCCTATATTGTATTTATAGCTCTTATGACAATAGGAATAGCTCTTGCCTTTGACTTTGGGAATAGGAAAAATTTCACTATCTCATTTATCCTTCTTTTTATCTTTTACGTGTCTAGCTCGATTTATATAACTCTTTTTGCAGGAAGTGGAGAAATCATTTTGTCCATTCTTATTTGTATTATATTAGGAACAATCCCATTTATTCTTAGAAATTTTGGTAAAAACAATATTTCTCTAATTTCTCTCTTAATTATTAATGAGATTATAATGAGTTTTACTTATTATGAAATATTAAGGGGGTTCTCAAATGCAGTAATTAGCCTAGACTTTTATGCTACAGACGTACCAACTGTAACTGTTACGCCAATAGGAATAATTATATCACTAATGGAATTACCTAACTCATTTATGTTCCTTCTTATGATATATCCAGAGATAGCGTATCTCTGTATTAAGAAAAAAGATCCTTATCCAATAATACTTTCTTCTCTGTCCTTAGCTGGGGCAAATATTGCGTCACAGATGACTCATTCTATTCTTCCCTTACCTTATGATCCGATCAAAGAAGCAAACGTCTTTGCCTCTATCATATCACTAATTTTTTCTATTTATTTTACTCTCAATTTCTTAAAAAATAAAATAGATATTGGAAAGTATATTTCCTTTCTTATCGTAGATCTATTTTTAAGTATTGGTTCAGTATATTACGCCCTAACCTTAAATGAGATTCCTTACGGTATAGCTACCATTTGCGGCATAGTACTAGGAATAGCTCCACTAAAGTTTAACGTAATACGAAACTTCAAAATCGCTTATTTGTTCTCATGGATACCTCAGCTTTTATGGGGATTTAGTATTGCATTATGGTATTTTTATGGTCTAGTTTACCTATCTGGAATAATGTTCTCATTATTTTATATAATTACATTAATAACATTAAAGACTTGGTTAGTTTCTAAATAATAAATTTATAGTATTGTTCAAAATTATTTTTCTCTCCTTTGAGTATAAATCTACTTATTTTTAATCAGATTAATTAGTCCATATTTAATATTAGTTAAACTTGTATTCATTTTAACATTCATAATATTCACGGAAATTCTTATTAGCGTTTATTCAAAAAAGTATATGATAAACATGGAAAAGGAGATCGTAACCCTATTGCATGGAGCTGGAGGTTCATACATGAATTCTTTGATTAAAGATGTTTTCCTAGGGCTTTACGATGGATATGGAGAAATAGGCTTAAACGCCTTAGATGATGGTGCAGTAATAAACAACATCATCTTTACTACTGATTCGTATACTGTTAGACCAATATTCTTTAAAGGGGGCAATATAGGGAGACTTAGCGTTACTGGGACGGTAAACGATGTTGCTATGATGGGTGGACAACCGATTGCTCTAAGCTTAGGTGTAGTGTTAGAAGAGGGATTTCCTATTCAAGATTTAAAAAAGATAACCGATGGAATACTTTCGACTGCAAAAGAGGCCGGAGTTCACGTAGTTACTGGAGATACAAAAGTTATGGAAAGGGGTAAAATAGATGGTATAATAATAAACACTGCTGGGATAGGTGTAAGGCCTTCTCAACTAGATCATAATATCCAAAATCTAAGAAAAACTAGAGAACCTAAGAACTGGCTAGTTCCACTAAATCTTAGACCTGGAGATAAAATAATTGTTACCGGAACTATAGGTGATCACGCTATTTCAATACTGTCCTCTAGAGAAGGAATAGGCTTTGAAGTTAACGTTAGTTCTGACGCTGCTCCTCTAAACAGAACTATGCTCAATGTAATGGAAGTTGGAGGTGTAGCTGACGCAAAAGATCCTACAAGAGGTGGACTAGCGGATCTCCTTAACGATTGGGCTGAAAAATCTGGATTAGGGATTTACATAAAGGAGGAAAAAATACCAGCAAGAGAAGAGGTAAAATCTGCTGTTGAATTCCTAGGATTAGATCTTCTTGAATTAGGTAATGAAGGTAAAGCAGTTCTTGCAGTTTCTCCAGAATATGAAAATGATGTACTTAACGCCTTGTGGTCCGATCCTCTAGGTAAAGACGCTCAGAGTATAGGTGAAGTTAGAAAGGATATAGAAGGGGTAATCTTAGAGACAATAATTGGAGGGAAAAGATACATAAGTCGACCAATTGGAGACCCCGTACCTAGAATATGTTAGGTGATAAAGATGGGAAAGCTAGTATGCATGATTTGCGAAAAAGAGATGCGTATTCCAAAGCATCATGAAGAAGAGATGATATTTATTCAAAAGGGGAACTTCAGAAAAATAGATTTTCTAAAATGTAAAAATTGTGACTATGAAATTGAAATTCCAAAGCATTGTGGAGTGCCTATGCTTTACGTCGACGAGAACTACTATCCTGTCTATAAGTTAAGTGAAGGAGAAATTAAAGAAATGAAAAAAATATATGGTGATTAAATTGTGCGTTGCATTTCCTGGAAGGGTTTTAGAAATATATGGAGATTTCGGTAAAGTTGACTTCGGTAATGGAACAATAAAGGACAACGTTCTACTATCTCTAGTTAACGTAAATGTAGGAGATTACGTTCTAGTACATGCTGGATATGCTATTCAAGTAATTGATGAGGTAGAGGCTAGAAGAACTATAGAAATGTGGGAAGAAATGAATAACGGTATATCTAACGAAAAGAGAAAGCAAGACTTTTATGAAGCTATTGGTGGTAAGCTATGAGTTATTCATCTCTTCTAAGATATTATAAGGACCCAACACTATCTAAGGCAATAACACAAAAAATAGCTGAACTAGCGAAGAAAATAGACGAGGGAATTATGATAATGCACGTATGCGGAAGTCATGAGTGGACAATAACGCATTATGGCATAAGAAGTTTACTGCCAGACAACGTTGAAGTAAGAGCTGGACCTGGATGCCCTGTTTGCATTACCCCTGCCACTGACATAGACGATGCAGTAAAACTAGCCTTGGACGGTATAGTAGTGACAACATATGGAGATATGAGTAGGGCCAAAGGGACTAAAATGTCATTAGAAGAAGCCAAGGCAAATGGCGGTGATATTAGAGTAATCTATGGCATTCAAGATGCTGTAAAAATGGCTAGAATGGAACCAAATAAACAATTCACCTTCTTTGCCGTCGGAATGGATACTACTGCTCCTGCAACCGCCTTCGAACTACTTAAGGGCATTCCCAATAATCTAAGCTTCCTTATATCCTATAGATATACTCCAGCAATTCAAGGTTCTGTTATGGAATCTAATGTACTGGGAATAGATGCATTCATATCTGCTGGACATTCTGTTACAGTGACCGGATTGAAGCCATATTATCCCTATTTTCTTAAATCAAAGAAACCAATGGTAGCTACTGGTTTCGAACCTCTAGATGTATTAATGTCAATTTATATGATTCTTAAGCAGATCGAAGAGGGATATCCTAAAATTGAGAATGAATATACTAGGTCAGTAACATGGGAAGGTAACATTAAAGCGCAAGAAGTTATGGAAAAAGTTTACGATCTAGATGAAGGTTATGTTAGAGGTGTAGCAGTTTTCCCTCGAGCGGGATTTAGATTAAAAGAGGATTTTAAGAAGTATGATGCAAGGGTCCAATACGGCTTGAAGGATAGGACAAAAACTTCAGATGAGCATGTAGCTGGAGCCAGATGCGGTGAAGTAGTCATGGGTACTATAGATCCTCCAGAATGCCCATTATATATGAAAAAATGTAGTCCACAAGACCCTAAGGGAGCCCCAATGGTCTCCCAAGAAGGCACATGCTGGATATGGGCTATGCATAAAATAGCTAATCCAAGTCCTAAATGCAGAAGGTGAAAATATGGTTTACATGATAGGTAACACTTTTTGTAAGTTATGTCAAAATAATGAGGATAGCCTTAAGAGAGAACTGGTGAACAGCGTAAAAACCCTTTACTGGAAAGGTATGATAAATAATGCTGGAGGAAACCAAAGTGCTAGAATGCCTGGAGAAGATAAAATCTGGATCACTCCTTCAGGATATCCAAGAGTTGACCTAACAGCAGATGACTTAATAAAAGTAGATCTTGAAGGCAATATTCTGAAAGGAGATCTTAAACCGTCAATTGAGATTTATATGCACTTAGCAGTATATAAGGTAAGACCTGACGTAAACGCAGTGATTCATGCTCATTCTCCTTATACTCTTGGGGCAACTATCGCAGGTAGATTAGAAGTAACACATGGAGAGGCAGCCGCAATCCTAGGCGATGTGAAAGTAATACCGTATTCTCATCCAGGTACAGTAGAATTAGCAAAAAACGTAGCTGAGGCTATTAGAGGCGAAGGTGCTAAAGTACCTAGAATAGTGATTCTCTTGAACCATGGAGTTCTTTCTGTAGGTGCATGTATTCACGAGGCTAGGGCTTATGTTGAAATAATGGAGGAATGGGCAAGATTTAACATTGCTGCATCAGCTCTTGGGGGAATAAGACATACGTTGGATCCAAGGGACTTGAGAAAACCTGGAGCTAGATATATTAGATCGGTGAAGTTTGGTGGTAGAGAAGGAAGAAACGATAATTGAGCCAGAAACTAAGCTCCCTATAGAGTATTTTATTGAAAAGAGAAATGGAAAACTAGTGTATAGACCTCCCTCCCCATTTACTCCCCCAATACTGGTAATTGCTGTATGTATTTTTATTAAACGTAAAGGTATGGATGTCGTAGTTGATGATACATATTACTTAGCAAAGGAAATAAATAAGAGGTTGCATTCTTAATGGATCACTCTCGACTTGCGGATATATACCTAAAATTATCATCCTCTTCAGAAGATCCTGTAATTGCTCTCTCATTTCTACTTAAGGCAATTGAAGAAATGGCCATGCATAAGATAGTCGAAGAAAGTGGACAGGATATATTTGATAATACGGTACAGAAAAAAATCATGGAAAAAATAACTGAAGACGAAAAACTTTATTCTGGATTAGATAGAGTACTTACAGCTATGTTTATGTTTCTTCAAAATGAGAATGGTGATAATATAGGAACTTATATCGAGAGTATTATAAAGGATTTAAGTAGATAGCGCCATTTTTCTTAAGGCGTGAATATTGTTTAACACTATACAATCTAGGATGAAAAAATCGACGTTAAATAACCATGATAAATAATTATATTTTAATTTACCCTTCAATACGACTATGTCCAAGATATACGCTTTAAATTAGAAAGTATTCAACATTTTCTTGATATAGTTTGATTGCTTTAGATGTCTAAAAAAACCCAAAATTTTTATTATATTATAAGTCATACATTTTGTGGATTGCTGTTTAAAAAACGATAAAGATCTATGTATTTTATATAACCCTAAGATATTCGATCTAATGGTAAAGAAATACACTCTCACTATACTAACCATTCTAGACAAGTATGGAACAATGCGATTTAGTGAAATAAGGAGAAAGATTGAAGGTATGACCCAGAGATCTCTATCCTTAAGACTTAAAGAAATGGAGGATGCATCGCTAGTGAAGAGAGAACTACACGGAGAAAAACCTCTAAAAGTTACGTACTCTCTTACCACCGAAGGAAAGGCACTTAAAAACGCGATGTTAATGATACTACAGCTAACTCTTTTAGTATCTCCAGATAACAGGGATTACTTTTGTTGATTTTTTCCGTCATTAACTACTAGTTCAGTAGCCTTTCCCAATTCCTTTAACATAAACCTAAAATACGCTAATGTCTTTTTTACGTCAGGATCATCAAAGGAAGCTAGCAATTCAACTATATTAGACTGATCTTTATCTTTGATCATTTCTTCAGCAGCTTTAGACATTCCTGTAGTAATTACATCCAATACTCCATGTTTTTCCAGGATCGAAATTATTTTACCTATCTTATCTAAGTGCTTTGCAATCGCTATCGTTCCATTAATGAAGTCATCAGCACTAACTTGTCCATTGTCTATAAGTTCCTTAAGTTCTCCTAACATCTCTACAATTGCCCTATAAGTCTTTGAAGTCAAGAACGATCTAAGCTTATTTTCGTCTTTAAGAACGTCGAGAACACTATCTAAAATACCAGTGGAGTTAAGATAAATAACTATCTGCTTAATTTTTTCAACGCCTTCAATATAATCCTCGTCTCTATCGATGCTCATCAAACTATTGTTTTCATTTCAGTATAAAAGTCTAATTAAAGGTTGCTTATATATTTTTTATATTTTTTTAAATAATTAAAATTATTAATTTTTTATCAAATTATTATACAATCTCAAAACATGACAGTTTATAAACTAAAGTTTAAATCCTTCCTTTTTTTAACTAACAATATAATGAAAACAATTTTGTGGTTACAAGGAGGATCATGTGGAGGAAACACATTATCACTTTTAAACGCTTCAGATCCAGATATTCTTCAATTTCTAGATGAGAATAATGCAAAATTGATCTGGCACCCATCACTTTCGATAGAAAGCGCTGAAAGTATACTAAAGTCAATCATAGATCAACGTATAGAGCTTGATGTCCTCATGTTTGAAGGTTCAGTAGTGTTGGGTCCAGAAGGAACAGGCTTATTTAACCTCTTCGCTGGGATGCCAATGAAGGAATGGGTATCTAAACTTGCCCCAATGAGCAGGTACATAGTTGCAGTTGGCGATTGCGCTTCCTTCGGAGGCATACCTGCAGCCGAACCAAATCCTACTGAGTCTACTGGACTCCAATATTATAAAAAGGAATTAGGAGGCTTTCTGGGGAAGGATTTCAGAAGTAAATCTGGACTTCCCGTGATCAACTTAGCCGGATGTCCTGCACATCCTTCATGGATTTTAACTGTGCTTCATTTAGTCCTTACTGATAGGTTAACTCCTGATATGCTAGATGAGTATGGAAGGCCAAAGATGTTCTACTCGACGACAACGCAATTTGGTTGCCCTAGACAACCTTACTTTACTTATAAGATCGCGTTAAAGGAATTAGGGCATAAAGAGGGATGTCTTTACTTTGAGTTAGGATGTAGAGGGCCATATACAAGAAGTTCATGTAATAATATCTTATGGAACAATCAAAGTAGTAAGACTAGAGTAGGAACACCTTGTATGGGTTGTACAGAATTCGATTTTCCAACATTCAACTTCTTTAGAACGGAAAAAAACAGATCCGGAATACCAAAGAGGTTACCGTTAGGAGTAAGTAGAGGATCCTATGTGACATTCTCAGCAATAGCAAAAGGTAGCGCACCAGCATTCCTCCTAAAACCTCTTTTCAAGAAAAAGGAAAAGGGAGATTGGATTGAGTAGTAAGATAATCAGTCCATTTAATAGAGTAGAGGGAGATTTAGATCTCAAAATAGAATTTAGTGGGAATACTGTAGTTAAGGCATATGCAATATCAAGACTCTTTAGAGGAATAGAGATAATTCTAAAGGAAAAATATCCAATGGACGCTTTAGTTATTACACCAAGGGTTTGCGGAATATGTGGTGGATCTCATCTTTTAGCGTCTGCTCAAGCTTTAGACATGGCTTATAAGGCAGAAGTTCCTGAAAATGGTGTAAGATTAAGGAATGTAATGAGCATGGCAGAAATGGGCCAGAATGATGCTAGACATATATACCTAATGTTCCTTATAGATACAGTAAACAGAAAATATGAAAAATTTCCCTTTTATAAGGATATGGTAATGAGATGGGCTCCTTTTTACGGAAGCTCATACAAGGCTGCAGTAGTATGGTCAAAGAGGTATACAGAAATCTACGCTATATTTGGAGGACAATGGCCTCATGGATCCTCAATAGTTCCTGGCGGAATAACTTGCGAACCGACTCCAGAAGATATAATTAAGGCAAAGGCTATCTTAAAAACAATTAAAGAAAACTTTATTGAGAAAGTTCTACTAGGAGGACCTCTCACTCAGTTTCTTGAACTCAAATCTCAATCTGATCTAGACCAATGGAGCGAGGACTATCCGCAAGGAGATATATCAAAGATTTGGATATATGGAAAAGAGATGGAGTGGGATAAACTGGGGTCTGGTTCTCAATATTTGATGTCTTTTGGTCATCTTCCTTTAGCTGAGAACTATTCTCAAGGAAAAGGAGAATTACGCTTTAGGTCTGGAATACTAAATCTAAAAACATGGGAAATTTTCCCCTTAGAGCAAGGTAACATAGCTGAGTTCGTAACTCATTCCTTTTATACCTACACTAAGGGAAATGTAGGACTTCATCCGTTTAAAGGAGAGACCATACCAATAATGCCTAAGGAAAACGGAAAGTATACGTTTACCAAAGCGTTTAGGTATAGTCTTAATGGAGAGTATATAGCGCCAGAAGTAGGATCATTAGCTATGCTTTCTGTAAGCTTAAATCCACTTATAGTCGACATCCTAAGGAGAAGAGGTAAAAGTGTGTTAGTTAGAGAGATTTCGAGGATATTAAGACTGGTACTTATTCATAAATTTGTTGAGGAAGAGCTTGGAAATTATGAACCTAATGGAAAAACGTATATAAAACCGGATGAAAAGAATGAAGGAGAAGGTTTCGGGCTAGTTGAAGCATCAAGAGGTTCATTAGGCCACTGGATCTCGATTAAAGATGGAAAAATAAATAATTATCAAATAATTACACCTACACAGATAAATATGGGACCTGAAGATCCTTTTGGAAATCCTAGTCATATGTCACAAGCTTTAGTAGGAACGAAAGTAGACTATACAGATAATCCAATAGAGATCGTGCATATAGTGAGATCTCATGACGCTTGTATGGTATGTAATGTTCATTTCCTAGACGGAAATCAGGAAAGATTTTCAGTGAGAATATGAAAATAATTGGTATAGGGAATAAACTAAACGGAGAAGATATAGAGAGCTTAATCAAAGAATTTGGTGGGGTATTTCTCGGAGAGAGGCTTCAGGACCTAGACAAAATAATAGGAGAAGGTGATGAAGAAGTAGTAATCGTTGATCTTTCAAAAAACGTTAAATTCATAGTGTTAGGACTTGATGATATTTATCCCGGAATTCTTTCATATAATGAACTAGAGAACTACTTATTAGAGATAATAAGCAAGGGGATTAAAGTAAATGTCACAATTGTCGCATTTTCTAAAGAAAAGGAGGAGATAGGGAGATGCTTTCTGAAATGCTTGCTCTTGAAGAAATCTACATTGCCCCTAGAAAGATAAATGAGATAAAAGTAAAGGAAATAAATGTTAACGAATTAGTAAATAATGGGCTGATCAAGGAAGAAGAAGGTTTCCTTTATCTCACAGATAAAGGAATAAGAAGATTAATGGAATTGCGTGGAATAATGGACGAGCTACAGAGAATTTACATGAGTATAGCTTCTGGTAAAGAGATAAAGCAAAGCGAAGTAAGAAATATTGAACAGTTGATCTTGGATGGATATATTATTATTGACGACGATAAGGTAACGTTAACGTTCGAAGGAATTAAATTAGTTGCTCAAAGAATCGCTGAAAAAATGACGAGGGGACATTAACAGAATCCTCCAATTCTCTTTTTTGTTACAACTATGCCTTTTGATTGAACTTCAACTTCCGTGACGAAGCATGAATCTAGAGAGCTTACAGCTAAGGATAGCTCCCAAGGATCTTTTAAATCTGAAATTGGTATACCCTTAACTGCCTCCTCTAACGCTCCTCCAGGTGTTGCGTTAAATGTAGTAGGTTGTATTATAGAGTAATCAGTAATGAATCCGTTATCTATTCTCACTCGATGGATTAAGGTTCCCCTAATAGACTCAACAACACCTGAACCACTACCTCTTATCTCGTATTGATCTGCTACATTTTCGAACTCCTTCAATTCGCTTAGGAGTTTTCCAGCTACTCTAATTCTTGATAGTTCCCTTAGAACTGGAGATGCACCGTATTTATAATGTAACTTTTTAATTAAAGGATCAAAAGTCAACGCCTGAGCTAAAGGTCCTACTTCTACTTTCTTTCCATCATATTCTACGCCTATTCCATAGTCCCTTATCTTCCCTAGATCAATAGACCTAGAAAATGGAAATCCAGAAGTCAAATACTCTTCTAATCCAGATCTCCAAAACGGAACCGAGTTAAGTAAAGATATATCTCCTTTAAGCTCTTCCATAGAGGAAATATCCATGAAATCCTGTAAACTCATTCCTACAATCCTCTCCTCGAAGAATTTAACAACCGGGTCTAATCCTAAAAGTTCAATCTTCTGCCCACTAGTAAGATATCCCACAGATGGCCACTTCCCCCCAATTCTTTCCATTAATTCTCTGATTTTTCTTGATATAGCTGAAACTTCTCTAAATTTTTTCCCAGAAGGAAAATCGAATTCCTTTCCACCTATCTTCGGAAACCAATAAGCGTAAGGATGCCTTAAATGGCTCTCTATTATCTCTAAATCAACCATAGACCTTGCCGCTATAATTGTTGCTTCTCCTAGATTAGAGGTAGCCTCCAGGAAAGCGAAAACGTGAGAATTCGCGCATGTAGAAAGCACTCTAGGTATGATAAATGGAATTTTGTTTGCTTCTTTTGATATAAAAGCTTTCTCATAATTCCTTAACCTGTTACCTGAGGACTTAGCATTTAAGACTCTGCCATCATCTACTTCAACTTTAAGTTTAATAACTTCCAATAAAGGATCTAACACAAAGATTTATTGACATGCCAAACTAAAAATCTTATCATATACGTTTATTAGATAAAAAATTTAAAATTATATTATAGAAATCATATTCAGATTTAATAAAAAATTTTTATTTACTGAAACTTTTCACTATAATTGAAACTCTAGAAACAATTTTCTTTATACTTTTAGGTCCTTTAATAGAGGATATAAATATCCAAAGAGGTATAGAAACCACTAGCGTTATGGATGTTAATGCATCATATGCGAGGAAACTCATAAATACCATTATAGGCTTAAATCCTGGAGAATAAATAATCTCCCTTCTGATCAATCCGAAATATCCTACTTCCATCATTAAATAGGCCAAGACAGTGGAAGTTATACTCCACAAGATTATTCCAAGATTTAATAATATAGTTTCTGATTCACTATATTTTCTTCTCTCTTCCGCAAATGATACTAATCCAGTCATTAGACCTACAATAAGAAAATCCCATATTATCGAATGAAAACTTCCAACCACATAGTACGTGTTATGGAAAAACGTATCCAGAAAAGGCTCTGGAAGAAGTAACGAAGGAATAGCAGATATTATGAATCCTATGTAGCAAAGTAGAGAGAAGAAAGATTTTACGTCGCCTAATTTGTACATATTTAGTGATTTTATAAGGTTAATTATAAGTAATCCAAGAAATCCAGATAAAAGGTATGATGATATAACTCCCATAATTTTAAGAGGTACAGGAATAGGCCAAGTCAGTAAATCGCTCGAAAAAGATAGAATTGGAAGAATAAGTAAAGGTAATGAGAACCATTTTACCCATTTTTCGCTAATTGGTCTAGAGCCATAATATGGAATAAAGTAATATAACAGTCCAAAAGTTGCATAAGTCATGTAATAATCTGAAGATGAACCAAAAATCCAAAAAACTGAAGTTGGTATTATTGCAGATAACGTTTTTCCAAATATTCCTACTATATCTATTACAGCAACTATACCTAAGAACGGCTCAGTTATACCCATTAAAATACTAGATGTTCGTAAGATAGTATCCCTTACAACTTTAAATAATCTAAGACCTAAAATAGAAAAGGAAACAGAGATAATTATTATTCCAACATAACTTATCCAATAATCTATACCATAGATTCCAATAAAACTTCCAGGCTGAAGGGATAAAGGGTACTGTAAATACCATCCTGTTATCGGACCTCCTAAAAAGTAAATTACAGCACCTATATTTGCTGTCCAAAAAAGGAGAGATAATAGTCTACCTCCTAATTCTTGACCTCGTAAATGCGATATATATAAAACTAAAAAAACTGTTGCTATTTCTATAAAAATAAAAAATCCAGAATCACCGTGAAAAGTGAGGAAAAAATAGTAGATTTCATCAAACTTTATAGAACCTTGTGACTCTAGATATGTTCTCATATTCATAGCTCCAATACCAATTAATGCTAACCAGAACACGGAGCCAATAAGGTAAAGAAATCTAATTCTATGAGAGTCTTTTGGGAGGAACAATTCTAACATATCTAACACCCTTTAATTTAATCAATTTATTTTTGGAAGTTACTTTTACTGTACAATATTCCATGATTAACTTTTTAGAATGAAGATTAAAAAATGTTTTGCACTGTAAAAATCATTTTACTCTATCAATTCTAGCTAGAAGGTAATCTATAACTAGGTTTATAAGTAAGTTTTACAACAAAAAACTCATGGAAGATAACGAAATAATAGGAAAAGTAGACAAGGCTAAATGGTCATCTATTCATATCCTTATGTCCATCTCGTTGTTTGTTGGCTTTTTTATGTGGGGAATTATAGCAAGTATTGCCCCACTATTTTATCCTAGTGTGAAGAACGTTCTTTTCCTCTTGACTCCTACATTTGCAACATTAGTTGGAAACTTGATTCTTCCGTTATTCTCAGACAAGACTTTGGGAAGAAAAACGACATTTTTCATTACTATGGGTATGTATGCAATGGGAACTCTATTAATTGGAATATCGACAGTTTTATCTCGATTTAATGTTGACATGCTATCATCTCCTCCTTATATTTATTTAATAGTTATAGGTATAATTCTAGGAGTACTGGGAGTAGAGGGTGAAGTTCCTGTAATGTTATCATATACCGCTGAGATGATACCTTTAAATCAAAGGGATAGAATGCTAGTACTTGCCCCAAATTTTGATAATGTAGGGGCAATGATAGCAGCATTGGTGGGTTACCTTACATATAATATAACTAGTTCAGCAGCAATAGAACTACTTTCTTTAGTAATAGTTGCAATTTTAGGTATTATAACTGCAGTTGTTGTAAGACTACTACTACCAGAATCTGTAAGGTGGCTCATAACTAAAGGGAAGGAAAATATAGCAAAGAAGGAAGTTAGTAAACTCAAAGAAAAAAATAATGTTAGAGAAAGAACAAACATAAGACAAATTAGCTTATCTAAAAGATATATATTTCTAGCGTTAATTGGAATATCCCAATACGTAACATATGGACTAATGGCATACGTTGTTGCCGACTATTACTTTACAGGAGCAGAGATACCGCTTATAATTTTCGTTGCTAATCTAGGTGCATCGGTTGCTGGATTTGTAGCCTTTTTCGCAATAGACAAAATAGGGTCAAGGAAATTTAGTCTTATGTCCTTTTTTGGAGGACTAGTCTCTACTTTGGCTATTTTGGTATCTATATTATATTATGGTCAATTGCTAAAGCCTATCAATGGAGAAATTCAGATGTCTGAAATGGTATCATCTGGATTCATTTTCATCTTTTATACCCTTCTTTTAATCAATATGTTTTTCAGCGAATTTGGGTGGGCTTCCAGAACAGTTCATGAACCTACTCTAATGCCAACAGATTCAAGAGCTTTTCTAATAGGTGTTGTAAGAGTAGCTCCAGTAGTTGCTAACAGCGTATCAGTTTATGCTACGTCCTCGTTCAACCTTACGTCATTCATAATTTACAACGCAATACTTTGGGCACTAGGTCTAGGAGCTAGTAGTTGGTGGTTCTATGATGGTTATGACGTAAATATGGTTCCTTTAGAGTTAACTAGCGGATCTACTACAAGTAACGGATAATTACGCTGTTAAATGCATATAAATTATTACTTATTAATAACCTTAACACAGAACATTACGGAGGATGACATACAACTACCAGGAAAATATTTAACGGACTTTAATGGATTACTCATCCTCATCTACGTTGGTTCTTCCCCTTCAACCCGCATAAAGATATATAGTCTTAAGAGTAATAAAATAAAATAATGTGTTTAAGTTTTCCCGCAAAGATAGTAAACGTTCAGGACTTTATCGCATTTGTTGATTATGGTAATGGTATAGTTGAACCAGTAATACTAAACGGTGTCGAAGTTAAGGAAGGGGATTACGTTGTAGTGAGTTATGGTATGATATTAGAAAGAATAGATGAAAAAGAATACAAAGAACTGATAGAATATGAAAAAGAAATAGTTAAGGCGATAGAAAATTGAGTAATTTTGACCCATATGATATAGCTTTTCTAGGGAAGGTGATCAAACTAAGTGGAAGTACAGCTATAGTTAACTTTGGCGGAATTAACAGAGAAGTTGAAGTTGGACTTGTTGATGTTAAAGAGGGGGATTATGTTTTAGCACATGCTGGCTATGCCATAAAAGTAATTGCAGAGGACGAAATAAATGGAAACTTATTTCGTATAATTAATGAGCTCAGATAACTACATAAGAATGATTAGAAATTTTAGTGTTATTTTTAATATTAAATCTAATTGATCTATAAATCTTATCATTTATCTTAGGATGCAAATTCTATATTTCATTTTTAAGAAAGTTTTCCTTAGATTCCTCTACATTTAACTTAACGTTAAAGATTTCTAGAAGTTTACCCAGCTCTTCGATGGCTTTAATACAATTTTGCTTCATTTCAGTGGATAGACCAATCCCAACGTCAATTTTGTGTGGCTTACATCCTACTAAAATAAACCTTGTCTTTAACCTTCCAGTACTAAGAAAAGTAACTATGTCTTCAATTCCAATACCGTGAGAACCTGAAGAGATCATTGAAAGGACAGAATCTCCTAGTTCTCTTGGTTTTAATTCAATTACTTCTACATCTTTTTCAATTGCTGCTGCATCTATAACTATAACTAAGTCATAATTTTCGGCATCGTCAAATAAAGACATACTACCGGTAGAATAATCTCTTACGTCTACTCCTTCGACTTTTAGAGAATTCACTACGTAGCTACCACAACCATCGTCCATCATAAATGAATTACCTATACCTGCAATAAGAATTCTCATGTAAAGAATAAAAAAGCTTAAAATAAAAGCTTATACTCTTTGGTCTTGCGGGAGCTCATCATATTTCTTAAATGCAAGATACCACATTTTGGCGTTCGGAAGTTTCATCCTAATTTCAGCTTCATCTAAAGTCGTTGGCGCAGGAATTATTACCTCTTTTCCTGGCTCCCAATCAACCGGAAGCGAAACTTTTGCCTTATAATTAACTATAGCCGCCTTAGTTATCCTTAGAAGTTCCTCTATCTTTCTTCCATATTCGATGGGATAATAGGCCATAAATCTAATTGTACCTTCTGGATTAACTAGGAACACTGCTCTAATAGTTACTCCTGATGCTTCGTCAATTATATCTAGAAGTCTAGCTAGCTTTTTGTCAGGATCGGCAATTAAAGGAAATGGTATCTTTACTCCATACCGCTGTTCTATATCACTTAACCAAGCTATATGAGAATATATGCTATCTACACTCATTCCTACCAATTCAACGCCTAACTTCTTGAACTCATCATAAGCATTTGCAAACGCTACAAATTCCGTTGTGCAGACAGGAGTAAAGTCTGCAGGATGTGCAAACAGAAATAACCATTTTCCTTTTCCAAATATATCTTTATAAAAATCTATTGGACCTTTTGTCGTTAGAACTTGAGTATCAGGAAACCTCTGATATAGTTTCATTTCTATCTCCATGTATTTATCAGATTTTATGGCTATAAAGTTAGTTGTTAGTGCAACATTTGCAGATATCATTAAAATTATAAAGTTCGCAAACTTAGATATTCTATGTCCTCTAATAGCTTTGATGAACTTCCATGTTCCGCAAAACTAGTCTATAAAATTCTCGAATTCTATGGACCCATGACTTTTTCACAGTTGAGAAACCAGACTAAATTACCAACTAGAACGTTAAGACAAGCATTGAGAGTACTCAAGGAGAATGGAATGATAAATGCTGGAATTTGCTTAGAGGATATTAGATCTAGAATCTACTCACTAACTGAATGCATAGAACTAGCTAAAGATGTCTGAGTTAATCCATTTTATTCTATAATTATCCATATTTAATTCGAATAAAAGTTTTTTAGAATTAATAACTATAAAAATTGATAAGAAAAATTTTAAGATAGATAAAAATAATTTTACAATTTTCTAAAAATATTCACTATCTATGTCCCTGACTTTGACTCATTAACTTCTTCTAAGCTTTTTCCTATTGTATTTGGCAATATCGTTATAAGTATTATTCCCATCACAACCATTGGAATTTGAAAACCTATCCAAGTAGTTAAAGCACCTATTGAAGCTATCACTGATAAAATTATTCCTGTTGAAATAGCAGCTCCTAAATGCCCTAATCCATCGCTGAAGGAAAATGCTGTAGCCCTAGCATAAGTTGGTACATTCTCTGTACCGTTTAAGTAATTAAGCTGATTACTCCATCCAACTCCTATTAAGTTTGTTAATACAAATCCTCCAAGCATAAGACCAAGATCTCCTGAAAGTGCACCTAAAACTGCTATCGTAACACCTGCTAGCATCCCTACAGCATATGCAACCGTAACTAGAATCGCTCTCCTAACTTTTTCAACAATATATCTGAGTAAAATTGCTCCTATAAATGTTGCAACTCCTGCATCACCATAGTAGAGAGTTACTTGGTTGCTAATACTGTGCAGAGCAGTAACACTAGAAGTCCATAGCAAAAATTCAGTTAGATAAGGATATTCTCCAAAATAAAAGAAAAAAATAGCCAACATTATTGGAATTATTCTTTTCCTATAGTCTGGATTTTTAAATATATAGAATGGATCAACCTTTTTCTCAGAGAATTTTAGAGGTTTAGGTTCGGGTAAAGAAGTTAGTCCTGTCTTTTGCTTAACCTTATCTTCCATATCCTTAACAACTTGCTCAGCCTCAGCTATTTTTCCCTTTAATGCTAACATTCTTACAGTTTCGGACGCGTGACCTCTTATCACCAAAACTATAAAAGCTAATGCTGCACCTATTGCGAAAATTATTCTCCAACCTATTGCTGGATTAGCTACATCAATATATGATGCCATAAAAGGGCCTAAACCTAGACCGGCCCAGCCTGCAATATAGACTAAATTAAAGTACTTTCCTCTATCCTTTGCTGGTACCATCTCCACAATATATGTGGGCACAAGAATTAAGTCTCCACCAATTCCCATACCAGTGATAAACCTAAAAACAATAAACATTGGATAATTTATCGAAAGAGCATTACCTAGGCTACCTATAGCAGTGAGTAACGCTGTAAGAATAAGAGTAGGTTTCCTTCCAACTTTATCGCCCATATAGCCTAGGATTATAGCTCCCGGAATATAGCCAAAAAGTCCCATAGAAATGACAAATGATGCCTCAGGTAATGTTAGATGTGTATAAGCAAGAGATGTAGAAGAAAAAGCTATTCCAACGTTTATTACGTCGTACAATGAAATGAAATATCCAAAGGCTAAAGCCAAAATAACTGAAAGAGGCAAGCCAATAGTGGGTAATCTATCTATTCTAGCTGTTAGTTTTGAAACTATTTCCCCATTATTAGGAGATTTACTTTCTGCCATATGAAAGATAAATAATGGAAAGTTTATAAGCTTTATATCCACTATAACGATTAAGTATAATTCTACTCATAATAAATATTACTTATAGAGATGGAAAAAGCTGTCTCATGCTTTATCATATTAAATATAAATCTCTCTGATTAAACTTACAGATATATGAATACTTAACGCAATATATAAGTAGATATTATATAGATTCTATTATATTTGATAGAATTTAATGTTATTCCTATTGCTTATACTAAAACATTATGTTTTTATTCTATAATGACTATATTTCCCTATGGCATCATCTTCACTTCAAGAAATACTCAACCAGCTGGACAATCGAAAAGTTACTAGACTATACTGGATCATAACCATCTTGGCGGCAATAGGTGGCTTTCTATTTGGTTATGATACTGAAGTCATAGGTATAGCGGCAGTATTTGTTCCTTTCAAGTTTACTGGTTTTGCTCTGGGATATGAAATAGCAAGTGCGTCACTTGGTGCCGCAATTGGAGCTATAATAGCTTTCTTTTATACGGATAAATATGGAAGAAAATCCCTGCTAATAGCCGACGCTGCAATATATTCTGCAGCAGCAATTCTTACTTCCTTAAGCGTAAATGGGATAATGTTACTTACTCTAAGGACTATAATAGGAGTTGCTATAGGTGCAGATTCTGCTGTTGCTACCGCATATATAACAGAATATGCGCCAAGAGATAGAAGAGGTTCATTAGCGATAATGCAACAGTGGATGATTACTATAGGAATTATGGGCTCTTACATAGTAGGTATCGCAGTTCTAGCTATAGCTCCATCACTTGCCTTTACTCTTGATTGGAGACTGCTTTTTGCAATAGCTGCCATTCCAGCGCTAGTTGGTCTTGTGTTAAGGTTTATGATGCCCGAATCCCCAAGATGGTTGCTCCTTTCTGGAAAAATTGACAGGTTAAAGAAAGACTTCGCCAAATTAGGACTAAATGTCGACAATTCTCAAATTGATAGGGCTATATTTGAGGTTAGGAATGAAGAAAAGAGCAAGTTTGATACTGCAGCTAAGAGAGCTTTATTTATTGTTAGTCTATGGATAATATTCCAGCAAATCACAGGAATTAACGTACCTTTTTACTATGGGCCTACGATACTTCTTAGTCTTCACTTGTTTGGTTCTTCTAGTAATCCAGTTTATAGCGAAATATCCTCAGTTGAGGCCGCATCAATCTTAGCAGCGATAAATGTTGCTGCAACCTATATTGCTTTTAAGTATATTGATAGAATAGGCAGAAGAAGCTTAGGTTTATCGGCATATGCAGGTATGCTAGCTTTCGACTTGCTTGGAGGAATTCTACTTATGAGAGGAATTTTAATAGGAGCACTCATAGCTTTTGCAGGATTTATAGTATTCTTCGCTTATGGAGTTGGGGGAACTGGATGGTTAATTCAAGCTGAGTATTTCGATACTCGCATAAGGGGAAGAATGGCAGCATTAATAGCTTTCATTGACTGGATATCAAACTTTGTAATAATAGAAGTATTTCCTGTAATGTTATCAAC
>NZ_JFZT01000056.1 GCF_000632495.1 Candidatus Acidianus copahuensis | reverse complement strand
TTACTATGGGCCTACGATACTTCTTAGTCTTCACTTGTTTGGTTCTTCTAGTAATCCAGTTTATAGCGAAATATCCTCAGTTGAGGCCGCATCAATCTTAGCAGCGATAAATGTTGCTGCGACCTATATTGCTTTTAAGTATATTGATAGAATAGGCAGAAGAAGCTTAGGTTTATCGGCATATGCAGGTATGCTAGCTTTCGACTTGCTTGGAGGAATTCTACTTATGAGAGGAATTTTAATAGGAGCACTCATAGCTTTTGCAGGATTTATAGTATTCTTCGCTTATGGAGTTGGGGGAACTGGATGGTTAATTCAAGCTGAGTATTTCGATACTCGCATAAGGGGAAGAATGGCAGCATTAATAGCTTTCATTGACTGGATATCAAACTTTGTAATAATAGAAGTATTTCCTGTAATGTTATCAACAATTGGTCTAGCAGGTTCGATGTTTGTATTTACGGCTCTAGATGCTCTGGCGTTAGCAATTGTTTACCTATTACTACCTGAGACAAAGGGGCTTTCATTAGAGCAAATAGTTAAATTGTTTGGAGAACACAGAGTAACTGAAATCAAAAAATACAGCAAAAAGGAACTAGAGAAAACTAAGCCTCTAAATTGAGTAAACTGAACAAGCGTAACCTTACTTAAGTTTGAAAAAAATGTTTTTTAACTCCAATCCGATAGATATATACTTGGCGCGCTTGGGATTGGCCCTCCTTGATATTCGAAATTGGAAATTGAAAAATTCAGATAACCACCATCGTAAAGTACATACCCCCCATCTGACACTCCTAGTTGTACGGTAATTTTATTGGTAAAAGAAACACTGCAGTATAGCCCGTTGCTTTCCGCAATCGCTGTTAAATTAACTTCACTTGCTTCGAAGTTTCCAGCCCATTCCACAGCACCACCAAAACTAGTATACGAGTTTGCATGCCCCTGCATTGTAACTCTAACATAGTCTATATTTATTGGACTTTTGAAGTCAATTTCTATTGTAGTTTCGATGTAACACCAGTTAAACTTTGCGTCTATTAGCGTCGGTTCTACGCTAATTTTCTCAGTCCCTTCTACAGTTGCAATCCAAGTTAATTGATTATAATACCCCCTTGAACCATGGTCGATATTAATAGAAATTTGAGGAAATCTTTTGTGTTCAATTGGGCCAATAGACATTATAGTTACACTTTTCCCATTTTCATAGACAACATTTATAATTGCTATATAATCTATAACAGAGAAATAACCTTCATTGTTATGAGAATTGGAATAAGTGTAATTTCCTTCTAAAGATATATTTAATGGTCCGTAGAACCCAGTCTCTTCGTGCCATCCTCCCTGGTAAATCCCATATTCAACATGAGTTGCATTAATGTATAACTCCCCAGTCTGGATCTTGGGGGATGTTAAGCTAACACCACCGCATACAACCCA
>NZ_JFZT01000055.1 GCF_000632495.1 Candidatus Acidianus copahuensis | reverse complement strand
ATGTAACACCAGTTAAACTTTGTCGTCTATTAGCGTCGGTTCTACGCTAATTTTCTCAGTCCCTTCTACAGTTGCAATCCAAGTTAATTGATTATAATACCCACTTGAACCATGGTCGATATTAATAGAAATTTGAGGAAAACTTTCGTGTTCAATTGGGCCAATAGACATTATCGTTACACTTTTCCCATTTTCATAGACAACATTTATAATTACTATATAATCTATAACAGAGAAATAACCTTCATTGTTATGAGAATTGGAATAAGTGTAATTTCCTTCTAAAGATATATTTAATGGTCCATAGAACCCAGTCTCTTCGTGCCATCCTCCCTGGTAAATCCCATATTCAACATGAGTTGCATTAATGTATAACTCCCCAGTCTGGATCTTGGGGGATGTTAAGCTAACACCACCGCATACAACCCACTTAATTTGGTAGCCTACCTCAAGGGATATATTAATGTAGGCCACTGGGGAGTTAACTTGGTAGAACAAGTTATAGTAGAATTCGCCTCTTTCATACTGATAATGCCCTGACTCATCAGTTTCATAGTATAACACACCAGTCTTTACAATTGTGGGATCAGAGTTAGTTGAGTTGGTAGAGGAAGTTGGAAGTATAACAGTCGAACCAGAGACCTCAATAGTTTTAGGAGTAGCATATATTATATTCCCCTGATAAGTGGAGAGAGCTAATTCATCTCCCTTACCGTAAACCAATACGCCTTGATACCTTGATCCACCTTCTTCGACTATAACTGTCTTGTTTTGAAGCCATGTAATGCTTAAACTAGGATATGTTATAAAATAACTCACATTTCCCCAAGAAAAGTAAGGTGAATAACCATAGAATACGATTAGTCCGAGGCCATTGTCCTCGTCGTAATAAAATCCGACAGTCCCGTTAAACTCCGCTAGCTGTTCTTTGTTTTGTTGCAGAAAGGGTGACGCTACTTGTTGATCCACATTAGCCTGGGATGGCATAGACCCTAGAAGGAGAAGAAATGGCACTAATACAGCAATCAATATGAACAAGACGAATACCATTCCTAGCCCTTCTGATAACCCTTTCATACCTGTCCTACCTCGTAGTATTGTCCTCCTTCCTTCACTAAAATCCATGGATGTCCCTCTACAAGTAATGGTCTTCCTAAACTTATCGGCAATAAGTACATCTCCCCTTGGTAAAGCAAATGTCCAGAGAGGTCGTAGACTGTTACATTCATTGGTTGACCTAACTTTTGTGTAGACGCTAAGTAAAGTGTTACATTATACATCGAGGAAATATCCACTGGATAGTAAGAACCCACGCTTTTTCCGGTTGTATAATAGAGACCAGATGCAATTTTTTGTGCTGCTTCTTGTTCTATAACCGATGCTGAAAGGGGACTTATATATAAAGAAAAAAGTGTGAGAACAGTTATACCAATTATTACTGTTGCAACTACTAGGATAAAACTAGAGATTACTTCCATGCTAGAAAACTTTTATTCAAATAATGCGCAGACATTTCTGAAAGTTATTATATTACAGGGATTGATGATTAGAAACACGAATCCCTTACCCCAAAGAAGTGTTGTTTATACTCTTTATCTTGTTTTCTCAGATCAAGGGCTAACTGCCTTAGTTGAATTTTTACTTAACCTTTTTTCTATAAAAGTAGATTGATCTACACCGTAGTGTGTTGTATATCTCACACGCTAACGGGGTTTTTAACGCCCTTACTAATGAATCGTTAGCATAAGATCTAAAACGGAATACTACAGTGGGCATCCTGTTAAATACTGACTATCATAGATTAAAAATTTTCATCTCTACCTTAAAAGGCGAAGCTTTCAGTTATAATTCTCTGAACTCTATATTTTCATACAACCTAAGGTATCTCTTACCTCATGTCCTCGTGGCGTGATTCTTCATTATTTTGTGGTAGTACAACTTTTTCTGTGTAAGAAAATAATTGTGCATTTTTCTACTAATGATTAAGATGAAATCAAGTATTGATCTTTCTATTCCTGTGGTAAGAGTTTTACCTTGGTTAAGATGAACACTCTTCTTAATCTCCACGTTACTGCTTAAGAACTTTGCCTCAATAAATCTCTCTTCTAAAGGGATTCTTAAAGCTTTTTCCTAAAGAAAAAAAATTATCTTCTTTTTAGTATTATTATAACTCCAACGATTAGTATTACAATTATTCCTAAAATTACATAAATCTCTAAGGAGGAGATAGTAGATGGTGGAGCAACTTGAGTTGTACTTGGAGGTGTAGTTGAAGGTGAAGTACTTAGAGGTTGTGTATACGTAGAGTTAGGAGTTGATGTAGTTGGTGACGACATGTACACCACATAGTAGATATTTGACGGATCTGTAAATATGTCAAGCTTTCCGTTTACCATAAAATAGTTTGAATCATTTACTTCAACTAGTCTTCCATTTGCCTTTTGAAGGACTAATATTGATCCTTGATGTATCAATGTAATGTTAAAAAGAATATATCCCGAAGAATTAATTTCTACCTTTTGAGCTAAGTATGTATTTCCGTTAACGTCAATAGAAGTGTTCGTAACATTTAAAGGCTTTACTATATTAACTTCTACAGTTATATTCTTAAATACTGCAATAAGATGCGAAGTCGAATTAACTTTAATCAACGCTAACGCTCCTGCTTCAACTCTATGTTCAAAGCTAACGTTAGCTGTTGTCATCACATCACCATTAGATGTTAATGCTATAACTATTGGCGTACCGTTCATTGTAAAGTAATGTATTACCTCAAAACTCTTTATAGCTCCTGGATTTATTATCACTATTTCTTGCATAGAGAACGATTTGCTAAACTCCATGTTTAGGCTCATCATGCCCATTGAACTTGACTTTCCATATGACGAGAATGACGATTCTCTAACAAACCCCGCAAGAGTACCATTAACGCCATAAAAGGCGATTTGTGTGAAGTTGAAGAAACCTTGATTATTTATTGGCATATGATATCCATGAAAAATAGTTGAGGAAGAAAATTTAGTGAATGTTTCTCCTTTCCACACAATTGCTGGAGTAAGTGATCCATTGAATCTTGCTATAGTTACGTTATAGTTACCCGTTGTGTTTATAGGTATACCTTCGAGAATTTCTTTGAATTCTGTCCTAGCATATCTAGGAGGGGTACCAGTAACTATTATCTGGCTTTTGGAATTAGAGCTAAAAGTTGATATTACTACTTGATCTAGAACCACTCTTAGACTTCCAGAAACTGTTGAGTTATATCCAACGTTAGCTGTTACATTATATAAGGAAGTTCCGTTGAGGTATTGAAGAGTAATTAAAGCTGTATTGTTGATGTAAGTATATCCATATACTGTTTTTGCTGAGCTAAGAAAACCTGCCCAAATTAACTGGGTTTGATTTCCCTCTGTTAAGTAAATTCTAATAAGTTGTGGAGACGACTGTACCTTAAAGAACATCCCATCTATTATGGATATACTATAGTTAAGCTGAACTTGTTTCGTCCCTGACTGTGAAAAGGTATACATTGATGAATTAGTTAGGCTTCTTATCTCATTTCCATGAACGTTAGACGAGTTGAAGACTGTTGAAACTACACTGTATGTTATCAGGTTCCCTGTTGTCCCTTTAATTGATATTAGATTTGAATCATATCTAGAAAAGTAAATGGTATAATTTGAATAAGGAGATGCGGTAACAACTAAAAAGGATGGAAGTATTAGTGCTAAAATTAGAAGAATATATAGGATCTTTCTCATTAATTATTAAAAAACTAATAAGCTTTAAAGCTTAGAT
>NZ_JFZT01000054.1 GCF_000632495.1 Candidatus Acidianus copahuensis | reverse complement strand
ATATACTGTTTTTGCTGAGTTAAGAAAACCTGCCCAAATTAACTGGGTTTGATTTCCCTCTGTTAAGTAGATTCTAATAAGTTGTGGAGACGACTCTACCTTAAAGAACATCCCATCTATTATGGATATACTATAGTTAAGCTGAACTTGTTTCGTCCCTGACTGTGAAAAGGTATACATTGATGAATCAGTTAGGCTTCTTATCTCATTTCCATGAACGTTAGACGAGTTGAAGACTGTTGAAACTACACTGTATGTTATCAGGTTCCCTGTTGTCCCTTTAATTGATATTAGATTTGAATCATATCTAGAAAAGTAAATGGTATAATTTGAATAAGGAGATGCGGTAACAACTAAAAAGGATGGAAGTATTAGTGCCAAAATTAGAAGAATGTATAGGATCTTTCTCATTAATTATTAAAAAACTAATAAGCTTTAAAGCTTAGATGATTTAAATAAAGAGTATAGTAATAAGGAAAGATGTGGTTTATTTAGATGTTTATATAAAGTTATATAATTATTCGCTTTTTAAATGTTCTTGTTCTGTACACAGACAAATTTGATTTTTAAGTTTACCTTTCTTAAGAGAAGGGAATTCTTGGTACATATCTTTAAACTAAGATATGATTTTGCCACAGGATCACATCAACACGGAATCACAACAAAATGTCTCCATAACATGAAATTCATGAATCCTCCAAGCAATATAGAGTGCTTTATGGACGGAATATAAAGTTCTTTACTTAATAGTAGTTAGAAGAGTGGAAGACCCAAGATGAGGATAGATAGACTCCTTCTGAAAGACATAAACCTTTTTCCGGATAATAATTAGTGCCCACTGTAATCTTCCAATTTAGATCTTTCGTAACCGAACAAACATTAAGGGTGTCAAAAGCCCGTTGAAGTTAACAAATGAGATATACAATACACTACAGTGAGCATAATCTACTTCTATGAAAGACGGGAAAAGACTAAACAAAACAGGGTTAAGATAATTTAGCTCTCGACCTGAGAAAATCGGATAAAGAATACTAAAAACTTCATTCCCAGGTAGTATAAACTAATGCTGACCACTATTATGAGGCATTGA
>NZ_JFZT01000053.1 GCF_000632495.1 Candidatus Acidianus copahuensis | reverse complement strand
GATCACAACAAAATGTCTCCATAACATGAAATTCATGAATCCTCCAAGCAATATAGAGTGCTTTATGGACGGAATATAAAGTTCTTTACTTAATAGTAGTTAGAAGAGTGGAAGACCCAAGATGAGGATAGATAGACTCCTTCTGAAAGACATAAACCTTTTTCCGGATAATAATTAGTGCCCACTGTAATCTTCCAATTTAGATCTTTCGTAACCGAACAAACATTAAGGGTGTCAAAAGCCCGTTGAAGTTAACAAATGAGATATACAATACACTACAGTGAGCATAATCTACTTCTATGAAAGACGGGAAAAGACTAAACAAAACAGGGTTAAGATAATTTAGCTCTCGACCTGAGAAAATCGGATAAAGAATACTAAAAACTTCATTCCCAGGTAGTATAAACTAATGCTGACCACTATTATGAGGCATTGAAGAAGTTTTCGAAAAGCAAGCTATATTCCTATAGGAAAAAACTCTAGCTAAGTATTGCTCATGGTTTACCCATAAAGCGGTTATAATCTAAAAGAGCGTATTGAGAATTTCCAGAAAATAAGGTTTCTCGTATTATAATGAAATTGACGAAATCCTGGGAAAATCTTCTTGATTTTTGTTGTTAAAGCCTACGGGTACCCTAAATTGAAGACAAGAAAATACGTTGGTATTGATGTTGGTGTATATACTTTTCACAATATCAGACGGTATTACGTTGAAAATCAGGGGCGTTATGGAAAACTAATAGAAAGATTGAAGAAGCTCTCCAAGTCACTATCTAGAAATATCTAAACTTAAAAACTTTGAGAAAGCAAAAGTGAAAATAACCAGAACTTTTGAATCAAGTTAGCTTCTCTCGTGACTTAACTTCAAGACAGGGAAGTATAACACTAAGAACTGTGACGACCTAATCATAAAGAATATATAAGTGAAGAAACTGATGTCACGTCCTAATAAGATACTATATCTTCATTTACATGAAGTTGGTTTTTACGAAATAATAAAGATATATTCAAATGATAGATGGAAAAATATGAGAGTTCAGACCAGTTAGTCCAACACATACCTTAAGGACGTATCGACATTATGGTTACATGAAAAGAAAATGCTTTTGCGGAGTATTTTTCTCTTCGAAAAGTTGATTACAGTGTTAGTCACGACTTCTAGGCTCACTTAACATCTCCTCTTGCACTAGTCTGTAACTAACCCAAAGATATTCTGGAGTTGACACTACATACCTTAACTAGGATTTGCTATGAAGCAGGAAGCTCAACAGAAAGGTTAAGTAGCTTACCGCAGCATCGACCATAATACAACTGACAC
>NZ_JFZT01000052.1 GCF_000632495.1 Candidatus Acidianus copahuensis | reverse complement strand
ATAAAGAATATATAAGTGAAGAAACTGATGTCACGTCCTAATAAGATACTATATCTTCATTTACATGAAGTTGGTTTTTACGAAATAATAAAGATATATTCAAATGATAGATGGAAAAATATGAGAGTTCAGACCAGTTAGTCCAACACATACCTTAAGGACGTATCGACATTATGGTTACATGAAAAGAAAATGCTTTTGCGGAGTATTTTTCTCTTCGAAAAGTTGATTACAGTGTTAGTCACGACTTCTAGGCTCACTTAACATCTCCTCTTGCACTAGTCTGTAACTAACCCAAAGATATTCTGGAGTTGACACTACATACCTTAACTAGGATTTGCTATGAAGCAGGAAGCTCAACAGAAAGGTTAAGTAGCTTACCGCAGCATCGACCATAATACAACTGACACACTATTCATACTCATTGCCAAAGCTGCATATTGAGGTGGAAGGAGAAAGGGATATAGTATACCAGCAGCTATTGGAACTAAGACTGAGTTGTATCCAAAGGCCCATACCAGGTTTTCCTTAATTTTCCTTATTGCCCTCCCTGATCCCCAAAATAGCATGTCAATATTACATAATGATGGAATAATTATATCTCCGGCATATTTTGCTATATCGCTTCCTGAAGATATGGCGATACCTACATCTGCCTCCTTTAGCGGTAAAGCGTCGTTTACTCCATCACCAATAAAAGCGACTCCTCCCTCTTTTTTAAGCTCCTTAACTAGTTCCGCTTTTTCTTCGGGGGATAAGCCCTTATAGACTTTGATACCTAGTTTATTTCCAACTAACTCTGCTGAAGAACTTGAGTCTCCAGTTGCCATTATTAACGTATATCTTGATTTTAGGCTTTTTATCGCCTTCTCTACACAACCCTGAATTTCATCTTCCAAAAATACGGAAGCCTTGATTTCTCCATCAATACAAACTAGTACATCCCCATTACCTTCTCCCTCACAATTCCTAACAACAAAGGAAGGTTTTCCAACAATAACAGAATGACCATCAACTTTTCCATAGACCCCTTCTCCAGGAAATTCTTCGAAATCCTCTACTTTTTCCGTTCCATTCCCAAGGGAAGTCAATGCTTTAGCTACAGGATGCGAACTATTTTTCTCTAACGAACTAACTAGATTTCCGATAAAACTATTTCCTGTCCACTTCTTGACTTTAAATTCCCCTGTAGTAATTGTACCGGTCTTATCTAGAATGATTGTCTTTATTTCCTGTAATCTCTCTAAGCTTTCACCGTTTCTAATAATTATGCCTTTTTTTGCTAACTTATTAACAGTTGTTAGTACAGCCAACGGTGTTGCAAGACCTAATGGGCAAGGGCATGCTGAGGCTAAGACTGCTACAGAGATTAGAATTGACAAGTTTAAAGGAAATCCAAGAATAAAATGCCAAATAAAAAACGATAATACAGATATTATTATTATAACTGGGACAAATATTGAGGCTACTCTATCCACTAAGGATTGTATGGGTAACTTAGTTCCTTGAGATTCCCTTATTGCTTGAACAACTTGGGCCATATAGGTTCTTTCCCCAGACCTAGTTACGTATATCTTCAGGAAACCATTAATGAGAACTGTTCCTCCTATTACAGGTTTCCCTTTTGTTTTCAAAGTAGGTTTGCTTTCCCCAGTGAATATAGCTTCATTAACGTCACCTTTCCCTTCCTCAACAATCCCATCAGCAGGGATAATTTCTCCAGACTTTACTAAAACTATATCACCTACTTTTAGACTGGAAGAACTTACAATCTCTTCTCTATTTCCTTTGATAAGCCTTGCGTTAACAGAATAGAGCCCTATGACAGAATTAGTAACTCTTGCCTTAACATATGCTTCTAGTGTTTTTCCTATTAAAATAAATAAAATTAGAAGAGATGATGCATCAAAGAATACGGCCGAATTAGTTAAAACACCATAAACACTGTAGAACCAAGCTACATTTGAAGCTAATGAAACTAGAGTGTCCATGTTAGTTGTCTTGTTTTTTAAGGCCCTATAAGCACCCTTATGAAATCTAAGCCCAGAATAAAACTGGACAGGAAAAGATGTAAAGATAGCAAAGAACGGAAAACCTAAGTATTGAAGGATAAGAGTTGGAACTGTAAATAAAACTGCTATTATAAGGCTTATAATGTAACTCTTTAGTTCCTTTTTTGACGCTTCGATTTCTGGAAGATCCGCTTTTTCTATAGATGCTTTGGCATAATATCCTCTTTTCCTAAGTTCTTGCTCTAAATCCTTTGCAGAAATGCTCACTGGATTTATTTCTACTGAAGCAAGATTCGTTGAAACAGAAGCACTTATTACACCAGGCATGCTTTCTATTAATTCTCTAATCTTCGATATCTCCTCCGGGTTTACAGAAACTGATATAAACACCTTTTGAGTCAATACATCGTAGCCTGATTTCCTGACAGCATTAATTATATCTTTGAGTTTCGCGTTGTCTAGCTCGACTCTAGCCTGACCTGTAGCTAAGTTTACTCTTACATCATTTACACCTTTAACCGAGGATATTGCTTTTGATACTGTTGTCTCACATGTTGCACAGTGCATCCCAATAACTTTTAGCTCTTCTTGTCTCTTTATTCTAAGTTTCTCACTCATGAGGCATACCCTTGGGCCCTTCCCTCAGATATTTTTCTGGATTTGATTCAAATGCTCTTTTACATCCTGTACTGCAGAAATGGTAAACTTTTCCCTTATACAACGTCTTTATTTCTTCTTTGCCTTCCATTCCACAAACAGGGCATTTCATAATTATTGTTCAGATCAAACTATATTATAACTTACCTTAACAATGTAATTTTTGACCTTAAAAGTAAACGTTTTAACTTTCAGAATGTAAATTTTTAATGTGGAATCTAGATCAAGTGTTTCAAAAATAAATAATTTGGAGTATGAAGTTCTCCAACTACTTAAGGAGGATTCAAGACTTTCAGCGAGCGAAATAAGCGAAAAACTAGGAGTTAGTAGAGTTACAATATCCCGTATTATTTCATCTCTCAAAGAAAAAGGAATTAAGTTTACTGTAGAGTTCTATGAAGAAGGAGAGTTTACTGCATTTATCGTGGCTAAGACTTGTTTCTCAAGCGAGTGTTATAACCTGATCGAAGGAGGTTACATGAATATTGTTAGGTCTAATAATCTAGAAGAAATCCATAAATCTCTTAGTAATGTACAAAAGGATTCGGTCTTTGTTTCCTATGGGAAGAAAGGACTTAAGATTTCACCTAAATTGGTCTGCGATTACTGTGGAGGAGAAATTAATGAAAAACCCATTAAATTAAAAATAGGTAATAAGATATATTATGCATGTTGCAATACATGTTATACTTTATTGAAAAAGAAAAAATCTAAATGAACTTTATTCCACCTTCAGCAGAACCCTTTAATATCCTGTCTATGGCAAAAACTGTAACTATCATTACGGGTAATGCTGCAACTAAAGCCGATGAAGCAAGAATACCCCAGTTCACGCTCTCGTCACCCAACGCCAGTAAAGCAAATATAGTTACTGTCTCAGAACCTTGAGGAGGGAAAGAGAAGTTATAAGGGGAACTAGAAAATATTAGAGGATAAAATAGCATATGCCAACTAAATATAAATGATAACAAGAAGACAGAAAAAGTGGAAGATTTAGATAAAGGTATGACTATTCTCCACATCTTTCTCTTTATTGAAAAAACTTCTGCTGCGTCATTATATCCCCTAGGAAAATCAATGAAGAAGTTGTAAAATACCCACACGCCAAACGTAGCAGTAAATATAGGAAATGATAGAATTAAGGATAGCCAATTATTTAGTAACCCAGAGTGTTCAAACATCAGAAAAAGTGGAATAACATATGACGTACTAGGCAAGGAATATATGTAAATAGATAACGGTAAGATCCATCTCCACGTGCCTTGTGCAGTCTCATATCCTGCAGGAAGAGATAGAAAAACCGTAAAAGTTGAAGCTAATATGGCTACTACTATACTAGTAACTAAATATGGGATAGCAGAAATGAAAGAGGATATTAGGTAATGGTCATCTAATGATACTGGAAGAAGAACTGGAGGGGATCTAAAGTCTAATGATGCGCTCCTTAAACTCACTAGGAACATCCAGTAAACAGGAAATACAAGAAAAAATATCAAGAACGATGATATTACATAAATTAAACTCTTAAATACTTTATCTGGAATATTTAGCTTTAAAGATGGTAAAAGCTTAACTTTATTGGTTTTTCTAACTAGAAGGAAGAGTAGTGCTATCGCTGGTATAGTGGATATAGCCCCCAAAATTATGCTAGCAAACGCTCCTCCTGGGAAATTTCCATAATCAAACATCTCATCAAAAACTAATAACGGAAGAGTAGTGCTAGAGAAACCAGGTCCTCCACTAGTTAAAACATAAGGAAGGTCAAAATTGCCCATAGCTAATACAAATTCCAATAAGAAGGAAAGCCAGAACGCTTTTCCAAGAAAAGGTAAAGCGATCTCACCATAGAACTTTGACAGCGGCATATTATCAATAGCTGAGACCTCTCTCATCTCTTTTGGTATACCTCTAATTGCAGAAAGCAATATTAGAAAAGCCATTGGAATCGAGGACCATATGCTCACTAATGTTACACCCCATATTGAAGTTGAAGAAAAATATAGTATATCATAAGGTAAGTGTAAAAAATACGAAAACCAGCCATATTTTCCATAAAGGCTTATACCCCATATTAAGGCAGAAGAAGTAAAAGGAATCGTGTAAGGTAACATTATAAGCAAAGAGATTAGTCTTTTACCTTTATGAAGCATATCAACCATTACAGCCAATAATAAACCTAAAATAGATGAAAATAATGCAGTAAAGAATGAAAATATTAATGTATTGTAAATAACTATATCAACTGGGACTGAGGAAAACACTTGAACTATAGCCTTTGGATCGTCACCTACAATAGCAAATGTACTTACAAATGGGATTAATCCGAATATAATTATATAAACAAGATAATAGGTCGAGGACCTCAATTCTCTCATAATCTTTTAGCATTTCTTATAGTAAAGTTTATGTCTTGTCCAACCTTTAATTTCAGAGGAGAGAATCCTCTTAACTCGTTATCTTCAACTCTAATGTAAACTAAGTATCTATCTCCCCAAAATTCTACATCGTCTATAACCCCTTTTGTATCTCCTTTACCAATCTCTACATCTTCTGCTCTTACAGCTACTTTTCCCTCGATGCCAGTAATTTTTCCATCTATTACTGCCATAGGAGGGTTACCAAAAAACGTTGCGACAAATTCATTAACTGGATTACTATAAATTTCCTCTGGAGTTCCAAACTGAATTAAATCGCCTTTATCTATTATTGCAATTTTATCAGCTAAAGTCATTGCCTCTATCTGATCATGAGTTACGTAGACGGTAGTTACACTATTTTCCCTTTGTATATCCTTTATTAGTTTTCTAGCACTTATTCTTTGAGGAGCATCTAAATTAGAGAGTGGTTCATCCATAAGAAAAAGTCTTGGTCTCTTCACTAGAGCCCTCGCTAATGCTACTCTTTGTTGTTGTCCTCCAGAGAGTTCAGAAGGATATCTGCTCAGAAGGTTCAGTATACCTAGATTAGAAGAAACTTCTCTAATCAGATCCTCAGCTTCCTCTTTTCGATAAATATTCTCTATTGCCATGAAAAGATTTTCTCTTACTGTTTTGTGTGGAAAAAGCGCATAATTTTGAAAAACCATGGCAATATCTCTTCTTCCTGGAGGTAATTCAGTAACGTCATTCCCATCAATTATTACTTTTCCCTCATTCGCCTTTTCTAATCCTGAAATTATCCTTAAAAGAGTTGTCTTACCTGAACCCGAGGGACCAAGAATAACAAGAAATTCTCCTTTTTCGACATCAAGCGAAATTGAATTTAAAACCTTTATATTTCCAAAAAACTTTGTTATTTCCTTAACTTCTAATCCCATGCTCTCACTTCAGAGCTGAGATCCACTGCTGTGCAGCTTGATTTAGTACACTTGTAGCATTAGTATTTTGACCTGTTAGATATTTGAATATAGCGCTATTAAAACTAGGGATAAGTTGGGGATAAGTTTGAGGTATATTAGGAGGATTAGCATATGCTGAAGGAGGCTGAGATATATACTTCACGTAACCATTGTCTATACAGAGGAGATATTGAACTATTAGAAATCAGCTCACTAAACGCCGTCTTTGATATAGGAAACTTATTGAATTTCATAAATGCTTGTACTTGAACTTCAGGAGATACAAGGAATTTAAGGAATTCCTCTGCTAATGACACATGTAAAGAGTATTTACTAACACCTAAGAAATCTGTTCCGGTTTCAGCATATCCACCAGGTAAGGGTGCTAAAGCAGTATTATTAAGTTCACTCGAGTTTAATGATGATAATTGAGTGGTAAAAATAAAAGCACCTGGCGCATTAGGATAAAATTCTTGGAAATTACCATAACATATCTGTAATTGCGATGGATTTACTTCATAACTTATTAGGTCTTTATAGGTTTCTAACGCTTCTATTCCAGATGTAGAGTTGAAAGAAGGTAACGGGTATGTCAGCCCTGATGGTATATAACCTTCAAACATTATATTGAAACCTGGAAGTCCACCAGATAAACCATGATTTAATGATGAATTTCTAGAGTAATACCACCCATATACTGCGGGGAAAGCGTCTATTATTCCGTGAGCAACGTGATCATCTATTATAAAACCATACTTTGTGATATTATGGGATGTAAGGAAATGATCTACATCAAGAACTACTGTCCAGTTTTGCCATGTTGTTGGAGTAAAGTTTATATGATATTCATTCATAAATTCATTTAAAAGAGTAGAATTTTCAAATATATTAGTTCTATATGCTAAAAGATAAACAGCGGTTTCATAAGCTATTCCAATAGTTACATTTTGATGAGTTGTTGTATTATATATAATTCCTCCAAAAGCTTCTTGAGGACCTATTATATCTGACATATTAAATAGGGAAGAGTTAAGGCTAATCAAATAGGGAGCTACACGTTGTGCTGATGTGGAAGTAAAACCTATTATATCGTATTGAGATGAATGAGCTTCGAGCGAAGTAAGTTCCTTTTCAATATAATCGCTAAATGGGTAGGATTCTACAACGACCTTAACTCCTGGATGTTGGCTTGAGAAAAGATTTCCAGCGTATTGTATAAATTTTGCGCTCTGGCCAGAAAATGTAACAACGGTAAGTGTTACTGTTTTACTTTTATGGTGATAACTCGCTAGAAAACTCGCTAGAAATACTCCAATTGCTATTACAATTATAACCACAATAACAACTCCAACTATTTTTAATGATATTGCTTTCATAGGTTAACGTAGAAAAAGACGTTAAAAAGTCTTTACTACATAGATGATAAATTGTATATAGCTGTGTAGTTAACATGCAGGTTACCCTTAAAAAAGGCCTCATTATTTCTGACATCTAAATAAAGATACAATAATTCCTTTAGCTTTTCATTTTATCCTAAAGGGTAATGGTTAAGGAATTCCTTACAGACTACATAGATATGATTTTATAATAGCATAGACTTCGTTATGTTCCTCTATCGACGTCTATAAGAAGTTATATCATAAACATTGGGAAAAACTTTTATCATATCCCAAGAACTTAACCTTTAAGCTCATGGACTTTATAAAATGGAATTAAAAAAAAAGGAAGTCTGTAATAATGACAAGGGATCGGCATAAATACGAAGCTTCAATGAAATTCTAGACCGTTCGGTCGTTCTCACTGCTCTATCTTCTAGACTCGAACTACCCATAACTAAGGCAGAAGGTTTCTTTTGCGGATCCATTTCATTAACCCTAGTGTAGGATTATGGAGATCTTGAAGATCACAGCCTACCTCCGAGATGTGACTTCACCAAGTCCATTAAGACTGATCTCTTGCTAGTACCACGAAATTATAATGCAAAACTTACTATTTTTATAGGAGTCAACCATTCCCACTCTCATGAGTAGAATCTTACGTCGACTTAACCTCCGTAGACATAAAAGATCGAGATATCCCGCTAGCATTAAGAATTTTTTTATCTTTTTCCGTTTTATGTTTAATTTCGAGAAGTGCTCACTAAGACGCTTTCTTCCACATATTTTACCATAACAGTCAACTTTCCCCATTCATTATCATCTCGTATGAAAAGAGGCGTATAACCTTTCTTTAAGTAAAAATCTTTTGCAGTATCTAGTGCTTCTACTATAACTTTATGTTTCATTTTACTCTTAGCATAATCCTCAGCAAAACTTAAGAGTGAACTACCTATACCTCTTACGTCAACTAGTTTATTCCTTGCAAGCATATCTACTATTATGTAGTCTAATCCCTCTATAATATCAACTACTCCAGCAATCTCACCATTAACATCTATCACATACACTTCATCTCCCTGCAAGTTCCAAATATAATAGTCCTTCAAACCATACTTGTCCATCCTGATATCTCCACTAACAAAAGCTTTGGTTACATCCTCAAATTTTATCTTTCTTATCTCCCAAAGGGATTCAGCGCGATTCTATTATTCCTAGCTTGTTTTTTGAGTGGATATAATACCTTGCCTTTAACATAACTTTAAACACTTACCGAGTGTACCTTTATACAGGCGTTTAAAAAGATATCTCATAAAGTTATAACGTTGAATAAATAAAGTTTAATACATAATCTAAATCATCTTAATTTAAAGTTTATACGATATGACACTAATCAATTTAAGAAGTAAATCCCTAAGCTCGCCAATATCGCCATAGCAATTAAAACAATACCCAATGAGTCTCTTAGACTAAATGGCAACAATGTAACGAATAATGTCCCGAAACCTCCCCCTATTAACCTGCCAATCAAAAGAGCGAAGTTTGTTCCTGCTCCTCTAATTCTCTGTGGATAAAGTTCACTTAACCATACTCCAAAAAATGCGAAAAATGCTGAGAAAAAGTATACAAGAAACACACCAACAATAATAAAGGAGAATGTAAAAATAAATGATGCTATTACTGCTATACTACTGAAAACTAACGCAGCAAACCTTCTACCTTTCACGTCAGAGATATATCCAGATAAAGCGTAAGAAAACGTTGCCAAAATATCGCCTATAGCTATAATAACATCATAATTTTTAAAGTGAAGAAGTTGGAGAGTTGTAGGCATTAAGCTAAATGCTGGAATTATAAACAGGAAAGATGCAAGAGAAACTATAGACCCAATAATAGTTATTTTAATTATATCTTTTCTAAAGATTTCAGATATTTTCGACCCAGGAAATCTACTTTTTTCTTCTGGAACAAAAGGCCAAAGTAAAAACGAAAGAGCGAATATTAATCCAGGTACAAGAAAAATTAATCTAAAATTTGTAATAAATAGTGAGGTAATCGCACCTAATAGGGCACCTAGAGCATAAAATCCCTGCATTAACCCTCCGAGAAATCCCCTTAAATTCGTAAATCTTAACTCGGCTATGATTGCATAACTAATTCCGTTCTCTCCATTAACTCCAAAACCAATTAAAAACCAAAGACCGTAAAGCTCATATATATTAACTAATTTGAAATTAATAATCTCTGGAATACATATTAGGAAGAAGGAGAATAATAAAGCTTTTTTCCTACCTATCACATCTGAGAGCCGACCAAATATTAACCCGCCGATTGCTCCACCTATCCATGATAAGGTGACCGCTAGTATAATCTCTGGAATACCTGTATTAAAATAATGTGAGAGTGGATCTATAACAAAAGTTATTGAATACATTACATATGCTGATAAAAGAAATGGTATCAATACTGATACTGTCTGTAATGGTTTACTAGCCATATACAAAGTAATTTACTGCATGAATTATTATAACTTATCTTGAAATTGGATCTAATTTTATTATATCAAATATTTATTAGTTAAGATCTTTTTTCTTTATAATCTCTCAGATAACTTCTAGTGATACATTTCAAAATATAAATTTTTTATTTGAAAGCTATTAAATCTTTAACTTACTAGTTTAATATCTAGAGAAAGGGCATTTTATCTAAGTTAAAAACTAATTACCTTGATATATCACATTTGCTGATATCGTAGTTCCATCAGAAAATGTAAAAACAATTACATAGTTAGCTCCATAGGATAATGACTCACTTCCTGTAAGTTCAACAGTAATATAATTATATCCAGGATTTATTAGCTGAGGATATACTGAACTAGGCAAAACTCCTTGAGCAAGGATTTGAATAGAAGATATTTGAATAGGGCGAGGAGAGTAAATTGTTAATTGTGCTTTTCCAGCCTTTACAAATCCAACGCCAACTTGTGTAGGCTGACGTTGAAATTCTGGTGCACTATATCCAGGATTTGAATATGCTGTTTGACTAGAATAAATGCCCTGAAGAGGCGTGGAAGACGCTGAAGATATTGAATCAGCATAGGAATTTATCCACGTAAATGCCTTATATAAAGCGTAAATGAATAGAGCAGCAGGTATCCAGAAAAGGTACGAGTATCCAATATTTATACTCTCTACAACGATTTCAGCTGCTTCCGTAAATGCAGCCAAGAATAATTCTAAAGTCACAAATCCAATCATAAGTACAAATCTCTTCCAATTTTTATCAATTAATATATAAATCCCGCTGCCAGCTGCGATGGCATATGAAGGCAATTCTAACCATGAATGAGGAAGTGTCATCAAAGATAGAGCCGAAAATAAGCCTGGAATTCCTTGGCTTAATGAGATGGCGGAAAGTACTACACCGGTTGAAAAGATTGAGAAACCAAGCATAGCGATCCCAAATCCAGGAATAAATTCAGTAAGAGCTATTACAAGATTATGGGAAAATATTGATAACGCTTCAATAACGTATGGCTGTTGGACTATCTGGCTTCTTTCTGTAGAGAAGCTTTGAACCAATTTGGGATTGCTAACAGGAATTGCAGAAGCTATAAAGAAAATTGCTAACTCTGCTAGGAAAATAATGGTTATGTACTTAACATTCCTTGACATAGATAACGATTAACCTTTCCCATTAAAAATCTTCTCCATACTTTTTTAATGTATAACAGCTACTCAATTATCTAATTAAATTAATATTTTAATGATATTATTTAACTAAATAATAACTACTATAAATTTATATTAAATTTAAATCTTAATAAGAAATATCTGCATTCACCTTTAACGAAAACGTATCAACAGTTCTATCATCTTAACTTTAGATAAGGAGAGACGTTCAACAAACGCTCTACTGACATTATTACCGGTTCTTGTTAATAATATTAGACTCAACTATGAAAGCCCCCTCCAACATACAAAATCACTCCTAAACCTTCTCGTGGACATAAATAAAGACCTTTTAACTATCGTCTTAACCTCGGATTCTATTCCTCTAACATTATATGATATACTAAACAATGCTACTTCGTAATCTCATCTACAACGAAATAATCTACTTTGGGAACAGAGGATATGGGGTTTGGATTTTACGGACTTGCTATCATGTCCATAAACCCTTGGGCCTCACAACGTTCTGAGTTAACGCTCATCGTCATGATTCATTAGCTGGATAACCCAACCTACGCCACCTAAGCTGGGAGGAACCGCACATCCTTAGTACCTCTTACCTTTTTTGTCCCTCCTTCGGATCTACATACCCAGATTTGAACAAATTAATACTTTTTTAAAATATAATCATCTTAAAAAGAAAGATCGTGAAATGCATAAAAATGTCTCGATTTAAGCTAAACTGCTTTCAACGGCTTAATGATAGTCCTTATGATATTACTAAATATAATATTTTAGAGAAGAACTATTAGTGCATATTCTAGATAACTTTTGCCTCAGAGATAGCTTCAGACCTTGGAAATACCTTATCCAGCTTCACCTTAACTGAATGTCCCGGACTCTTACCTTGAAATATTTTTGTAAACTTTATCCTACCTTCCCTGATGAAATAAACATCATTTTCTTGGTCGAAATTTAACAATTTTGAACCATTAACTGATATTATCTGATCCATTGGAAAGATACCTGCAACATCAGCTGGCGATTGGTCTTCTACAAAGATTACCTTATTATCGTCTAAAGAAAATCCTATATAATCCTTGCCTTTATCTATTATTTCTACTATATTAATATCCTCTAAAGTTCTTATTATTTCATATGCGGGAGAATACACTAAATCTTCTATATCTACTCCTAGACGTCTAATTGTACTAAAAATTTGTTCTGCTGTATATTTCCTCTCTAACTTCTTGAATAGAATATCTATTCTTTCTCCTTTTCCATTTAATTCCATGTCAACATATAATGCTAAAGCGAGTCCACCGTCATAATACGAAATAGCTGAATTAAGGAAATTTGCATCTCGTTTATAGTATTTTATCCAAGTTGTCCTTGACGATTCGGCGAGACTCATTCTCTTACTTCCTGGAAATGTCAAAGTCTGTAATGAATTAGCTATTCCTTTAGCAACATCTTTAGGTTCCACTACATTTGATCTAGAAACTATTTGCCATGACATATAATCTGTGAATCCTTCTGCAAACCATAGGAGTTCACTGTAGGTCTCTGTTTCATAGTCAATATTAAGATCGGCTGGGATTAGTTGTTTTACGTTAAGTCTATGAAAATATTCATGAGCAAATATGCGCTCTATCTCCTTTGCTTCCCATGGAATAACTATGGCTGAAGAGTTCAAGTGCTCTATTCCACCATAATTTTTATCCGATCTTCTAAAGTGAAATAAGTATCTTTTACCTTTATTTTCTATGCCCATAATAGAATCAGCTATATTAACAATTTTACTTATTTTCTCAATATTAATTTCATCTATTGTAGATACTGCATGATTATCGTCTACATCTAAGAGTTTAAGATTGGGAGATGCCTCTATAGGTGAATCTGCAAATTCATTGTAATTATCAGCACAGAAAACATTTCCCTTTCTTTTAAGGGTAGTGTTTATTTTCCAGGTTATAAGTAACTCTACACAATATTCATCTGATTTATCTTGAAATGGAAATACCGCTGGAGGATTTATGAAAAGATAGTCATTAGTTGAAATTGCCTCCCTCTGATCTGGACTAGCAGCGTAGATCAAATAACTGAATTTATCTTTAACATAAAATTTGTTTTTAGAGATCCTTATACCATTAATCTCTACTATATTTCTCTCCATTTCCCTTATTACGTAAGAACCTGGAATAAAAGTAGGAAAAGTCACTATTCCTTCATTACCTTTAGCCTTAACTTCGATGTATCTGTTTTTAGGTTTTACAGTAAAGTACATATATAGAAAATATACGCATCAGCTTAAGAGTTCTATATAGTTTCTCTTCTTTAATGCCATAACTGCTAACAAGCATAAAGAAGATACTGTAAATATTGAAGCATAAACTCTAATATCGAATGAACTGATGACTGGTACTATAACTCCTCCTAAGGCTGCAGAATTCAATGCCGTTCCCATTGTTCTAGGATTAGCTCCATACATTGCTGCAATTCTTGGAGCAAGCGAATTTATTCCTAGACCAAATGCAGTAAAAACTATTAGCGCTGGAACTTGAGCAAAATAAAAGAAAAGCACACCACTCATGGATGCAATAAAAGTATAAACCATTGTAGTTCTCACTTCGCCAAGTAAACTGGATAAAGATGGAACTAAAAGATACATCGGAATTGATACAATATATCCAAAAATTAACCATTCCATTCCAGAACTCTGAACTATACTAGGTGCTAATTGTAAGACAAAGGCTGGCTCGAATGATAAAAAGAACGCTGCTATAGAGAGAATGGATGGACGAGAGGTTTTTATTTTAATTGTTTTGAAATCTTCATAACTATTTCTTATTAATACAAATGGAATTGATATTATTCCAGAAATTGCAATTAAATACCATTCTTTAAGTAAAATATAATCAAATGCACCAAATATCCAACCAAATGCCCACCCGCTCATGGTCAATGCTGTAAGCGTTCTACTTCCCTTCCTTGTGGCTGTCTCGACAGCTAGCGAAGTTGCTATTCCAAAGGCTATACCTACAGCTAATCTCACAGTTATAAGTAACATTACGTCTCTAACTGTACTTGCCAAGGATAGACTTCCCAGTAAAGCCATTGATATTGCGAATGTACTTCTAGATCCTATCAGCGATACAATTCTTTGGTACATTATAGAACCTACTACTCTTCCACCAAATGGGATTGACACAATTAAGAACGAGAGCCATTCAGGAAGACTAAACTGAGTAACTGTAAATGATGGTAAAACTAAAATAAACGTGGCTAATGCGTATGTAATTAGAGGAGCCAATGTATTAATCCATGAATTACTAACCTTTTTTATACTCATTAAGGTCATGTATAAACATTCATATGTAAATATAAGTCTTGCTTACAGTAAATTTAAACATACTAGATTAGACAGAAATAAATCATTATAAAAATTATAGATTTATGGAATTTAATAATTAAATTATAAGTAACTATTTTTAACAGGATTATTTATATATTTGGTATATTTATAGTTATAATAATAAGAAATTTCTCTAATTAACTAAATCAAACTGTATAAATCTAACTATTCTGTTATTGCAGTAAAACTCACTACTTTTGATTGGTTATTGATTCTCTAGATAAGTGAGAATCCATTATGAAAACATTAGCATTTATGAAATTCTATTAATATCAATTAGTTCATTAATAAGAGCAATATTTATTCAATAAAAATATTATAGGATATATACTCAAATAATACGTCGGATTTTTTTAAATTCCGCAAGTAATTTAAGTATTTCCCTCGATATTTTGTTATTTTCTAGGATGATTCTCCTATTAATGAAAGAACGTCTCCTTTACAGAAACGTTTTACAAAGTCCAAAAATGTAAGTCATAATGTACTATGAGACAGTTCGTTGAAACTCGGGTTTAGACCACCTAACCAGATTTAATAAATTTGGACAAATAACGTTATATTCAATCTACTAAAGCGGAAAAACCCTGCTAGGGATAAGACTATGAGGTAGCGTTTCAGAAGACACCAAATGATGTCAGAAGAAGGTAGAACTAAAATCTTTGCAGTTGTCAGACCTTGAAGCTAAATGAAATATGTAAAAGTTTTGTATAGAAGCTCATTATAAGATCTAGTATTCTTTTTATACGTCGGCTAAGGCAGATTTCTTAAGTCAGTATTATCTTATACCTCTAATAGCTCATAAATTTAGACGAACTTATCCTTTTCTTAAGAAGAGAGATTCTTAACTCGCTAGCCCAAAATTTTTTAATTTCTTCATTTTTCTAGAGCTTATGAAAGATAGAAGTACCTTCAACTTTGTTGGATCCTACCTCTCTTGGATTATGGATTCATATGACTTAGGAGCAGTAGTTATAACAGCTTCAATACTAGAAAAATTGTATTATCCTTCTCTAGGAGTTTTAGGGGCAATATTACCTGTTGTGTTTACAGTAATGTTTAGACCATTAGGTGGATTTATATTTGGTTTCCTATCAGATACAAGGGGTAGGAAAAAAGTCTTAATATTTACAGTATTGGGATACTCCTTTTCTATAGGTATAACAGCAATTCTTCCAACGTACTACCAAATCGGAATAGTAGCACCATTAATATTATCATTATTACGAATTTTCCAAGGAATATTTATAGGGGGTGATGTATCATCGAGCTTTACAATATCTATGGAAAGCGTCAATAGACATAGAGGACTTGCTAGTGGTATTATGCAATCTGGAACACTAGTAGGGTTCGTTATAGTCGATATGCTATTTACTGAACTTTCAGCAAATGGAAGTTTTCTATTTTCTTTAGGATGGAGAATAATTTATGCCGTAGGAGTTTTTCCCGCAATTTTAGCTGTGTTCATTAGATCAAAAATGACGGAACCTAAAATTTATTTAGAAGCGGAAAAGGAAAATCCTATAAGAGGACTTAAACCTGTTTTCCAGACAATCCTTGTTATGATAGGTTTTTGGATCATGATATATGCCGGACCCCAGTTTATACCAATATATCTTGGGACAGTTTTACATTTACCTGCTCATGAGTATGGTTTCCTTGCCCTTATAATGAATCTAATAGGAATACCTTCAATGATAATTTCTGGCATGATATCTGACTATATAGGGAGAAAATCAATGAGTATGTTCGGTTTACTTATAGGTGTTATTACCGCTTTAAATCTCTACACTTCATCTGGTAATCTTATCTTACCAATTTTGCTATTCGGATTTGGTATAAACCTGCCTTCTGCTATAACTCCTGCATATTTAGCAGAAAGATTTAAGACATTTAGCAGAGCTACAGGAGTAGGATTCTCCTATAATGGGGCTTTTATTGCCGCTGGCTTTTCTCAGGTTTTTATCTCATTACTTTCTTATCTCTTTCCAACCTCAACTTCAGCTTTTCTAATACTACTATCAGGAGGAATACTGGCGTTTGCTGGATTAGCTATAGGACCGGAAACGCTAAAAAGAAACGAATTGCATGCGTGATTTTCTTTTAATATTTTCTTTTATTTAAATATTATCAAAGAGAAAATGAAATAACTTTAAAAAAATTATACTTATTAAAGGAAAGATTTTATAATCTTAAAATCATAACCATAACCCATGGCAAGTACAGATAAAGAGTTTAAAGAAACAACAAAAATGACAAGAATGGAATATCTTTTTCCCGTAAGATTTGCAGTAGGCTGGATGTTTTTAGATGGCGGATTAAGGAAAGCAGTATTAAAGCCAGCAAAACTAGATCCTAATTCTCCGTCGTTTGTTGGAGGGAAACTAGTTAACTTTCTACCTCATGCTGGTCCTTTCAAGGACTTTTTATTAATGACATTAGAAAATAGAAGTTTTGATGTAACTTTTCTTACTCTCTTTAGTTATATAGAAATAATTGCTGGTCTATTCATTATTATAGGATTTCTAACAAGATTAGCCGCTTTCGCTGCCATAGGAATGTCAGTGGGTTTCGCTCCTGCATATTGGTTAGGTTCAACTTGTGAAGATGAATGGCAGATAGGAGCACTACTTACTGCAGGTGCTGTGACTATTATGTTAACTGGAGCGGGTAGAGTTTGGGGTATAGATAGCTTAATATTCAAGAAACTTGGAGATAGGCCAATCGCCAATGTACCTATACTCAAGTGGATTAAATTATGGTGAGAAAAATGGAGAGAGTTGTAATAATTGGTTTAATATTCGCAGTTTTGGTAGTTGGATTTATATTAGCTACAGGACAGTGGGCTTATGGTAATGTTGTTGGACCTCTAGTAAATCACTCTAAACTTCCACAATTAAAGATCACATACGCTAATTCCTATCCGATTTCCAACGGAACAGAAATAATCTTAAATATAACTGACTGTGACGGACCAGATGCATATCCAGCAAGTGCGCCATTAATGGAAATTAGCAACTCTACATGGCATATTTACCTTAACTCTAGTCAGATATCTAATGATACAGTAAAAATAATTCAAGCTCCATGGAATGAAAACAAAAAGGATTCTGTAAACTGGTACAGTGGCTTCATAGTAATCTTAGGAAGTGAAGCGCAATTCCAGTTGATCGTCCCAATTCATCTATCACCTGGGACTTACAAAATCACTTTATATACTCCAGCCATAAAGTTACCCAAAGAAGCTACAACTACCATAACTATAAGTTAATTTTTAGTTTATTTTTTAATATTTATTGTTAATATTACTATTATAATTACAGATATTATAGCCGAGATAAAGGCAAACATATATGCATAGGTATAACTTATGGAATATAATATGCCCATTAAAGAATTTCCTATAAAATAACCTATTCCTCTTGAAAAGGAAAGAAATCCCATATTTCTACCTATGTTTTTCCCTGTAAACTTAGAAATTATTGTTGGCTCAAAAGTCTCAGCTGCCGCTAATGATAATCCAAGAAGAAATACCAGCGGATAAAGTCCTAGAGCGCCGTAAACGAATAAAAATACAAAACCCAAACTGGCTATTCCAGAGATAGTATACCCTAAACCTAACCCGTATAGATCATTTATTCGCAAATAGCTAAAAACATAACCAAAAAGCGCTGAAGAACCTAGAAATATCCCATAAGTTAGAGCTCCAAGATAAATTTCATGAGTAGACTGAGAGACAGATATTATCGGAAATCCTGGACTATATGTACTTATGCCAAAAAAAATGGTAGCTATAAAAATTCCTAGGATCACGTTCGTCTTCTGTATTTCACTTTTAAAGGTTTTTCCTTGTTTAGTAAGGACTAACATGAGGGTACCGATGGTTATAGGAATTGCAGTAAGAGGTAAAAGAAAGTAAAAAGGAACGCGAAAATATATTGCTATAGTTAAATAGACTATTGCTAACATACCCCCAAATACATCTAGCGCATGAAGTATTCCAAAAGCTCTTTTCCTTTCGTTTTCAGAAGTGATTTGCGCAACCATGGTTCTTCTAGCAGGAGATCTTAAGTTTCTCATATACCAGCCTGAAAGAAATAGTATAATTGCTTGTATAGCATCCTTAGCAAAACCAGTAAATGATAGAAGAACTATAAATGTATTCCCAAATATCGCTACCTTTTTACTTCCCCACTTATCAGCTAATAATCCCCCCAAAAAGGAAAAAAAGAGACCTATTCCATAACTAAAGGACTCCACTATACCATAAATAAATATCGGTAAATGAAAGTAAAATACAAGAAGAATTGGGAAAGAAGCAACTACAGCTTGATATCCTAAATCGCTAAAAAAAGCAGAAAGAGCTATTTTATAGACGTCCTTCATAATCTCTAGAAAACTCCATTCCATAAAAGTCTTCTTATAACTCCAGATCAGTATTTAAGTTCAGCATTTAAGGAAGGCATTGAAATTTTAAATATTATAAATATCTATATTAAATAATATCCACTCAACCTCCTTTTAAGTAATTTACGTCGAAAATGACATCATGGACTTGGGTTTTACGCTTGATTCTAACGAAATAGCAAGGAAGTGTATTGCAATATTGGGCATACGTGGTTCTGGAAAATCAAATACCGCAAAAGTTCTTGCTTCTGAACTAATAGCTGATGGTTATCCAGTTGTTATCATAGATCCGGACGGAGAGTATGAACTTAATGCAATTACTATAGATAATTTCGATTTAGATACAGATATATTAGCTAAACAAATAATTTATGATGGAGAATCAACCATAATTGATATGAATGAATGGAATAATAAGGCGTTTAACTTTCTGTTCAATCTTTTAGATTCTTTATGGAATAAATCTAAAGTCGGAGGGAAGAGCTTTTTCATTCTTCTTGAAGAAGCGCATGAATTTATTCCTCAGAATGAAAAAACAAGGCTTAGCGAAGAAATAACTAGGATTGCACTTAGAGGAAGGAAAAGAGGAATAGGTATGATTCTAGTAAGCCAAAGATCTGCAAAGATAAACAAAGACGTACTTACTCAAAGCGAGGTTTATTTCCTTCATAAAGTAGTTCATCCTGCAGACATAAAGGTATACAGAGAAATTTTGCCATGGAAAGCTAAAGATGTAGAGTCTGTAAAATCATTAGAAGTAGGTGAGGCCTTCTTTTACGTAAATGGCACAGTAAATAAGGTAAAGGTAAAAAAATATTTAGCGCCAATAGTTCCGACAAGTTTAAATGTAGATTCGTATTCGTATTCTTGACGTCTTAATCCCACTAAAGTAGGAAGCGTCACCTTATGGATGAAATTATTAAGTAGGATTACTGAGTATGCCAAGAAATAGAGAGAAGTCTTAGTTGTCTCCATGAAGCAGTAGAGTACCGTCAAACACTGAATTTAGTGCGGAATCTAAGAATCGTAACATCCACATTAAACTAGATTTAAAGGAACGATCTCACAAAGGAAACTTCCAACATAGCGATAGAGAGAACTAGTCTAAAGAATAATCAAGAAGATCATTAGAAGTTCAAATGATTCATTCGTATAAGCTTTCTTCTTAGCTTCTTCATCTCTTTCTGTACTTAATCTCTATTGTTGGCGGGTCTATCAATACCTCTTTCAGCCTTGTAATAATCATTGCGAAAACATTCGAATCATGTTCATATATGATTATATTAACTGACGTTTACGCCTGATAGAACAGACGCATTAATTTATTCCTCTCTAAAGATGATGAAACTCTTGATACATTTTCCATAGATTTCTCTTATCTCAAATCTAAGAATAGTTGTTATGAACTATACATTAATTAAAATTATAGAGAGATAAAATTTACAGGATTTTAATATAATGTCATATATTATACTTTTTCCATATATTAGCAAATCTGTTTCCTTATTTTCCTTGACATGACGTTAACCATTCTAAAGCCTTTATAATTATGTCCCCTTAAACCCTTCATAGTTCTTGGAATATGCATTAATTCGTGAATGACAACATATATTTTTTCATCACAGGTCAGGTTATCGAATTTTTCTGAAATAACTTCAATTATATAAGTTTTCTTTTCTCCATAAACAAATCTCCACTGCGCAGGTAATACAAGAGTTCTGGCAATAACATTTGACTTAGAATTTTGGCTTCTCATAAAAAAAATTTTATCGATATCATGTATAAGTTTTAAAGTGTCGTTTATCTTTTTTGCCATTTCCTCTACGTCCTTAGCCTCTTCTAACTTTAGCATAAAAGGAATATGCAGTGAAAATAATAAGTTTAAAACTTAATCTTATTTCAAGAAATAAATTAACAAGAGTATATTTGATTCTCTATCTACGAAATAAAAAAAGAAGACCCAATTTGTTAGCGCACTTAAAAGTTTTTACATTAAAAGGAAATTTTATATTATGAAAAGTTTAGATGAACTACTAAAAACTCTTAAAACTAAGGAATTAGCCGATGCTATTCTTAAGGTCAATAGAGCTGATTTTCTTCCAGATAGCATGAAGCAATTAGCTACTGAAGAAAAATACCTAGAGTCTCCTATTCCTATAACTAAACAAATAGCAACAACTGCTCTTTCTTTAGGAGTATTTATGCTTGATTCGCTAGATCTTAAAAGAGGAGATAAGGTACTAGAAATAGGAACTGGAAGTGGATATTATACCGCCTTAATAGCAGAAGTTACTGGAGATGAAAATGTAGTATCAATAGAATATAATGAAGATATGTTTGAATATGCAAAAATGAGATTATCAAAATATCCAAAAATAAAGTTAATCAAAGGTGATGGAACTCTTGGCTATCCGTATGAATCTCCATATGATAAAGTAATCGTTTGGGCAGCATGTCCTACCATACTTTGTATGCCATTTAGTCAGATGAAGGAAGACGGATTAATGGTTATTCCAGTAGGTTGTGGTAAGGTCCAATCACTTCTCCTTGTGAGAAAAAATAATAACTTGCCAGAAATTAGGAAGTTATCTAACGTTATATTCATTAAGATAGGAGGGGTTTTCGGTTTTTACGATCAAGAAAATTAGGATATAATTCCTCCTATAAAATAAACTAAATCCTTTGTGACGTTCTCACTCCTCTGAAGTGCATCGGGGTTAGGTTACGAGAAGTGATGAGACTACCTCGCTACACCAATTTACGTCCTTCAAGGGCATAAGAGGTGGAACTGTCCGGGAGCAGGGCTTCAAGTTAAGGAAATAATCGTGGGTATAGTTATGAAGTTTCATATTCTCATCTTCCTTCATGAAGCGAAGCTTAATAGAAGAGACTGAAAAGATAGGGCGAATAGCGCCATTTAATTTAAGCTTATTCTTTATAGCATTCTCTTTGATCTCATTGATAACTTCAACACCTTTTTCATCAATAAGAAAATAGTTGTGTACTTCTCTGCCTATAAGCATGAGAGCATAAATTTCTGTATCTGTTAGAAATATCTTTACCTTGGTTGAGATAAGCATTATTATTTTACTATATACTATGAGCTAAAGAATTTTGTATAAATTCATCTCCCCGCTGAAAAAGTGGGTATTCTTGACGCTTTTTCCTAAATAACCTTAAAGTATTGCAACACATTCTTTCTATGAATTAGCTTTGTTATATTGTTCCTAACTATCACAGTTCCACTTCCTCGTCCTTTTACTTTACCTATTATCTCGGGGGAGCATCCAGCTCTGGAAAGTTCCTGTGCTATATCATCTAAAACCTTTTTGTGGGCAAAAATAACCGTTGCACCATTCGTTCCTGCAGTTGAATTAGGTATAATAAAATTCTCTGTAGCAAACTCATTTATTTTCTCATTAAATACCGGAATTTTATCTAATTGTACATCTACTCTTGCCTTCTCTGCAAATTCCTTTACTACAAATATACCTGGTCCTGTTACGTCTGTAGTCATTGCTACGTGGGATTCTCTATCAAAGTTACCTCCAAATCTAGGTAGATGTTCATATATAACTTTAGCCACATCGAAATTCGGCTTTCTCATGACTTCCAGGACTTGTCTTTTTGTTTCTTCTACATCCTTTAGAGTTATACCTTGGCTTTCTAAGATGCCTATTAGTTCGGGCTCAGCTAATAACCACATGAATACATTTATTGGAGTCAATTCTCCAACAGGTCTAGTAACAAGTATCTCAAATCCTTCTTCTACATTATTATAAAAGGTAGGTAACTCATGATCTGATTTGCCTACTATTGTAGCTCCTAAGAGGAGACTTTTTGTACTAGGCTGGATATCATTAACTTCCTTTATTCCATATTTTTTAGCAAAGGAAGTGAAGTTTAGGATTATCTGCTTTTTCAATTCTTCATCTGGTGCGTCTGCTACGGGAATCATCTTTAGTTCTTGAAAAGCACCCTTCGTGAATAGGTCATTTAGAGAGTTAGATACTGCAACGTCTACTTGAAGCTGAGAACCTGGATCATCCAAAGGATCTACTATTTGAATTGTATCGTTGTTTGCAAGTGTATATGAATTTTCTTTTTCATCATCTAACCTTATGGAATCTATTACTGCTACCTCAGCTGTTGGAATATTAGTTACAATGGAATGTCCCTTTCCAATAGTTAACCTTCTTTTTGTCTTTACTGAGATATATGTTTTAAGAAGAAATTCTGCAAACTTATCCGGATTTCCAGCAGTTTCCTGATTAACCTGAATTAAGCTTACAGCTCTGTCTGCATCGAATTCTCCGCCGTTTATAAGTCTCTTTATAGTCATATTCTTCCTAGTTACGAAAATATCAGTGTCTTCCCTAGGAAGAACTTCAATATTATGTTCAAGTAGACCATTTTTAATCTTTTCAAGAGCGGGATAAACAGTGTCAATTAAATCAACCTTAACAGCACATCCGGTAGCTAAGGAAAGAGGGTTTAATCCCATTTTCTTGTATTTAGTTAAGTTATCTTTGAATCTTTCTAGAAGATCAGACATCTCTATACTAAATTATTATTAGCGAAATTTAAGACTATTCTTCTAATCTTTTTTAAAGGATAAATTATAAAATACTATATGAAAAAAATATCAATATATAACTTCCTATTTAGGGTAATTTAATCTTTTTTATTAAATTTTTAAAAAACTTGATATTTAAACAAAGATTTATAATATACAACTTATACTATATAAACGAGAGAAATGTCTTCAATGAAAATATCCTCTAAACTCGATCTAACGGGTTATTCTTGTGCAGGTCCAATTGGAGAACTAAGTGGTGTATTAGATACCATGAAAGATGGAGAAGCTGTAGAGGCGATATTAGCAGATGAATCGACAAAAAAGGATGTTTTAGCATGGGCTCAAAAGAAGGGGTATAAAGTTATCGAGGAGAAAAAGGACGGAAATAAGTTCATTGTGGTGATAGGAAAATGAAAAGAATAGTCGTTGCTGGTGGAGGAATAGCTGGGACTATAGTTGCTAATAGACTCGTGAGAAACTTATCAGAAGAGGTAAATAAGGGAGAAGTTGAGATAGTTGTTCTAAATAAGGCTAATGAACATATATATCAACCAGGACAAGCCTTATTACCTTTTGGTGTAACTGAAACAGATGAACTAATAAAGAAAGAAAGGGAAGTCCTAGATCCTAGAGTAAAGCTTTTACACGATCAAAAAGGGGATATAACTAAATTCGACCCGGCTAATCACGAAATAAGGACAGCAGATGGACTTTCACATAGATATGACTACCTTATCATAGCAACTGGTTCACACTTACACTGGGAGGATATTCCAGGATATAAAGATGCTGTGTATTCTCCATGGGATATGGAGAGTGCGCAAAAACTTAGAGAAGCCCTAGATCAATTTTCTGGAGGTACAGTAGTCATAAATGTTTCGAGACTCCCTCATAAATGTCCAGTTGCACCAATGGAAGTTACTCTAATGCTAGATGATTACCTTAAAAGGAGAGGGTTAAGAGAGAAGACAGAAATAGTTTACACTTATCCAGTACCAGGAATATTCGGGATAAAGACAACTAATGATGTGATGATTAAAATATTCCAAGATAGAGGAATTAAGGTAATATCTCCATTTACAGTTACTAAGATAGATCCTAAGGAGAGGATAATGGAATCTCAAGAAGGAGAAAAAGTAAAATTTGATTTAGCAATTGGAGTTCCAGTTCATTACGGTGCAAAAGTTCTAGCCGACTCAGGTCTCCCAATAGAAGGAAGAAACTGGGTAAAGACTGATAAGATGACTTTAAGAATGGAAGGTCATTCTGATGTTTACGTAATTGGAGATACGACAAATCTACCTATTTCTAAAGCAGGTTCAACCGCTGACTTTGAATCGTATGTAATAACAGGTAATATAGCTGGAGAGATAAGGGGAAATAAAGGAAGGAAATTTTACGATGGCTCTGTATTCTGTTATATTGCTACTGGTCTTGATTCTGGAACATACATAAGGTTTAACTACAACTATCCACCGGTTCCTCCTCCACCATCTTATGTCCATTGGTGGGGAAAATTAATGTATAATAAGCTTTACTGGACTGTCACAGCAAAGGCGATCGTATGAAAGTAGGTATAATACTGGGAAGTAATGAAGCAAGTAAAGTTACTTATGCAGGAATCCATAGCTTGATTGAAACGTCTTTAGACAATGAAGTAGTATTATTTGCCACTATGGATGGAATAAAGGCTTTTCTTAAGCAACCAGATCTAAAAAGAGAAGAAAGTTCTTCAAAGCTGATAGTTGAAAAGGAGGATCCATTCCAATACATTAGAAAGGCAAAGAATTCTGGAAAAGCAAAAATTGTTGTATGTTCATATGCTACAAAGCTGTTTAATCTTAACAAAGATGATTACTCTGATGTAGTTGATGATATAGAAGGAGTTACGTCTTTTGAACTTGAGATAGGAGATGGAAAAATTATTACTATTTGGTGAGAAAATGGAAGCGAATGTTGAAAAATTAGTGTCAAAGTTAGATGACAAAAAATTAGAGGAGCTAAGTGAATTCCTAGACCAGATACCAGTAATCAATGATACTCTGAAGAGGGTGAAGGATCTAAGAGACAGTGGGGCTCTTGATTCTCTCATTAATTTATCCTATATAGCAAAGGTTCTAAAGGATATGCTTAACGATGAAGCAATCCAAAATCTAGGGGACATGCTTTCCTCATTCGCCTCCCTAATGACGTCATTTAAGGGCAAAGATGCACAAGTCGATGAATTGATGAATCTGTTACCAGTAGCGACTGAACTCATGCAAAAAGTTAAACAGCTGAAAGACAGTGGAACTTTGGACGTTCTAGTAAACTTTTCATACTCGCTAAAGAGCCTAAGAGATGCGTTAAACGATGAAGCAATGGAGAACCTTGCAAATCAAATTGGACACTTACTAGAACTTACAAGCACTCTTGATACGCAAAGAGTAGAGGGGCTAAAAAATATACTAGGACAAAGCAAAGAGTTAAGTGAAATATTATCAAGATTAATTGAACTAAAGAATAGCGGAACTTTAGACGTTTTAGTTAATCTGGCATACGGATTAAAGAGCCTAAGAGATGCGTTAAACGATGAAGCTATTACTAACTTAGGCACTACATTATCACTATTATTTGACTTCCTTCCTAAGGGATTAGAATTTCTTGAACGTGCTATGGATCCGGTTTTTGCAAATATGATCAATGTATTAACAAGCGACGAGGCCAAGAAAATTATTTCTAATCCACCCAATATTACTATAGGAGGATTAATAAAATCAATGAGCGATCAAGATGTACAAAGAGGTCTAGGAATACTAATAAGCATGGCGAAAGTGCTTGGAAAAAATTATAAAATTTAATTAAAAAAATAAATATTTTTATATAATTTAATTATTATCTTTATTTCCCTAGTTTCTCTACTAGCTCTTTGGGGGCGTCCTTCTCACTAACTGCTCCTCTTCCAGTCTTTCCATTATCGTCGTACGTGAAGGACACCATTTTTCCTACTTTCCAAACCTTCTTTACCTTTGATATATCTACTTCTTTTTCCTCTCCTTTATACTTGAACTTTACTTTAGTTGCCATGTAAGATATCTTTGCGATACTCCCTTAAAAACCTTTCGCCGTTATACGGAATTTTATCATAAGGGTATCTTATGTTTTTCCCTAAAAGTAACTTATACTTTATAAAGAGAAAAACGTAAAAGCAAAATATTTTTCAATTATAAAGATATAAATATTCAGTTTTTTTCTGGCACAACTATATGAAAAATTTTAATTCTTGAAGGCTATAGTATAAAGAGTGAGATCTTTAAAGTACACAATTCCACTAGCTCTTGGAATATGGTGGATTCCAATAGCATCTGGAATTATTGATGGATTTATAGCTTCCTTCACAGAGAAAAAGATTACTAATTCTATAATCTCAGCTGCTTTATCGTCCTCCATAGCTTCGGCAGTGTACATTTTTATAGCGATTAAAATTCTTGTAGTACCCTTTTTAGGAAATCTTTTACCATTTTTTGCAATCCTCTTTTCTGCTGTAGATATAGGAATAAGTCTTGCTACTGCATACTTCCTATCCTCTAGGATGATAAGGACAACAATAGTTGGCAATTCGGAGGTAATGGAATTTTACGTTAATAGTCAGGATGAAATAGAGGAAAAATTAAGGCCGTTCGATAATGGATGCCAACAACCAGTTTACAGTTTTTCCGGAGAAAATAAGGTTATAGTAACTAGAAAGTGTAACGGATATCAAATGAAATATGAAATTATGAAGGAAGGTAAAAAGTACAAAGTAGTCCTTTATTTAACTGCGGATACTATGTAATCGAAGTACTGTTTAGATGTCTTATTCCAGTCATATTGTAGAGAGGATATATAACTTGAGTTAGAGAGTTCTTTCATAATATTTTCATCCTCAGAAATATAATCTATTATTTTGGCAGCCATCTCAAAGTCCTTGTAATTAACTAAGAAGCCGTTTTTCTCAGGCTTGATCACTTCTGGAATTGATCCAGTGTTATAGCCTAAAGCGGGCGTCCCACATGCATTAGCCTCAACAATTGTCATTCCCCACCCTTCTATAAACGATGTTGAGAGGATCATCCAAGAAGATTGTAATAGCTTAACCTTCTCCTTTTCACTAATTCTTCCTAAATACTTTATCCCTTCTTTATTTGCTAATATTTTAAATTCCTCTGAAAGTTCTCCCGTTCCAGCAACGACAAATTTTACTTTTGATTTTGTTTTCCGTTTTATTTCTATAATATCTAATGGATTTTTGTACTTCATCATTCTTCCTATCCAGAAGATCATTGGTACATCTGATTTAACGCCTGGATAGAATTTCTCGTGATCTATACCATTATAGATCACTTGAATTTTCTCTGATTCTATTCCAAGTTTAATCAAATCTTGCTTAGTTGTATTAGATACTGAAATTAAATGCTTGTAACTCTTTAACCTCTTTTCTGCAGTCTTAACTAATTCAGCCAAAATTGGATTCAGCTCATATTTTACGACTTGTTGATGTACATGATGAACTAAAGCTATAGCGTTCTTGTTAACCAAATACGAGAAGAAAGGCACTGCATGAGCTACGCTATCAACTACTACCTCAGCTTTCTTTGCATATAGAGGAGAATATAGATGAAGAGAAACTTTCCCACCTTTTCTGATAAATTTGATATTATCTAATTGCTCATACGAGGGCTTACCTTTAACTTTCTCAGAAAGCCAGTATGTATTTATTGGAAATCTCTTCAAGATCTCATAAAGAACCTGCTCTGCTCCTCCAGCTTTAGGATGATAGATGTCCCTATGATTTATGAAAAGCCACATCAATAAAGATTGATCGGGAAATTAAAAAGGAATCTAAGTTATTTTTATCCCATGATATCATTAATAGTTTCAGAGGAAAACCCAAATCTTCCCAAGGATATTAAACTTGTATTAAATGATGTAGCCACATTCAATATGAAATTCTATCCTGGCCATGGACTAAGAAATGATGAAAAAAGAAGGATGTATATGGAACTCTCGACAATTAAGAGAGAGGTGGAAAAAGGAGACGCAATAATATATGCGAGATCCTATGGGGTCTTTGATAAGAAAGGAATAGATGAACTTAAGAGGTTTTTCTCTAAACCGGTGATAATTTCTACAGAGGCAATAATTAAAAGATTAAGAAACCTTAATGCAAAAGAACTATACGTTATAACCCCATATAATCAAAGAAGGCACGACTACGAAATAAAGTGGTTATATAATAATGGTTTTAGGGTAGTCGGGTCAATAGCTTTAGGGAGAACTGGAGGCCCTGCTATAGCTTCTACACCAAGCGAACTAGTTATAAATGCGGTTCGAATAGCCCAAGAATCTAAGGCGAATGCCATATACGTTGCCTGTACCATTCTATCTACTATTCCTTTTATCGATAAGCTCTCTGGAAGGCTTCCCGTTATTACTGCTGCTTCTGCTTTGATTGACGAAACCAAAGAGATTATTAATCTCTGACATTATATTCAGAAAATCTCTAGCCCATAAAGAAAATACCGCCTCTTTTCTTATTTCTACAAACCCATAGGGATGAAGAATTCTAGATATATTGGAGTAAATGTTCATCAGATTCTTTGTACTTTTTCCTGAAAGATCCTCTGCGAGTCCAATGAGTGCGCTAGCCTTTGGCATAGCAAGCGTAAAGTAATCAGCATTTCTGTTACAAAATTTACATTTGATCTTAATACTTTTCCTTAATTTTTGTTGTATATCCTCTATTGGAATTGAATATTTTATAAACTTAATATGTTTCTTACAAACTGGGATACCCATAAGATATACGGTAGTACTATCTAGCCTAATTTTTCTACCTATAACTTTTTTATTCTTCCTAAACCCTCCCCTGCAGATCTAATTATATATCCATTGTCTACAAGTATATGCCATTCTCTTTGTTTTAATGCCCTTAGATAATAGTCAGTCGTAGATCTAACAAGCAGTTCCAACGTAGATCTTTCAATAATAAATCTATTACTCTCTTCAGCAGATCTAAGGAATCCAGCTAACGCGTTGGTATATCCGCTCATCATAGCCGATTTAATGTCGTCCTTAAACACGAAATTATCAAATAGTTTTTCTTGATTTTGCATTATTTCTCTTATATATCTCCTGAACCCAGGATAGGATTTTGGAGCTTCATGTATTATATCTAAAGTGCCTTCTTTTCTTTCAAGAAAATTTGAAATCTTTATACATTTTTCGCTTCTGCATTTCATTTGAATCACTATAAGATTATTCACTTGTTATTGCCATAACTTATATTTCCCTCGACTTTCTCCATTTTTTCGTGGATTGGAAAAAAGCAGGAGCTATTAACTTATCTCAGGTTTCGCTTGCTGTGGCAATGCTAATCTTTGCTTCGCCAGACTATATTAATCCAGGATTAGACCTAGCTATGGTTATTTCTATTTTTATTCCTGGACTTTTATTATTAATTAGAATAAATGAAAATATAGCTAAAAAGATTGTCTTAGTGGAATTCCTTTTAATAGGTTTAGAATATCTAATATTATTCCAGTCCCCATTAGTTATTGTTATACTATATTATATTATATTAGGAATTGGATATGTATTTAGACGTGCTCCAGAAGCCACAGTAGTAGCATTTTTCTTATTAACTTTTTCAGTATTTCGTATTAACTTTTTTGGAACGGACGAAATCATGATAGACTACTATTCAGCATATTTATTCCTCCATGGACTAAATCCTTATATTCCTTACAATACCGCAAATGTATACCAGTTCTATCATGTTAGTTCACTCATATATGGAACTCCTATTACTACTGGCGGAGTAGTCACAAACCTTAATTATCCTAGTTTGTCATTTCTTCTTTTAATACCTGTGGTTATACTACATATCTCGCCGAATTTTGTTCCATTATCCTTCTACTTTGCTACCATTATTTTATTATATTTTATTTTAATGAAACATAATGAAAAGAGTATTCTTCCCGCTTTAATAGCTCCGCTATTAATAAACATTAATTACTTCTACTATCCAACAGGGGGAGTACCAGACGTTATTTGGGTCTTCTTCCTCCTGCTTTCCCTCTCCTCTAATAATGATACATTAAGGGGAATAGCATATGGACTTTCTGCCTCAGTAAAGCAATTCCCCCTTGCTCTACTACCTTTTTATATTATTTATCTTTATAAGGAAAGGAAAAACTATAAGAAATTTTCACTATATTCAGCCTTAACTTTTCTTTTCTTAAATGGCTACTTTATCATACTTTCTCCATTTTATTACTTTAGAGACATATTATATCCAGTAACAGCTTCTCTTATAGGTATAGGATTCGGACCATCAGTATTTTCATTTGGAGGGATATTTTACGTTTATAAACAATTCTTTCTAGTTGCTATGATTTTAGTTTTTATTTCTGAGATTTATGTTTTTATGACAAAGTATAGAGACTTTAAATTGGATTGGGTAGTTTTTCCATATTTCGTGTTCCTTTTTGAGTATAGAGTACTTTGGAATTATCTCATGTACTGGTCATTTTTGCCATACTCTTTTCAAGGAAAGAGCAGAAGTAGAAAATTTCTAAAATCTGAGCTAAAGACAGCAGCCATAAGTAGCCTTATTTTAATATCTCTTACTCTATTTTATCATTTTAATTTTTCCTTCTACACACATTCAGTTCATGTTGAGGTTTTAAAAATGCAAGAAGTTGAAGGGAGAGTATACTCAATACTATTAAACGTAAGCTATGATCCTTATGTTTCTACTCTTCCATCTAGGATTTTCCCGCAATTTAGAATATTGCCTAATTCGCCAATGATAACGGCTAATGGATATCTATGGAAATCTAACGCAACATGGCTTTCTAAAAATTCATGGGAAATAGTTAACATATCTAGTCCTATCTCATCTTTTGAACCTCATTTATGTCGATTCGCTATAGAAACATACTACGGTAATTTGCAGAGCTTTTGTTATATCAACCCATATCAATTCTCTTAATTGAATTTGGTATAAAACCGGTAAAATCTGCAATTTTCGTATCAGCATCCTTTAATTTCATGATTACAACTTTCCCAAGAAGTCCTCCAAGTTCTACTGTACTACCTGGAGGAGAGTCCACTGGAATAATCCTTACTCCCAAAATTTTATCTATAGTTATGCCTAAAGTTAGAACATCTAAAACTAAGCCTATCGCTTTTTCTTCTCCCTGACTTTTACTTAATCCTACCATATCTACACCGCTATTACATACAGAGGAAAGAGCGATTAACGTAAATAAGTCAACATAGCCCTCTTCAGCTCTTTGAGCCATTATTGAGTCCTCACTCACAGGTATAAACGCGCTACTCAAGCCTCCGATAGAGGAAGTGGCCATTGCTCCTCCTTTCTTTACAGCATCCATAAGTATAGCTAGAGCTGCTAAGCTACCGTGAGACCCCATCTTAACCCCCATTGCTTCTATTATTGCTGCTACACTATCCCCTTGCTTCGGAGAAGGTGCTAAAGACAGATCTACAACACCAAAATTCACTCCCATTTGCTCAGCTACTTTCTTACCTATTAGCTCTCCTAACCTTGTTATTTTAAAGGCAGAGGCTTTTATTATCTCATGTATTTCTCTAAAAGTCCTGGGAGAATTTCTCCTTAGGGCAGACTCTATTACTCCAGGACCACTAACAGCGACGTTTATCATTAAATTAGGCATTCCCTCCCCATGATGAGCTGACGGAACAAAAGGAGAGTCAGGTGGTGCATTAGCCATTATGGATACTCTAGAAGATGATGTCGGATTCATTGAAAACACTTGCCTAACAAACTCCTTAACGGCATCCGCATTTACTCCTGACATTGTAGACGCTGCATTTATCATTCCTGTTATCCTCTTTGTGCTTCCTATCGCTTCAGAAAGACTTTCAATCAGTCTTTTAGATCCACGTCCAATTCCTCTTTCTGCGAATGCCGAGTATCCACTTACATAATCTATTCCACTATTCTCTGCTAACTCATCTAGGACCTTGGCTATTTCAACTCCATTATTTACTGTCTCAAGGAATATCTGAACTGGAGAAACTGCTATCCTTTTTGTAACAATTCTTACACCTAAGCGTTCTGAAACTTTATCTACTGCCTCAGCAAAAGATGTAAAGGTTTTATCTAAGTCCTTAAGTTTATTAATAACTTTTCTCTCATCGTCTGAAAGAGCATAAAGAGTGTTTATGCTTAGCGTAACTGATCTTATGTCAAGATCCTCTTCATTTAGCATCCTAACAACTTCTTGTATTTCCTCTGCAGAAAACCTCATTTATACCCTCTCCATGTACTTAAATACCTCGCCATGATATGTAAGAACCTCTACTCCTAATTCCTTTCCCTTTATTTGAAGTTCTTCCCTAAGCTTTCCTATTGGTTTCTCGCTTCCAGAGATATCTACCACCATTATCATCGCAAACATCCCCCTTAACACGGTTTGGCTTATGTCAATTATATTAACGTTATTCTCAGCAAGTTTACTCGAAATTCCGGCAACGATACCTGGCTTGTCAGCCCCTACTACAACAATAACTGCACTTTCCATTTATATGGAGTTTAATGAAGAGGTTTTAATCCATTTCTGTAAAATTCATGCATGGAGAGTATTCTTTCTTCCTATAGAAGGTATTGGGCATTAGATCATAGCTCAGCCCTTCTTAATTGGGACTCTGAAACGTACCTTCCAGAAGATGGTTTTAAGTATAGGGGGGAAGCCCTCGCTCAGATAGATAGCTTGCAAAGGGAAGAGATCCTTAGATTAGCACCTCTAGTCGAGAAAGTTAAGGAAGAGGATCTAGATGATAAGAATAGAGGAATACTAAGAGTGCTTAAAAGATTGATAAAGTACTATACCGCTATCCCAACAGAAATTTCAGAAAAGCTAATTAGACTGACCACAGAAGCGTTTAACATATGGCGGAAGGCAAAAGCAAAGTCAGATTTTTCCCTTTTTTCTCCATATTTAAATGAAATAGTAGAAATAGAAAAAATTATTGCAGAAAAATTAGGCTATAGAGGAGATCCTTATAACGCATTATTGGACCTTTATGAGGAAGGAGCAACAGTAGATGATATAGATAATGTATTTAATCAATTAATACCAAGTTCAAAGAGAATTTTGGAGAATGTTTTATCAGAAGGTTATTATCCTAAGGAGCATCCTCTTGAAAAAGTCAAATACGACATAAATCAGATGAAGAAAGTTAACGAGGATATAATAGACCTTCTTGGAATGCCTAAATCCAGGTTCAGAATGGATATATCTCCCCATCCTTTTACAATAAGAATTTCAATAAATGATGTAAGGATAACTACCAGGTATGAGGGAATTGATTTTAAATCAACAATTTTTTCCGTTATTCATGAGTCTGGTCATGCAACATACGAATTAATGATAGACCCTAACCTAGAGTTTACTCCTCTAGCTTCTGGTGCTTCCTCAGGTATTCATGAATCACAATCTAGGTTTTGGGAAAATATGATAGGAAGAAGTAGGGATTTTGTAAAAATACTATTTCCTATATTAACAGAGAACCTAGATTTCGTTAGGGAATATAACGAGGAAGAGATATATAAGTACTTTAACGTTGTGAGACCTAGTAGTATAAGAGTCGATGCAGATGAGTTAACTTACAATTTTCATATAGCTTTAAGATATAATATAGAAAAAGGGTTAATAAATGGTTCCATTGACGTTAAAGATCTTCCGTCCATATGGGAGGAGAAAATGATGAGTTACTTAGGTCTAGATATAAAGAACGATTCTGAAGGAGTATTACAAGACATGCATTGGTCTAATGGTTCCTTTGGATATTTTCCAACGTACACTCTTGGAAATGTAGTTGCAGGGATAACTTACTCCAAATTACCTAATCTCCATGAAAGTATAATGGAGAGAAAATTTGACAATATAAGAGATCTATTAGCGGAGAGATTGTATAAGTATGGCAGAACATACCCACCTAAAGTTCTTCTAGAGAGATCTTTTAATGAAACATATAATCCAGAATATCTCATCAAATACCTAGAGAACAAATACCTTAACTTTAGTAATTAGGAATTTTTAAAAGAAAAATTAGGAAGTGGTATTTGATATTATATCATCTAACTTTTGTAGTAGATTATTCTCAACATGTGAAGTCCATAACATTTCTGGGACGTCTACAACTAGAAATAACTCTGAAAGAAGAATGGTTTCAACTGCAGTTACTGCTAAGTTTTGTATCCATTTTCCCACTCCAGTTGTGACCTTTAAACCATTCGCCGTCTTTTCAAATGTAAATGTTAACGCTCTATCAGCAGCGAAAATATCTCTTAAAATCCCAGCTTTTTGTGCTTGAATTATAGCTTTATCTCCATAAGTTTTATTCTGAATTTTCCAACCATCTGATTGTAGATAGTCTGAGAATTTTTGTACTACCGAATTTAGATCAAATGACCCAGTGTATGTTTTTTCCTTTTTAAATACTCCCATATACTACATTAAATACTTTGAGTTATAAAATTTTCTGGATAGAGCTTACTTTTACCTAATTATTTTGATATTTTTATCAAAAATCAATTTAGTAAAAATGTACAACTTTATAATTTAGTTTATATACAGATATAGTACAATAGATAAGTTTTTAAACTTATATAAACATTATTATTTATGCAAACTTACCTTACTATAAGAAAAACTAGTTTCTGTCCTACAAATTATGGTATTTTTGAGTGTAGCTTAGAGGGTAAAGAAGAAAAGTGTAAGTTAATAGCCTGCACACTACCTCGTGCTTCTTCAATATTTGAACCATCTTCTCCAGATCTTTCCATTTTCATCCATACCTGAAATTACCTCATAACCTGAATTAATCCATAGATTTATTCCTCCTATAACATTATAGACTTTTTCAAAGAGATAATGTCTGCTAAGCGCAAGCCTAATAGTTCTATTCCCATGCTCACATATAATAATAGCTGAAGCTTTGCCAAACATTTTAGGGAATAATTCTTCAAAGAATTCCATCGGTAATAATAATGAACCCGGGATGTGATATTTCTCATATTCCCACTCTTCCCTTATATCTAATATAGTAATATCTTTCATTAGGGATCTGACTTGTGAAGGAAGTATATTGATAACATTTCTTGGAAATTCGTAATCAATTTTAAATGATGAACCCATAAAGGATTTTAATTTTTTGATATTTAAATTCTTCTCAAAAATCAGATTTAAAAATTTTTTTTAATGATTATTAAATTTCTCATTAAAATGGAATCAAAGTATAATAATTTAATCTTAAACTAAATTAATACAATTCGCCTAGAAATTCTTAATAAATTCCACGAACGTTCTAGATTTTTATATATTCTATTAAAAATATCTTATTTTATTCTAAAAATATTATACATTAATAATATTTAATCTAAATTATTTGGTAAATTTTCTTTCTAAATGCTTAAGAGTACGGATTTATCTGGATTCCTATTATCATTAAGGCTGCAAGGCTCAAAATCCATATATGGGGTTAAGGAATTGTTCCAAAATTACAACTATGTTGTTAAGGAATGAATCCTTAGGTTAAATTAGAAGTTTCGGCAAAATATCAATCTATCTCACTTTTTCTTCATATTCCTTATTACATTTCTAATATCGAAAACCGATATATTATCGTAAGGACATGCCTCTATACAATCTCCGACTCCTATACATTTAAATGCCTTAAACTCTCCTTTCTTTATAAAAGAAGATCTCATGTCTGTTATGCCGACTGGACATGCTTTTGCGCAATCAACTGTCTTACAGGTTAAACATTTTGCCCTATCCTTAACTACAAGCTTAAATGGGCCTAAATAACCGAAGAATTGATTATAAGTTCCCCAAGGACATATACCGTGATTTACACATGCGTAATTCCCAAAATATGGAGAACCTAAAAATTGAAGATACCATATAAAATTAAAGTAAAATGTTGCAAAAAATACAGTGGGATCATTGCCAAAGAAGGTAATATTTGTTATATGAATTGAATTTAAGAATGAAATTAAAGCAAACGCAAGAAGAACTGCCCACGTTAAACTTCCTATAACCTTAAACCAAGGACTTAATTTGGACGTTAGAGTTTTCCTCCCTAGTTTCGCCTTCCTATTATATATTTTCATATCATTTACTCCTGTTCCTTGAAGCATATACGGGGCAGTACATGTTACAGAGCAAATTTGTCTGCTACCGAACATAAATGATAATATTGCTGTTACGACATACGTCCCTATAAGTCCAAGGAATAATGAAGGGGCTACTGGACCGAAAGTACCAATACCGTTAAACCAACTATAGGGTATGTTTGGAAAATAGGAAGATGCTGGAGAGAATGAAGGAAGATAAATACTATAAACCCAATAGGCTATGAACATTAATAGGAGCCTGAACTTGTTTCCTCTATTTCTAGTATGTAATATTTTATCAATCACAAGAACTGAAAGCCAGGAACCAAAGATTATCATAAACCAGCTTGAACCAATTACCGTTACTAAGTAGGAAAGAATATCAAATGCATAGTTTCCTGCAACATATCCAAGGGATAATTGGGTTATCGGATTTACTTCATAAAAAGTTATGGGTATGGACAAGAGGAAGCTTACAAGAAAAGGAAAGAGAAGGGAGAAAAATGATAAATGATTATTCATATTAAATTTAAATCTAGGAACCAGAAAAACTATAGATAATATAGCCAACAACGGATATGTAACTAAAGAAATTGCGATAAATACCAAGGATATGGAATAGTTAAAGAAGGATAGATCTTTCTGTTTATAATATCTTAATGAATAAAATCCTTCCAGAAAGCTAGCTAGTAAAGCCATTATTAAAATAAATGAGAAGGTATTTCGATAAAGAAGTACACTAGTAAGAAAAGGTATAGAATATATAACATAATTTCTATAATATCCTTGCTTTCTCCTCAATGTTATTATTATAATATCTATTATAATACATAGCAATACGAGTAAAAACGAATACATTTGGCTTATCTTAAAAAATTAGGCTAAAGATTATAGTTAAAAATCCTTTAACGACTAACAGGAAAACTACCTGATATTGTATTAGAAGATCTCTAACTAATTGATTTATACTATTTTCCTCATTCCTATTTCGGAAGCAAAATGAGTGAGAAGAAGCGCAAAAAGTCCAATCTAGGTGTATCTAATACTATATTCGTTGGGATTGTAGTAGTCCTGATAATTATAGCTGCTGTGGGATTTGCACTTTACGGAACAAAGCCTAGTGTAGTAGCAACTACTACTAAATCTATTACGATAACCTCATCTATTCCAGTAACTTCAACGCAAACTAAGACTTCTACAGTTACAAGTACTGCAACTACGACAGTTACAAGTACCGTTGTTCAGCCAGTTATGTATAATCTATCTGCAGGTTTCTATAATGGCGAGGTTATAACTTTCAACTACACTATGAACTTCGAGTGTACCACACCTTCTTCAAATATATTTCCTAATCAAAGCGTCGAACAAGCAGTTGATGGATGCGAGGTAGGGGTAAATTCAACAGCATATCCAGCTGGGGCAGCACCTGTTTATGTAATAGTTCCAGCTTTTGCCGGACTTTCAATATTCGGTAATCATGGGCCACTAAACTTAGGCGCGACTCCTCAAGGTTTACCAGTATTCTCATATAATAATTCAAACTATACTATTATTACTCAGTGCGGAGCCGATCTAACGCCTGCAGCTTGTCCAGATCATATGCCACTGATATATTCACCTGCATTTACTGCAGTTGAGCAACATATAGGTATAAAGAACGGTGTATTAGGTCTACCTGAAGGTGTTCTACCAACTCCAGCACATGAACACATAGTGACATTCACTACCAACACAAGTATACCTTGGTATATTGTTGTTGTTCTCGTATTCAATCCAAATATTTACCCCAACGGATTAACTGGACAATGCCAACAAATAGTTCCATCTAACCAATCTGATCCTACTGGCCTGTGCTTGAATAGTTATGCTAATTTACAAAAAGCTCTATCTACATATGATAGTGCAGTGGGAATTGCGAATGCAAAGAATCCAATATGGCAGACTCTAGCTCCTGGTGTTGATATAGATGCTGTAATGGTCCCATCTAATATGGTACTATTCTTTAGTGATCCCGCGATATATCCATATCCTGACGCATACTATGTGTATTCTTAAGGTGAAACTAAATGATTAAAAGATATAAAAAGGTATTATTATCTTTTTTAATTGTAGTAGTTGTAATTGTTTCTTCCTTTATAATATTAACTTATTCCTCCAATAATTCTCTTATTGGTATAGATGTATCTAACTCAATTAATATAAGATTCTCTTCAATCTCGTCTGAAGGGTATAACTACTTTAATCAGTCTTACATTAAGGCAGTTCACTACATAGGCAATAATACAGCTTTCTATGAAGGAAAACCGGTCATTATATTTATAGGTGCGGAATGGTGTCCATACTGTAATGCGGAATCTTGGGCTTTATTAATAGCTTTAGAAAGATTCGGAAATATAACAGGACTTCAGTATATGGAATCTAGCTCAAGTGATATATTTCCAAATACGCATGGTTTCTCATTTACCAACGTCAATTACTCGAGTAAATATATCTCGTTCCTTGAATATGAATATCAAGATAGAAATTACCAACCCCTACAGCCAGTTCCACAGAACATATATAAGCTTTGGATGAATTTAACCCACGGTTCCATTCCATTTATTTATATTGCAGGACATTTCTACCAAGCTGGATCTAATATATATCCAGGCATTCTAGCTGGAAAGAACTGGACCTACATTATTTCACAAATCTCAAACAAAAGTAGCCCAATAGCAAAGGCCATCTACACTTCAGCTAACATTTTAACAGCTATGATATGTCAAGCAGACGGAAATCATCCTTCATACGTTTGTGATCAAGAGTTAATACAACATATTGAACAAGATCTTCTTCAATTGCCTCTACAACCACTTCTATACTTATCATCTAATGAAGATTTTTGGGTTACCCAAAAAGCTTAATAATTACTAAAACTCGTATTTTATTGGTCAATATGCCGAATGTTCCAAGATTAAAAAGAGGGGTTGTTGGTACTGTTGAAGCTATTGCACAAGAAATAGCTGCTATGGCACCAGCTTGTGATACAGTGGCTTTCATAACCTCAGCAGCTGCTTTTGCTTTTGTATTAACACCTTTAGCTTTCCTATTAGCTATGGTAACAATGTTTATAGAGGTAAACACTCTATATCATTTATCGAAACACCACGCTAGTGCAGGAGGATATTATGGTTATGTTGCTACATCATTTGGTCCTGGTCCTGCAATTGTGACCGGAATGATGTATCCTGTCTATCAAATAGCCAGTACTGCAGCCATCCCTCTCTATGTTGCAGGAATTGTGCTCCCTGGAGTACTAAATTACTTTTGGGGCATACAGCTCCCAGGATGGATTTGGATACCATTTATCTTAACATTCGTGGTTGTCCCCATAATACTAGCAATGATTGGAATAAGACCACAGATGAAATATTTAAGATATGCTGCGCTTACAGAAGTAGGATTCTTAGCGATAACATCGGCAATAATTATTATTAAGGCTCCAGATAATTCTCTCCAAATATTTAACCCGTTTGCGTGGAATTCGGTTTATGGAAGCCTATTTAATAAGATAGGAGGACCAATAGCTGGATTAGGATTAGGAATGATTTTTGGCCTAACAAGTTTCATCGGATATGGTGGATCTGCTCCTCTAGGTGAAGAGGTTAAGCGAAGTAAAGATATAACTAAGGCATTAATGTTAGGAGTAACAATAGTTGGCGTAGTTTTAACTGAGGTATCTTATGCACTAACAGTTGGATGGGGAACAAATAACATGTTAAGTTTCTCATTATCTGCTATTCCAGGAATAATAGTTTATGCTAGGTACTTAACTATAGCGGGCGGTCTTCTATTAGCTCTCTTTGCATTTAATTCAGCTTTTTCCGATAGTGTAGCAATGCAATCCAATGCAGGCAGAGTTTACTTTGCAATGGGAAGAGAAGGGTTACTACCAAAGTTTTTTGCTGAGATTAATGAAAAGTGGATAACTCCAGCTAAGTCGCTAGCCTTTATAGGCGTAATGTCTAGCATATTAGCAATACTTTCAGGGTTTGTAATAGGTTATTTCTCTGGGTTATCTCCTTTACAAATGGTCACTTTACCAGCAACTTCTCCTAGTGTTATTAATGCATTAGAAAACTCGTTTGACTTCTTAACAACTATAGCACTAGTTGGATTCATTGTAGCACATTTTATTAATAATAGTGCAGTAATGGTATTTTTCCATAGAAATAAAAGTAGTGAGAAAAATAGACATGATATAATACATTTGGTAATTCATTACTTCCTACATTATTTCCTACCAGCATTAGCAACTGTAATATTTGCCTTTGTCTTATATGAATCTATAATTCCTCCGGTGTTCCCAGTAACGCAGGCTGTACTGTTTGGCTCAGCTATTTTAATATTCTCAGTAATTTATACTATATGGATTAAAATTAAAAAACAAGAAATTTATGCGAATATCGGAAAAAGCGTCAATGTCGTAGAGGAAGAAAGGAAAGAAAGACTTCAATCACGATAACAAAGGTAATATGGTATTTTTTCCCTTAGAAGGGTAGATCCATATCCCTCCGTTTAAGTTGCTTTCTATCTTTTTTGGACATATTGTAATTCTTATATTTTTAATTTTTATTTTTAATTTTAAATTGCTATTTTCTTCATTAAACTCAATTATGCCCCTTGTCAATTTTCCCAGGTATATTCTCTCCTTTCTATCGGTATTATGTACAACTACTTTAAATTCATTTTTTCTTAAAAAAATAATGGCTTCCTCATCTTCATAAGGAGGAAATAGACTGGCTATATAACATAATGTCTTCTCATCCATAATCCTTTAATTATTTTTTGATATGAGGGACTATACTAAAAGTCTGACCTCCTCCCCGCTCTAAAGGGCGAGGGTTCCCCTCAGAGCGGTTCATAGGTTTTGATCCATACGTTTCATCCTCATAGAATCATATCTAGCTACCAGCCCCCGATCCTCTCGTCCACGTATAGACCAGTGGGGTGGTCTTACCCCAG
>NZ_JFZT01000051.1 GCF_000632495.1 Candidatus Acidianus copahuensis | reverse complement strand
AATCACGATAACAAAGGTAATATGGTATTTTTTCCCTTAGAAGGGTAGATCCATATCCCTCCGTTTAAGTTGCTTTCTATCTTTTTTGGACATATTGTAATTCTTATATTTTTAATTTTTATTTTTAATTTTAAATTGCTATTTTCTTCATTAAACTCAATTATGCCCCTTGTCAATTTTCCCAGGTATATTCTCTCCTTTCTATCGGTATTATGTACAACTACTTTAAATTCATTTTTCTTAAAAAAATAATGGCTTCCTCATCTTCATAAGGAGGAAATAGACTGGCTATATAACATAATGTCTTCTCATCCATAATCCTTTAATTATTTTTTGATATGAGGGACTATACTAAAAGTCTGACCTCCTCCCCGCTCTAAAGGGCGAGGGTTCCCCTCAGAGCGGTTCATAGGTTTTGATCCATACGTTTCATCCTCATAGAATCATATCTAGCTACCAGCCCCGATCCTCTCGTCCACGTATAGACCAGTGGGGTGGTCTTACCCCAGCTTATCCCTATCCCTCTGGTGGTGGTTCCCTCAACACCACCATCATTAGGACTCGGGATTATGGATATGTTAAACGCACCAACTAGGTCTGCGTTAAATACTTTGTTAGACGTTGTACACTTAAATAAACCCCTTGAAACTCTTTTCCCGCATCCATTGCCGTGGATGGGGCAAGTGGTTGAAGATATGCCTCGTTAACAAACTCAACAGTTATTCCGTGTTCTTCAGCAACATCCCTCAACTTTTCCATAACTTGTTTATAAGACCAGACGTTAGCAACTAGAAAGTTACCCTTTTTCTGACTTATGTTCTTTGGATAACCAACCTTAATTAACGAGACACCTTTGTTATACAGAAACTCAACAACTTTCCTTACGGTAGCGTCTATTATAGTTGTTAACTCCCTTTTCCACTTTACATATAATCGCCTTATCTTATTTGAGAACGGTTGTTTGAACAAGGATAACAACTTCTGTTTCATACTTATCAATTTTCTGTAGTAGTACGAGATTGATTTTAACACCCTAGTCTTGATTAACATCTGTGTACCGTCTGATACATAAACAGCAAAGAGATTGTTTATCCCTATATCTATCCCACCTACTAAATTACCTTTAGGTGTTAGTGGTACTTTCACCCATTCATCATTCTTTCTGTCAAGTCTTTCATTTGCCTTTAAGGTAATGTGGGCATACCACTTGTGCAACACGGAGTTGTATATTATTTCTAGTCTTCCTTGTCCCCCTCTATAGTATATTTCCCCCTTGTATTTTATTGCCAAGTCCTCGAATTGACCTAAATGATGAAGTTCTATCTCTTGTTTCTCTTCATCTATCTTGTATTGGTCTTTCCTTAGCACTATTATCAACTTCCTCTTCTTCTTGTCTTTCCAGTAACCAGGTGGGTTGACTTTATTGATGAATGGTGGTAGTAGTTTTTTCTTTGCCCTTAACAAGGAGAAGAATGAACTCCATGCCTCATTGTTCTTGTTTAAAACTTGTTGTGCTGTTATTGTACCTATCATGTTCTTATACTCATTATACCACTTTGTATAGGTACCCTTGATATCAACACCACGTTCACCGTTAAAGAACTGTCTTCTCCTTTCATAGTTTACTTGGTTCCATAGTTTTGAACACAAGTTTCCTAGTTCTTTTAACTCCTCCTCTTGTTCTTTCGTCGGTACTAGATCTACAGTTACGGTGCGTTTGAGGACTGATACGGTAGGCATAGGGACTGATCCCTTACTACTCTTCTTAGGTTTACCCACCGTACCGTCCTCATTAGGAATTACTATCTACCTTTTAAAAACTTTTTTTGATAACATTCCCGCTCTGAAGAGCGAGGCTTTCAGTTGTAAACGATTCGTAACCTAGCTAACTTTTACTTTAGTTTCGCTAATAATTATCTTGAAAAATTCAATAACCTTCTCTCTATCTACTTTACTCAAAAGATCTTCTATTAAGTCCTTATATTTTGCTCTTACTTCCTTTAA
>NZ_JFZT01000050.1 GCF_000632495.1 Candidatus Acidianus copahuensis | reverse complement strand
ACTTTGTATAGGTACCCTTGATATCAACACCACGTTCACCGTTAAAGAACTGTCTTCTCCTTTCATAGTTTACTTGGTTCCATAGTTTTGAACACAAGTTTCCTAGTTCTTTTAACTCCTCCTCTTGTTCTTTTGTTGGTACTAGATCTACAGTTATGGTGCGTCTTAGGACTGATACGGTAGGCATAGGGACTGATCCCTTCTTACTCTTCTTAGGTTTACCTACCGTACCGTCCTCATTAGGAGTTACTCTCTATCTTTTTATAAACTTTTTTTGATAACATCCCCGCTCTGAAGAGCGAGGCTTTCAGTTGTAAACGATTCGTAACCTAGCTAACTTTTACTTTAGTTTCGCTAATAATTATCTTGAAAAATTCAATAACCTTCTCTCTATCTACTTTACTCAAAAGATCTTCTATTAAGTCCTTATATTTTGCTCTTACTTCCTTTAATACTGTTAACCCCATATCTGTGACTCTTACTTTAACAACTCTCCTATCTACGGTGTCTCTATTTCTTATTATCAGATTATCCCTTTCTAATTTGTCCAAAATCTCAACCATTGTAGACTTATTTACGTCTACTAGTGTAGCCAATCTACTAACATTTAGCTCACCTTCTTGACTTAAAAAATAAAGTACTTGAACATCACTGTAGGACAAGCCATATCTTTCAGCTTCTCTCTGTAGAAGTTCTCTGAATCTTTTGCTCCCTTTTAGTACTATCTCCCACTCTTCCAACTCTTTCACCTGATCTTAGCGCTGAAACTATAGCGGCTATTAGTAATAATCCAACAGAAATATAAAGCATTAATCTAAATCCTGACATAAAAGCTGGAGCTATCGCACTAACGAAGAACTTAGGACTATTTATTTTTACAGCTACTGAAGATGGTAGGCCTGAAGAAATAAAGGATAATGGGTCATAACCTAGTAAAGCTGAAAAAATAACTACAGCAGCAGGAATATTATAAGGTAAAGTTATTCCGAAAGGATGGAGAGCGGAATCAAGAGACGCTGTTAGAGAAGCAGACATACCAGATATCAAGATTCCAAAATAAATAACAACACTAATAGCAGAGGCTGTGTTTTGTAAGGAAGCCCTCATACCAGATGAAGAACCTCTCATGTCAACTGGGACAGCAGCCATCATATCTGCAGTATTAGGTGCCATAAAGAGTCCCATACCGGCACCCATAACAAAGGTTAAGGCAAAGAACTCCATTAAGTTAAAATTATATGGGATAAATGATAGACCAAGAAATCCTATTGCAGATACAGTCAAACCTAATGTTGTTAAAACCTTGGATCCATATTTATCTGATAAAATACCACTAATAGGTCCAAGCACTGCAAATCCCAGAGTATTAGGTATAAGGTATATTCCAGCCCAGAACGGTGTTTGGCTATACGGAATTCCATGAAGAGGGAGCCATATGCCTTGTAGAAAAACCAATAGTATTAACAATATTCCTTGCCTAGCTAATGATGAAATTATATTAGCAAAATTTGACGTGCTAAAATCTCGTATCTTAAATAACGATAGTTGAAACATGGGTTCTTTAACATGTCTCTCTACAAGGATAAAGAACCCTATCATAAATAGGGAAATAATTATCCCACCTATTACCCATGGATCAGACCAACCAAATTCCTCCCCTTTGTAAGGTAAAAGTCCATATGTGAGTGAGACTAGCAGAACTGTTATGCCAGACGCAAACAAAGTATTTCCAACTACATCTATTTTCCTAGATATAGGTTTCTGAACGTCTTTAAGTGTTAAATAGGACCATATAGTCCCTATTATCCCTACAATGGCGCTAAATACAAAGACGTATCTCCAATCAAATGTAGCAAGTATGCCACCTATAACTAAACCTGCAACGCCACCAACTAAGCCTGCTACTTGATTAAGTCCTAGAGCTTTACCTAATTCTCTTTTGTCGAAATAATCAGTTAATACAGCCGTACTATTAACCATAAGAAAGCCTCCGCCAACTCCTTGTAAAAGCCTAAAGATAATCATCTCTGTAACGCCTTCTGTTCCTTTAGCTACTATGCTAGCGAGTAGAGCTGAAGATAATGCAAAAATTAGAAAACCTATTGTATAAAATTTGGCTCTACCTTTAATATCCGATACTCGTCCTAAAGTAACTACTAATGATGCTGTAATCACCATATAGCCTAGGATTACCCATATTAAGTATCCTAGAGCGTCTGGAGAAGTAGGATTGAAGTCCAATCCCTTGAAAATAGATGGAAGAGCTATTATTATCATATTATAATTAGCAAATGCCATAAAAATACCTATAGATGTGTTCGATAATGCCATAATTTGCCCTTTTTCCATTACTGTTCGGCATCAAATAATTAGACTTTTAATTTAAAAGCTTTCCTAAGGGTATGTATTCTAAATCGAATGAACCCATTTAAATAAGAAGAAAATTGCTTGCAAAATCCTATTTGAAGTTTAAAATAACTTTAGCGGGTGAGAATATTATTTTATGTTTATGCTTTATTAATTATTTTTAGTATAAAGTATTCTATATATTATGCGCATTAAACTTGAAGTTTTTATCTTAACTTCATTTGTTATTGATTTCATTCTAGCAAGACTTATAATCTTAATTATAATAGACAATTTCCTTTCTCTATATAACGTAAATTACTTTCGAGGATAAATATGAACCATCTCATCACGAGATCATAGCACGAATCAAGATATTTTATCCCTATATCGTTCTTATTTATATGTACGTCACCATAGCTGCCCATAGTGGACCTTCCAAAAATGAAACTCATGAAAGAGCTAAATTATTTATTGAACAATTACATTCAAAGTGTAATCCAACTATTTTAGTAGGTGGATATTGGGGATTAATGAAAACTGTAGTAGATGAAGCACTAAGACAAGGCCTAAAAGTCGTAATAATTTTGCCTATAGAAAAGGAGGATCAAGAAATACCAGAAGAGGCAATAACCATAAAATCAGGCAGTGAATTTAGAGCAAGATCTATTCCATTAGTAAGATCTGGCGATATTCTAGTATCATTAGGTGGAGAATCAGGTACGATGATAGAAATAATGATGGCCTATGCTATGGGTAAGCCAATATATTGTCTTACGAATACAGGGTTAGGAACTGATAACTTACAAAAAGCATTCCCAAAATATCTTGATCAAAGAAATATTATAGAAATAAAGTACTTTAACGATCCAAAACTATTAGCCGAAGAAGTATGTAAGGAACGAAGGAAAAGTTCAGCACTAAATATAGGATAAATATCTTTCAGTTAATAATTGTTAAATCATATAAATTTATCTTCATAAATTATAGCTAAATAATTTTTCAGCAAGATAGTTCACATTGTTGAAGCCTCTTGATTAAATTAACCTTCTTCTTCTGCCCCTTTTGACATAGCTAGCGCTTCTGCATATAGGAAACCCATTATGATCCAAATGAAAAATATGTCGGTTGTGGTTATTCCCAGTCCTGGAGGTAGAAAGGAATATATTAGCACAAAGAATGAAATAATTAGAGCAATTACTCCTATAATTAATTCCGTCCACCTTTTTCTCGATCTTTTTGATGTAACCTTTATTAGTGAAATATCCGCGGAAAAATGGATTACTAAGTTCATTACACCCGCTAAACCGCCTAAAAGAACAAAGGTGCCGAATGTGCCCATTAAATCAGCAAGAAGGGTAATAACTAGAATAAATATAGAGCCAATGATTATCTCCGAAAATATTGGCTTATTGTGCCATTCGCGTGCTAGAAAATTAGGGAATTTTCCATCTTTAGCCATTGCCTTAAGCGTTCTTGAATCTGCCAGAATATAGCTTATTCCACCTAAAGTTCCATCACTCAACGAAATAAACGAGATAAATATTCCACCAATAAGACCAAAATTAGTAAGTAAATATTCAATTAAATTACCACTAAAATTAAGAGAACCTAATGAGTAAAAAAAGAATGTAGCTAAAGCCCCACCAAAAAGCAAAACTGAAATAGCCGCCTTTCCTATAGCCTTACTACTCGCTTCATCCCCAAGTGGCGCAATAGAACCATACCCTGTAGGTATTCCAAGACCAAATATTACTGCGTCTAGAAGCCCTGGGGGAAAGCTTATAGGGTTATAGAAATGCCATCCGCTCTGGTGAAGAAAGAAAACTCCTAGTGCTACTAAAGTGATCATCTCTATAGATGACATAACAATTGCGTATTTTGTAGATATTTTAATTCCAGCAATCACAATGCTCGTACCTAAGGAAGAAACTAACAAGGCAGCATATACGTCGTCTAACCCCGTAATATAATGTAGTACATAAGCCCCTCCAGCAATAAGTGTTCCACCATATGCTAAAGCATAAAGTAGGTAGCTCCAACCTGTTTCTAATCCTAACCTATCAGTAAGGGAGTAGATAGCGTAAATGTAATATCCTCCGCCTTTCTTAAATCTCCTGGACATAAAATTGACAACTAAACCGTTAAATAAAACTACAATAGTGGCAATAATCATAGCAAAGGGAGCTGCTTGATGGACATCTTCTATCATTACTGTTCCAAAAGTTAAAAGAGAAATGAAAGGAGCTTGCCCGCCAAATGATAAGAAGAAGAGATCAGTGTATGTCATGTTCTTCCTCTTTTGCTCAATACTCTTCTTTCCTTTTTCTACACTCATTGTAGAATTTGTATATTGATTGCATTTAAGCTTTAACTGTATAATCCATTATACAGAAATTTTTTCAATTTTATGGTTAAAGTCTTATAGTGATACGATGTATTACTTCTAACAAGAATATAAAGAACCTCAAACATAAGAGTAACTGAATGAACTACGGGATTGTAGGTTTACTACTGTTCTTTGCTTTTGTTTTCGGTCTCTTTCTATCTAAGCTCAAAATATATCCAGTTGTAGCTTATCTTATAGCTGGAATTATAGCAATAAATATTTTTAAATTAAATTTTAATTCATCATATTTTTCTATATTAAATTTTATTGCTATTAATCTTTTAGCTTTTGAAATTGGGGCAAGCTTTGATATTTCAAGAGCTAAGAAATTATTCCAGAGAGCACTAGGGATAGCGCTTATCGAGTTAATCTTCATTTCAGTTGCATCATACTTTTCTGGGTTATTTCTTTTTCATTTGTCATCTTTTGATTCCCTTTTCCTAGTTGTAGCATCTATAGATACTAGTACGGCAATCGCCTACAAGATAATTGGAAATCGCCTTTCTAAAGATGAGAAAGACCTTCTTATTGCAGTTGCATCTATAGAGGACTTAGAGGTATTCTTCTTATATTCCATCTTCATAGCATTAAACGGTGTACTAAATCCAGTTAAGACTATATCAGTAGTCCTTGAAATAGTAATTGCCGCATTTATAGTTTATCTTTTTGCCAAATTCTTCATGAATACATCGATTATAAGAAGCACTAGAATAGATGAAGAGAGCATAGCAATAATTCTACCAATATCTCTTGTTTTTATCTTTGAGTATATATCTCAAATTATAGATGTTCCTTCAACTCTTACTATGATTTTAGCCGGTTTAGCGTTTTCCTCTGTCTCTAATAGTGAGAGAGTAATGAGAATCACTGCGCCTGTAAGGGAGTTTGCGCTTATATTTTTCTTCTTAGCTGTTGGTAGTTTAGTTCCAATTTCTCTTGATCTTTTAACTTTTTTAGAGTTTTCATTTATAATTATTCTAATAAAATACTTTGCCTTTAGTTTATCTTCATGGTTAACCGGTTCTAATTTTGTAAAGTCGTTCACAAATGGTATATATATGATACCAATAAGTGAATTTGGAATAATTGTCTCTCTAGATGCAATATCTCAAGGAATTAATGTATTCCCTATTTATCTAACATCAATAACAGTGGTTATATTATCATCAATCGTTGCGTCTATTCTCATAATTAAGGTTGACTATATAAGCGAAACAATAAGCAAGGTATACGAAAGATTTGTTGTTTTGCAACAAATGGATTCTGCAGTAGCTTGGCTTTACAGATCTGCAATAAAGGATATTTCTCCTATTGCAAGTAATAATATATTTAAAAGTTTTATAAAGTCCATATTTTATCTTATTATACCTCTATTTTTGTTTCCTTTAATTAGAAGATCGGTATCAGCGTTTCCTATTTTATTAAAGATTCCATATTTTAGTTATATTGTTTTTTTAGCTGAGGGAATTATAGCGGTATTTCTTACTGTCTATTTTGTAAGGCAAATAAATAATATCTATTTCTCAATATATACTCTTGTTATTACAAAGTTAATACGAATTAAAAGCGCCTTATTAAAAAGATCATGGATCCTTATAATTTCTACTCTGAAAACTCTAGTTATCCTTCTAGAATTATCCTCAGCAATATTCTACTTTGCTCTGGCGACATTCCCAATAGCCACCAGGATTCCTATGCTTTTCTTATCCCTTCTCGGTTACGTTTCAGTAGCCATATTTATTCCTAGACTTACAAAAGTGGATAATGGTGTGTTATACTCTAACTTAATTGGAAAGCAGCCTACATATACAAAAAATATAAAAATTACAAAAAAGGCTATATTAAAGCTTAGAAAGAGAAAAAGTAGGAAAGAGATAGGAATACCCAAAAGAGAAACAAAACTGAGCATAAATAAAATTTAGTGTTTATTTTAAATTCCTATAAAAAGATTAATTTCCCTTAACTATAACCAATGTAAGTTTATATCTTTATGTTTATAGTTGTTTATTGTGAAAGTTATATAATGTAGTAGAAAGAGAGTAGATCATGCAAAATTTTTCTGGATTACCATATTCTTTGAGAATTTTGGCTATAAATATTAGTAAACATTTAGATGGAGAAAAAATTACAAAAGAAGATTTAAGCGCCGTCTTAAATTGGGAAAAGGGAAAGGACTTCGCTTTCATGCCAACCAGAGTAGTAATGCAGGACTATACGGGAATACCACTTCTTGTAGATCTTGCATCCATGAGATCTGAAATAGCTAAAAAGGGGAAAGATCCCACAACGGTAAACCCAAAAATTCAATCAGATTTGATAATTGACCACTCAATTCAAGTAGATTACTATGGAACATCATACTCCCTAGAAATGAATATGAAGAGAGAATTTGAAAGAAACGAGGAGAGGTATAGATTTCTAAAATGGGCCCAGGGTTCATTTAAAAATCTGAGAATTTTCCCCCCAGGAAAGGGAATAATACATCAAATAAACCTTGAATATCTGGGGAAAGTAATAACTAATGAAGAGCCAGAAATAGTTATTGGAACGGATTCCCACACTACAATGATCAATGGGTTAGGTATACTGGGCTGGGGAGTCGGAGGGCTTGAAGCTGAAGCTGTTATGCTAGGAGAGCCATACTACGCCGTTGTCCCTGAAGTTATAGGAGTAAGACTTATAGGAAATGTTAAAGAAGGAGTAACGACGACTGATGTAGTCCTTACAATTACTGAAACTCTGAGAAAAAGAGGAGTTGTAGGAAAATATGTCGAATTTTTTGGACCTTCATTAAAAAAATTATCTGTTCCAGATAGAGCAACTATCTCCAATATGGCACCGGAATATGGAGCTACAGTCGGATATTTTCCCATAGATGAACAAACGATAAAGTATCTTGATGCTACTGGAAGAGATGGCGATTATGTTGAGAAGATGGCTAAACAATTAGGAATATATTATGCAGATGAACCAAAATACACTGACATAATAGAAATAGATCTGGGATCTATAGAACCATCAATCGCAGGACCAAAAAATCCTGATGAAAGGAAAAGATTTGGAACAATAAAAGTTGAAAGAATCAAGAGAGGAGAAATTATAGAAGACGGTTCAGTAGTTATAGCTGCGATAACTAGTTGTACTAATACCTCTAATCCAAGCGTTATGATAGGAGCAGGAATCCTGGCCAAAAAGGCTATAGAGAGAGGCCTTCAGAGGAAACCATACGTTAAAACTAGTATGGCTCCAGGTTCCCCAGTAGTTATAAAATATCTAAAGGAAGCAGATCTTCTTCCTTATTTAGAGGCACTTGGATTTCATCCAGTTGGTTTTGGGTGCACCACATGTATAGGTAATGCTGGACCGCTTCCCGAAAAAGTAAAAGCTGATATAGAAAAATTCAATATTGACACATATGCAGTAATAAGTGGAAATAGGAACTATGAAGGAAGAATTAATCCTTTACTTAAGGGAACTTACTTGGCTTCTCCTATACTAGTGGTAGCTTATGCTATATCTGGAAAAATAGACATGAGTCCAGAGGAACCAATAGATTATGATCCAAATGGAAGACCTATCTTTCTTAAAGATCTATGGCCTTCAATGGATGATGTAAGTTATTACATGAATTTAGCCCTTAAGCCAGAGTTCTATAAGGAGCAATACTCAACAATATTCAAAGGAGATGAAAATTGGGAGAAACTTGATGTAACTACTTCAACAGTATATAATTGGCCTCCATCAAGCTATATAGTTAATCCTCCGTGGTTTAGTATTACTCCAAGTCTAAATATCGAAAATGCCAGGATATTACTCTTGTTAGGAGACAAAATAACTACTGATCATATCTCACCAGCAGGACCGATATCACCTGATTCAGATGCTGGAAAATACCTAAGGGAAATGGGGGTTACAGTACTGAATACATTTGGCGCAAGAAGAGGTAATCATGAAGTTATGTTAAGAGGAGGATTCTCTAATCCTAAGCTCAAAAATTTTCTCGTAGATAGGGAGGGAGGATATACAATGCATTTTCCAGATCGTAAAATTGGTACAGTGTATGAAATAGCAATGCAATACAAGAGCGAGAAAAAAGACCTTGTAATAGTAGCGGGGAAACAATATGGTTCTGGTAGTTCTAGAGACTGGGCAGCTAAAGTTACTGCCTTACTTGGAGTGAAAGCAGTGCTAGCTGAAAGCTTCGAAAGGATCCATAGAAGTAACCTTGTAGCTATGGGCATTTTACCAATAGAAATAGATAACTGGAAAAGTCTTGGAATAACAGGAGAAGAAGAAGTTAGTATTAAGTTGCTGGATCTTAAACCAAGGTCAAGTGTAACGATATTATTCAAAAAGGACGGAAAAGAGATTCAAACTAATGGCAAGCTTAGAGTAGATACTAAGGTAGAAATGAACTACATAAAAGAAGGTGGGTTGCTTAATTATATTCTTAAAAAAATTGAAAATGAATAAAAAGTTATCTACTAGTCACTACTATCTTAACTACTCTCTCTTTATCATCATACACGACTTTAACTAAATCTCCTTCCTTAACTTGAAATCTTTGCCTAATTTTTGCCGGTATTGTTACCTGATAGTTTCTACTTACTTTTACAATATCTTCTGATACCATTTTTCCTCATATGTATTTGATTAAAGCGGATTATTAAATCTTTATTCTGTTGTTAATTGTCTCTTTATTCTTCTATATAAATTTTTGTCAATACTCTACTCCTCTTGCTATAAATGACTTACTTACATCTCATATAAGAAGTATTAATAATTTAAATAAAATATAAAAAAATTTTTTAAAAAAAGTTTAGATAAATCACCTTTTTAAAATTTCCATTAACTATATTTCATATTCAATGTTTAGATTTCACTCCTAGGATTATTGATATGATTGCTTCAACATGAATAATTAGAAACTAAACAAATTATTTGACAATATGTACGTTCTATATGTTTCAGTCGATGAAATCTTTTTAACTAGAAACCTTAATTGTTAATTATATTTTATGTAACTTTTGATTTTCTAAGTATAACATTTTAACAATCAACGTTAAAATGTAACGCTTTTATTGTGAACTATTTAAATAAAATAAAATCTCAAGTTATAGATCATACAGATTTAAACTCAAATCAATGAAAGATTTAAAAACTGTTAATACAATACTATCACATGAAGCTCCTGGGAAGAGATATAACATCTATCTTGACACCAGAAAGCCGATTTGTATTGACGACAACAAAGTTTATTCCACAATTTGCTGACAGTTATCCAGAATTTGTTTCAACCAATGAATATGGTACAAAACTTAGAGAATTAGTATTTATACGTTCTCCCTTACTGCATAAAAATGATTTCCAGGTAGGTTATAGGTTCAAAGTTAGTACTTCAACAGATGGTAAATGGTATTCATTAAGGGACTGTAGAGATATAGTCCTCGGAATAAAGGCTAGGAAGATAGCTGAATTAAAAGGAATAACTACTGATATAATACTCTATGGATTTAAGAATGATCTGGAAAAAATCCTAATAATACATGATGTACCAATAGTTGTTAAAAATAAACGTGAACTAATTGAAGAATTATCAAGGTTTTTAATGCAATGGAATATTGAGGTAACAACAATCCCTGGAAAAGTAAAAATATTAGGAAAATTATATACTAAAGAGAATGCAAAGCTACTCGACGTAGATTACGCCAAGCTTATTTCATAATTTTTTAAATTCCATGATAAATATTTGAAATTTCTCCAAATCCATATAGTTCCCAGACTAGAACTGTTATGACTATTAAGCCTATTACAACAAGTAAAGATCCAAATTCCAATTGTCTTCTCTCTAATAGGAAAACTCCTGCTAGGAATATTGCAACTACCATAATACTAAGAATCAAATCTCCTACTCCGGCTGGGGTACCACCATTAGAATATGTGATAGGCGAGATATAGTAAGGTATTGCAAGAATTCCCATTATACCAAGCATAATAAGAAATACAAGAATTATAAGGACATAGCTACTAACCACTTGTGTGTAAAGTTTTCTTGGATTAGGCATATATTAAGTTACCATGGAACACTTTTTATTTTTAATCGATAGGCTATGTAGTTTGTTAGGATATGCAGTATAAACGCTACAAACGCTACAAACAAAAACTGATATATGGTAACTGAAATCCTTAAGCCAAAAATAGCTAAACTTGCACCTAATATAAAGTCTAGCTGATCCAATCCTAAAGCTCTTCCGCCTCTTGGGATATTTAATCTTCTCTTGATAAAAGCACCTAACATATCCCCAAAAAGCGCTGAGGCAGAAATAATTGCAGAATAAAATATCCAATCAATTCCCAAAAATCTAGAAATTATCCCCCCTAAAGTTGTCCCAAATGTTACTCCTACTAGAAGACCTTCAAAGGTTTTTCCATCTCCCAAGATTCTACGCCCATCATTGAAGTTCTTTCTTCTATCTATTGGAGTCCCTTCCCTTATAAAGGGAGCAGTTCCATTTGCTACAAAAGCCGGTAAATATATGATAAGACCAAATAATAAGTTGTAAATTATCTGCACACATCAACACCTTTATTAGTTATACAAATCTTAATCCTCCTCATGTTACCTATTATGTAAGTCTTCGTAATCCTTAAAATGTCATCGGAAAAATAACGCATAAATTTCTCCCCGCTTACTCTATTATTAAATGACATCTGCCATAAAATAAGAACCTTAGCATATTTCGAGTACTCCTTCAATAATGATAATGGATATAAAAGATCATTAGACTTACCGGAAATTCTATAATAAGTGTTTATATCATCTACAATTATTGGCTGCAATTCCATAGATATAGCTCTCATAACTGCATTTAGAAGTTCCAATATTCCTCCAACTTCAATAAAAAAAGCTTTCGATATATTCATTGTCTTTACCCTTTCACGATAAATTGAACCGTTAGTTGAAATAAAAAGTCCTGTTTCTGAATCCTTTATAACTTGAAGAGCAGTTACTGTTTTACCCGATCCAGAAGCACCATATAGCGAAATAAAATTACCTCTTTCAAATATAAAATCGCTAATCTTGTAACGCTTATATCCCACTATTCCCATATAATTATTGTGGATAATAAAAAAATAGCTGTAAGGATTAAAGATCCTAGGCTATATATTAAACTCATCAAGGAACTAAGGAAAAAGGATATAAAAATTTCTGATAACAGTGATATATTAATTTCTGATTATGAACAGTCTGCAAATATCTTTATAAAAAATGAAGAAGAAATAGATAATACAGTTGCTAAAGCAGTATGTCTTGTCAGAGGAAAGAGAGAATTTAATGAATTACTAGTGGGAATAGACACAAATTCTCCTGACCTTACAGTAGTAACTATAGGAGATGGAGAAATATTAGAAGAAGATAGAGCTAATATTTCTGGAATAGAAGACGTAATAGAGGAAATTTTATCGAGATATCCTTATAAAAGGCTTTACATAGGCATAGGTACTGGAAACAAGTATGGAGAGCTTGTGTATAAGCTACTTAGTTTAAGATATCCATTTATAAAGAAAGTGGATGAAACACGGACAAGTACAAAAAACCACTATGTAAACATTAAGGATAAAGATGTTAGGGCAGGATTTCTAATAGCCCTAAGGGCAACTACATGATAGTTACTAAGGATGAGGATATAATAATACGTGGTCCATGTAGAATATTAGTAAAAAATGGAAGAATATTTATAAGAGGAAAAGAAATTCTTGATTCTGAAGAAGTATCTTACGGTACATTTACGATATCTACCAAAAGTTCTGCAGATCTAGATATATCAACATGTGAGATCATAACTAAAACTCCCCATCTCGGATGGGAAGAAGTGGCTGAAGAAGTGGCTAAATCAGGCGGAAAGGCTATATTAATAGGATCTTCTGACTCTGGGAAAACATATTTCGCGTTTACTCTTTTAGAAAAAAATAAGTCTGGGACAATAATAGATTCGGACGTAGGACAGTCAAGCCTTTTTATACCAGGCTTTTTATCCAGTTCAGGTATAATACGGAAAATAAAGTTCTTCGGTGACATAACTCCGTCCTCCAATCCAAATCTCCATGCAGAGCTTATATCTTACTTGGTTAACGTAGCAAAAAGTAATTTGATAATAATAGATACTGATGGATGGATAAATGGTTATCGGGCTTTTTTACATAAGTTACAGATAATTAATGAGAATTCCCCAGATTATATTATATCATTTGATATAAAATTAAATGATTTTTTCCCTCAAAGATTAAGGAATAGAATAATCAATATCAGGAAAATTCCTGTTATACTCAACAAGGATAGATATGCAAGGAAACAATACAGAAAAGAGAAATTTAAGGAATACTTTTCAAAGGCATTAACAAAGAAAATTGATCCTAGAGAGATTTTAGGTAAAAAGATAGCCGATAACATATTCATTAATTTTCATGAAATGATACAACCATTTCAAGACAAAGATTGTATCGATGTTTATTTTGAACCAAGTATTATTGGTGCTCTTTTAGGAATTTTAAAGTCTGGTGAAGTAGTTGGTGCAGGTATATTGAGAGAAATTAATGAGGACATGATATCAATTTCTACTCCAGTTGACGACTTTGATGGAATAATCCTTGGATCAATACGCTTAAATGAAGAATATGAAGAGTCAAGAATAAGGATAAGGAGATGCTAATAGCCATAGAAGGAATAGATGGTTCAGGTAAGACCACTTTAGCAAATAGTCTGGAGAAAGAGCTTAATAATAGAGGTATTTCAGCGTTAAGCACTCATGAACCTTTTACCAAAGAAATCACTGAAATGATCAGAATACAGGGATGGAAAGATCCAGTAGTACTAACTTTATTGTTTGCAGCTGATAGAGCAATACATCTTAGCTGGATATCAACAAGAAATGAAAAAATAATAATTTTAGATAGGTATATTTACTCCACAATAGCCTACCAGTCTACAATGGGATTAGATGATAAATGGATTATAAGTGTCAATGAAAAGTTTCCAAAACCTCAACTAACAATTCTCCTAGATCTACCTGAGGAAATAGCTCTAAAGAGGATAAAAAAGAACGATAGTTTTAATTTTTCCGAAAAGATAAATCTTCTAGGAAAAATAAGGAAAAAATATATAGAACTTTCTAATGACGGGAAAACCATAATTCTAGATGCTACGGAGACTGCAGAAACGCTAACTAAAAAAGCTACTGATGCTGTTTTGGATTTATTTTCCTGAGTCTTTCAATAGCATCTAAATATCTTATTACTTGAACTATTGCGTCAGTATCCATAGGATCGTCCTTAACTTTTTTTGCCACTGTAAATAAACCATCGATAAGTATACTTTCTGTAGAGTCTAACGCTATATCCCGCTTAACTCTTGCTTCTTCCTCGTCATTTTTAACTAAGTAAACCTTCCCATGAGTAGGGCATACTACATCACCACTCTTTGTCCTAAAAAGAGGATAATTACATATTGGACATGAATCAGTTAACATTACTGCTCCTTGACGTAGAAGTTCTGCAGCTTTCTTAACAGATCCCTCAGACATATTATACCCAAAATAAATGTTAATGAGTACAACTAAAAAATATAGCTGGTGACCCAAAATGGCTACACTTTACGACAATGAAGCCAAAATTAAACAAGCTGTTATATTGCTTCAGAAAATAGTTAACGATACTAGTGTTCCAAGAAATATAAGGAGAGCCGCAACAGATGCAATAAGAAATCTTCAGGACCAAGGATTAAGTGCAGGTGTTAGGGCAGCTAATGCTATAGGAATATTAGAGGAGATTAGCCAAGACCCTAACATGCCTGTGCATACTAGGATATCTATTTGGAACGTAGTTTCAATACTCGAAACTGTAAAGGACTAGTTTTTTATATATGCATCTTGAATAAATTAATGTGCGGGGATGCCCGAGCTTGGTCAAAGGGGGCAGGCTTAGGCCCTGCTGGTGAAGACCTGCGTGGGTTCAAGTCCCACTCCCCGCACGCCTAATTTTAAATTATTTCCTACTTATACTAATTAGTAAATCATTTTAACAGAGGGTTTGATTAATTGAAAGAATAGGAAAGTATATAAGGATTAATCTATAGTGATCGATATGAAACTGCTAATCGCGATGGATCTTAACTCAAGCATAGAGTACTCGCGCTTACGGAAGTTCGTTGAAAGCTTACTGTATAAATTTAGGGACGTGGATGTAACTTTTCTGATAGATGATGGAAGCATATTAAAGCTAGGAAATGATGAAGTGTTTAAGGTTAGTGATCCAGATTCCTTTGTAGAACTGACAAAAGATCTTAAGTCTATCTCTACAAAAAAAGGTAATCTGAGGATAGGAAATATAATTAGACTTAAAAGAGAACTAGGAAGAAGTATTCTAGTTTTAGTTAGCAATAGAAAAGTAAAGAATAGTGATGAACTTATTTTAGTATATAATGGTAAAAAGATAAGCGCATTAATCGGAAATAATATATTACATTTGAATCCTACTACATCAAACAATAGATAATACT
>NZ_JFZT01000049.1 GCF_000632495.1 Candidatus Acidianus copahuensis | reverse complement strand
TTAGTAAATCATTTTAACAGAGGGTTTGATTAATTGAAAGAATAGGAAAGTATATAAGGATTAATCTATAGTGATCGATATGAAACTGCTAATCGCGATGGATCTTAACTCAAGCATAGAGTACTCGCGCTTACGGAAGTTCGTTGAAAGCTTACTGTATAAATTTAGGGACGTGGATGTAACTTTTCTGATAGATGATGGAAGCATATTAAAGCTAGGAAATGATGAAGTGTTTAAGGTTAGTGATCCAGATTCCTTTGTAGAACTGACAAAAGATCTTAAGTCTATCTCTACAAAAAAAGGTAATCTGAGGATAGGAAATATAATTAGACTTAAAAGAGAACTAGGAAGAAGTATTCTAGTTTTAGTTAGCAATAGAAAAGTAAAGAATAGTGATGAACTTATTTTAGTATATAATGGTAAAAAGATAAGCGCATTAATCGGAAATAATATATTACATTTGAATCCTACTACATCAAACAATAGATAATACTCATTAATTTAGTTAATTTTGTTAGGACTTATAGCCATCTATTGCGGTTAGATTAGTATTTCAAATACGTAAATTTTATAGTTATGATTTATAGTTACAAACTAATCAACTCTTTGATAGGGGTTTCCTATTTCGCAGTCAAACTAGCCTTACCATGGTGGAGAGGAACTTACAGGATCTAAGGATTATTCTAAACCATCGCGTAATGAGATAATAATGTTCCTAGAGATTGCGATCAGTAGTCCTACTAACTTCTTGCATAGAAAAGTCGCCTACGAAATTGTTTATCTTTTACGTAATTAGAAACGGAAATCCAAGGGATCTATATTCTCTATCTCTCTGTAGATTAAAGGATCGGAAGACTGTAAGAGTGAGAACAGAGAGTGATATCTTCTAAAAATATGGAAAGTCCATTTTACGTAATTTCCTGTTACCTATAAGAGAACAGTCGTAATAGATTTTGTGAAGTCGCTGTATCTCTGAAACGGAGGAAAAGTCTTTTCACTTCAAGACCCACATAACCACCGCACGGGATTAATCAGACAG
>NZ_JFZT01000048.1 GCF_000632495.1 Candidatus Acidianus copahuensis | reverse complement strand
ATAGTTATGATTTATAGTTACAAACTAATCAACTCTTTGATAGGGGTTTCCTATTTCGCAGTCAAACTAGCCTTACCATGGTGGAGAGGAACTTACAGGATCTAAGGATTATTCTAAACCATCGCGTAATGAGATAATAATGTTCCTAGAGATTGCGATCAGTAGTCCTACTAACTTCTTGCATAGAAAAGTCGCCTACGAAATTGTTTATCTTTTACGTAATTAGAAACGGAAATCCAAGGGATCTATATTCTCTATCTCTCTGTAGATTAAAGGATCGGAAGACTGTAAGAGTGAGAACAGAGAGTGATATCTTCTAAAAATATGGAAAGTCCATTTTACGTAATTTCCTGTTACCTATAAGAGAACAGTCGTAATAGATTTTGTGAAGTCGCTGTATCTCTGAAACGGAGGAAAAGTCTTTTCACTTCAAGACCCACATAACCACCGCACGGGATTAATCAGACAGTTCCACAAAAGGAACCTTCACCATGGTAATGGTAGATTGAGTCTGGAAAGATAACGTAGAAAGTATTACCAGAGAGTCTGAGTAGTTCATAGTAAGGAATTATCAGACCAGAACTTAACAAAAAACGCTATACTAGCTATAACAACGGGTATCTCTAACAATAACATGGCATTTCCAAGGCCGATCAAACTCGATAAATATCCTACGATGGCTGGTACGCCCATAAATAGAATATTATTATATGCAAGAAAATATGAATTAGCTGCATTTCTTTCATCTTGAGTAGTTGATCTAGCTATCATTATCGTAGACATTGGAAAGATTGAACCATGAGGTATTCCTAGTATGGCCATCAGTAATATGAAGGTGAGATAAGAAGGAGATAAAATTATTCCTAAAAGACCACATATGGTAATTAGAATTGATACTAACAAGGGTAGTCTTAGTGTTTTAAATGGTCTTATTGTCATATAACTTCTTGTTAGGAACGATAAAGCAAAAAACGGAATATAAGAGAAGTAAGCCACATCATTAGGTAAATCAAATTTTGTTTTAGCGTAAATTGTCAGAAATGCTGTTAAAGCTGCAAATGGAACATTATAGGTTGTTATAGAGAGAATTGAAGATATGAAACCCTTATTTCTTAACGCGTTCTTTCCTCGTTTCTCCGTTGATATATCAGGAAATCTGATTGTGAACGATAACACAGCCCCAAGTAACGCAATAGGTAAAAAGGCAATAAATACAGCTCTATAAGCTTCGCTACCGCCTATTTTAAGTACATAACTTTCCAGAGAGGGGCCTATAATTAGACTTATACTTAGACTAGTTGAATATAACCCTAATAATTTTTCAGCTAATCTTCTTTCATTAACCAACGAGGCTGAGGTTATTAAATTTGGTAAAATCAGTCCTGAGGCTATTCCGGCTACCGGTGTAACTAACCATAAAATATATTGATTCGCAAAGAAATATATTATTAATACTATCACAATAGCGATATTAGATATAATAAAAGCCTTTCTTCTCTTAATTGGATTAAGTAAAGGATTTAAATACGATGTAGATATAAAAGTTGAAATATATATTAAAGTATCTAAAAATCCAGAAAATAAATTACTGAATCCAAAAACATATTTTCCAAATGGAGGCAAGGTTGTTACTATCATATTATTTGTTGCTCTAGAGGCTATCGTAATCAGAGCTAAAGTTATCGCCATATAAGCAAATGATTTTAATCTATCCATAGCGGACGATGTCTTCTCTCTTAGATTTAAAAAACTTTCATTAGATTAAAGCAAGTATTTGGGGATATGCTAACATATATAAGCATTATTCTTTCCATATAATATATCAACTTTTAGATTTAATAGATATTTCTTGAAATAATAATTATTAAATAATTGTCTTTGACTATCTTTTATTTTTAAATAATACTCCTTAGTATGTAAGTGTTTTGTGGAGCAAAAAACATCTTTACCTTATAATAAGCATTACAAACCTTAACGAGAGAAAGATAATTATTTATTTTATCTTCTATCCTATAATATTTATATAGATTCTTATTTGACTAAATTCTATCAATATTTATTTTTGTAATAAAAAAACCTTCTGTTTTATTTTCATGTGGAAAGAACCTGACGGAAAGACTACCAGATTTAAACTGTGTATATCCATGAGAACCAAAGTTTAATGGTTTCTCTAATGAGTTCACTAAATTCTCAAAAATAATTTCGCCTTCTTCAGGGAATATTGAACATACAGAATATATAATGTAATCAGCTTTAACTTTATATATATTATCCAAAATAGACTGTTGAAGCTGAGAAAAAGACAATATCCTAGACTTTTCTAACTTCAATAAAATACTAGGTTCGTTAGCTATTATTCCAGATGAAGAGCAAGGTGCATCAAATAGTACTTTATCTGCTGAAATTACAGAGTTACTCGATGAGTCCTGATTTATTATATTGATCCTTTCCATATTTACACCTAATTTTCTTAGAAGTTCAATCTCTTTATGAAGTCTCCTTCTATCCATATCCGCTAACACTAATGTTACCTTATTTTCGGTTATTGCGGATATTTGTGACGCCTTTATTCCAGGGCTTGAAGATACATCAAAAATTAGATCTCCATTTTCAGGCTTTAAGGCCTCAACAACGGCAGAACTAGCCTTGTCTTGGAAAATAATGCTAAAATTCCTATAGTATTCTGTAGCCTTGATATTTCCACTTAATACCTTTGCCATGTAATAGATATCATTATCTTGTTCTATCATTATTCCGAGCTTTTCTAAACCTAAAATTACCTTATCTACATCGGCCTTAAGCGTATTTATTCTAATCCATTTAGTGTTATTTACAAATGATTTTTCAAGAGATGATACGTCTAAATAATTTACTAATTCTTCCCTAGCCCAATTAGGAAGTAATGGTCTAACACCATTTGACAAAAATTCTTTTATTTTTTCCGATCTTCTTCTTCCATTTAACGAAAAATAACTTAGAACAAGTTCTCTACTTTTTTCATATATATTATCATAATTTACTTTTTTAATTTTTTTATATTTTTAGTTTTTGAAAAAGCAATAGGAATGGGATCTCCTTGCTCAACGTAATACAAGAAAGTTGAGAGAAAGTCCTCTATAGACGTCATATAAATCACATAATTCTATAAGTCACTTCAGGAGTAGACAAGTTCTCCTTAGAAATCTTGAAAAAACACTCTATCGCTTTTCTTCCTTTAAGTCCTAATTCTTTAGAACCAGGACTTACGAGATGTAAATTTTCTTGAATAGATGCAGATTCTCTTATTATCGCTTTTACTTTAGGTATTACATCTTCTGGTACAGTGCCAAGTAAAATAACCTTCAGTACGATAGGTAAATCATTACATTTACTCTTCCAGACATTTGATAACGGGATTTCATAGCTTTCTGTTGTAACTTTACTACAGTCTTGAGACGACGTAGTTACTGGAATAGCTTTTGGATTTAGAAGAGCTCTGACCAAATAAAACTCAGTCGAGTTACTACCCGATACACATATCTTTTCAATATTGGTATTAGAAATACCTAACGAGTTCACAACTATTGCTCCATTACTTAATATAGTGGCTTTTCCTAGGTGAAAAAATACCGGTAAAGGAGCGTATATTAAATCAAAATTTGATAATTTAAATTTTAATTCATCTTCCTTAACTTTTTCAGTCTCTAATTCAATTCCCCTATTGACTTTCTTCTCAATAATTGGTAAGACTGGTACTAAATCCTCTTCTTTTGAATAAGCTAAAGTTAACTTCAATCCATGAAGGAGATTAAACTAAAAAATATTAAGTTTTTTATATAAAAACATGATTGCTGTACTTGGTTCAGGATATGCTGGTCTCAACGCATTCTATAATATAAGAAATAAAAATAAGGTAATTATCTCAGAAAAAAAAGAGTTTATCTTTTACACCGCAATGATTAGAAATTTAGTTGAACCGACCAGATACTCAGTTGGTCTTGAATTTGTAGTTAATGCAAAAATTAAGGACATTGATCTAGAAGCATTAAGCGTTTACACTGATAAAGGGAAAATAGAGGCGGATTCGATTATTTTAGCTCTTGGATGTACAAGACAGAATCTATTTCAATTTTTAGATGATGTCAAGAAAAAAGATAACTTTTGTATTTCCGCTGAAGAATCTATAGATGACTATCTAGCATTACAAATATCGTTGTATGCGAAGGCGAAGGGCAAAAACGTAAAATATGCTGGCGGTTTTCTAAGCTGGTTAGGGAAAGAAGTGGAGGATATAGTAAAAAATGAAACTGAGAAAAAATTGAGCCTTTGTGATAAACCAGACTTAATTTTCTCCAAATGTGAGCCTCCTCCTTTTTTAGGATTCCAAAAAGTTGATAGTTATCTAAAAGTGAAGAGTAATATTTACGCTATAGGAGATATAATATATGGATGGCCAAAGCTAGGGGAGCTTGCTATGAGAACAGGTAAATATGTAGGAAAAGAAATTCTAAGAAAAGATGATAAATTTTATCCAATATTCATAAATATAATTGATATGGGTGATGGAAATGCAATCCATATACGTTCAGATGTCCCATGGGGAGGTAAAAAAGTAAGCATAAAGAAATCAAAGATAAGAAGTTATATGAAAAGATTTATAGAAAAATATTATATATGGAGAAAAGGTAATATGGGATTCCTTTATTACCTATAGATGCCCAGGGACTGGGGGGAATCAGGGGAAATCCTCCTCATTTAACTTAGTCCCTGAGCATCTCAAGAGTAATGTATAGAGTAAGCTGGATAAAATACTTTTGGGATTATGGAAATTTCTTTAATATGATGAATACTCTAATCATAAAATTTGTCATCAGTAAGGAAAGAATTCCTTCCATTCCTATTGACTAAATCAATATTTTTTATATATAAATCCTTAGAAATCAAGACCATTAGACCTTTTTCCTTCAAAACCTAAAAAGCTATACATTGTTTTAATTATGGATTTAAATAATCTAAACTGTGAAAACTGAAGCTAATGATATACAATTTTCCTCTTTACTTAGTTTGAAGTAAACTTATGTATAAGGGTTTAAGTGATCCCATTTATAAGATAGAACGTTATTAAAGGTCAGTTTAGAGTGTAATGAGAACTGACGGGATCGTAGACATTTATGAAATTTCACAACTCTAACCCTCTATCAAACTTTATAAGCAGAAATGATATATCTTATTTATGCCGGGATCGCCTAGCTCGGTAGGGCGGCGGCCTGCTAATTGAGCAGTTAGCCGTTGAGGGAAACCTCACGCGGGTTCAAGTCCCGCTCCCGGCGCCTTATATACGAAAACACATTACCTATCTAGAATTGTATGATTTTGTTCAGTGTCAACAAAATAGATATATAATAGTTTTTAACCTTTAAAAAGAGAAGTACATGAGAGCTTTAAACCACATATTATTACTATCTAGAGAATAAAATATATTAATTAGGCTCTATATAGCGTCTATAATAATGTAAACTCTTTTTATATAAGAGACTAGATAAGGTAAGTGTAAAAATTAATCTAGTTAAAGGAAGTTATTAATCCTTTTTTAATTGAAAGTTTAAATTCGAATCGATGATAAAAAGGAACTAGATATAATATGAGTCTAAAAGACCTTATTATGGCATTATTCCAACTTGATAAAGACTGGACTACTAGAATAGTAATGGCAATGCTTGTTATGAGCGTTGTGTGGGGCCTTTTAGGCGTAGTAGATTCTCTTATGGTTAGAATACAAGAAACCTTTTGGGGGACGTACGGTATATTACCTCTAACTTCGCAGGAATATTATGCAGGTATAACATTACATGCGGAAAGAGACCTATTTGGATTTGCACAACAATTAATTTATGCAATATTTATTTATTTTACAATTAAGCTATTGAATCTCCAACCTAGGGCTAAGTGGTTACTTAGTCTTTCATTTATTCTTATTAATATTTCTATGATGTTTATGGAGGGACCTATAGTAGCATATCCGACCTTCAATGATAATTACTTTACAGCAACAAGCTGGTACTACTTATCTCCAATAGGACTACCTGATTTCTCACAATATGTTGCATCACCCTTGTTCTTTATCGGTTGGATAATGCTTGACGCTTTTACATATTTAGCAGGTGTCTGGATTGTTTACCATTATTATATTGCTAGCAAACAGCTTAAGGAAAAGTTACCTGTACCTTTAGTCTTCTTCTTAATGAACACTTTACTATTTATGATCGGATATTCTGGAGTGACTGCAGCAGATATATGGGACATATTAGCGTATTACCACGTAGTTGGACTCGACGTTATAGCGAACCAGATAGCATTCTGGATATTTGGACATGCAATTGTATATATGGCTTGGTTACCTGCAGTAGGAGCACTATACTTACTCATTCCAACTCTCGCAAACAAACCGCTTTTTAGCGATAGAATGGGAAGGATATCTGCCTTACTATACTTGATATTTTCAAATAACGTGCCTATACATCATCTATATATGGTAAACCTACCTGTTCCAATAAAGATCCTTCAAGAAGTTCTTACATACGCTGTAGTTGTTCCATCAATGATGACTTTCCTCAACTTATGGGCTACAGTTAAGGGAGCTAATGTTAACTTCAACGTAATAACAGCCTTTACTGCAACAAGCTTTGCAGGGGCTATAGCTGCAGGGGTTACAGGAATAGCAAATGCAACTATTGCTTTTGATTCCATTATTCATAATAGTATGTGGGTTCCTGGCCACTTCCACGCAATGATACTTCTTTCAATAGTTCCAGCAGCTATGGCAGTTCTATATTTCATGATACCTATGATGTCAGGGAGACAATGGTTTTCCGGAAAAATGGCATGGACTCATTTTGTTGGTTATGTAACAGGTTCTATCTTACTAATAATGGGTATGGAACTAGAAGGAATGGAAGGCCTAATTAGAAGGGCAGAGATCTTCCCTAGAATTCCTAGCCTTATTTTCGCGGAGAATCTAGCTACAGTTGGTGCGATAATAGCACAACTGGCAACTCTGGTTTGGTTCCTCAACTTAGTTGCCACGTTAGTTAAGGGAAGACCAGTAAATTTAGAGGGAATGTCAGTAGGTTCGCTCATAAATACTGTAGCTATGTCATTAGATCTATCGTCTTCAAAACTAAGTTTTAATAACTTTAAGAAAATAGGAAAAACTATGAACAGTAAAGCTCTAGGTACAGACTGGGTTCTAGGTATAATAGGATCCCTAATAATTATTGCAAGTACTTTTCCACTCGCATTCTCTGGTAATACATATGACTCATTTATTTGGGCTTGGATAATTCTATTAACAATAGGAATAATACTAATTTCGTATCCCGTCCTAAAGGGTGCGAAGAGTTTATAATCTTTTTTTTATAAATAGTAGTTAAAATTAAAGGTGATATGAATGGATAAAAAAGAAAGATGGGAATTAACCTGGACATTAACTGTAATAGTTTTATTCGCATTTGTAATAGTTAGTACTTTTCCTCTTGACTTTGTAGTTGGTGGAGTTCCAAGCGTGATTAGCGAGCTAAACGGTGTTCCCTCCCAAAAGATCATACAAACTCATATAACTTCGTATCAGTACTTGTTTAAGATTAATGAAAGTGGAGCAATCTTATCAAACGAACTTGGAATGCCTTTTTACTACAATCTGATAGTGGCTCATCCAGGAGAGTTCTTAAATATCTCAATGACATCAGCTGACGTAACTTCAAACTTTTACTTTGCAGATTATGCTGATAAAGTTGTTACTGATCAGATAGTTCCAGGGTTAGTTGAGTACGATGTTTTACCTGTACCCAATATAACAGGAGCCTACGCCTTCTTAGGTGGTGAATACAATGGACCTTGGTATAGTTATCAGACAGGGCTATTAATCAGCTTACCTTATTCTGGGTACTTTACTTCAGGTAACATAAGCAAATATATTTCTCAAACTCAGATAGCTTATACATCTGCCTTAAAGGGAGACCCATATAATCCTCCAATAGTTCAGTATACATCAGTGTCTAATCCTACTGTAATATTGGTAGGTGATCAGTACGGCGTATTTAATAAGACAATTCCTGGACCAACAATAGTTGTAAACCACGGATCTACTGTAACACTATCTATGTACATGCCTTTGCCAAATGATGAACGTAATTACTTATATAACTATTCAGCCTCAGGAACTCCATATCCGGTAACTGATATAAAAATTGGTGTATATGCTATATGGTGGAATGGAACTATTACTCTTGTATCGGAACAACCAATACACTACAATACATATCAGACTTTCTCGTTCAATTCTACAGCTCCAGCCTATGTTTATGGCATAATAACACCAGTATACTACAACTATAATCCAAGCAATCTTAGTGGGACATACGGATCTCTAATAGGGTTTGATAAAGGATACATAATGGGGGCCTGGGGAGTAATATTAGTGGAGGGGAACTAAAATGGTTAGCTTCTTCAAAGTTCTTGGAATAGGATACATATTAGCTATCGCTCTTCTAGTTTGGGAAATAGGCGATGTAACACTTCACGCTGCGGCAACACCTTACACATTATCATTCATGGGTGCAGCATTCCTAGGCTTTCTATTATTCTTCCTATTCGTTTACTTTGCTCCTCAAGATGAAGAAAAGAAATAATTTTTTATAAGTTAATTAATTTTTTAAAATTATTTTCTATATATTTCTCCACTTCTACTAAAGGTATTGCTTTAATTTCAGCTATCTTTTCAATAGAGTACTTTACATTGCATGGTTCATTTCTTTCTCCCTTCCGAGGAGGAAGAAAAGGAGAGTCGGTTTCTGTTAATAGATTATTAATGTTAATTTGTTTTACTATTTGTTGCCTATACTTATCTCTCACTATAATTGGTGGAATGGAAATATATCCTCCTAAGTCTTCAATTTTTAAGGCGTTCTTTATGCTACCCTCAAACGCATGCATAACAAATTTTACATTAAAAGAACCTATCATATCTAGAAAATCCTTAATACCCCCTCGTATGTGCACTATCAATGGCTTATTCTTTTTCTCTCCTATTTCAAGAAATATATTAAGGATATTAATTTGCCTTCTTCTTGCCTCTTCATCCTTTACCCAATAATAGTCTAGTCCAACCTCACTTATAGCAACTGCCCTATCTACTAGAGGAATAACGTTTTCTAACTCATTGACTTTTTCGACGAATTCTGGATGTAAACCAATCGCAGGGAAGACATTACTAAACTTAGTCGACAATTCTAGCGTTCTAAGATCACTTTCATAATCTACGCCAGCATTAACTATAATGATATTACACCTACTTATTACATTTCCGATATCCTGAAAAAATTCATTGGAATCTACATGCGCATGTATATCTATTAACATTTAAAAAAAGATATTGGAAAAATTAGGTTAAAAATTATTTCCAGGGTTCCTTAAGCAGTGTTATTTTTACTGCATTTTCCTTCTCATCAAATATAACTTTAACAAGATCTCCTTCCTTAATCTGAAATTTTTGCCTTATCTTGGCTGGTATTGTTACCTGATAGTTTCTACTTACTTTTACTATTTCTTCCGTTTCCACTAATATCACTAGATATTCACTTGTTATCCATATATATAAATCTTTTTATATAGTGTAAAAATTAACTATGAATTCATTAATGATATAGTGACAACTTAGGTATGAATTCCAATGAAATATTATATCGGATATCTTATACTCTTTTGTATAAAGAGAACAAATGGAGAAAAAGTTGGAATCCTCCCTTTAAACTAATAGGAAAAAATATATAAACTAGATTTTAGAATCTTTATTTGTGAGTGAAATGGAGCAAAGTCAGATAAGTGGAACTAGAATAAAACTACCATCTGGAAAAGATGCTGGTCTAGTAGATATATTATCATTCTGTTATGGACTATCTGAAACGGATGTTCACGTACTAATGGCTTTAATGAAAGGTGAAGCTAGAGGCACGGAGGAATTAGAGAGTGAACTAAAACTTTCCAAGGCTTCGATTAACAGAAGCTTAAATAAGCTACTTGAAATGGCCTTAGTAATGAGAATAAAAGAGCCTGGAAACAAGGCAGGAAGACCTAGATATTTGTACAAAGCGAAGGATTATATGGAATTGAAAACTAAGATGTTACAAGACATAAAAGACTGCTCAGAAAGTATGGCATCATTGGTAGAAAAAGACTTCAAGCCTTCTCCATAAGGCTTTCAAGTCTATCATAAATAGTCCTTATTTTTTGAGTTAATTCTTTTTTGTCATAGATTTTTCCATTTAATATAGTCTTTTTTATATAATCTCCAGTTGATAAATATACTATATTTGATAATAATCTATCTTTAGCTAATGGTCTAAGAGAATACTTATCAAATAGGGCTAAATCCGCTACGTAACCTGGTTTAATCTTACCACCCTTAACTCCAAGGAGTTTGTATCCATTTAAGGTAGCTGCTGTAAACACGTCTAATGCCTTAATTCTAGTATCCCAATAACTATGTCTCTGTAAAAGAACGGCTTCTTTCATTTCTCTTATAATATCTAAAGAATTATTACTAGCTGGACCATCGGTACCTATAGTAACATTAATACCCAATTCCTTTGCCTCGTAAAAAGGAAACGCTCCAGCAGTTGCTAGCTTCATATTTGAAGTAGGACAATGAGCCGTAGACCTACTAGCCTTCAAGATCTCAAGTTCCCAACTTGATACCCAGCCTAAGTGAACTGCGTGTAAATAAGGGGTTAATCCTAATTTATTTATATATTCTACTGGAAATAAGCCTAATTTTCTCTTTGTATCATAAATTTCTTTTCTAGTTTCTGACAAATGTATATGGATCCACGTTTTTAATTCTTCGGCTAATTCCTTAGCGAGAATTATAGTTTTCTCATCAGTTGAATATATACTATGCACATTAATTATTGGAATAAAGAACTTGCTCTTTTTAAGAGAACGCTGAACTCTTTCTACTTGGTTAGGATCATTGATCGAGTTTAAGAATGTCATCCCAGCAGCTGCCCTTATTCCATAGAGTTCAGAAAATTCAGCTACATCCTCAGGATTAAAGTACATATCAACAAAACCGGTAATCCCATAAGACATCATTTCCAAAATTCCAATTTCTGTACTTAATCTGAACGTTTCCCTTAAGGCTTTTCTTTCCTCTTCCCACATCTTTGAAAGCCATATATGTAGATTAGAATCGTCATAATACCCTCTTAGAAATATCATACCAAGATGAGTATGAGCATTTACAAAACCAGGAGTAACTACAAATTCAGAACAATCTATTTCCTCTCCTTGTGTATCGTCCCCAACTGCTATAATATAACCGTTATCTATAACTATGTTTACGTTTTCCCTAACTCCGTCTAAATCTAGCACATAACTGCAGTGTGTTAGAGTATACGTGTTATTTTGAAAAACCAATTGAACTCACCTTTTCTAATCACTTTCCCTTCTACATTTAACTTCCTCTTAAATAGAGGGGCATTAACAACAAATGTCTCTGCTTCTCCTCCTTCTAAGGCTGGATTAAATCCGTATTTTTTAGCAGCTCTAATTATTTTCTCTGTATCTTCTTCATTAATCTCTTTTCCTACTAGATTTGCTGGAAAGCCATAAGCAGAGGTTGATATTATCAAGAATCTAAAACCTTCCGTTACTATTTCCCTTAAGTAATTTTCCTGGTCTTTTCTCCATAGGGGAGAATAGACTTTAAGTCCTAATTCCTCTGCTATTAAGTTTATATTAAGCCTTTGATAGTCAGATAAAATAGCCCCAGTAACTATTCCATCTATATTTTTTTCTTCTTTTGCCTTAACAAAGGCTTTCCTTAAGTCATTTATCTCTTCTCCCTTTTCCCCCGTAGATTTTTGCGATATTATAGGGATGCCTAATACTTTTGCTTGGTATATAGTGAATTCAACGTTAGGATACTGAAACATCCATGAATCCTCTTTCATAGGAATTATAGTTATTAGGCATTCAACATTGAACCCTTTGAATATTGCCCAGTGTAAAGCGTAAGTGCTATCTTTACCACCAGAAAACATACTACAGATCTTCATATTGTATAGCAAAATATGGTATGACTAGTTGTTCCCAATAAGCCCTTTGCTTTAACTATCCTAGTATTAATTAGCTTAAGTTTCTTAAACTCAAAGTCATGGCTTACAATTTTCAAGCGTTTATTGCCTGAATCGAGTATCATCCGTTCAACTATTTCGTTAGCTCTACTGGATAAGTATACTGTAACTACTGTAGCCCTTCGAAGCAAGAAATCTGCTATATATATTATGTCTCCACATATAACTTCCACTTTATCATTTTTAGATTCATGACATAGCTTTCTTTCTATTTCTACGCCTATAGCCTCACTCACGTGAAACTTTTCTTTAGCCAAACTTATTAGTCTACCATCTCCAGAACCTAAATCAACTACTATATCATCCTCTCCAGCTTCAACACATCTAAGCATTTCTTCTGCAACTTCATATGGAGACGGTATAAAAGGTACTAATAACACGATATATTTTAGGTGATATGCATAAATAAGGATACCAGTTACTTTAGAATGATTGTACTCTTTGTGAATACCTTCACCGGTTTTAGCAAATCTATAAAGTAGTTTATATTTCTAAGAGAGAGGAGAGAAGGATCAATAAGCCTTAATTCCTCAGTTCCTATTAAATAAGTATTGTTCGATTGCCTTAAAAGACTCATAAACGAATTAACTTTGCTTATATTCCTTAGTAGAAAGTTAGTTTTATAACATCCTAATAGGGGTTGTGGCTGATCTAAAATTGGTATTACAGCATCAAAATCCTTCGAACATAAAAGGTCTGCTATACTAGTTCTCACAAACGGAAAATCACAACCTGTTATGAAAACTTTTTCTGACCTGATATAAGGCAACGCGTACTCTACGGCTCTTAGTGGTCCATTACCCTTGTCTAAGATCTCCGTTTTGGTAATGCCTCTTTTAAATCTAGAAACAATTATCGCATTGTTGAACTGCTCTACAACTCTCTTAAGCATCGATTTTCCACTTAGTTCAAAATCACATTTATCGCATCCAAATCTCTTAGACTCTCCTCCTGCCAAAACGATAACGTCATACCATGAACTTTTGCATTTTAATCTTGCTTCCAATTTCATAAGTAGTTCCTCTCTTTAATATCGTAAATCCGCTTGCTTTATATAACTCACTAAAAAGTCCTACTCCCCATCTGAGAGGAATTGCTCCTTCCTCAGTTTCTTTTAAAAGATATACTGAATCCATTTTATGATCAACCTTTAGATCTGCTAAAAGAGATACGTCCTTATATTCTCTTATCTCAGAACCGATGAGTCTTGAAATTAAATGTAAACCATGTTCATGGAAGGAGACAACAGATGAAACTATTTGTCCAGGAAGAACGAGTATAGGCTTCCTTTCAATCAAGCCTACTCCTCCTCTTTTTACTATGTTGACGGAGACTCCTTCAAAAAGTAGTTCACCTAGGGATTTAATTACTTTTTTAATAAAGTCCTTCTCTCCTACTGATGAACCTCCTATTGAAATCACAAAATCATACTTTAAAGCTTCTTTCATCTTTTCTCTCACTGATTCCTCGCTATCCCTAGCTACACCTAAGTAGTGAACCTCACCAAATTTTTCTAGGATAGGTATCAAAACTGGAGATATAGAGTCGGGAATATCTCTATCTTCATAGTAAGGAGCGATCTCATCTCCATTAGCAAAAACAGCAAAATTTATGTTAAAGACCTTAACTTCTCTTATCTTCTGTATATTTAAGATTCCTAAATGATAAGGAGAAATAATTTCTCCTTTTCTAAGAATGATTTCTCCTTTTTTTATATCCTCACCTTTAGGTCTTATGTCCTTTCCTTCGTAAACGTTTTCGCCTATATATAGCCAACCATCCTCTACTTTTGAAGCCTCTAACCTAACTACAGCGTTTGAACCAATAGGAATTGGTGATCCAGTAGTAACATAATATGCCTCTCCTTGTGATATTAAAGGAACTTCTTTACTTGATGGAAATAATTTTCCCTTAATCTTTAGCTTGGTACTATCATTTCCAATCTTTATCGCATAGCCATCCATGGCAGAAAGATCCCTTGAAGGTATATCAATTTTGGAAACTATGTTTTCTGCACAAATCTTTCCAACTGATGCGAGAAGTGGAACAACTTTTGTATTAGGATCGCTAAAGCTTTTCTGATCTATTAGCTTCCTTGCTTCATCTAAGGAGATAAGCATAGATAGTAATATATCCACTGAGGTTAATATGGTCTGCATATTTCAGATTACAGGAAAGAAGGACTCAGGTAAGACTCTTGCCATAGAGATGGCTGTGAAGAAACTTAAATCAGAAGGGTTTATAGTAGGAGTTGTGAAACATTCTCATCATATAATAGATTCTGAAAATAAAGATACATTTCGCGTGAAAAGAGCTGGAGCGGATATTGTAATTTTTCACAGTAATAATTGCGCTCTTTTCTTTGATTGTGATGACTACCTAAGTCTCATGCCCGTAGACGTGATCTTAGTTGAGGGATTTAAAGGGTTAGAATTAGGAATAAAACTTGAGATTGAGAATCCAAATCAAGCCCCAGAAATAGCTGAGAAAATAGATAAAATGGTATCTGAATGCAAAGAGAGAGTAGAAGGAAGACTATATATAGATGGTAAAGATAATAGTGAACATAACTTATTATCGCTTTTTATAATAAGACTAATGAAGAAGAAGAACATAAGGGAGATTAAGCTTGTTGATTGAAGGATCAGAGATAATTTCTATAAGCTGTAACTCCACAGTCGAGGAAGCTATATTCTTTATGAAAAGAAACAATATAAGAAGAATAGTAGTTATATGTGAAGATAAAATAGAAGGTATTTTTACCGTAGACGAAGCACTTAGCAACCTCATTTATAGATCTGAAGAGAGATTAGGTAAAATATCGCTTAAACCAGCAATTAAAGTAAAAAGTTCGTCATATATAGATGTTGTAAAGTCTATGATCGAACAAGATGTAGATTCAGTTATATATAAAAATAAAATAATTACAGAAAAAGACGTTGTTTTCACATATGAGTGGGGAGACGAATATGCAGATTCCTTATCTCATGAGGCTATAAGCGTTGAAGGTTTTACTAGTCTAGTTACTGCAATTAATATAATGGTAAAACAAAAAATAAGACATCTCCCGGTTATAGAGAGAGAACCACTTGGTATGTTATCAGCTAGGGATATACTTTACTACTATTCAGAAAAATTAGATCTTAACGTTAGTGTAAGAGACGTTATGACTCCAAAGATTATAGAAATAAATAAAGGAACTACAATGACTGAGGCAGTAAAGATAATGAAGGAAAACAATATTGGAAGCCTTATGACAGGCCTTAAAATTATTACTTTAAGAGATTTTATCAAATACATATATAGGCATATCTAAATATTTCATTCATGACTCCAGAAATTTTCGCTTGTCCAATTGATGGTAGTAGTTTAGACGATAGTTTAACTTGCGAGAAAGGGCATAAGTTCTCATATAATAATGGAATATACGATTTCATAAACCAAGATTATAAAGCAGATAAGCTCCTAGAATCAGTCGCACCTATATATGAACAAATTTGGGCTCCTTTTGGCTTTTTTTTAACATCTGCCTTATCTTATAATAGTTTACTTAAGAAAATAGGAAGTATAATGAGCTCTGAAGTAGTTCTAGATATAGGTACAGGTACAGGAAGGCTGTTTGACTTCACTAATTGTAAAACTTGTATAGGAATGGATATTTCTAATAAGTTTTTATATATACTTAAACAGAAGAGAAGTAAAGTTATAGCAGTTCATGGTAATGCGGAAACATTGCCTATAAAGAGCGCTAGTGTAGATTCAGTGTCTTCAATTCTAGTTATACATATGCTTAAAAATCCTCAAGTTGCAATTAAGGAGATTTCCAGGGTTTTAAAAAATAGAGGAAAATGTGCAATCGTAGTTCTTATTTCTAACGGTTTTATATCTAGAATTCTGTCAAAGTGGTGGAAAATAAATCCGAAAGATGATAATTATTATGTTGCTACTATAAAGGAGTTTAGCTTGAAAATCAAAGAAAAACAGATAATGGGTCCATGGGAATTATTCATATGTGAGAAGAACTAGAACGCCAATAGAGATATTGCAAACATTATGAGACCGATACCTTCAACCACCTCAGCTAATCTAAGTATTAATCCAGTCACAAATAAAGCATATAAGGAAATATAAATTCCCATTATTATTCCGAATATGAATAGAAAATACATCACATATCCGATAAATTCAGAATTACCAATGAGTAAGTAGAAATATTTTCTATTTCCTGTAGTACCATATAATAATCGTTCTATACCAATAGCCAATCCAAAGAAATAAAAGATATATGGATTAAAATATAATATGGAAGAATATAATAATTCTGTAAAATCAGATCTCAATGAATAGATAAGATAGACTGAAGATAAAACTAATACTAACCCTATTACGGAGCTAGTTATTCTATTTCCTAATAATAACTTAATATCGGCCATTCTACTACACCTACCAATTTTTCTCCCGCTATTATATCTGCTAATTCACCAGCTAAAATACCGCCAACAAAACCTAGCAAAAGACCTGCAAATCCACCAATCTGATATCCTATTCCAGCACCTAAAAAGCCTCCTAATCCCTTTCCAATGTATTTGTCTTCAACAGCGTAGATTGTAGCAAAATCTTTATCCCCTTTCTTTCCCTCCTTACTTAAGAGAAAGGCTAAGTCAGTTATCGCTTCTTTCAGCTCGGGCAAATTACTTCCTCTATATAACGCTATATAATATTCTATTTGACCATTACTCCTCCTTATTAGTGGTATAAAGTCAGCTCTTTTGAGCGACGCTAAGGAATTTGTAGCTGGATTTCCCATTACCTTAAAAATAACTTTAAACACAGATGATTTTACGATTTTTTACCTTTAATACTTTTGCTAGTCCGCTTTACGAACCTAAATCTTTTTACTAATACTGGTTCTTATTATCTTGATTTGCTATGAGTTCTGGAGAGTTAAGAAAATTTTACGCTGTGGCCCAAATAGATAATTTTGAAGTTCCAGAAAACATAGCAACATCAAAACTTCACTTACATATTTCTTCAGCAATAGATGAAGCTATAGAAAATGTAAAGGAGTACTTAAAGAACTCCGGTCTCAATGGTAATTTTGCAACAAACGTATTAGTTTTTGTTAGAGAGGAATCAGTGACAAGACTCATAGAAACAGTTAAGGCTAAGATAAGAACATAAAATAAATAATGGTTGAGCTTTCTGAGCCTTTAGAAAATTACCTTAAGGAAATCTATGAAATTGAATCGATAAATGGAACAGCAAAGGTAACTGATCTCATTATAGCTTTTCAAGTCTCTCCAGGAACTATAAGTAAGGCTTTAGAGAGGCTTGAGTCTCTTGGATTAATAGATCGGAAAAATAAGAGACTAAGATTAACTGATGATGGCTTAAGAATTGCAGAAAGATTAGTTAGATCTCATAGGCTTTCCGAAAGATTGCTAACTGATATATTAGGAATAGATTGGATCAGGGCCCATGAGATAGCGCACAGACTTGAACATATATGGCCAGACGATATTCTTCAAAGAATCGATGAAGTGTTAGGATTTCCAAAAACATGTCCTCATGGTCATCCAATTCCTGGAAGATTGGAGATCCACGGCGAGCTATTATCTAAGGCTAAATTAGGAAAGTATAAGATTATTATGATTATAAAAGAAGAAGAATGGATACTTAGAAAGGCAGAAGAGTTTGGCCTATTCCCTGGTAAAGAATTAACTCTTAAGAACTCTTCCAATAACGAGATACTAATAGAAGTAAATGGAAAAGATGAAAGTATACCTATAATGGTCGCAGAACAGGTGATGGTTGATGGAACTTAATGAATTAATGAAAAAAATCCTTGTACATATATACAAATACGGTCCTGATAACCCTTGGTATATGGCTAGACGACTTTTAGGAGAGAGTGGATGGGCTCCAAAATATAGCGTTGATGAAATTGAGGAATCCTGTAGGAAGCTAGAGGAGATGGGATATTTAACAAGGTTTCAAGGTGCTCTTAAGAGATCTGTCACATCTTCAGTTAAACCTTGGCTAAAGGTAAAGGCAAAGGAGTTAGGTCATAAACCTAAGGGAATTTATTACGACTTATCAAAAGAGGGAAGAAGAATAGCTTCACAGTTATATAAAGAAACATATAAGGAAAACGAAGACAAACATCATAAGACAAAAAAATGATTTTGAGATTAATATCTCCTGTTAACAGCTATAAAACTCACTTCAAATAAATAGGAATTAAAACGGCTACTTGATAGAGATAACTATGGAAGTAGATTCTATCATAAGACAAATTTTACGATTAGCCGATCCTTACACAGCATTATCTAAAAAGATCAGCCTCTCCCGTAATTCCATAAAGATAGAAAATTTTGAGCTCAACTTTACAAGACCTTTAATTATTGCTGTCGGTAAAGCATCGTATAAAATGGCTAAATTCTTTCTTGATAGAGTAAAACCGGTTCAATCTCTTGTTGTCTCACCTTATGGAACTAAGATTGATCTAGATTCAAACGTAATTTACGCTGGACATCCCCAAGTTGATGAAAATAGTATAAAAGCTGGAGAGATGGCAGAGAAATTACTGAAAGAGGAGGACTATGATGTCCTTTTTTTCTTACTATCAGGAGGCGCATCGGCTTTGATGGAAGTTCCAGTTATTTCACTTAATGAGTATAGAAAAATAAATGATATATTAATAAAGTCTGGATTAGGAATAAAAAATATTAACATAGTAAGAAAGCATCTATCTAAACTAAAAGGAGGTAAATTAGCTATGATGTCAAAAGCGCCAGTAGTATCTTTAATTATAAGTGACGTTCCAGGTAATAATTTAGATACAATAGGTAGCGGATATACCGTAGCTGACAGTAGTACCGTTGTTGATGCCTCCAAAATACTTAATCAGATGGACTTATCACAATACTCAAATTTTCTTATTGAAAGTCCAAAGCAGGTTAATTCATTTAATTTTATCGTCTTGGATAATATGGATGTCTTAAAAGGTCTTAGAGACTTTTTACCTAATCCTCTTTTACTTACTTCAGAAGTTTCAGGAGAAGCTAAAGATTTAGGTAAATTTCTAGCGTCAATCCATAACTCAATCAATGATTATAAATTACCGTTCGAGGCAGGTACTATACTTATAGGAGGAGAACCAGAAGTTACAATAAGCGGAAAATCGGGAAAAGGCGGAAGGAATGGAGAAGTAGCGTTATCTTTTCTTAAAAATATAAGGAAGAAAAAAGATTTTACCTTATATGCTATAGCTACTGATGGAATAGATGGTAATAGCGAGTATGCAGGTTGTATTCTAAAAGACATAGATATACCAGAAGAGGAGATAAATGCTCATCTAAAGCAGCATTCAAGCTACGAATTACTTGAAAAATACTCACTAACAGTAAATACAGGTCCAACATACACGAATGTAAATAATATTTACATCTTAATTGAATCGTGACCCATGATTCTCTTTTGCAAAGTAAGAAGACCTCTGGCTATTGCTTCAGGCCTTATAGGACACCCAGGAACATATATGTCTACTGGTATTCCAACCTCTGAAGGTAATACAGTATTGTACGAATTCCAAAATATACCTCCTTCTAAACTACATGCACCTATAGCCATTACATATTTTGGTTCTGGCATCTGTTCATATACTATTCTAGCCGCTCTAGCCATCTTTCTGGTCATTGTCCCTTCTATTACAAGGATATTTGATTGCCTAGAGGAAGAGAATGGTAACATTCCATATCGTTCACCATCAAATCTTGCAGCAGAAAAAGCTCCAAACTCAGCTCCACAACAACTTGTAGTAAAGTGTGGAGGCCATAAAGAGAATGCAGTACCCCAGTCTCTTAATTCCTTTATTGGTTTTTTGTTTAATAACCAAACCAAAGCCTTTTTGGTAACTTCTTGTAAATTTCCCGATAGTAAGATTTGATCACTCATAATTATCTGCAATTATATTCGAAGCTTTACTTAAATAGGTTTGCTAGATAAAATTTAATATTCCCATCCTAGAGAGTTTAAATCTTTCCGATTTCATCACAACTTCAGAGATCACCTCACAAATCATCAATCATTAATTTTCAGTCATCCTTGTTATGCCATCTGTAGCATTCGGTGGTTTCCTCATCATTACTTATTAATTCTACAGATTCTCATAAAAGTTAAAATGACTATAGTACTTAAAGTAGACCCTTTGAATCCAGAAATTGAAAAGATTAGGATTGCAGCCGACTATATAAAGAAAGGAGCAACAGTTGCTTTCCCTACAGAGACAGTATATGGACTAGGAGCTGACGCTTTTAACCCACAAGCTGCAAGAAAAGTATATGAAGCTAAGAATAGACCCATGGATAACCCGCTGATAGTTCACATTGCTGATTTGAATCAATTATTTGATGTTGCGAAGAATATTCCAGACTATGTCTTAGACCTAGTCCAAAAAGTTTGGCCAGGTCCAATCACCTTCATATTGCCGAAAACAGATAAGGTCCCTAAGGAAACTACGGCAGGATTAGATACAGTGGCAGTAAGATCACCTGCTCATCCCATTGCTCTTCAACTAATAAGGGAAAGCGGAGTGCCAATAGCAGCACCTAGTGCAAACTTAGCTACAAAACCTAGTCCGACTAAAGCTGAACATGTAATTGAAGACATGAATGAAAGAGTTGACGTAATCATAGACGGAGGAGAAACGTTCTTTGGTGTTGAGTCAACAATAGTTAATGTCACAGTAAATCCACCTACTCTACTGAGACCAGGTCCTTTCACCGTTGAAGAACTGAAAAAAATCTTTCCTGACCTAGAAATTCCACAAGAACTTTTTAAGGGAGGATTCAAGGTAGCTCTAGCGCCGGGAATGAAGTATAAACACTATGCTCCTTCAAAGAAGATGATATTAGTAGAAGATCAGAATATATTCGTGGATGTAGTGAAAATTTTACGCAAAAAATACACAACTGTAGCAATATGCCTAAGCGAAGATTGCGGGAAAATCGACGAACCAAGAATACAGCTAGGGAGTAAGGAGAATCTTTATGAAGTCGCAAAAAACTTGTTTGATGCATTTAGAAGATTAGATAAAATGGACGCGGATCTAGGAGTCCTTGAAGGAGTTGAAGAAAAAGGAATAGGATTAGCGATAATGAATAGATCTAGAAAAGCGTCCGGATTTTCAGTAGTAAAAGAAAAAGGAGATGTAAGCAAATATGTTGACATTTAGAGCTCCTAAAATTACCTCAACTCAAGATTTTGCAGAAGCTGTTCACAATATGTTATTTTCAGATTTTATAGTAATAGCAGATGAACAGACAAAAGCAAGAGGAAGATATAGGAGGGAATGGTATTCACCTATCGGTGGATTATGGTTCACATATGCTAAGAAGGGAATTCCTACGGAAAAAGTACCATCCTTAAGTATAATTACATCACTTGCAGTTAGAAAAGTTCTTTCAAACTATGTAGATTCAAGAATAAGATGGCCTAATGATATCACAGTATCAGACAGAAAAATCTCAGGAATCCTTATTGAAGCCGAAGCATTAGGCAATATCTCTACCGTATTTATAGGAATAGGTATAAATTCTAATGTGAAGGAATTTCCTCAAGAACTCTACGCTACTTCATTGCTCTTAGAAACTGGTAAAAATGTAAATAACGATGAAATTTTAGATCGCGTAATCAAATCTATAGAGGAGTATTATAGAGAGATAGATAACACTGAGAAAATAATAAGTGAGGTTAATGAATTCCTTTCTATGAAGGAGAGAAAAATTAGATTAATTGAGAAAGATTCTGAGAAAAAATGTGTTGCTCTCTTTGTGGATAGATATGGAAGGCTAGTAACTGACTGCGGTATATTTGAAGCTGAGGACGTATTAAGAGTAGAAGTTATTTGATTACTATTTCTTTATTACTAAGACTGGAACTTTAGCCTCTTGAACTATCCTTGAGGAGACACTACCTAAGAATATTCTTTTTATAGCTGACAACCCTCTACTACCAGTGACTATTAGGTCTATGTTATTTTTGCTAGAATATTCGAGAATTGCAGAAGCAGGTTCTCCTTCAAGAGTTACGCCTTCAGCGTCTATTCCCTTCTCCTTAGAAATCTTTTTTGCCTCCTCTATATCGGCTTTCGCTCTGTTATACACAGAATCTATAACATCAGCAGGAACAGGAGCTATTCCAGCGCCAGCGAAAACTGCAGTATCTACAACTTCTACAACTTCTAATTTTGCATTATACTTTTTAGCTAAATCTATTCCTACCTCTAATGCTTTTTTTGCGTGTTCCGAACCATCATACGCTACCAAAATATGATTAAACATATATTCTTCATAACAGTTTTCTAACTCTTGTATTTAAGTTTCACAAATGCTTTATAGAGCAACTTTCAGCTAGAAAGATACAGAGACATACTACTTGTATGACTTCATTTGTTTACCTAACGTCGCATCTCTTAAAGGACCCGCATCAGATCCTATAAAGTTGTCACGCCCATACTAGCAAGAGCAAGGAATAGTTATAAAGCAGAAGATCAATTATTGGAGTAATTTGCTAAGTTATTGGGATAAGATCTTTTGAGTTAAGTTTATGATTTTTATATAATAAAAAGACCATAAATCAAAGTCCTGTAATTAATTTATAAAAATAAAACTTAAAATATCGTATAATACACAAAGCTTACTTGTACTGTTTCAAGACGTGAACTATTGAATATAGATCCTACAATGTATTAGTTTCAGATAATCTTATTTTTTTGTATTTTTTCCTCATAGTCAGTCTAAATAAACTCTTAATTCAGTAAGTCAATAAATTATCTATGTTCAACATTCTAGTTACAAAAGAATTGCCAGGTGACTGGTTGGGTTTACTAGGAAAGGAGTGTAAGATAGACCTTTGGAAAGATGTTTATCCACCACCTAAACAATGCCTCATGCAACACATTAAGGATAAAGATGGAGCTTTAGTCACACTCACTGAGAAAATAGATAAGGAAATAATAGACGTAGCTTCAAAATTAAAAGTAATAAGTACTTACAGCGTAGGTTACGATCATATAGATGTGAGATACGCAATTTCAAAGGGAATTATAATTACTTACACACCAGAAGTACTTACCGAGGCTACGGCTGATCTTATTTTTGGTCTCATTTTAGCATCAGCAAGAAGAATTGCTGAAGGAGACAGGGTCATACGTAAAGGTCAGTGGAATACACCTTGGTATCCTACGTTTATGCTAGGAAGAGAGGTCTTTGGAAAAACTATAGGAATCATAGGTATGGGCAGAATAGGGAAAGCTGTGCTCAGAAGAGCAAAGGGATTCAGTATGAGAGTGGTGTATTACTCAAGAGAGAGACATAACGTTGATGCAGAATACCTAAATTTAGATGAACTACTAAAGACATCAGACTTTGTTATTGTATCTGCTGAACTTAATGAATTAACATATCACATGATAAATGAAGATAAACTAAGATTAATGAAAAAGGATTCTTTCTTAATAAATGCCTCTAGGGGAAAAATAGTAGATGAAAAAGCATTGATAAAAGCTCTAACTGAAGGGTGGATTGCAGGAGCCGGACTTGACGTTTTTGAGAATGAACCTTTGCCTAGAGATAGCAAACTGGTAAACCTTGAAAACGTAGTTCTAACTCCTCATTTGGGAAGCGCAACGGTTGAGACCAGGGAAAGGATGGCCGAAATTGCAACTAAAAACTTATTATTAGCGCTAAAAGGGGAGAAACCAATTTATGAAGTTAGATTTTGAAAAGTACTTTGAAGATGCTAAATTAGGATATTACAGGATAATGGTTATTATTCAAGGAGATAATGCATTAGATAATACAATACAACTAGTTCAGCAATATTTGGAAAAAAATAAGGAATCTAAAATAGCTTATGCTTTCCATCCGTGGATTAATGGAAGTAAAAATAGGCTTAATCAATTCAAAGAAAAGATAGGTAAGATTGTGGATATAGATTACTCATCTTCAGAAAAATACTTAGGAGAAACATTTAACGTAGTCATTTTAGATGCAATAGATGATTTTAGACCAAATTATATTTCAAGGCTTACAGACCTAGCCTCCGGAGGAGGGTTAATTGTTTTGTATAGCAATGATATAAGTAGGGGAAAGCTATATAAAGAGTCCATAACTAGAGATGGAAAGGTCAAAGATCTATTTGAGGAAAGATTCTTAAGCTTAGCTAAACAACACAGAGGCATCGCAGTAATTGAGAATCAAGAGGTCTTTTTTAAACCATTTAACTCATCTGAGTCAAATAAGCCCTTAAAAGGAAAAAATAGCGCTAAAATTTCAAAGGCAATTTATTCCCTATGTGTCTCAAACGATCAAGTTAAACTAATTGAAGAATTTTCGAATTTTTTTAACTTAAGAGGAAAAAGAATATTTTCTGTTACTGCACCTAGAGGAAGGGGGAAAAGTGCAGGAGTAGGTCTAGCATTAGCGGAATTTATTAAGAAAAGAAGAGATCCAATTACAGTATATATTACGTCCCCATCATATTTTTCCTCATACTCTATTTTAGACTTTCTACTAAAAGGACTAGATGCTCTAGGGATAAGATATAGAAGAGTTATATCTAAGGAAGGAAAAATAATGAAAGTTACTGCTGGAGAAGCTATAGTAAGATGGACTTCTCCAGATCTAGCTAAAGATGCCAATGCAGATATGTTAATAGTGGATGAGGCTGGAAGTCTTGGTGTCGAATATCTTGAAAACTATGTAAGTAAATGGGAAAAAGTTGCGCTAATAACAACAGTTTATGGATATGAAGGTTCTAATAAGGCTTTCATTAAGTTCTTAGACTCCTTAAACCAGTCTAATCTCCAAAGACTCAAATTAACATATCCTATAAGATACGCTAAAGGAGACCCCGTTGAAAAATTCATAAATGATGTCATGTTATTTGAAGTTGAACCTTCCTATTCAGTTCAAGACTCTGTATCTGAGATTAGACAAGAGGATCTATTTTCTAACGAAAAATTATTAAAGGAAGTATATGGAGTCCTCGTAACTGCACATTATAGAAACTCGCCCGATGACCTTATGTTTTTAGGAGATATGCCAAATCAAAGAATTTTTGCCTACGGTTCGTCCGCGGTAGCACAAGTACTCGAAGAAGGTAATCTTGCCTATGAGAAAATTCATGAAATATATGAGGGGAAAGAACTAGAAGGCAATCTAATTCCTGAGAGAATAGTGAAGTATGCTCGATTGAAAGAATTTGGACTGTTTAAGGGACTTAGAGTTATGAGAATAGCTGTATCTCCTTCGCTTCAAGGCAGAGGATATGGAAGCAAACTACTTCAACATATAGAGGAAGTAGCATTAAGCGAAGGTTACGATTGGATAGGTTCCTCTTTTTTAGGTGATGTTAAGGTACTTAGCTTCTGGCTGAAGAATGGATTTATCCCAGTTTATATGGCATCTAAGAAAAACGAAGGATTGGGAGGATACTCTATTATAGTTATAAAGCCATTAAATAAGCAAATAGAACAACTAGCAAAAAACCTCTACTCTTTATTAAAGGACAAGATACTTAGAACATCTCATCAGGTATATTTTAATATTAATCCGATAATACTGTTAAAGATTCTCAGTTGCTGTAAAATTGAAAAGAAATTTGAGATTCCAGAATCGTATCGAGATAAAATATTGGCTTATGTTAACGGGATACTCCCATATAATTCTGTTGCTGAGGCAGTACATTCCATATTGGTAAAGTACTTTTACCTTTTACCAATCCATCTTGACGATATAGAGCTAGGAGTACTTATAGCTAGATGTCTTCAAGGAAAAAGCTGGTATCATTTATCGATCATCTTAGGCATAAACCAAAGTAAAGCCGAGAAAATTCTTAAGGATGCATTAGGGAAGCTTATGCAAATAGACATATAAACTGACTTAATTGAAAATGAGTAAAATATCTGGTTATAATAATATATAATTATATTTACATATAATTATATTTACAACTGAAAGCCTCGCTCTTTAGAGCGGGGAGGAGGTCAGAGTAAGTCAAAAGAAATCTATGATACTGATTCTGTAAATCCTTTCACAGCTATTTCAAGTTCTAATCCCTTCTCTAGACCTTCAAGAATCTCTTTTCCTTTTTTTGTGAGCTTATATACCTTATGCGAACCCTTTGAGTATATTGCCTCTATAAGATTCAGCCCCTCTAGAACATGAAACAGTGCTAGAATCTCATATCTAGGCAACCCTGTCTTGACTACTACTTCTCCTGGATTTAAGGCACCATCCTTAATTGCCTCTAACACTATCTTAATTTCGTACATCAGTTGAAAAGTGGTTCTTTTTTATTTAAAAGATGTTTTACTCATTCTGTGAAATGTGAGGGAAGATATATCCTTAAAGAACTAGAGCGTGTCTACACTACTAATCCTTCCGATTACATAGCGTACGATGTTTGGCTCAAGACCAAAGACCCATTTAAGGTTCTTATTGCAACTATATTATCTCAGAACTCCACTGATCGTGGAGCTTATAAGGCATACTATAACCTTGAGGGTAATATCGGTATATCCTTAGATAAATTAGCTAAGGCTGATATGCTTAATGTCGCCAAGGCAATTAGGAATATTGGGCTCTATAACTCTAAAGCTAAAAGGATAATTGAATTATCAAATATTATTCTTGATAAATACGGAGATCTTAACAATATATTAAACCAAGAGGATAAAGCTAGGAATATTCTAATGAGTTTACCAGGAGTAGGAGAAAAAACAGCAGATGTAGTACTTCTAACCTGTAAAGGATATCCTGTATTTCCAGTTGACACACATATTAAACGTGTTTCATTACGTTTAGGTATAGATGGGAAAAATTATGAGTCCATTTCTAGGAATTTAATGAAAATATTTCCAAAGGATTCCTATCTGAAGGCGCATCATTTACTAATAGCACATGGTAGACTAACCTGTAAGGCGAAAAACCCTTTATGCGAGAAATGCACAATAAACAACTGCTGTGAGTATTACAGTAGAGTGGTTAAATCCAAGAGATCTCATTCCACATGAAGATGTTATACTTTCAAATGTAGAGACAGTTATCAGATGCATAAAAAGGGGAAAGTCTATTTCTCCGGTTATAGCAGATTCCGCTTCAAGAGTAATCTTGGATGGACACCATAGAACTTTCGCATCAATAAAGCTTGGTTTAACTAAAGTACCTGTAATACTCCTAGATTACTCTAGCCCGAGTATCCATGTTGACAGATGGTTACGAAAAATAGGTGATTTAGGTATAGCAGAACTTCTTCTTCCCAAAAGTCTAGGAAATATATGCGTTAGAATAGGTTCCAAAAAACTTTGCGCTAATTCTCCTTATTCTCTATATTGGAAATTACAGCAATTTGAAAGTCATTTAAAGAGCATTGGGATCAATGTAATTAAGAACTCTGAAAGTGGTATTATTCCGCCTCAACTACAGAAGAATTATATTGTAAATATTGCTCTTAGGGGACTAAGATTTCCTCCAAAAACTACTAGACATACCTATAATTTTATTATCCCACGGGAAAGAGTTTCCATAAATGCCTATTATTGATATATTACTGCAGCTCTTGATTTTTATAATACCGTCACTAACTTTAGGTTATCAATTATTCCTCTTTAGAGTGGGTAGTAAGATTAGAGAGCCAGAAGACGATATATCGAAATATCCAAGCCTTTCTATTATAGTTCCAACTAAAGGTGAAAAAGTTGAAATAATACAAGGTTTAATAGATAATCTAGATAAAATCTACTGGGAAAAGGAAAAAATGGAAATAATAATCGTATCAGATGATGATGAAAAATATTTTGAAGTAATAAAGGACAGCTTACGTATACCTGCTGAACTTCATGTTAGATTATTTAGGCGAGAAAGGAAGCTTGGATTTAAAAGTGGGGCTCTAGCCTACGGATATGAAAAAGCTAGTGGAGATTTAATTGTCACACTGGATGTTGATGCAAGACTAAGAAACGATTCTCTTAAAAGGGCGTACGCTCACATGTTAAAGTTTGGATGCGACGCAGTTACTATGAACTGGATAGGATATACAAGAAATAATTTCTCCCTTTTAGCTAAAGGATTAATGGTATCTACAATAATTGGTGATAATTCAATATTAACTGGGAGATATAAGATCAATCTAAAGGTCTTCCCTGTAGGATGTGGAACTTTGTATAAAAGATCTGCAATACAAGAAATTGGACCTTGGGACTATAGGATGATTCAGGACGATCTAGAAATAGGCACAAGATTAATTAAACATGGAAAGAGAATATGTTCTTCTGATTCTCCAGTATTTGTAGAAGTCCCTGATAATTTGTACGCTTTTTTTGTACAACAAACGAGATGGGCTATGGGAACTGTAGAAGTTCTAACAAGAAGGATAAAGGAGATAATTTATGGTAAAGCTAACTTTATTCAAAAAGTAGATATGATACTATTCCTCATGCAATACTTTCCTGTTGCTTTAACTTTTATTGCAGCTTTAGTATTATCCCTCTATTCCATAATAGCACGTAGCGATCCTCTAAACTCTCCTATTCTCTTCTTTATATGGGCCTCGATTCTTGGAATATACGCAGTTAACTTTATACAGATAGCCAGAAAAAACGGATTAGATTTTATAACAGCGCTTAGGTCGTTAGGCAAAGTATCTGCATATACTGTAGCTATTTCACCATTTATGTTAGTTTCGATGTTTAACGCTATAAAAAAGGATAGGAAGTACATAGTTACTCCAAAGGGTAAAGTACAAAAGACTACAATTCAATATATTATCTTAATTTTTGGAATTCTCTTCTTTATATCAAGTTTGATTTATCTATTCCACGGTATTTTACTCTCAGGGATATGGTTGTTATACTATTCTGCAGCGTATATTTTCACATCTTGGGCTTATAGATCAGAGATTCAATAGATTAAATCGAGTTTTTAAGTGAAACAATTCTAACTTAATAAAATGTTGAAATACGCTACAATGCAGTCTGATGAGGAGGTCTACTCATTATTAAGACCTTATGTAGCCTCATGGTTTAAAGAAAAATATGGGGGCTTTACTCTTCCACAGCGATCTGCAATACCTCTAATTAAGGAAAATAGAAACGTGCTAGTGTCTAGTCCAACTGGAAGTGGGAAAACTTTAGCAGCTTTCCTTGGTATTCTAGACACTTTGTTGGAGTTAGCTGAAAACAAAAAACTTGAGGACAAGATATACGCTATTTATATATCTCCCTTAAGAGCTCTGAACAACGATATGTACAAGAATCTTGTAGAACCATTGAACGAAATTAAGAGTAAAAATAAACTAGACTTTGATATTAGAGTTGGCATTAGAACTAGTGACACTTCGCCTTATCAAAAACAGAAAATGCTAAAAGTTCCTCCACATATTCTAATCACAACTCCAGAATCATTTTCTATATCTTTGGTATCGCCTAAATTTAGCCAAAAACTAAAGGATGTAAAATGGATAATTGTAGATGAAATTCATGAATTAGCCGGAAGTAAAAGAGGATCATACCTTGCTGGTTTCCTTGAACTATTTGAAGAATACATAAAGAAAGATAAGGTAACTAGAATAGGATTAAGTGCTACTATCTCGCCATTAGAGGAAATCGCAAAGTTTCTAGTCGGAATCGATAGAGATTGCAATATAGTCGACGCGAGATTTTTAAAGAGAATAGATCTCCGTGTGATTTCTCCCGTCAGAGATTTAGTCAACGCAACAGAAACCGAAATCAATGGGGGAATCTACAAGACAATGGTTAATGAAATAATGAAACATAGAACAACTTTAGTATTTACTAACACTAGACATGCAGCAGAAAGAGTATCTTATAAACTTAAGAAACTCGTAGAGGCTGAAAAGCTATTTGACGCAGATCTAATTGGAGCACATCATAGTAGCCTAAGTAGGGACGTTAGACTAGAGGTGGAAGAAAAACTAAAGAAAGGAGAACTTAAGGTTGTTGTATCTTCTACTAGCTTAGAACTTGGAATAGATATAGGTTATATAGACCTTGTGTTGCTGTTAAGCAGTCCGAAAAGTGTAAGCAGATTATTACAAAGATTAGGCAGAGCTGGACATCATATAAGAAGTACAAGTAAAGGCATTATTCTCGTGGTTGATAGAGATGATTTAGTAGAGTGCACGGTCCTAGCTAAGTTAGCTAAAGAGAGAAAAATAGATAGGGTCTACATTCCAAGAAACCCTTTAGATGTTTTATCACAGTTAATAGTAGCATCCTCTCTTATGGGAGAGACAGACAAGGAATTACTTTATAACACTCTCAAGAAAAGCTATACTTTTGAGACTCTTAAAGAGGAAGATCTAAAATCGGTCATAGATTATTTGACTGGTAGACACGAATTAGATAGCAAAAATGTCTATGCTAAAGTAAGGGAAAATGATGGAAAGATAAGAGTGAAGAAAGGAGCCAGAATGATCTTCTATACGAATAGCGGAACAATTCCAGAAGAATCGCTCATATCCGTATTTACAGAGAACAATAAGTATGTGGGTAACTTAGAGGAAGAATTTGTAGAGATTCTATCCCCTGGAGATATATTTGTGTTAGGCGGTTCTACATATGAGTTTATTACAAGTAAAGGAAATAAAATTATAGCAAAAAAAGCAGAGGGACAAAAACCTACAGTCCCTAGCTGGTTCTCCGAAGTATTACCACTTGCGTACGATTCTGCATTAGAAGTCGGTAAGTTCAGAGAGTATATAACAAATATGATTAGAAATAACGTTAATAGAAGTGAAGCAATAGAGAAAATTTCTAAAGACTTCTGTATATCAAAAACTGCTGCATTCTCGATCTATGAATACATATTAGAAGAATATCTTTTTACCAATGGTAAAGTTCCTAATGATAAATTTATACTAATTGAAATTTACGACGACGAAGAAGGTAGGAGAAACTTCATATTTCATACGCTATATGGTAGGAGGGTAGTTGATTCTCTATCTAGAGCCCTAGCTTATGTCCTTAGTAAAGACTTGAATAGTGATATCAGAATCTCAATGACAGATAATGGATTCATACTCACGATATCAGAAAGAAGAGATTATGATATAGGAAATATTTTCAATAAGATTTCTCCCAATGAAGTTTATACCATTTTAACAGAGGTCATAATGAGAACGGAGATAATTAAGAGAAGATTTAGACATGTTGCTGAACGTTCATTTATGCTGTTAAAGAGATACAAAGGAAGAGAGACTAACTTAGATAGAAGACAAATAAATTCTGAGGTTTTACTTAGTGTTGTAAAAGAAATTCCTAACTTTCCAATACTAAAAGAAACTATAAGAGAAATTCTAGAGGATCATATGGATATAAACAACGCAATAGAAGTTATAAGAAGAGTAAGAAACGGAGAAATAAATGTAGAAGTTATAGGACCTAATACGGTCCCTAGTCCTTTTGCTTATGAGATAATAGCAAAAGAACACTCTGATATAGTTCTAGCAGAAGAAAAGAGAGAACTAATCAAGAAGCTTCATAACGAGGTTATAGAGTTCCTTAGAAAGAAGGGTATCAATATCGACCTCAACTATACCGAAGTCTGAAAAAGTAAACGCTTTTATGCATTTTTTTGTAAGTATTACCCATGGAACTTTCCAGGCTTTCATCCACTCAATGTCCTTATTACTCGGAAAGCATGTAATAAGATGCGTGTGAACTATAGCAGTAATTTCTCCTAATAAAAGGACTTTTCTAAGATAGACTGGATCCATTTCAAACTCATTATCTGACGTGGATATGTTAGGAATTTCATAAAATCTTCCATTAACTATTACGCCACATCTTTCTTTTAGACTCCCCAAAGTCCTTCAAGCCCTGCAATGGACTTCAGAATATCTGTTCTAGTTACTATTCCTATAACTCTCTGAGCAGAATCCAACACGAGTAGTCTACCGACATTATATATAACCATTTTCCTTATTGCTTCAAGAACGTCTTCTTCATCTCTAATCGATATAACATTCTTCTTCATATAGTCTGACACCTTAGCTTCTATATTTCCTTCAAAAAAGGCTTTTATTATATCTGCAGTTGTAATAATACCTTGAACTTTTTCTCCCTCTGCAAGAACTGGAGCTCCTCTAATACCTTCCTTGTACAGAATCATAGAGGCCTCCTTTAAACTCATGTCTGATTTTAGAGAGACTAACTTCTTACCTATAATGTTCTTAATCTTTTCCTTAGGGACACTTATCATCCTTTTAACGTCTATTAGAACCTCCTTCCTACTATCGTCAGCGCTTATAACTACTCCTTCTACCACTAGTCTACTATAAGGTGTAGGGCCTAATCTAACCGGATCGCCGGGCCTAATTTTCCTAAGATCGCCTGAAACTTTAAGAATTACCCTATTTCCAGAGGGATTAGTAACATCAAGGAGTTCAATATTATCTACCTTTATATCTGTCTCGATATTTCCTCTGTATAGACTTAGTTTATCTAGGATAGGCGATATTGTAGGATTCTTTATAAATTCATAAGCCTTGAGCGTCGGTAAATATCCGCCATTTGGACCAGGTTTTGACTCTACTAGACCAAGAACCTTAAGACTCAATATTATGTTTCTAACAGTACCTTCATTCTTTCCTATCATATCTGCAACGTCTTTACTCTTTATCATCTTTTTTCCTTTATTATACAGTTCTATCAAAGCTAAAAGTATCTCCCTTTGTGTAGATGATAAATTCTGCATAACTAATTATAATTTATAACTACGCTTAAAAAGTTCTATGTTTTAGTAGATATCTCTAGAATTCTCTTAATTAGCTTAGGTTTAACGTTAAATACTTCTTGTGAAATCAAAGCAACATAATTAGCTTTAGGTAAAGGATAATCTATACCTATATTAATGGAAATAGCCTTCTTCATGGCAATGTAATTCATTTTATCTCTAATTGCTCCCTCGGCTATACTTTCAGCAAGCTTGAATGCCGTATAGAACCTAGAAAAACTCTTCGCTGTATGAATAATTGCATCATCTCCAGAGGTATAAAGTTTTCTTAGAGCATCAATCAATTTTCTATCATCATAAAATGAAAATACAACATTAACGAAAATAAATCTTAAAGCTCTTGCAAGGATATCCTTGTCCTTATTAGCTTTCTCAAACGCTAGCTCAGGCGAATTACAGATTAGATTAGCTACCTCATCGTAAAGTTCTTCCTTATCAAAAAGAATATCAAAAAGCCGTTTGTAATCGTCATATAGTCCAAGACCTTCTTTTCCTATAACATAAACGCTGATCAATTCCTTCTCATAGAGGTTATTTGATTTGAAACCTCTAAATGGTTTCAGATCATTTTGCTCATATACGCTTTGAAGCAGGGAAATCACTTGGTCTCTATTTAAGCTTTCCCACTCGTCAAGTATTCTTCCCCAAAGATCTGTAAGTACTTTCACTCTAGCCTTGTAAAGCTCCTTAACCATAATATTTCCTTAAGATAATGTGTAGTCTTGCTTAAAAAGGAATATTATACAACCTATCATTTATGGCTGACGAGGAATTAAGCTCCACAATTATCTTAACTTCTACATCAGAGTTAGAGTCTGAAATTAAAAAAATTGAAGAAGAAATAAAAACACATGAGCAATTTGATATAGATTCCCAGAAAAAAGTTTTAGAAGAACTTGAAAGAGTTAAGAAATCGATTTCATGGTTAAAGATTGCAGAATCTCAAGGAATGTGGAAATCCAAAACGTGTAGACATGGAATAAGCGGATCATGCGATGCATGGAATGTTAGCGATCCTATAAAACTAGGAATTCCAGAAGATGCTGTTAATACAAATCAGGATGGCAGCAAAAGAGTATCAATAAACAAGTTTTATAGTATATGCATTACTTGCCCTTTATATGAAGCAAATAGAATAAATCAGACATAAATTTAAATAAAAATATATTTATTATTTTATAGGTAGTTACATAATACTAGTAATGGACTTCATGACCTTCCTATTCTCTAGCTCATCCAGAATCTTTCTTAACTCATCTAATTTCTCATCCTTAATATCAGGATACTCATTGATTATCTCAATAAGAGACGAAACGAGTTCGTTCAACATGATTTTCAAGATCTTTTGTCTTTCCTTACCGTTAGCTATTTCCATGATCTTGAGTATTGTATCATCACTAGGATGTGTCATGCCTCTAGAAAATTTTATTACTGCAGTAGGGGTTAAGCCCAATTCATCAGCCAACGCTTTTCTACTTCTATTCTCTAACATAATCTCTATAATATCATGCCTAGCCTCCTTTCCAAGATTATGTATAGCTTTCATTAGCTTACGTCCTACCCAAAACTTAAAAACAAAACCAATTAATTCACATACGTGATATCAGTTATATTTAATCAAGGTATTATGATTCAAGACATCGTGGAGAAGCCAATTGATAGGGACTTTGTAATGGTAAGACCAGAGAAAGTATTAATTAGTTTTATAGAAAATTCAATATATCTTGGAGTTTTATGGGTAAAACCATGGAGAATAATTGGAAGTATAGGTACGGGAAAAATAGAGGCAGTTGGACTTGATGTAGATTCGTCATTAAATGGGAAAAAAGTGCTCATTATGCCTTTTTCCAAAAAGTATGGAGGTATAGGAACTGAAATAGACGGTTTATTAAGCGAGACTGCTGTAATCCCAGATGACTCTATATTTGAGATACCCTCCGACTACGAGGATAAAATCCTACTATATCCGTTTGCCTCAATAGCTACACAAATAGCTGAAAGATATAAAGGAGAGCGTGTTCTCATAATTGGATCAGGAATAACCTCTATTCTAACTCACTTAGCATTAACGCCATATTCTGAAGTAAATATATTTACAGACATACAAATACCTAAAGAACTTGGAATAACGCCGATTAAAAATCCAGAGAAGAAATGGGATGTAGTAGTTGTAGCTACCATGCGTAGTTGGGCAAGATATGCGGCAGAAAAGCTAATAACAGATAACGGGACAGTAGTTATTCCAACATTTATGTCTTCCTGGCCTCCAGCTTGTCCTAAGAATTCGGTAAAAATATATCCAGAAAAAGTTCAAGGCGCGTTACAATTATTAGATAAAATACCAGAGAAAATATTTAATATATTAATAGGCTATTCTGATGATATAATGTCGTCAATCCCTACTTCAAAAAATGGAGTTATCGTAGAGGTAAACAAGGCGATTCCTGTTACTCTTTAATTAATTGGCCGAGTATTTTTATTCCTCTCTCCAGCTGTTCCCTGTTGGGAAAGCTAAAGTTAAGTCTCATAGTATTCCTTCCGCTGTAATCATAGAAGAAACTTGAGCCGGGTACGTATGCCACACCGGAATTAAGAGCTTTAGAAAGAAGCTGAAGAGTGTCAATTTTCTCTGAAGCCCATGCAAACACAAACATTCCTCCCACGGGTTTGGACCATTTAGCAGTCTTAGGGAAGTAGTCCTCCATTGCCTTTAACATAACATCCCTCTTTTCCTTATAAAGGCTCCTTATTTTAGGAAGGTTATTCTGTATGACATTTCTTTTTATAGCCTCAGCTGCTATAAATTGTGTAAATGAAGGTGTATGAAGATCCACATTCTGCTTGAACAATTCAACTTCATTAATTATCTCTTGATCGGCAACGATCCAACCTAATCTCATACCAGGAGCTAAGATCTTGCTAAAAGTCCCAGTATAGATAACTCTTCCTTCTTTATCTAATGCCTTTATAGCAGGTGGTGCCTCACCATCAAATACGAGAAATCCATAAGCATCGTCTTCAATTATTAGGAAGTCATATTCTGAGGCTAACTCAAGGACTCTTTTTCTATCATCTAACGTAAGGGTTGTGCCTCCAGGGTTCTGTGCTGTAGGTATTATATAAAGGAGTTTTGGCTTCTGATTTTCTTCTTTCATTCTTTTCAATTGCTGTTCTAAGGAGTCAAGATCTGTTCCACTATCTGTTACAGGAATTCCATGAAAGGTTGGAGTTCTAGACCTTAAGATGTTAAGCGCTGCTAAATAGCTTGGCATTTCTACAAATACGTGATCCTTTGGATCCACTAGAATATTGAATAGAATAAATAAGGCTTCTTGACTACCAACTGTCACGAAAATATTTTCATTATTTATATTCATAATTCCTCTTTTATTTGATAAATTTACTAGTGACTCTCTAAGTTCTGGAATTCCTGCAGTAGCTGAGTACTGGAGAGCTCTTGAAGAGAAATTTTGTAGTACATAATCGGTTATATTCTTTATATCCTCTGAAGGAAAAGTCGATGGATCAGGAAGTCCTCCGGCTAGGCTTATTACGTTTTTCCCCTCTGTTAACTTCAGAAGGTCTCTAATTTCTGAAGTCTTTAGGAGAGAAGTCTCCCTAGATAAAAATCTTTCCCATTTAGACATAACCATTATTAGATTCACCGGATTTATTAATTTATGGAGACTTTTCATGCCGAGATAATCACTATAGGAAACGAGATACTATCAGGTAGAACAGTTAACACTAACGCCTCACATATAGCAAGGAGACTAACTTCTTTAGGATTTAAGGTAAGAAGAATTACAGTTGTAATGGATGAAATAAACGATATTGCTGAAGCCTTTACTGAAGCTATTAGTAGAGAACCAGCCATAATAGTATCAACAGGGGGTTTAGGTCCAACTTATGATGACAAAACATCTGAAGGATTAGCAAAAGCCTTAGGTGTTCCACTAACACTTAATGAAAACGCATTAAACCAAGTAAAAACAAAATACCTACAAAAAGGAATAGAAATAACCCAAGAAAGAATGAAAATGGCCATGCTACCGCTAGGAGCTGAACCAGTAGAAAATTATGTTGGTATTGCCCCAGGGATATACATGGAACGGGGAATGATAGAAATTCTATCCACACCTGGAGTTCCAAAAGAAATGGAAGCAGTATTAGAGGTATTCATATCGAAATTCTTGAAGAAAAAGCCATCCGTCAAGTATATCGAAGCAAACTTCGAGGTAAAAGGTATAATGGAATCGGCTCTAGCACCTTTTATAACACAATTAGTAAAAAAATATGATTTATATATAAAAACTCATCCAAAAGGATATGAACTATCAAATCCTATGCTTGAAATACAAATCGCTGGAAGTGATAAAGACGAGATAAACCTAGATAAGAGAATCAGTTACTGTAAAGAAGAAATAAAGGAAAAAGTAAAGGAATTAGGAGGTCTAATCGTTGAGTAATTCAAGGATTGACTTCGCTAAGATATCAGGACACTCAAAGTTAAGTAAATGACCATATCCATCTATTATCTTATACTTTATTTTTGGCACTAACTTAAAAGTCTCAAGGTTTTTTGAAAGATTATCTAGACTACCATATATCAGTCTTAGGGATGTATTAAGTCTCGATAAAAACTGTGAATAATCTTTAGCATGAAGGAGACCCTCCACAGTATTCCTATAACCTAGAGGACTATTTTCTGAATATACCTCGTTCAAAGATAACCAGGCCTTTGAATTCTTAGTTAGAGAATCAGGAAAGTCGCCCTTTATTCTTCTATATTCCGCTAGAGCACGCATACCAAATTGTGATGCTATATTTACATATATCCAATAAGGTTCTGGGTTAGGAGATTTATAAAGTGCACCTATAAGTAACATTTTATCCAGATGATATTGTAAAGAATATTCTAATGCGATTAAACTACCAATAGAGTGTCCGACAAGTATAGGATTATCTAAACGAAGATAATCTATTAAATTCCTTAAATCCCTAGCGTGATCTGAAATTGTATACTCAAGTGGAGGTACTGAGGATCTACCATGACCTCTAAGGTCATAGACTATTACCATGAACTCTTCAGAAAGAGGTAAAACAACGTCTCTCCAACTTTTAGATGAACCACCTAAGTGGTGAATTAAAACTATGGGTTTACCACTTCCATGAATTTCGTAGTAAAGTCTTACATCCTCTAAATAAATGTATGGCAATCTACATCACTTCTGTTATTTTTTCAAGGTAAATTTCAGCAATTACTACAGGATATTTTATTCCATATTTTACCAAAGTGTTTGGATGAACTTCTCCTATTATTCCTAGGCACTGATTATTCAGAAGTAGCCTAGAAGCTCTTCCACCAATCAGAAACTCCATCGTTATTGGGGAATATATAGGATATTTTCCTGTGAGACCTTTAATAACTTGATGTAGAACTGACTGTAAGTCCTCGTACTTAACTTTACTGTCCATTATAGCTAGAGAAGATCTGTTTTCATTTCTATAACCTGTGTCTGTGCTCTCATCTCTAACTACGACTTCTCCTACTTCAAAAATTTTTATTGGAAATCTAGCAAATTGATTTTTCTCCAAAAACTTTAGAGAAGTCCAGATTAAAGAATTTCTAACAGCGTTATACTCTTCAGAGATCGAGTTAACTATACTAACATAATTTCCTTGTAATAGAGAACCTCGAATAAGCACAAGAGAGAAAATCTCCTGGAAACCCGCTCCTATAACCAACTCCCTAAAATTCCTTTCTAGTTTTGTCATAGGATTTAACTTTCCCATCTCAGATAACCCAGGTTTCTTTAGGGAAATCTTCTGATACCCGTACATCATTCCTACATCCTCTGCGACGTCTGTATATGTCATTATGTCCACGCGATACTGAGGTACTATTACTGCTACCTTATCTACTATTGCTTCAGCTTCCATTCTAGATTTGCGCAAGTAGTGTACAATATCCTCAGAAGTTAGGGAAAAACCTAATCTTCTATTTATGTCCATAGAATTGAACTCTAGTCTGTTGTGCCTCATTATGGGTGAAAAGTTAGAGTAATCTGAAACTACATTAACTCTACCTATTTTGCTCCCTCCCTCAGCCAGATTACTTACTATTATATCTAATGTCTCTGCTACTGCGTCAAAGTTTGTTCCAGTTACATCAATAAATAATTTAGATGTATTATTATCTATTTTAGTCCTATCTGAATTTATTATAGGTGGAAGACTTAATATATCTCCGCTAGCCTCGGCTATTGCTGGTACTGTACCATTAAATAACGAGATATTAGCATAAAGTTTACCTTGATCTGTATGCGTTAGAACATCACTTATTTCCATTAAAACTCTTTGATTTAATGGAACAAAACTTTCGTTAAGGGAAGCTAACCTATAGTGTATCTCTTTTTCTCTAATTTTTCCTAAATCATGAATACCTATTGCGACTTTTTTCCTTTTTCTACCTATAGTATCATGTAATTTCTCTTGAAACTGAATGAGTTCCTTTATGAAGTCATCGTCTAGATTTACATCATAAACTACAGCGGCTAATGCATAAGGTCTTTGAGAGACTTTCTCGACAACTAATTTATAGTCGGTATCAATTACTTGATAGTTAGGTTCTCCCAACTCTACACCTAAGAACCCCTTAACAGCCCTCGAGATGCCATCTGAACTTAGCATATCTAATCTATCTGCATTGATCTCTATTGATAGTTCATCTTCTCCTATTTTTTCTGTTTCTGACTTAAGGTTAAATAAAACCTCCTCTAGCTCCTTTTCTGTTAGTTTAACCTTTTCTAAGATTTTGGATTCTTTAACTACTATAGTTACCATAGGTCTATCCTCCTCTCCCTTAAGTACTCTATATCGTCAGAATACAAGTTTCTTATGTCGTTTACACTCATCATTAACATCGCTAATCTATCTAGTCCTAATCCCCAGGCACCGGCTGGCATGTTCACACCGGCTGGTTCAGTTACTTCTGGTCTTAAGAGACCAGATCCTGCCATTTCTACCCAACCTAAACCATTTATATAGCCATAAATCTCTACGCTTGGCTCGGTAAATGGAAAATAACCTGGTTTAAACTTGACTTCCTTTATACCTATCCTAAAGAATATTTCTTTCAAAATAGAGAGTAAATCAACAAAGCTAAAATCTTTCTCTATTATTAATCCATCTAACTGATGAAATTCTATAAGGTGAGTTGCGTCTATTGCATCAGGTCTAAAGACTTTACCAATTGTAAACACTTTTGTTTCCCCTCGCCTTATAGTCAACTGCCTTGCTGTAACTGCTGTAGTTTGACTCCTCAAGACTAACCTCTTAGAGATGTCTTGATTCCATTCATATCTCCACCACTTCTCGTGAACTTCTCTGACATTTTTTACTAGTTCATCTTTAGGTAATTTTCCCTTACCTTCAACTTGAAAGCTGTCATGGATCTCCCTAGCAGGATGATCTTGAGCTTGAAAAAGCATATCAAAATTATAGAATTCCATCTCAACAAAGTTCCCTCTAACTTCTTCAAATCCTAAACTAACCATTGCATCCTTTACTCTTTCTAAGAACTCTCTAAAGAAGTGAAGTTTACCCAACTGAATAAATGGTGGAAATGCTGCGACGTTATATTCCTTAAGAGTATAGTTTTTCCAGTCTCCTGAAGCTATTAATTCAGGAGTTAGAAATGTTATTGACTGACGTACATCTACATCCTTAATAAGTGAGATCTCCATATCCTTGCTCCTAATTTCTCTTACTAACCCTCTCCTTTCAAGTTCCTTAGTTATTACTGTATCAATTTTTTCTCCTAAGCTTACCTTTCTCAGATACTCGAACTCTGGAGATGTATAAGATGTATATTTAGGAATTATCATATCGTTAGAAATTTGAACTAGATTCTTTCTCTTTGCCCAACTTAGGGCTATATTAAAGTCTTTACCTAATATCTCTTTAGCTTCAGATATCTTTACGCTACTTCCATTAAGTTTAGAAATCAATACATCTTCTGGTAAACCGTTTTTTAGCCTAAGTTTTCCCTCATCTGTTAGCTCTAGAAGCTTATTTTCTTCTTCTTTAATTGATACGTAACCTTTTTCTTTCAATAGATTAGCCAGGCTAAACACTGAACTCAGAGGAATTCCAAGATACTCTGAAATCTCAGAAGCTTTCAATACTTTCTTCGAAGACAGAAGACCTAAAATTTTTGCCTCATTTTCGCTTATCATTTACTTCACAGCTCTAATTTATCCCCTGGATTAAGTATTATAGATCTGTATCCTCTCTCCTTTACTTCTTTCTCGAAATCAGAAGGGTCTACTTTTATTGCGTCCCATGTATTATAGTGTATTGGGATTGACGCTTTCTTCGGTTTTATCATAGAAACAGCTATTGCGGCTTGATGAGGATCCATAGTAAACCTCCCGCCTATTGGAAGCAAAGCATAGTCTGGAGAAAATACTTCCCCAATAAGTTTCATTCCCTCAAATAAACCTGTATCGCCTGCATGATATATTGTTACTGAGCCATCGCTAACAATTACTCCTGTAGGATCACTATGCTCACTTGAGTGTATAGCTTGAGTAAGTGCAAATCTGATCTCCCCCTCATTAATATAGCCACCGACGTTTGCTGGTATCATTCTCTCAAATGGAATTTTAAATTCCTTATTCAAATAAACTTCTAGGTCATAAGTAGCTAAGATCTTTACCTTTGAGTTTCGCTTTACTATATCAACGGTATTACCTAGATGATCATAGTGATCGTGGGTCACTACAATTATATCAAAACTATCAAAGTACTCTAGTCTAACTGCCGACTTTGGATTATCAGTGATAAACGGATCTATAATAATCTTCTTGTCTTTAAGATCTAGTTCTACAGCTGCGTGACCTATCCACCTTAACTCTGGCATAGGAAATAATAATATTATGAAGGTTAAAAGTTTCATTAGGATATGCAATGTCAGAGGATGAGCTAAAGGTTCTTATTAATGCAGGGAAAATTGCTGCTGAAGCGAGAGATTATGGATCTAAATTAATAAAACCGGGTGTTAAGGTTCTAGATGTCTGTGAAGCGGTAGAAAAAATTATAATTGACAGAGGGGCCTTTCCAGCATTTCCCTGTAATCTATCAATAAATTATGAGGCAGCGCATTACAGCCCTAAAATTAACGATGATAAAGTTATACCAGAAGGCGCAGTAGTCAAACTAGATATAGGTGCACATATTGGTGGTATTATAACTGATACCGCAGTAACTGTTTCGCTTGATGATAAATACAATAAGCTATTGGACGCAACTAGAGATGCCTTACGTGCAGCTATCTCTAACTTTAAACCAGGCAATAGTTTAGGTGAAATCGGAAAACTTATTGAAAGAGCAATAAAAATTAATGGATATACTCCAATAAGAAACTTAGGAGGACATCTTATACGGAAGTATGAACTTCATGCAGGGATATTTGTTCCGAACGTTTATCAGCATAATGCTGGAAAAATCCTTCTAGATAATACGTTTGCCATTGAGCCATTTGCAACTGATGGCTATGGAGAAGTTGTAGAAGGTAAAGAAGAGACGATCTATTCTCTTAGATCTCCATCGGCCAAAGGACTAAACGAAACAGAAAAAAAATTCCTTGATACGATTAATTCTAGATTTAAAGCACTTCCATTTTCAGAAAGATGGCTTTCTGACCTTGGAGACAAAGAAGTAGTTGAGAATTCCCTAAAGGCATTAACAAGGAAAAAATGTCTCTATTCTTATCCAGTACTTTTAGAAGTAAGGAAAGGAATTGTAGCTCAATTTGAGCATACTGTTTATGTAGGGAAAGAGGAAACTATCGTGATAACATAATACTAGAATCTTACCTTTTTACTTTTCTTTTTAAATTATATTTAATATAGGCTTGTGAGAAGGAATGAATATATAAGGATATTTGCTAAAAGCTTAATTTGTATGAAAACAGCTAATCTATAGAGAAACATGTTGTTTGACATATTTAATATAGTAGCAATGGCGCAAGGATTAGGAGGCAGTTCTAGTTCAGAGTTCTTACTGACCACAATACTTTACATAGTGTTTATGGGATTTATAGTAGCTAGTTTCTTTCCAGGATTTCAGCAGAAGATGCAAATTGGATTTCTAAGTAGGGATGTAGAAAAGAACCTTTATATGATAGAAGGCTATCTAAAAGATTCAAAGAGTATGGCTGAGAAACTATTGAAAGATAAGAACTTTCCAGAGCCTCAACAGTTTATAAATAAGGTAATGGAAAGATTCGTTATAGACCCTGTTAATATAGAACCAACAGATATAATAAGTAGAATGAAACTTTTACTCAGAGCTAACGAGGATACTGTTAGAGAGATGATAACAAAATATTCACCAAACATTGATCCAATGACTAGGAGTCAAATAGAGATTTCTGCAGAGGTAGTAAATGCATTAAATATGATATTTAAAATAATTAGACATTATTTACTAATGGCGAAAAAATTAAATAGTATAATGATAATGTATCAATTACAAATGGTAGCCCCAATATATGTAAAATTGGCTGAGGCATATGCTAGGGCTCAGAAGGTCTTCCTTCAAGGAATACCTGTAGGCGATGGTTTAGGTCCACTAGTAGCATCAAGATTCCTCATGAATATAAATGATAAATGGGTCCCAAGCAAGGACATTATAGCTGGTACAATGGAATTCGAAGGGAGAAGATTAATAGTAGTTAAGGCAGAGGGTCCAATGGCTACTGTTGGAACACCTGGCGAAGCAGTTCAAAATATTATAGAAAAAGAAGGAAGTAAAGTATCTAGAATTATAACTGTAGATGCTGCACTCAAGTTAGAAGGAGAAGATACTGGAAGTATAGCTGAAGGAATGGGAGTAGCTATGGGAGATCCAGGACCTGAAAAAATAGCTATAGAAAGAGTAGCAACTAAGTATAATATACCCATAGATGCAGTAATTGTCAAAATGAGTATGGAAGAAGCAATAACAGAAATGAGAAAAGAAGTCTACGATTCAGCTGACAAAGTAGTAAACTATGTGAAGGATCTCATAAGAGAAAGAACAAAGCCTGGAGATTCTGTCGTATTAGTAGGAGTTGGAAATACAGCAGGAATAGCACAGTGATAATAGATGGCTATTTCATCTGATTCTTCAAAACAACCTCTAATCACTAAAACATTAATTAAGTGTATGTCTTGCGATTACTCAATCGAGAGGGACTTTCAAGAAGGAGATTTTGTTCCAAAACTTGTTGGAACATGTCCAAAAGATGGAGGAAAGCTTTACATCGCTGGGATTTATGCTATAAAGTTACAGCCTCAACAGGCCAAAAGATAATTTTTTATACTAACGACAGATAAGTTATATTGTCCACTCGGTCATAGTAGGGGGGCAACACCCGGACTCATCTCGAACCCGGAAGTTAAGCCTCCTACGTTAGGAGGGCCGTGGAGTCCGAAAGGATCCGTAGCCCTTCTAAGCTGAGGTGGGCTTATTATTTTCTTGTTTTTATTCATCTTGATGAAGAAGATTTTTGATGAAGTTCATGGGTACATAACTTTAGGAGATTTAGAGACGGAAATAGTAGATACAGCGGAGTTCCAGAGACTTAGAAGAATAAAACAGACTAGCCTAGCCTACATTGTTTATCCTGGAGCAACTCATTCCAGATTTAGCCACTCTTTAGGAACCTTTTTCTTAGCTTCGAAACTTGGAGAAAAAATGAGAAATGAAGGAGAAATATCTGATGACGAGTTTTCAAGTCTTAAGATAGCTGGTTTACTTCACGATATAGGTCAATTTCCTTTTAGTCACGCCCTTGAAGGATACTATTTAAGCATGGGAATAGGAAATAAGGAGTTAAGGGATTATATTCTTGAAAATTCTATAATAAAGGATATATTAAACAAATATGGAGTAAATATAAGTAAGATTCAAGACCTCTATCGTGGTAAAAATTTACTATCCTCTGTTATCGATGGCGAAGTTGATGTAGACAGAATTGATTACTTAATCCGGGATTCAAGACATACTGGCGTTCAGTTAGGTAAACTGGACCTAGATAGACTTATAGACACTATACATTATAGAGAAGATGGAGTATTAGCTGAGGATAAAGGAATTATAAGCTTAGAAAATTTTTACATTTCCAGGCTTCATATGTATCAGGCCGTTTACTATCATAAAACAATACTTGGATTTGAACTTTTTTTAAGAAAAATCTACTCTAAAATGTCTGAATCGTGTCAAGGAATACTCTCGTCTCCTCAAGCTGTGAAAGATATGGTTAATGAAGAACTATTGGCCTATTGGGACGATAACTGGATTATATCTTCTATGTATAATTGTTTATTATCAGACAGTGCATCTAGTGACGTTATAGAACAAATAAGAAATTTTATGGATAGAAGGGGACCTAAAGTAGTGTATGAGGAAATCTCTTATAGGGATGAACAAGAATTTCTTGGAGATATAAGAAATAAACTTGTTAGATTAGGAATTCCAGAAAATTCTATCTATCCTTTCGAAGAGAAGATCGCTGTTATAGATAAAGGTAAGATAAGAATCTTAAGCAAAGGGAAGGAAAAAAGGCTTAAGGAGTTTTCATCGACGCTTCTTAATGAGATGCCAGACAACATAATTATAAGGAGAGTTTATGTTGATTATGAGTACTCTAAAAGAGCGAGGGAAATTTTAGAATGATAAAACTTGTTCTTTCTGATCTGGATGGCACTCTAACTGAAGAAAGAAATACGTATAAGTTGAACTTAACAATCATAGAGAAATTAAGAATATTTGAAGAAAATGGAATTAAAGTAGCAATAGTAAGTGGGAATTCCTTCCCAGTATTAAGAGGATTGCATAACTACCTAGGCTTTTCAGGTGGAGTTGTAGCTGAAAACGGATGTGTAGTTTTTTTCAAGAGTAAAGTAAAGGTATGTAAAGATATGGATAAAAGAAAAGTTGAGGAATTCAAGGAAAGATATAAAGTAAAGGATAGTTGGCAAAATCTGTATAAGGAATGTGACTTCAGTTTCACTCCACCCGAACTAAAAGCAGATATGAGAGAATGGGCTAACATTAATGGTATGTACATAAATTCGTCAGGATATGCAATACACATAGCGTTTAATCCAGCGGGGAAAAATATTGGGGTAAGAAAGTTGATAGAAATGCATGGTCTAAATAAAAATGAGGTTGCTGCAATAGGAGATTCTCTTACTGATCTAGAGATGTTTGAAGAAGTTGGTCTCAAAATCGCTGTAAGCGATGCGGAAGAAGAATTAAAGAGATCCGCTAATCTTATTATTAACACAAAAGATGAGAGAGATCTCTCCGCTTTTATGAAGAAAGTTATAGGTGGTGAGTTTGAATATAGATGAACTAATTTATAAACATGCGTTAGCTAATGCCATAAAACACAATGGAAAAGCGTCAGTCGGTCCTGTAATGAGTAAAGTAATCGGGGAATATCCAGAATTAAGGAACAAAGCTAAGGAAATTACTGAACAAGTAAAACAAATAGTTGACAGAGTAAATTCTCTTACTTTAAATGAACAACTAAGTGAGCTAAAGGCTAAGTTCCCAGAAATGCTTGAGGAAAGGAAAGAGAAAGAGGAGAAAAAATCGCTACCTCCTCTCCACGTAAATAACATATTTGTAACCAGATTTGCACCTAATCCTGATGGACCAATTCATCTAGGAAATGTGAGAGCAGCAATTATTTCATCTGAATACGCTAAAATGTATAACGGGAAATTTATACTTAGATTTGACGATACAGACCCGAAAGTCAAGAAACCAATTAAAGAGGCATATGAATGGATAAGAGAGGACTTAAGATGGCTTGGTCTTTCTTGGCAAGAAGAGTTTAAGGAATCTTCCAGAATAGAAAGGTATTATGAAGTTATTAGAGAACTTATACGAAATGGTCACGCTTACATAGATTGTTGCACTGAGGAAGAATTTAAGAAGATGAAGGAGACAAGAAACTTTTCTCTACAGTGTTTTAATAGAGAGAAAGAACCTAGTCGTAATGAAGAACTATGGGATAAAATGCTTTCTGGAGGATTCAAAGAAGGAGAAGCAGTAGTTAGAATAAAAACTGATCTAAACGATCCTGACCCATCAAAAATCGATTGGGTTATAGCAAGAATAATAGATACTGAGGCTAATCCTCACCCTATAGTTGGAAGTAAATATATTGTCTGGCCTACCTACAACTTCGCTACAGTAGTTGATGATCATGACTTTAATGTTACTCATATCTTTAGAGCAAAAGAGCACACAATCAACGCTGAAAAACAGAAGTGGATCTATGATTACATGAATTGGAAAATCCCAGAAATCATGGAATTCGGAAGACTAAAGTTAGAGGGTTTCATGATGAGCAAGTCCAAAATCAAAGTTATGCTAGAAAAAGGGTTAGGAAAAGACGATCCTAGATTACCCACAATTGCTGGATTAAGAAGGAGAGGAATTTTACCTGAAACTATTAGGGAGTTAATTATTGAAGTAGGACTAAAAAACTCTGATGCCACAATTAGTTTCGATAATTTGGCCTCTATTAATAGGAAAAATCTAGATCCGACAGCTAAAAGACTAATGTATGTGGAATCCTTTAAAGAGCTTGAGCTAGACATAGATGATCAGATGACTGCACAGATTCCTCTTTATCCTGGTTCAAAAGAATTTAGACAGATCAAAGTTTATCCAGGAGATAGAATATACGTTAACGAACAAGATGCGAAAGATGGTAAAGTAATAAGATTAGTTGAGCTATGTAATGTAAGAGTCCAAGGAAATAAGGCAATATTCACCAGCACTGATATAGAAAGTGCTAAAAAAGAAAAAGCAAGCATTGTGCAATGGGTAAAGGCTTCAGAAGCCGTAAGAGTGAGAGTAATAAAAGCTTCAGGCGACAATTTAGAGAAAAAAGAAGGTTTTGGAGAGAAGGCTGTTGCGAACCTAAAAGAAGGAGAGGTAGTACAATTTGTCAGATATGGATTCGTTAGAGTAGATTCACAGAACGAGAAAGAGACCGTCGTTATATACTCGCATGAATAAACAGTAATTTTTTAAGCGTAGCTCACTTCAGTATAAATCGCGTGACAAAGGAGGATGAACGCTATGTCAAAAGCTTCATATGTAAAGTTCGACGTTCCACAAGAACTATCAGATAAGGCACTAGAAATACTTAAAAAAGCTAAAGAAACAGGAAAAGTAAAGAAAGGTACAAATGAAACAACAAAAGTTATAGAGAGAGGTCAAGCTAAACTTGTTCTTATAGCTGAAGATGTCCAACCAGAGGAAATAGTAGCACACTTGCCAGGGCTTTGTGAAGAGAAGAAGATTCCATACATCTATGTACAGACTAAAAAGGCTTTAGGAGAGGCATGTGGTCTACAAGTAGGAGCTTCTGCTGCTGCAATACTTGATCCTGGACAGGCAAAAGATGACCTTGGAGAGATATTAAAGAGACTTTCTGAAATAACTGGAAAATCCTGATATGCATAATTAAGAAAAATTTTTTAATATAAATTTTATACTTTACTCTTTTTAAAAGAAAAGTAAAGAGATATATTAAGATAAAAAACATAGTTAGCATATGAGATTTTTCAATAACATGTTCTTATAATGACACATATTTTCAGGTAAAATTGATATTTAATATTAGTAAATTTTTATATATTGGATAAGCAAAATTTTCTTCTGATATGTAAAATATGGAGCAAAAACGTTATAACCACTAGAGTATTTTAGTAATCTTGCCGCAGTAGCTCAGTTGGAAGAGCGCCCGGCTGTTAATGCCAATGTAACAGTAACCGGGCGGTCGGTGGTTCGAGTCCACCCCGCGGCGCCATATAATCCTCTTCTGTGGATGAGATTTCTAATGTAGTTCCTATAATAGATGAATAACTACAGATCGTAATCGTAGGTGTAGTTAATATCCTGTCTATTATGGAATAGGAAACGGATCCCTTCATCTATGAAGTTGACCCTTATACTCTTTTCCGAGTTTATTCTGAAGCAGAAGCCACAACTGAGAGGTTGAGGTAATTCAATACCAGTTATAGTAATTAAAACACGATTTCACGTTTGCTGTAAAGTTCTTTATCCTAGCTGAAATCAAAACAATTCTCTATATCCAACTATGGGGCCGGCGGGATTTGAACCCGCGATCACCAGGGCCCAAGCCTGGCATTCCAGCCAGAGGTTCCTAGTCCAGGCTAGACTACGGCCCCACATAAAGAAATGGCAAATAGTAAAATATAAGATTTTTTAGTCGCTATAACTTGAAAGTTTAAGATATTCATCTTGTTGGAAAGTTAAGAGAGTGGAAGTCTCCATTCAAGAAGATAAAAAAAGTGACCTACAGTCCATATAAAACCATTTTGTATATCCTGATTATAATAGTAAAAGATTAGCCATAATTAACGCTTTAATGAAATGAGAGTGTATTACTGGAAAGTTGAGAACTTAATGTAAACACCTTAGAACTCATAACATCTTTAACATGTTTAAAAATGATCTCAATAAGGATTTCACTACTTAAGAGTAGTAAAGTCTTTCTAATGGAGAAAGACTGGTGATAATATCCAAACTAATGGAGTAGATAATATACAGTACTTTTAGGAGATCTAAGAGCTCTTTACCTTGAGATATTTACACAAATATCGTTCCTCAATTATATGAAACTAAGAAAAGTCAAAGTAATAATAAAATATTATGAAAAAATTTAGTGTTTTCTCTTCTACAGAAGTGTTAGAAGTGTTGCGAATGAGAGAATATGATAAAATCTACTTTTTGCTAATCTAAATTTTAAGATATCATTTGAGAAAGCTATAAACCAGAGAAGAAATACTAAACCGTAATATCTAACTAAATATATAAAAAAGGGAAAATCATCTTGCTTATTACAATAAAAAATTATCATAAATGAATTTTAACTAATTTTTGGATTAATATATATTTTGATTCAATATAAACACAGATCCCATAGCACACACTTATTATATCAGTATTATTGTTGTCTGTAATATTATAGCTAGTATAGCAAATAATATTTCTATAACCCAAATAATCATAACTATCTGATACTCCTTCATCTTACCGATCTTCATTATTATATGAGTCAAAGAGTTTGGTTTTTCATCCCAGTAGAGTTTTCCGTCGCTATCAATCTTTCCAAAAGAAACACCCTTAAATCTAGTCCTTGCCTTAAGGATGAACTCAATTACATAAGGTAAATAGAGCACCGCTAAAGCTGTGAACATAAATCCAGAAATGCCAATTGAACCTATAACTGAACCTATAAAGTAAGTCCCTATATTCCCTATAAAAATTTTTGCAGGGTATTTGTTATAATATAAAAATGCTAGCAGAGAAGCCACCAAAACTAGCGACAAGTATCCAGCAACTCTTATATTTCCAGTATGTATTAGGCCAATGTAAGCTAAAGCTGACGCCATAATTATACCTAAACCTGTTCCTAGTCCATTTAAGCCTTCAAGCATATTAAATGCGTTAGATGTTATCGTTAATGCACCAGGAATTATAAGAATATAGTAAATTAAGCCAAAATTGACAGGACCTATGAATGGAATAGATATTATTGAATGTCCTACACTAAAAACTGCTAGAGGTACAGAAGCAAAAATAGGCATGAAAGCCCTTATAGACTGCTTAAGGTTTAAGAAATCATCAATTAGACCTAAAAAGGCGATAAGCAAAGAAGAGATGAGGATTGCCGAAATTACTTTAATATGTGTTGGATTTTCAACTAAGAGTGCAAACGAGCCAGCTACAAAACCGGCTACTACTCCTATACCTCCTAAGGAGGGGATTTCTTGCTTTTCTCTCTTATTAATATCTATTCCGACAATTCTTCTCTCTTTTACTACTTTAATTAACCAGGAAGTTGCCATAAAAGTAACTAGAAAGCTTGTGATTATCGGAATAACAGGAAACACTATTTTCGCCTTTTGACTGTAAGCTCAACAAGATATTTTAAAGCCTTTCCACCTATTGAGGTGTTTGAATCCCATTCTTCTATTATTCTGTTTGCCTCTTCAGCTAACTTTTCAGCAAGTGAATATGCATAATCTAAGGATAAGTTCTTGACTATTTCTGCAGCCTTTCTTATTTTTTCAGGATCCTTTGAACCTAAACCTTCCATGATCGTTTTCTTTTCCGACTCGCTTGCCTCATTTAATGCTCTTATTAGTAATATAGTTTTTTTACTCTCTCTAATATCGCTATATACTGGTTTACCTAGATCTTTCTCTTCAGCAGTCAAACCAAGAATATCATCTACTATCTGAAAAGCTGTTCCCATTTTCAAGCCTAGAATTTTAGCTTTATCCAGGAAGTAATCATTAGCCTTGGATATTAAAGCACCTAAAAATGCGGAACAAGAAAAGAGTTGAGCTGTTTTCTTTTCTATCATTTTTATATATTCAACTTCGGTTACATCATTTCTATTCTCAAATTCCATGTCCATAGTTTGACCTTCAGCTATTATTTCAGTAGACTTCGCAAATTCTGAGAAACCTAAAAATATCCTGTCATTTTCTAATCCTTTAAGCGCGTCACTTAATACCTCAAAGGCCTTAGCGTGAAGAAGATCTCCTGCGAGAATAGCCATTGGAACTCCCCACTTTACATGAACAGTGGGAACTCCTCTTCTGATCGTATCCTGATCCATTATGTCGTCATGTATTAAAGTAAAGTTATGAAGGATTTCTACTGCTGTCGCTGCTAAATATGCTCTATTAATATCACCTCCTAAAACGTTAGCAACGGAAACAACAACAAGAGGCCTAAGCCTTTTTCCTCCAGCAGTAAAAAGATGGTATGATGCTTCGTATAGCCCCTTAACATCTCCTTTTAGTCTATTTTGTATTTCCATATCAACATTTCTTACTATTTCATTGAAATACTCTTGAAGTTCCATATTCTCTTTTTCTAACCTTATTAAACAAAGATAAGCTTATCTCCCTACTTTCCATCCAATCCTTTAATTCTCCTGTAATGACTATAGGCGATTTCATTAATGACTCAATATCCTTAGATCCAGTAAGCATCATAGCCGCTTTTAACTCAAACTCTACCCTATTAAAGAAATTAATTAATGCGTCTTTTCCGGCCACTGCTTCCTTTAGCACTGGATGAGCCATTCCTGCTAAATTAGAACCTAAGGCTATTGCCTTAGCTACATGCAGACCGTTTCTAATTCCGCCACTGCCTATTATTGTTGCATTAGGTGAAGCAAATCTAGTCTCAATTATTGATGCAGCAGTTGGAATTCCCCAATTAGAAAATAGTTTAGCACTTTCCTTTTTCCAGCTTCCCTTTCTCTCATCTCTAAACATTTCTACAGATACCCAACTTGTCCCTCCGCTTCCAGATATATCAAAATAATTAATTCCTATGTCAGAAAATGCTTTTGCAGTTTCGATAGATATTCCTGTTCCTGTCTCCTTTATTATTATAGGGACTCCTAATTCCTTAGAAATATCTCTAAGCTTAGCTAAGATTTCCACAGAGTAGAATGGTTCACCTTCTGGTTGGAAAACCTCTTGTGCTGGGTTAAGATGAACAGCAATACCGTCAGCCTCTATCATGCTAACAAGATCTCGTAGTTCTTTGAGGCCGTAGCCTTTAAGAAGTTGGGCAGCTCCTATGTTTGAAATTATCGGAGCAGTAGGGGCATACTTTCTTACTATTTTAAAACTGCTCATAGCCTCTGCCTTTTCTAAAGCTACTCTTTGACTACCTACGCCCATAGCTAGGCCCATATCCTCAATAACCTCTGCTATAATGCCGTTAATTCTACCTAGCTCTGGATTTCCGCCAGTCATGCCTGTTACCATTATCGGGTAGGATATTTCTTTTCCTAGAAAACGTATCTTAGTTTTCACATCGCCTAATGAAATACCTGGCATTGCCTGATGAATTAAAGTAACGTTATCAAGCAAAGTGTTACCAGACTCCACATCTTCAAATAAACAAATCTCGACATGCTCAAGTTTACGGCTTATTATATCCATAAGTCCTTATAACATAAGGAGACTAAATTCTTTTTCTCGTTTAAACAGAATAACCATTTGAATAGCCATTAATATATGTGCAATGCTTAAAGTTATAAATTGTCTGATTCGTCTAAATTAAAACTTATTAGAGTTGAATAATTTAAATCCCATATCCATTTCCAGTTTTTTACATTCAATATTGGAAGAGAATATAAAGAGCCCCACAAACCATTTTCTACACTTATAAGAAAAGTTTTCCCTTCTGCTATCGCTGAGGGTAAATAACCAGTTAGATGAATTAGTGCATTATCTTTATACACAGGATCTCCAAGTGGATAACTCATTAATGCTTTAATGTTTAAGACTGGAAAATTTACTAAAACAGGATCTTCCAGATCTCTATACAATAGTGAAGAATTCGCCTCCATGGACTTTCTCATACCTCTTATAACTTCAGAATCAAAAGCTACCTCATCTATAAGGTTAAGGATTTGAAAAAATTCCTCTTTAGAGATATTTATTCCTAATTTTCGCATCATTTCCTTTAACGTCATTTCAGTTGATAAAATATACTTTGATGACAAAGGAATCTCTCCATTTATAGTGTAGAACGTTGTTGGGGAAAATCCAGTAGCATCCTTAAAATATTGTGAAATACCCCAAATATCTTGATTTATCTCAGAAAAGCTTATAATACCTTTAGTCATTACAATAAAGATAGGATTATTTACTTTTAATGGAATTCCGGAAAAACATATAGGAAATTCAGCTTCCAAACCTTGCTGCAAGATATCCCACGACTGAACTCTTATCTCCTGAAGTATCACCAGATGTTGCATGCTTTAAAATATAAGCTTTCTTTGAGAGCTTTCTGGCTAAAATCATAGATACCATCACTGGAACATAACCACACATAGTAACATCTTTATTCTCAACTACATCATATAATCCCTTATAATCTAACTGCTGAATTTTCTGGATTGCCATTTCGTCTTTCTTGTAAGTTATATCATATGGGTCGTAATGGTTCATATCGCTACTCGATAGAACTACTATATCCAGGTCTTGATGTCTTTTCATCAATCTATAGATAGCTTCAGCTAAAAATTCTGCAATATCCGGAGTTTGAAGCATAACAACTATTGGAATTATTTTAACGTCTTGAAAAAGATACTGCAAAAAAGGTATTTGAACTTCAATTGAATGTTCGTACATATGAGCTTTTTCATCTATATCTATAACTTCTCCGTCTTTAACTAGCTCCATTGCTAATCCTTCATCGATTTTAGCATTACCTAAAGGAGTCTCCCATTCTCCTTTAGGCCAAATAGACACGTAAGAACCTAAACCAGTGTGATTTGGCCCAATAACTATGACTACATCAGGTTTTCCTTCTTCCGCTAAATAGTAAAAGGAATGTGCAGCCACAGGTCCACTATATATATAGCCTGCATGCGGAACTACAAAAAATAAGTTGTCTCTAGGCTTCTTAACTGCAGAAATCTTGGGCAAGGAACCGGGTCCAACTTGATGAAGAAACGACCACTCGATTAATTTCCTTAGTTCAATGGGATCCGAATCATAAAAGGAGCCGGCAACAGCCGGCTTTCTATTCATTGTACTAACTTCACCTCAAATTCTTCTACTTTTACAGGTATGTCAGAATCAGCCGCGATATCTTTCCTTTCTCTCAGTACTTGCCTAGCTAAAGCCCAATAGAGCAATGCCAACGATTTTCTTCCCTTATTATTAGCTGGTATAACTAGGTCAACAAAGTCAATTTTTGCATCAGTATCTGCAAAAGCTACCACTGGGATTCCCATCTTTGATGCTTCTTTTATCGCTTGCGTGTCAGTTCTTGGATCTGATACAAGTAGCACTTCTGGTTCTATATAATTATTTAGATAAGCGTTAGTTAGAGTACCTGGAACTAATCTACCAGTTATGTATTTACCTCCCACAACTTCCGCGAATTTTTGTACAGGCATGAATGCGTATGGTCTAGTTGCTACAGCTAGCATCGAAGCGGGAGAGAACCTAGCAAGAAATCTCGCAGCAATCCTAAGTCTCTCATCTATTTTTCTCACATCAAGAACATAAAGACCTTCAGGCCTCACTCTATAGATAAAGTTTTGCATATACTTAGTACAACTATGGGTTCCTATATGAACTCCAGCTGAAAGATAATTCTCAAGTGGAACCAGGAGTTCAATTACTGCGCCTTTTTCTGATTTCTGCAATTCAGCTTTTTCATCCTCGGATAAATTTGAACCTCTTTCCTCTTCACTCATCTAACTCACCTTTAAATTGGTCTAGTGTAATTAACGACTTCCTTAATAATGTCAACGTTACTTAAGAGCATTCTCCTGCAACAATACCTCTTTACTCCTAAACTATCCAAAACCTTCCCAGGATCTTCTCCAGAACTCACTCTAGTTATAAATGACTCCCATTTATCTGCTATTAAGGAACCGCATGTAAAACATCTAACTGGTATAATCATTTCGTTTCACCTATATGATTTCTGTCTCCATCTTCTTGCACTATATCTCATCCACTTTTCTGACTCGGTCTGCCTAGGATCTCCAGCTAACATGGTTCTATCATATTGCTTATACATATCTTTAAGCTCTTGACTACCACTAAATGAGACCAAAGCCCTAGCTAGAGCCATTCTAGCTGCATCAGCTTGCCCCATTATCCCTCCTCCACTAGTGTAAACCTTAGCATCGATCTGCGACAAAATAGAATCCCCTGCCAAAAGCAAAGGCTCCATTATTTTTAACCTCATTACCTCTACTGGAATTACTTCAACAGGTATATCATTAATCATTACCCTACCTTTACCTTGATATAAATAGCATTTTGCCCTCGCCATTTTTCTTCTTGCGGTAGTTATTATAACTTTACTTTCTTCCATTGTTCCACCCTAATTCACTAGCTAATTCACCTACAGTAATATATTTTCCTTTCAACCTCGATACAGAAGAATTAGAAAAGGAAATCGTTTCTTTCCCTTGAAGTTCAGCTGGCACACCAACATATATTATCAAAGACTTAAACATTTCTTTTCCTTTAGGAGTTTTTGGTAACATACCTCTAATTGTTCTTTTAGCAATGTTGATAGGATTTTTTGGCCTTCTTATGCCCTGTCTTTCAGGGTTAAACATAGTCCTTACTGTAAATAGAAGCTTGTATCCGCTCACAACTCTTGACTTAGGACCACTTATTACCGCTTTCTCTATGTTAACTATCTTAACTTTCTTTCCTTCTTTAAGAAGCCTTACAGTATTAGAACATAACCTGCCAAGTATCTGATTTTCCGCATTTATTATTACTTCATCAGTCATTTTCTCATCAACCTCACATGCTTACCCTTTAAATCTAGCTTATCAAAATTGTAAAGACCTACTACTTTTCCCCCGACCTTATTGATCTTCTCTATTGCTGACTTCGAAAAGTCTAAAGCTACAACTGTAACAGGTTTAGAAATAGAACCTATTCCTAGTACTTTACCAGGTATTACTACCACTTCTCCTTCCTTCGCATATTTTTCAATTTTATATAAATTAACATAGGTTCTCTTTCTAGATGGGGACTGCAACATATCCGCAGTGACTTTCCACAGAGGTTTATCTTGCTTTTGAAGACTCCTAATTAACTTTCTAGCTAATATGTCGGTACTACCTGTCCTTCTCATCCAATCACCTTCTTAAGTTCGTTTAACTTACGAAGTATACTCTTACTAGCCTCTATTAAAACTCTCTCTGGCTTAAGACTACCTACACTTTCTACGTAAAGAATATATTTACCTTCTACTTGTTCAACCTTTATACCTTTACATACTCTTGTACATTCTTGACATAAAGTACAAGATGCTTCGTTCTTAACTACAAGTTTGCCGTCCTTACTCTCGAACACATTTTCTGGGCATACCTCAATAGCAATCTGACAATCCTCTTCTACTATAACTTTCGGATAATACCTCACTACTGCAGCAGCAACAGGATTAAATTTGGAGTGTTCTGCCCCATAACCTAACCTAAGCTTAGCTTGAAGTGATATCTTTTGATTCTTTCCAAGAAGAACTATTGGAATACTATCGCTAATTGGTGTAATGGTTGGGTCATCAGATTTAATATCCCTAGAATATACCATGGTCTCTTTATCCTTAGCCTCAACTTCTAGATAGATGTTAGAGAAACATCCATCACAATTTTCCTTACATTCAGCGCATTCATCAGGCGATCTATAGTGAGATATTGCTTCTTCTGACGAAAAAGGGATCATAGCTAATCTATGAGCTAATACTTCATCGTACAGCAAGCTATTATTTTCCACAATATACACTTCGTCTACTGCCATAACAGGAGTATATAGCATTGATGCCCTACGAATAGCGCTTGCTAACTCAAGTGGATAACCATCTAAAACTAAAGAAATAGAGTAAGTATCTTTTGATAAAATGGAAATTGGCATTCAGACTCTCCTTCCTCTCCTTCCTCCTGGCCTCCTTATGCTATCATGAGGTATAGGTGTAACGTCTTCAATTCTTCCTATAATAAATCCAGATCTAGCTAAAGATCTTATTGCTGGTTGAGCCCCAGGACCTGGGGTCTTAGGTCCTGAACCTCCAGGTGCTCTAACCTTAATATGAACAGCCATAATTCCTTTATCTAATGCTTCAGAAGATACCTTATTTGCAACTAGCATTGCAGCATATGGTGAAGATTTTTCCCTATCTGCTTTAACTACCATACCACCTGACGCTCTAGATATTGTCTCAGCACCAGTAATATCGGTTATTGATATTATAGTATTATTTTGAGACGAATATATGTGAGCTATTCCCCACTTAATTTCACGCCTGCTTGACATACAAGATCACCTTTTAAGATTATTGAGTAGTTTGCTCCTCCTGACCTTGGTTTAATGTAGGAGGATTAGATTTGAAGGGTGAAATTGGATAGAAGTCTATTAAACTTTCCTCATCCTTCAAGACAATATATCCTGGAGAAGTTATTCTCTTTCCACCTAATGAAATATGCCCATGTGATATTAGTTGCCTAGCCTGATATATAGTTCTTGCTAACCCTTTCTTGAACACTATGGTTTGTAATCTTCTTTCTAATAGATCCTCTTCTCTCAGTCCTAAGATATCATCTACAGTAGCGTTTTCTGTCTTGAGCAAGCCCATTCTATATAGCCTACCAATTAACTGCTTTTCCCTAACTAATCTTTCAGCAGGTGGTAATGCTAACAATGATCTAGCCATATGCCTAAACTCTCTGACTAGAGTTCTTGCTAACCATATTTCCTTTTTGTTTCTTAATCCATATCTTCCAATAAGTTCCTGTTCATGCACTAAATTTTCTCTTATCCAAGGAGAACCTGGTCCTTTCCATTTTTTAGTACTTTTTCTTGGATCACCCAACTAAATCACCTCTCACTTCTTTTGCGGTTGTGTTTGCGTAGAGGCTGCAGGTTGTCCAGCTCTTCCTCTCTTTACACCTACAGTACCTCCACTCCTTCCTGTAGTTCTAGTTCTTTGGCCTCTTACCTTAAGACCCAAAGAGTGTCTTACTCCTCTCCAGCTTCTCATCTTCTTCTCTCTTTCAATGTCATTCCTAACGTAATAAATTAAGTCTGATGTGACTAAATGCATATCCCTTCCACTTTCATAATCCATCCTTCTGTTGAAAGTCCATGAAGGTAAATCCCTAATAGAATGCCCTGATAATACATCCTCTATCTTTTTAACTTCTGATTCAGTTAACTCTCCAAATCTCTTATCTTTGTCTATACCTAATTTCATTACTATAGCCCTTGCAGTGTTATACCCTATCCCCTTTACCATGGCCAGAGCATAGGGGACTTTTACAGTCCCGTCTACGTCTTGACCAAATATCCTTACAATATACCTGAATGACTGATCTGACATTAATATCGACTGTATGGACTATACAAATGTACCTTTTAAGTTTTTCAATACCTTATCTTTCCTCATTTTTGCCTCATTCAGAGCAATATCCAGTTTTATCTTTAATTCGTCTAGTGTATATGGCGATATATTTCCGATAACCTTCTTAACTGGAGTATATGGACTCTCTCTAAATTTAGGCTGTATAGGTTTTCCTGTTTCGTCTATAATTGATGAACCGGAAAAGTCCTCAACTTCTCCTATTATTTCAGATCGTATACCAGCCTTGGATAATATTCTTAGTATATCTTCGTCTTTAGAAAAGATTAAGATAGAATCTATTGATACACCCAAAGGATCAATATCCAGATCATGAAGCATCTTGAGTACATTTGGATTTATCATAGAAAAGAATTTATCTACATTTATCCTAAAAGTAACATGAGAAATTTCTGATATCTCAATTGCGTCCATTCTAAGACCTCCATTAGTTACATCTGTCATAGCCTCGGCAGAATTCTCTGAACTTAAAATAGCAGAGCATGCCATCAACTCATCTACTTTTAGCGTCTCGTCTACAATTCCATGATAACCATGAAAAATCGCAGTACTTGCTATCGTACCACCACCATTGCCTTCTGTCATTATTATCTTCATTCCCTTTTTCACGTTACTTCTTAGATATTTTTTGTTGCTTATCTTACCTATAGCACCAACTCCTCCACTAATTCTTTCCCCTATGACAACATCTCCACCTATCCTAAGCGTACTACCTGAAAGTATTTTTACACCTATAGCATCAGCTACAGTTGAAACTCCTGCTTCAAAATCTAGAAGATATGATATATCCGTATCATCAGAAACATGTATGTCAACTATTAGCCCTAAAGGGTTAGCTCCCTTTACCATTATATCTCTCAGTGTTGCCTTAGTCGCATGAAATCCAGCTAGGAATGGATAATATGATAACCTTGAGTGAATACCATCAATGGATATTGCTATGTCTTCCTGTATTCCGGCGTCGTCAAATGTATCAACACTTTTTCCAGACAATTCAAAAAGCTTTTCATGGATTAGATGATCTCCAATACCTCTAGAACCTAGACCTGCATTACCTGAAGTTATTCCTACTCTAATTGGTTCCCAATATGAATATATCTTAGAAAGGTCTACTTCTTCAATTATAGTATTTGCCAGTTTTTCATTGAAATCATTTTTACCCTTATATATTTCAAGGAGTTCTAATATCTCTTGCTTGGCTCTTTGCTTATCTAACCTCCTAGCTAATCCTTCTAAATCCATATCTAAAGCTTTTATCGATTCAAAATAAGTTTAGTAGAGCTAAGATGAAATCGTTTGAAAAGGAATTTAGCATAAAGACTAACAGTAGATTTGAAAGTATAGACATTACAGATACAGTAGAAAAAGCTATCATAGAAATGGGAACTACAGATGGAATAGTAGTAGTTGGAGTTAAACATACCACATGCTCAATAATAATAAATGAAGCTGAACAAGGGTTAATGAAGGATTACTTAATTTGGGCAAAAAAGCTAGTTCCTCCAGATGGAGAATTTAACCATAACTTAATAGACAATAATGGACATGCACATATAATTTCTGCTATAATAGGAACTTCAAGAATTGTTCCTATAAAGAATAAAAAACTAGATCTTGGAACATGGCAGAGAATAATTCTATTGGAATTTGATGGCCCTAGAAATAGGTCAATTTACGTAAAAGTTATGGGAGAATGATTGCTTTTTTACCTCATTTACGAAAATAATATCGAGAGTTATGCCTCCAGAAGGTTTTACCCTTGAGAGATTAAGTTACTGCGATTCAAGGGAGTGTGTAGGTCAAGTAGTTGAGGATTACTTGAATTCTCTTCTTTTTAGAAAAAGGCAGAGCAATCTAAAGTTCAAGTTATTCTATGATGAAAAAGAACTCGATGAGAAAACAATAGCAAACTCCTATATTTTTTCAGAGATCTTACTAAGGAAAGTGATATTCTCAGATATTGATATAGAACTTATTATAAGAGATCTTGAAGATAAACTAGGAAGCGACCATCCTGTCCTAGTTTTTCTCAAACAATTCAAAGATGATTAGGACTTTTTATTTTCCCCTCTTCTTTACTTTTGGGGATGATTATTGGAAGATAGATTATCATTAATATCAAGGAATACAGAAGAAATTGTTACTCTAGATGAATTAAAGAAAAAATTAGAGTCAGGAAATAGGCTCACAGGATATATTGGCTTTGAGCCAAGCGGAATATTTCATATAGGCTGGCTAATATGGGCGCAAAAACTAAGAGATTTAATTGAAGCAGGAGTTCAGATGAAAGTCTTAGTCGCAACATGGCACGCATGGATAAATGATAAACTTGGAGGGGACATAGAACTTATAAGATCTGCTGGAAAGTACGCTATCGACGTATTAAACGCTTATGGAATAAACACATCGAAGTTTCAAGTTATCGATGCAGAGGAATTAGTAAGTGATAAGAATTATTGGGAAAATGTAATTAGAGTAGCTAAAAGTACCACGTTAGCTAGAATGAAAAGATCTCTAACAATAATGGGTAGAAAATCCGATGAAGCTGAATTAGATACATCGAAATTATTTTATCCAGCAATGCAAGTAAGTGATATATTTTATCTTGATGTTGATATAGCTTTAGGCGGAACAGATCAAAGAAAGGCCCACATGTTAGCTAGAGAGATTGCAGAGAAATTTTCCAGAAAGAAAGTCATTGCTATTCACACGCCTCTGCTAATAGGTCTAAAGGGAGGACAAAGAATGGAAAATGTCGAGATAGATGAAGTTATGGCAGAAGCAAAGATGAGTAAATCAAAGCCTGAAACAGCTATCTTCGTAACAGACACGGAGGAAGAAGTAGAGTCAAAAATTAAAGCTGCGTACTGCCCTAAAGGGGTAATAGAGTTTAATCCAGTACTACAAATAGACAAACTAATAGTATTTAGTAACTTTAATTCATTTACAATCGAGAGAGAATCTAAGTATGGAGGAAATATAACATTCAATACTTATGGAGAACTAGAAAAGGCATTTGCTGAAGGAAAAGTTCATCCAATGGACTTAAAAACTGCGACGGCAAAAATGCTTAATCAAATACTAGATCCTATAAGAAAGAAGGTAAATACAGATATGTATAAGGAAATAATTTCGTCTGTGAATAAAAATATCACAAGGTGATTAATACGAAATATGTAGTAAATTTACGTTTCGAAACAGATGGTATAGTAGATAAACCGGATGTAATAGGAGCAATTTTCGGTCAAACTGAAAATCTATTTGGAGAGGAGTTTGATCTGAGAGAATTACAAGATAAGGGAAGACTTGGCAGAATAGTAGTGGAAATAAGAACTAAGAATGGTAAATCTGAAGGAACAATTGAGATACCATCTAATCTAGACAGAGTGGAAACAGCACTAATAGCTTCAATGATAGAAAGTGTAGATAAAATAGGACCATATACAGCAAAGTTTGAGCTCAAGGAGATCCAAGATATAAGAGCTGAGAAACTGAAGAAGATAATAGATAGAGCAAAAGATATCTTAACAAATTGGAATAAAGAGAAAACCCTTGATATTAAAGAAGTACTTAATGAGATTAGTAGCTCGGTAAAGACAGGAGAAATCACTGAGTTTGGACCAGAAAGATTACCTGCTGGTCCAGATGTGGCAACAGACCCTAATTTGATAATAGTTGAGGGTAGAGCCGATATAATAAACCTACTCAAGTATGGCTATAGAAATACCGTAGCAGTAGAAGGAGCTAGCGGAAAGATACCTCAAAGTCTAATAGAACTGACAAAACAGAAGAAAATGGTTATAGCTTTTACTGATGGGGATCATGGAGGAGAGTTAATACTAAAGGAATTACTGAACACTAACGCAAAGATCGATTTTATTGCGAGAGCGCCTCAAGGAAGAGAAGTAGAAGAACTAACAGGTAAAGAGATAGCGAAATCCTTATCCAACATGGTTCCAGTAGCTCAATATTTAAGAAGGCAACAAGAAGAAACTCATGCAGTAAAGGAATCAGTAAGTTCAGTAACAGTAATCCAACAACCTGAAAAAGTTGAAAAAGTTCAAGCTGAGATAACTGTGCCTTCTGTAGCACTTGAAGAAATTAAGAAGCTTCCTGGAACTCTAGAGGGCATAATGTTCGATGAGAACTGGAATTCTATTGAGAAAGTTCAGGTTAGAGATATAATACCTAAATTAGAGAAGGCCGAAGAGGGGAAAGTGGCCTATATAATTTTCGATGGCGTGATAACTCAAAGGTTAATGGAATTAGCGTTAGCAAAGAAAGTAAAGCTACTAGTAGGCGTGAGAATAGGCAGAATTAATAAAAGTTTAAATAACGTAAAAATATTAACAATCCCTGATATAATTACTTCCTAAAGAAACTTGTAATGTCAACTCCTCCACCTTTTATTTCATCTTCTTTTACTCCAAAAGAATCAAGTATTCTCATAACAGATGGAACTATTTGTTTATCTATGTAATACTCTATATCTATTCTATTCTTATCCTTTACCATAAAATATGGTTCTGCTTTATCTGAAATTTTACCTGAACCTTTAACAACTACATAACCTATCTTGCCTCCACTGAAAACAGCGTATCCTGCTTTTATTGCTTTTTTAGCTGCAGCTACATGTGGTGCATCAACCTCATAGTCGTTTATATCCTTATCCAGAGATTTCCATATAACTAATTCCTCTATCTTGAATTCCTTCCTTCTTAGCCTCATTACAACGTCTCTAGCTAATCTTACAGCGTCCTTAACTCCTGATGTAAGTATTTGTTCTATAACTCTTTTTTGTATATCTTTAGCCAGATCGCACCAATCACCTCTAATAGCTTCAAATCCAACTATGTCTATTTTACCTTCTTCTGTAATTCCAGCATATCTTTTCTTGTTCTCAGTAAAGAAGACCTTTTTATAGTGTTTATCTATTTTTATCTCTAAAGCAAGTAAATCACTTATCTTTTTTGCTAAAGCTACAGCGTCTCCTGAACCTTTCACGAAGATAGAATCGGTATCACCATAGATCACGTCAAATCCTTCATCTATCGCTATCTTAGATGCTGAGGAAATAGTTTCCCTACCCCACGCAGTTACCGCTTCTGCCCCTTCTTTACTATACCACCTAGCGCCTAACCACCCCATATAACCATAAAAAGCATTTGCCATTACCTTTAATGCCCTTTGCCTTTCATCTAACATCCTTCTCTGATATTCGTCTCTTATATCCTTCACCTTTTCCTTAACTTCTCTTCTTTCATTCAATAACTCTTGTAAAAGCCTCTTGTAAAAGCCTTCAGGAGATTTCCTAAACTTGTGTCCAACCTCAGGTGCAACCCAACAATCTTCACAATTATCTTTCAGTAGAGTATCCGGGCCTATGTTATATTTTATCATTATAGATGGATACATTGAAGAGAAGTCTAATACATACACGTTCTCATGTATTCCAGGTTTGGGAGGAATAACGAGCCCGCCCTTATATGTAGCATACTCTCTTTCTACTCTATTTGGAATTAACTCCTTGTATTTGAACGCCTCTCTCATTAGTAACCATTCTACTCTATAGCCTACACTTGCCATTGAAAGCTGATCTAAAGGTAAACCTGATATGACAGTTAATTGCTCTCCGAATGGAATAAAAACGTTTTTCAATAAGTATGTTGATTTCGCATCGTCTAAATTGTACTTCTTGACAAGGTCTCTTTTCTTAAGATCCTCCCAATAAGATGAAATCTCATACCATTCAAGGTTTACTCTTTCATTTTTTGGAAGTACGCCTAAATAATCGGCGATATTATCTAGACTCTTAACTTTAACTTCTTCTACCGTACTAGCAAATCCCATAAGATCTACGTTTAACCTTCCCACAACGGAATAATGTCCATATGTACCTTGTGAAGGTTCTGAATTTTCCCTCCTACCAAGATCAAGCTTTATATTCCGCATCTTTGCCCTTTCCAGAAGATATGGCCAATCAAATCCATTACTATTATAACCTAGAATTATATCAGGATCGTAGTCAACAACAAATTTACTGAAGTTTCTTAAGACCTTTAAATCATCATCCTCAGCACTGAACTGTTCCTGACCTTTATCAGTCCATACACCTATTAAAATGACTGGGTCTTTCCTTGGATTTGGAAAACCATATTTACTATAAACCTCTATATCGAACGCCATTATTTTTAGCTCAGGAAATGCATCTTCGTATACCTTTTTAACATCTTTAAGCAGATAGGCTTTACTTACCCTTAACTTTTCTAATGATATGTCTTCAACTTCAGCATCAAACCAGTAAAAAGGCCTTATTCCAGAGTCTATCGAGTATCTCATGTAAAACCTTATGTCGGCTTCCATTACGTCCTTAATACCGGATAACTTAGATACTTCCTCTCTGTATGCTCTAACATAAGCTGGAATTTGAGTAGTTATTTTCAACGCTTTTAATGGATTTCCATAGTACTTCATGTCAACATCTTTTACCTCAAGAATTGGAGACTTCAAGTTCCCAAGTTTCATTATTTCGTTCTTTAGTGATTCTAGATTACTTCCATCTTTTGGAATCGCGTAGAAATATGGCCTAAAATCTTTCTCTAAAACTACAACCCTATTTCCCTCTTTATCAATAGACCATATAAATATAACAGGAATATTATCTATAACGTCGTAGGAAAAATCTAAGACAAAGAAGCTCTTAATCATATAAAAAGATTTATACTTAGCTAATTAATTCTTACTCTAATCCTCGTCTCTCCAGAAGATCCTTTAACATAAGGTAAGCATGTTTACCTCTACCATAATAATTTTTCTTCGTATTCACAATATAATAAGATCTATTAGAATAAAAGGATATCGCTTCTTTATTAGTAGTCATTACTTCTAAGACCGAATAAAAGCAGTTATACGCGATCTTAAACCTTCTTTCTAATTCGCTTAACAGTATGCTTCCTATTCCATTTCTTCTACTGTTTTCTCTTGTAGCGATCGAAACTAGATGTCCTCGAATTTTAAATTGTACTATACCTATTATGTATCCTAATACATAATCGTTCTCCTTAGCAACTAGGTATAGATCTCCTGAAAGATAAAGATAGGCTTTAAGGAGAGAGTATGGATATGGTTGCTCAAAACTCTCATTTTCAATCTCATATATTTGAGTTAGATCCTGTTCCGTCGCATTAGTTATAATTACCACATTACGATTGATATACACATATAGTAATGAAAGTTTTGGAGTTTGACGAAAAAAAGGGGATACTTAGACTCTACTTAGAAGACGAGGATGATTTATGGACTTTACAGACAATCCTAAAAAAAGGGGATAAAGTAATAGCGAGAACTTCTAGAGATGTGGGACTAGGTAACGAATCACGAAGAATTTCGATGGTAATTGAACTTATAGTAGAATATACAGAATTTCAGAGCTTTACGACTAGACTACGAATTCATGGTGTTGTAACGGATGCCCCAGAAAAGTATAGTCTGAAAGGATCGCATCATACAATAAATCTTGATGTAGGAAATGAGATACTGGTTATTAAAGAAAAGTGGACTAAACAAGCCCTTCAAAGAATTTACAAGCAGGCTGAAAAACGGACTAAAATATTAGTAGCATTAGTCGACTTTGATGAATATATTATCGCAATACCTATGAACCAAGGGATTAGGATACTATCAGAGTCCACGCTAGAAAGTCTATCAAAAAATTCTGAGGGGGTAATAGAGGATAATGCAAATAAAATCTCAAAAGAAATTGAAAGTTATTTTAACGAATATAAACCGGACGCTGTTATCGTTGCAGGTCCAGGTCCTTTTAAGGATATAGTTAAGAGTAAACTTCAAGGAATGAGAGTTTATACTGATTCAGTTTCATCTGCAACGAGATCTGGACTGAATGAAATCTTAAGAAGAGACATAATAGACCAAGTAATGCGAGACTATGAAATATCAAAGGGTATAAGAAAACTGGAGGATGCTCTTGCAAACATGTCTAAAGATACTGGGCTTGTTACATATGGGCTAGAAGAAATCGAGAAGGCTGCAGAGTTGGGAGCAGTAGAAACTCTTCTCGTAATAGAAGATGATATACCCTCTGATGAAGTTCAGAAAATCATGGAATCTGTGGAAAACAAAAGAGGTGAAGTTATTATAGTCCCTAAGGACTCACCTATATATTTTCAATTAAGAAATTTTGGCGGCCTCGTAGCATTACTTAGATTTAGACTCGACTGACTCTGAAATTCTTAGACCGTAAGGTAGTTCTTCTATCACTTTTACCTCATCTACTTTACCTTGCTTTAGAAGTTCTTTAGCTACGGAATATGAAATAGTATATTTCTCATTTTCGAGCTCACCGAATTGTGAAAGATCCATGTTTGACTTCACAATAGCTTTAATTATTGTTCCTTCTCCTGTGAATTCTTCATATGGTTTGGAGCTATACTTTATAGTCCTAAGGAACCTGGTTCTAGTTTCCACAACATCCTTATACACAGAACTACAGTAGTGGAGATTAATTCTGCAATCCTTATTATTCTTTAGAAGAGATAGAGCCATATCGGAGCTTTTATTGGATCCAGCAAGACCATGAGAAACCCTTAATCCCATAGAATTTAGCCTTGATGCATTTCTTTCTGTAATTTCAAGCTCATTTATATTGACGAATTTAATTCCATGATTTTCGGCCCATTTTACAATAAAATCAAGGTACCTTTCCTCTCCTGGAATTGCTGGAACTTCTATTCCTACATCCATTGAATACTTCAACGCTTTCTCTACATAAACTAAATACTCTTTGTTTATTGGATGAAATCTTATTTCGTCTAATCCAGATCTCTGTAGTTCCTCTAAAGAATCTTGATTAATATACCTTCCTGAGGTGTAAAGGTGAATATGAAAATCATCACCAAATTCTGCTTTGAGCTTGGTTATAATTTCGATTACTCTATCTAACCTTACTATAGGATCTCCTCCAGTTATTCCAGCACCGTTAGCTCCCATTCTGTAAGCCTCATAGATCAGATCTAAAACATCATTAGTCTGTTTTTCATTGGCATATAAGATATCTTTTCCAAACCTATTTTCACTAACTGGACAGTAGTAACAAGAATCCCCACATTCTCCAGTAACAAAAACTACTAGCTTTCCCCCTACCCTGCATAGCTCACAACCCTTAGGTAATTCCCTGTTATAAACGCCGATCTCAGGATTTCCTTTTAACATTGTTTACTATCCAGTCTTTTATTTCTGGATTTTTAACTTCTTCTAGAAGCTCCTTTATTTCTTCTTCAGCAATATTATCACTAGATGGCTTATTAGTTTGAATTTTAGGTCCTCCCTCATTTCCACCTTCTGGAAAATACCAGTTTTTGAACCATCTAAATCCTGCGAGAAATAGTGATTTTCCTAAAGGAGTTTCTACTACACTATAACCACTAAATAACATTCTATATGTTTCATAATCTTTCTCATAGGTTATGAAAAATCTACCTTTAGGGGGCAAAAAATCATAAAACGCTTTCATTAATTTAACCTCTAGTCCAGCTTCTCTTGGCCACGGATCGTAATCCAATTCAATCCAGACTGGATAATAGTCTCGTCCTGAAAAGTAATTGCATCTCCCTATAGACCTATTTCCTAAATAGAGTACAAAAGACTTCAATTCCTTTATATGAGTCTGCCTAATATCTTTGGCGTGAAGTTCAAATTCGTCTATTTTAAAATTGTTCATTAATAACCCTCCTAAAGAACTTATTGTTTTTCGAAAGCTTTCTAATTGCATCCTCAAACGTCTCATCTACTCCAAGCTTATACTTAAGAAATACGCCCGTCTTTCCCTTTTCTTTTCTCCTTGTAAGAAGGGATTTTCTTTCCTTAACTGTTTCGAGAGAGATGTGTAGAAGTTTTGCAACCATTTCTTCATTCTCGTCAACAGGAATCTCAAAATGACCTTTATCATTTGGTAAAACTAAGTTCAACATTTTATTTACTCCCGGGACTCTAATTTTTTTCTCTACTCCTTCCATATTGATAAGCCCGCCAAAACCGTAAAATTCTTCTTCATTTTTTCTCATTTTACTAAGTGGAAATGAAATAACTTCACTTTCCAAAGGATCTAGGGATATATAGGCTTTAGGTGTAGACGCAGGAGTAGCTTGAATTATAAATTTATGGCTACTGTCTATCATTTCAAGTTTTACAAAAACTGGAGAGAATACAATAATATCAATATCACTATCCTTTCTAACGTCTCCCCTAGCCACGGAACCATAAACGTAGCCCTCCATTCCAAGGGAGCTAAGTTTCATAAGTATATCTCTGGTTCGCCTTCGTTTTTCTTCGAAGATACTCCAATGCTCCACTGAATACAATATTTCCACAAAGAATTTTATTAGCAAGTCTAACTTAAGCTCTTATGGTTAATCTTGGTCTCGAGATATTTGGAATAGGGCTTCTAATATTCTGGATAATAATATTTGCTTTAAGACATAAGTTATCGGATAGAGGTTTCTCCGTATATCCCTTACTTTTAATGTGGAGGAAATCTACTAGGACAAAATGGTTTCCACAGCTTGCAAATTCAAAGATTTTTAAAAATTTTGAAAAATTATCTGTTGTTCTTGGAATAATTTCCATGATTGCTGGAATAGCATTAATATATTACGTAATAGAAGGACTTCTCTTCCATCCATCGACAACATCCGCTAGGCTAGAGCCAATAATACCTGGCATTACGATTGGTTTGAACGAGGTTCCTTATCTTCTTTTGGCTATAGGCATCTCGGTAACGTTGCACGAATTAGCCCACGCAGTTTCAGCTACTTCAAATAAGATTGATGTAAAAAGTGGTGGATTCATATTGATTGGTATATTTCCAGGCGCCTTTGTAGAGCCAGAAGATGATTCTTTCAACTCTTCTTCGACAAGCGTTAAACTAAAAATAATCGCTGCAGGAATAGCAGTAAATATAATACTTGCAGCCATTTTCTTTCCCTTAGCTTCATACCTTCCACAATATCTAAGCCAAGGTATATTAGTTGAGAAAGTAATACCAAATAGTTCAGCGTATAATGCATCAATACTTCCTGGAGATATAATACTTTATATAAATGGAATTGCTACACATACATTTTCTCAGTTGCAATATGCCCTTAATTCCTCGACTCACTACATTATTAAAATTATGACGGCAAACCACTCAATCGTGTACGTTAATGCAACGTCACAAAGTCACTTCTTAGGAGTTTACGTCACCTATTACTTTCAGCCTTTTTGGTTACCTTTTCTTGAATTCTTTACTTGGATGTTTATAGTAAACTTTAGCTTGGCGTTATTTAATGCAGCACCATTAGTTATAACAGATGGAGGAAAAATATTTACTGAATTATTAAGAAAAGTTAGTCCGAAAAGTGGGGACAGAATTTCTTTTACAATACAATCAATAATTTTACTATCCCTTATATATGCTATAATATTGTCAGTTACTCTCCCTCAATGAGTTTTTTGCTAATTATTGGGAATGGTATGACTTCCTTAATGCTTTGATTGTTAGATAGTAACATGATTAGCCTATCTATACCTATTCCTAAGCCTCCAGTGGGTGGCATACCGTAAGATAATGCTCTTATGAAATCCTTATCATACGGATGGGCTTCTTGATCTCCTTTCTTCACCATCTCTTGCTCATCTCTAAATAACTTGTCTTGCAAAATAGGATCATTAAGCTCTGTATAGGCATTTGCTAATTCCATTCCAGCTACATATAGCTCAAATCTCTCAACAAATCCTTTCTTACTTCTATGAGGTTTACAGAGTGGAGTAGTCTCTATTGGATAATCAATTATAAATGTAGGTTGAATTAAGTTAGGAGTAACTAACTTGTCAAATAGTTTTTCAATCATAAGACCTCTAACGTAGCTATTTCCTCTTGGAACTAACTGATATTTTTTCATTAATTCCTTTAGATCATTATCTCCCATAGAGTCAACGTTTTTTCCAAGAGCTTCTGTAAGAGAATCGATTATTGAAATTTTCTTGAAGTTTTGCAAATCTATTTGATATTCGTTATCCCCAGATCGGTATTTTAAAGTAGTAGTTTGCGTAACTTCTTTGAAAATTGTTCTAATCATATCTTCCGTGAGTGACATGATATCGTTATAGTCAGCATATGCCCAATAGAGTTCCAATAAAGTAAATTCTGGGTTATGTGTAACATCAATATCTTCATTTCTAAAGACTTTTCCAATCTCAAACACTTTATCGAAACCGCCAACAATAAATCTCTTTAAATATAACTCTAAAGAAATTCTTAGATACCAATCTTCATCTAAGTAGTTTATCTTAGATATAAACGGTCTAGCTAACGCTCCTCCATAAACTGGCTGCAAAATCGGTGTTTCTACTTCAATAAATCCTTTAGAATTTAAATAATCTCTAATTTTCTTAATTGTAAAGAATCTTATTTCCATAGCTTTCCTCGCATTATCATTATAAAGAAAATCTACGTATCGATGAGCATATCTGAACTCTGTACTGAGCTTAGACCAATCTGGAGGCTCTATAAGGGCTTTAGCCAAAAGCGTATACGACTTAACCAATAGGGAGAGTTCACCTTTCCCTGTATAAAATAGATCGCCCTTTACACCTATTATATCTCCCCTGCCTATATAGTCGAAAAATTCCTTATATTTATCGCCTAGCTCATTTACTCTTAAATAAAGTTGAAGTCTTTCTCCTTCATCAAATATATCTACAAAAGATGCCTTTCCATGCCTTCTTATATTTGCTACTCTTCCTGCTGTAGAGATATTAAATAAAAACGGCTCATGTGATTTGTCTGAATTCTTTAAGGCTATCTCTTTTATCTGCTGAATACTATGAGTTATATCGTATTTTTGAGGGTATGGATTTATTCCCTTTGAACGTAATTCATCCACTATTTTTATCCTTAGATCGTCCCATTCCACACAATAACGGGAACAAGTGAGTATATAACATTTTAGCTATAACATTTGACGAGTTAAGATCAGTAATTATGGACACAAAAATCTCCAGTATTTAGGATTTAACTATTTTAACAAAAATATTGAGTGACAAGTCATTTAAGAAAACGCTAGCCGTTGATAGCTAGTTTCGCTTAAACAATGACATTTTTATGTACATCACGATTTCCCGTTCTTAAACGCTTATGTATTTTTAAATAATTTAAGTCCCACATGCTGATTTATAGTTCCGGGATTAAGGTCAAAGAAAATTCTTGAATGTAAATATATGGGTTAAAAATTGATAGATAAGTTAACACTAGTTTAATATCCTCTTAAAGACGGACAGGTTTTCCCACATAACTGAGGTCTTTGATAAGACTTTCAAGATATAGGTTTATCCCGCTAATGGATCGTTATGAGGACTGTTTACCCAGAACATCTTAAAGCCCAAGGGTTTTATGGATATGACAATAGCTATCCGTAAAATCCAAACCACGTGGTTCTGATTGGCTGTAGAGAATGATATATAGATGATATATTTTCTATCTTTACTAGAGGGCATTCACTTAGTCTATTAGTGTTAACATACAGAATTTTATGAGACGAGGTTACTGGTTTATTATGAATAAATGGTTTATAGTTGCAATATCTTCAGCTTCATTCTTCTTATCATATTTTTCTAGACTGACTTGGAGTGTTGTCTCAACATTTTCTCCATTTCATCCTACAGTCCAGGAAGACGGTACAGTGTTTTCCCTATTTTTTGTTGGTTATATAATTGTTCAATTACCAGCTGGAATACTAGCAGATAAAATTGGGACTAGAACTTTACTTTTCTTTTCATTAACAGGAATAGGCTTATCATCACTTGCTACTGGTCTAGCGCCGAATATTGAATATGAATACCTCTTTAGTTTTCTTATGGGCTTATCTGCTGGATGGGTTTACCCAATAACAGTCAAAATGATTTCCTCTAGTTTCTCTGGCAATAACTTAGGATGGGCAATGGGAATTTATAGTATTGCATGGCCATTGTCCATAGTCTTAGTTGGAGCAATATTGCCGGTAATCTCAATAATTATAGGATGGTACTCAGGTTATTTTCTGATTTTTATTATTTCAATTATTCTTGCATTTCTATCATTAAAAATTAATATGAATTCAATATCCAAATCTAATAGTTTTTCCATTATAATAAGCAAAAATGTTTTATTAGTTTCCCTTGCTGGCTTTCTTTTTTTTACTTCGTATTGGTCTATAGCTCTTTATATTTACAAGTATTTTGTCCTTATAACAGCAAATCCTTACATCTCTGGCGTTCTTTATTCCTTAACAGCACTAGTAGGAATATTTTCCACAATAATAGCAGGTTGGTTTATCTCAAAGCTAGGAGTTAGAAATACACTTTCATCGTTTGTTGCAATATATGGTTTCCTAATTCTGCTCCTCCCACTCTCGTATAATCCTGCTCTTTTAGGTGTTTTATCATCTTTAATGGGTTTTGTTAGATTTATTATAACTCCTGCAAATTCTGCAATTCTCGCAACAATGGGTAAGGAAAATACAGGTTCAGTAAGTGGAACGGCTAATCTAATATGGCAAAGTAGCGGAATTTTCGCATCGTACTTTACGGCAATAGTAATCACGAACTTAGGCTATTCGGATCTCTGGATTATTATGGGAATATTTACATTATTAGCATCAATTATTTATTTAGGAATTAAAGTCTAAAAGGAGTAAATTTTTCTAGATTCACCATTTGGTATTTCAAAAAATATACCTTCCTGTGTAAGTACTATATATCCTATCTCACCTTTACATTTATAAGGAAATGCTAATATACCCTTTGTTTTTAGCACAGAAGTAGAATATACAGGAATTAGAGAATCCTCCATTTCCAAAGCTATGCACTCAGGGATTATTTTAAAAAGGAAATTTAATAACTCATTTAAGAGATTTTCATATTCATTACCTATATCTCTCATTCTTTTTGCTTTATTAATTATATCCATCTTGAGTCTAATCTAAACCTAGAATATGAAGCTAAAAGATGATATGAAGAATTGTTACTTAAAGAAATTTTACAGTTTGCCTTGAGTAGATCTTCTAAATATATAAAACGAATATAAATAAAAGATGACGGCAATTATAGTGAAAATTATACCAAATATTAATAATGGGAATAGTTCACTCTTTGGACCTACGCCAAAAAAGATTGGAAAAGGACCTAATAGTACTACACCTCCATATGCTACTGACGTTGGTTGAGATATAGAACTTGGTGTAGATGAGATCCCTCCTATAAATATTAAGATAATACCGAGCAATATTATCAATATCCCTAGATATACAAGGGTTAATCTCATAAGTTTAAATTAGCCGATGTAGTTTATAACGGTGTCGCAAACGTGTATTATGGAAACATCATCTCAATACTATCATCAAGTAAAGAAAGAGGTATTCAAATAGCTGAAACCTTGGGAAAACTTCATGAAAATGGAAAGATTCAGATATACTACAGAAAGAAAGGAAATTATATAAGATCAGTCCTTTTTACACCAGAATATCCGGAGAAAATCCTGGAAACAGCTGAGAGTCTTTCGTTGTCTTCAATTTTTTTCCTCTATTTACCAGAAAATCCTAGTTGGATAGATGGTGAATTGGCTCTATTAGCATCGTCAATGGGAATACCAGGATATATAGTTACAAATCTAAGTGAGGATAAAGTAAGAAAATTACTAAAAGGGCTAACAATTCAGAATTATCCAATAATTAGAGATATTGAGGAATATGAAGGAAAAGAGAAAGATAAAGGAATAATTTACGTCGATAGAGCCTTTGTAGTTAAAGGCGTTGGCGTAGTTATAACTGGATTCTCCTACACTAAAGTCAATATTCATGATAAATTTAAAACAATTCCCGGAAATAAGATTATTGAGATTAAAAGCATTCAAGTACTAGATGAGGATCAGCAAAGCGTTGATAGTGGAGTAAGAATAGGTTTTGCACTAAGGAATGCGAAAGAAGAAGAAATGAAAGATGTAAAAATACTTTCAACAGACAAGATACCAATTACAAAGGAATTTGAGGCTAAAGTAACTCTATACCCTTGGTCAGAAGTTCATGAAAATGGGAAATATCACTTAATATTTAACGGTATTTCTATAATGTCCGAACTTGTAATTGAAGGAGATAAAGTAAAGGTAAAAACACCTTACGAAATTCCTCTGGCCGATCGAATGATAATCCTGAACGTTAACGCGAAGCAAGGTAAACCTAGGGTTGCAGGCTTCTTGGAAAATCCGAAGCTTATATAGACTTAATTCGAGAGTTAGATAACATAAACTATAGTTTAAATATCTGAAACTTTCATTAAGTTCTATGAGCATATTAACCAAAGTATATAATTTAAAAGAAAAATCCTAAGATTTTCTTATGTCGTTAATTATTTCATCTGCTACCTTCTTTCCAGAAAGTACCATGGCTCCGAATATTGGACCCATTCTGGGCAATCCCTTAATCTCACATACTGCCATACCAGCGGCATATAACCCAGGAGCAACTTTTCCAGTACCGTCTACTACCTGTTGTTCTGCTACCTCACTATAAGCAGATTTTTCTCCTGGGATAGAAATTTCTAGTTCTGGTAATTTCCTAGATGCGACAGATATAACTTCGGCATCATGGCCCGTGGCATCTACTACAGCCTTTGCTGATATAAATATGGGATCTACGTGTAGGCTAGACATTTGAGTAGCTGTCCATTCAACAGCAACTCCCGCTACCTTCAAAGGTTCTTCTCTAAATATGACATCGTCAACTGTTATTCCATGAATAAACTTTGCCCCAGCATCTATAGCCGACGAGGCTAGTTTGGCCATAAACTCGGCGGTATCAACAGCATAGACATCTTCTTCAGCCTTAACTAATCTTATTCCAAGTTCTTTTAAGATTTCATCTGCTGGAGATTCTATGATAATTTTATGAAATAACATTGCCCCTCCACCTATTCCTCCCCCAAAGCTTAATCTTCTTTCGAAAAGTACAGTCTTTAAACCTGCTTTAGCAAGATAGTATGCCGCTGTCATACCTGAAGGTCCTGCTCCAACTATTATTACATCACTATCTATTATATTTTCCCAATCTTCAAAAGTGAATTTTAGAATATATTTGCTTATTTTTCCTTCATCTACTTGTTTAACTTTCATGTTTCAACAATAACTTATCGAAATAACCAGCTTATAAATGAAGTTATATTAGCTTTTTAGAATAAACATATAAATAGTATTAGTCTGATTGATATTCGTTTATCATGCCTTTCAAGCTAGACACTGAAACAAGAGAAATTCATTGTAGTTGGTGTAAACAAGTGATTAGAGGAAAACCCATCGTAGTTAAAACGTGCTGTAATAATAAGCCATTTATCTTCTGTAGCAGCAGATGTTATAATAACTGGATGAGAGAATGGCTAAAAAGACAAGAGCAAATAAAGGGAAAAGGCCAATTGTTATAGGAATTTCTGGTGCAAGTGGTGTAATTTATGGTATAAGGACAATACAGGTTCTTCATGAGTTAGGGTATCCGGTTTACGCTATAGTCTCGTCCTCAGCTAAGAAAGTATGCAAAATTGAAAATGAATTTGATATTAATGAAGAGATAGTTAAATATACGTCTTTCATATATTCTGACAAAGATCTTGATGCGTCAACTTCTAGCTCTAGTTTTACAGTCTTAACAAAAGGGATGATAATAATTCCATGTAGTATTAAGACCATGGCTCTGATAGCATCTGGAGTCACATCCACTTTAATTTCTAGGACAGCAATAAACTTCCTGAGAACTAAAGGTAAATTAGTTCTAGTTATCAGAGAAACTCCATTAGGTTCTATAGAACTAAAAAATGCTTTAACTATATCAAGATCTGGCGGAATTATACTTCCAGCTTCTCCTGGATTTTACTCAAAGCCAAAAACTATTCAAGACATGATTGATTTCATTGTAGGAAAAGCTCTTGATATGGTAGGAATAGATCATAGAATCTACAAGAGATGGTCTAAATCAGATCAAGATCTTTCTTCCCAAGCTTCTTAGATATAATGTCCTTCACTTTCCCTTCATAGTAATCATCACTAGAGTCTAAATCTTTTTCCAGATTATCGTTCCCATTCTTTTTATTTACAACAAAAGCACACTTATTACCTGGCAATAAAGCTCTCTTCTCGCAATAAGCATACTGACATTCCCCAGTAATACAATTATCACCCACCCATCTACAATAACCTGTCTTATGTGGTATTCCTTTTTCGTATTTTGTTTGTATCATTAGAGCTCTTTTATTGCATCTAAAATATGGGCATAAATAATTGCATTTGTCTCCTAGGGGAAGAGGTTTTGGTTCTTCATTAGTTGTTTCTTCTCTTCCTCTATTGTATTGCCTGTTATAATTACTTCTCAAGCTATGTAAACCCCCAAGCTTTTCGGTTCTGTGATATAAGTATTATAATTTCACCCATTTAAACATTATGTACTTCACACTACCAATCTTTGCATTGGTCATAGCTAATATGAGCTTCTTCCTAGTACTATGAGAAACCCTTCCAAAACTCATCAGTTGATTTGCTGTAATCGATGAATTAGCATCTAAACATATTACTACGTAAGGTGCATGTTCCATGCCAGGACCTAGAGTATATATTGCAAAATCTGCTCCAAACTTTATTCCTGATCTAACTACAAATCCTTTCTCTCTCAGGTCATTATAAACTGTAAAAAGTATATCAAATCTCGGTATAGCTAATTTAGCATATTTCATGAATTCTTCCTCAGAAAGAAGTTTCTCTTCGTGTATTACTTCAATTTCTCCTTTCCTTAGAAGATATAACCCTTCAATAAGAGATAACTCTAAAGCCCTATTTATGTCTTCAGCCCCTTTAGGTTTTGGATTTCCTAAAGGTTTACCAAAGAAGCTTTTAGAGTATATTCTTTTCGCATCATCAATAGAAAATATTACTAATCTGTCTCCAAATAAATATGCTGGGCTTTTAGTCATGTTACTCTTCCAAACGCTATATAAGTTATATCATTTGCAGAATTTCTTATCAAATCTTCACTATCCTCTAGTCTATCTGCTATATCCTTCATAAGCATAACATAAACTAATCTTGATATTTTTCTTCAAGTAATTTAAGCTCAAAGTTTCTATAGAGATCATCTACTTCTTCCTCTAGTTTAATTATATAACGGGCAAAATCTATAGACTTCTTAGCCTCTACCGATAACATCCTAAGAGCTTCCATCATGTGTGTGAGAGAAGCTATAATTTTCTCACATATAGTTTTTATTAAATTATATAAAATACCATTTACCTTAATGTTCTTAGCAATCAGAATACTTATCCTATATGCAGCTGCATCAATGTTCTGCGAGATCCTTTCTAAGTTATTTATTACATCTATATACAGATCTCTATCCTCTAGACCCTCTTTAATCTTTATGATATATTGACCAAGCAAGTACTTGTTATTCTCTATTTCATTTTTCAACCCGTTAATCTTTCCATAAACTTTCATTGACTTGTCATCTGATTCAAGGTATTCATATAGTGCTCTAATCTCGTCGATAACTTGTAAGGTTATCTCTTGTGTTCTTTCCTCTAATGTCATTCTAGCAATACTCATTCATATTCACTTATAGACTTATTTTAGATATTATAGATATTATAGATTCAATTTGCTTTATATCATCTTCTATATCTAAATTATAACCCGATTTCCTAGCAAGTTCTTTTAAATTAATTAGAATTTCCTTTTCATCTTTTAATCCAACTATATTAAGATAGCTAACAATACCTAATGCTTCCTCCTTTATTTTGTCATCTTTTATCTCATTGAAACGTGTAGTTATTGTAAAAAGACCTTGCCCTAGATCTCTTCTTACTTTTCTCATCCTCTTTAAAACTCTTATAACTCTTTCATAATCCATTCGCTGTATAGCTATTAGATTCTCAAGTTCTTTCAGATAAGTCGAATGATCCTCTATGACTTCCTCAAATCTTGTTAATGTAGTCCCAACAACGATATCACTCTCATTCATTACAATGCCCTCAAAGTAACTGTACTATTATCAGTTATACCTAACTTTAGCAAATCTGATTTGTTTGCCCATACTTCAATTTCTGGTACAGTCTCTTGGGAAATAACTTTTACCTTTATCTTTTTTCCCTTAACCGATATTTCAGCTTCATTGAAAATTTGTAACTGTGATAGTAACTTGTTCGATATTATAACAATACCTTCATCTATATCATTTCTTTCTCTCATTTTTACTCTCTTCTCTTTAGGAGGATTCTTGCCCTTATTCTTAAGGGAAGAAGCTGGAGGAATTATATTTACCAAGGATTTAATATCGATCTTTTTCTCCTTATCCTCATCGCTACTCATATCTCTTACCTCTCATCTTTTCTTGTTTATAACTAGTTCCTTTAGAGTATTAATTAATTCTCCTTCTTTCACTCTAATCTGATCCCACGTATCTCTATCTCTTATAGTTATAGTATCGTCTTGAAGGGTTTGAGGATCTATAGTTATAGCAAAGGGAACGCCTATCTCGTCCGATCTAGCGTATCTTTTACCTATACTTCCGGAATCGTCAAACATTACATCAAATCCTGTCTTAAGCATTAAGTAAATTTTCCTTGCTCTCTCTACTAACTCTCCCCTTTCAAGAAGTGGAAATACAGCAACCTCGTATGGAGCTATTTTTGGTGGAAGAGATAATACTATTCTATCTTTCTTTTCCCGGTATGCATTCGCTACCGATATATAAAGGCACCTTTCGACACCAAAAGAAGGTTCCACAACATGTGGATAAAACTTTTTACCGCTCTCCTTTTCCTCCCTTTCAACAACACTTACAAACTCAGATAAACTTTTTCCATTAATTTTTTCATCCATTTTTATTAATGTTTCAATCTGTTCTGGAGAAAGATTGGAAATTCTCTTCATAAAATCTTTAATTAGATTTTTATCCTCATTATTTAGCTTATCCTTATTAATTATCACACTTTTCTTTTTTACAGTAATAGGAGTAGAATACTTCTTAAAAACTGTAAGATCCTGACCACTCGATTTAGCATGGTTTGACAAATCGTAGTCACCTCTATACGCATGTCCAGAGATCTCAATTTTATCATTACCCAGAACGATCATTTGATCGAATGTTTGACTTGAATAATGAGCTCTCTCATGAGGTAACTTTTCTTCAAAATATATGTTGTTCTCAGATATTCCCAGTTCCTTTACAAATTTATTAGCAGTAGCCATCCAATAGGCCATCCATGGATTTATAACTGCTTTTTCACTGACTAGTTCACTTACTTTATACGATATCGGCTTCTCCTCTTTTTTCTGTTTTAGCTCAGCTGTCAAGACTCTTATTATATCTTCTCCGTATTTCCATAATGGTACGTCTTTGTCCTCTGGATCCATAAAGAATTCTACTTCCATTATGGTAAATTCTCTCATTCTTAGAAGTCCTTGCCTTGGAGATATTTCGTTCCTAGCCACTCTACCAATTTGAGCTATTCCAAGTGGAAGTTTTTGCCTAGAACTATCATAAACTCTCTTAAATGATGTAAACATTCCTTGAGCTGTCTCAGGTCTTAAATAGCCTTTAGAGTCACTATAAGGTCCTATAGTAGTGCCAAACAGGAGGTTAAATTCCCTTACATCTCCAAAATCTCCCCCACAGGACGGACATCTAATTCCTTTATCTCTAATTAACGATGTAATTTCTGTGGTATTCAGACCTTCTGCACTAATATGAGCAAATTCTTCTACTAGATGATCTGCTCTATACACCTTATGACACTTATTGCACTCGACTATTGGATCTGTAAATCTATCTATGTGTCCACTCGCTTTAAATACTTTTTCTGGGGTTATTATTGGTGTTTCTATCTCCACTACAAATTCATTATTATCCTCTACGAAAATTTGTCTCCATAGGTTTACTATCTTATTTTTTATCCTTGTCCCTATAGGACCTATATCATAAAGTCCTCCAATACCACCATAGATCTCATATGATGGCCAAAAAATTCCCCTCCTCTTTGCTAGCTCAATTACCTTTTCTGTTTCACTCACATGAGGTAATGTTATGTTAAGCTTATAAACTTCTTGACATGCCTAAAAATCATGAGCGATTCAAGATTGCTCTACTTAAACGAAAATAGTAGGAAGTTTGCAGGCTTCAATAAAGAGAATTCACCGTTTGTTATCCTTGGCCTTCCTATGGATATAACAAGTAGTTATAGACCAGGTAGTAGATTTGCACCTTCAGCAATTAGAGAAGCTTCACAATACATAGAGTTCTACTCTCTTAGAGCTGATGAAGATATGGGAGAGATAGGTTTTAATGACGCAGGTGACGTAGTTATGCATCCATCAAATGTAGAGGAAAACGTTAAGAGAATAAGATCAGTCGCTAGCTATTTCGCTGAAAAAGGGAAAATACTAATATCAATAGGAGGAGAACATACAGTTTCCATAGGTACAGTTTTAGGCACTAATGCAGATTGCGTAATCAGTTTTGATGCTCATTTAGATTTAAGAGAAGAATACATGGGTTACAGGTATGATCATGCATGCGTAATGAGAAGATTAAGTGAAGAAGGTATAAAAATAATGGAAATTGGTAATAGAGCAATCAGTAGAGAGGAAATTCAATACGCTAATTCTTCCGGAATAAGGTTCATAACTACTAATGAAGTGAATATTATAGGTATAAGGGAAGTTGCAAAAAGAGTAATAAACTTCACAAAGGAATGTTCAAGAATATACTTGTCTTATGATATGGATTCAATAGATCCTTCTTATGCTCCTGGAGTTGCAACTCCTGAGCCTGAAGGTCTAAGTCCAACTACAATACTCGACACAGTAAAACTTTTCATTGATAGAAGAATCGTTGCCTTTGACGTTGTAGAAGTTTCACCATCTTATGATCCCAGTGGAATAACCTCTGTCCTAGGCTCTAAATTAATCCTAGAAACAAGCGCATTAATAAGATCTAAATTGCTTTAATTACCTTTACAGTAGGCTTTCTTATCATATAAATTATATTATATCCGCAGTAAGGACATCTAACTCCTGGTAAAACTTTGAGTTTACTATCATCAAATGTTCTCCAACATCTTCCACATCTATACTGATCTGACATATGCCCTATTTTAATTCAAAGATTTTAAAACTATTGTGAACAGAAAAGCTCAAAAAGGTGTTTGCTCAAATGTTAAATGGCAACATGGCAGATAACTTGTGTGGAGGACTTCCACCAGATATATGTGAACAACTAAATAAGGAAGAACAATTTATTAAGATAAAGTTAGAAAGAAGAAGATACGGGAAAGAAGTTACTGTGATTGAGGGGATAAGTACTGACGATACAGATCTCAAGAAAATAGCTGCTGAGTTAAAATCTAAACTCGCAGCCGGGGGTACAGTAAAAAATGGAAGAATTGAAATTCAGGGCGATCATAGAGATAAAGCTAAAGAAATTCTCATTAAATTAGGTTTTCCGGATGGTAATATAATGGTAATTGAATAAATCTATAAAAAAATTATTGATTTTGTATTTCTATCTTTAACTCCTGAATGAGTTCTTTATATCTATTTCTTACTGTAACTTCTGTAACGCCTGCAACTTGTGCTATCTCTTTTTGAGTTCTCCTTTCATCATTTAGAAGAGCTGCAATGTAAATAGCTGCTGCAGCAAGTCCAGCAGGATCTTTTCCGGCTGTAAGTCCAGTATTTTTAGCTTTTTCTAGTGTTTCCGCAGCTAATTTCATTACAGCTCCACTAAGACCTAGTAGAGAACCTATCCTAGTAACATAATCCTTCGGATCGCTAACAGGAACCTCTACATTTAATTCCCTAAGAAGAAGTCTATAGCACCTAGCTACCTCTTTTCTATTAGCCTTAGTAAATTGCGCTATTTCGTCTAAAGTTCTTGCTATTTTTATCCTTCTACAAGAGGCATAAATTGACGCAGCAACAACGCTTTCTATAGATCTCCCTCTAACCAGACCTTTTTCAACTGCTTTTCTATAGATTAGAGCTGCCTCATCTTTAACTGATTTCGGAAGACCTAATAAATTACCTATTCTCTCAAGTTCATTCATGGCTTGGGCAAGATTTCTATCAATAGAGCTCTGTATTCTCGCCCTAATTTGCCATTTTCTCCATCTAAGAACTTCTAGTCTCCTTTTAGGATCTAAACTTCTACCTATTGAATCCTTATCCTTCCAGTCAATTATTGTGGATAAACCACGATCGTGAATAGTCTGATTTAGAGGACCTCCGACTCTGCTTCTCTTTTCCTTCTCCTCTGGTGTAAATGCCCTCCATTCCGGTCCTTGATCAATTATCCTTTCTTCTATAACCTCCCCAGTCTCAGAACAAATGTACTCTCCACGATCAGAGTCAAAAATTATTTTATCCTCTGGACATAAAGATGATTGCTCATTCGAATTGTTTTTTTCACTCATCTATACACCACCAGATTTAAAATAGCTCGGCTCAAAGTAAGCCTTTTAAACTTTTCTATAACATGGCTTATAAAATTTTCCGCTATGTTTTTAAAGGCTTTTCCAAAATAAGATTTCTCTGAAAGCGAAGTTTATATAATAGTTGTCTTTAAATAATACTTAGCCGGGTAGTCTAGTGGCCAAGGATCCAGGGCTCTGGCCCCTGGGACCCCGGTCCGAATCCGGGCCCGGCTACTTTAACCTTCTTTACCTAGATCTAATATTACAGGTTAAATGTATTAAGATTCATTAATATAATATTTAATTTAAAAAGTAGAAAATAATTAATATTTAATATAAATTTATAATACTATATGAAAGATTTACTTACTTTTTAAATTAAAACTTACTTAAAATTTTGATATACATAGATAAAAATCATATATGAAATTGTCTGTAAGATCATATAGAGCTAATTCAATATAATTCTTGATTTATCTTCCCAAATCCGCAACTCTTAAAATTTATTGCAATTACTATAACTAGATGAGTCAGGCACAGCAAATTAAGGTTTCAGAAAAAGTGCAAGGAATTATAGAAAAAAGTGTAGATAATAAAGTAATCAACAGAAAAGAGTTGCATCTTAAGTTGTTTCATATAGGTGTTTCTACACCTTCAAGAAAGGATTTACAAAAAACTATAGCTTCTCTACTAAGATATCCAGAAGAACAAGTCGTAATCAAAGAGATTAGAACTAGTTATGGTTCTGGTATATCAGACGCTTTAGTAGTAGCTTATAGTGAAAAGGAAATAGCAGAGAAATTTGAACCAAAGTATTTACTGAAACGCGGAAATAAAGCTAAGAAAGAGGGAGGAGAACAAAATGGCTAAAGGAGAGAGCGGGGTAAAAGCAGTAGTTAGGACATATTATGAAATAACTGGTGATAAAGTTAAACTTAAAAATAAAAAGTGTCCTAGATGCGGAAGCGTTATGGCCCACCATATGAAGCCGAGAGAAAGATGGGCTTGCGGTAAATGTGGATATACTGAGTTTGTATCGGGGAAAAAATAAGATATGTTAGTTCTGGGTATAGAGTCTACAGCCCATACTTTTGGTGTGGGTATTGTCCAAGATAGTGAACCTTTTATACTGGCTAATGCCAGGGATACATTTGTTCCTAATGCTGGTGGAATGAAACCAAGCGATTTAATGAAACATCACGCAGAGGTTTCACAAGAAGTGTTTATAAAAGCCTTAGAGCAGGCAAATATTTCACTAGATTCTTTAAACGGTGTTGCAGTCTCATTAGGCCCGGGTATTGGCCCGGCCTTAAGAGTTGGAGGAATTGTTGCAAGAACTCTAGCTCTTAATCTGAATATTCCTTTAATTCCGGTTAATCATGGAATAGCGCATATAGAAATAGGGAGCTTAACTACAAAAGCAAAGGATCCTTTAATTCTTTACCTATCAGGCGGTAATACAATTATAACAACATTCTATAATGGAAAATTCAGAGTTTTTGGTGAAACATTAGATATCGCTCTAGGCAATATGATGGACGTGTTTGTAAGAGAAGTGGGACTAGCTCCACCATATATAAAAAACGGAAAACATGTTATAGATATTTGTGCAGAGAAAGCAGAAAAAATAATACAATTACCATACGTAGTAAAAGGCCAAGATATGTCCTTTTCTGGCCTTTTAACCGCATCACTTAGAGCAACAAAGAAGTATAGTCTACCAGATATATGTTACTCCCTAAGAGAGAACGCATTTGATATGCTTCTTGAAGCTACTGAAAGAGCCTTAGCTTTAACTAAAAAGAAGGAAATTATGGTTGTAGGAGGAGTTGCAGCTAGTGTAAGTCTTAGAGAGAAACTAAGAAAACTGGGAGAGGACTGGGGAGTCGAGTTAAAGATTGTCCCACCAGAATATGCAGGAGACAATGGTACAATGATAGCATATACTGGGCTATTAGCATTGAAACATGGAATAACAATTCCCATTGAGGAATCAGGTGTTAGACCCAGATGGAGGATAGATGAGGTAGAAATACCTTGGAGGAATTAAAGCTAATTAGTAGAGGTGCAGAATCGTTTATTTATGAAACATATTTCTTAGGAATCCATGCTATTCTGAAAAAAAGAATATCAAAGCAGTATAGAGAATCAACTCTAGATGAGAGAATAAATAGAGAAAGAACAATTCATGAGGCAAAAATAATGTATGATGCTATGCGAGCTGGTGTACCAGTACCAGCAGTACTTTACATTAACTTAGAACAAAAAGAATTGATAATAGAGTATATCGAAGGAGAAAGCTTACTAGAATATCTGAAAAGGAGAAATGAGATGGAGGATAAATTTATGGAAGAGCTTGGCATAATTGTGAGCAGGCTTCATAGAAATAAAATAGTTCATGGAGATTTAACAACAAATAACGTAATGGTTTCAAATAACCGGCTATTCGTTATAGATTTTGGTTTATCAAAGAGATCAGATGATGTAGAAGATATTGCAACAGACATACATGTTTTTCTTAGATCATTGGAAAGTATCCACCCGGAAAAGAAGGAAAAACTTTACTCAGCGTTTCTAAAGGGTTATATGGCATTGCCTAATTTCAACGAGGTATTAAGTACAGTTAAAGAGATTAGGATGAGAGGTAGGTACATTGAAGAAAGAAGAAATAAAGGTAGTAACAAGTAATAATGGGAAATTTAATGAGTTAGCATTAATGGCTGAAAAATATGGATTAAAATTGAAAATAGTAGCTGTTCCAAAGTTCGAGATACAAGCAGATAAAATAGAAGACGTCGTAAGATATTCGGCATCTTTATTCTTTTCTTTATTTAAAGAGCCTCTACTGCTAGATGATAGTGGCCTATTTATAGAAAGCCTTAAGGGCTTTCCAGGCCCATATACGAACTTCGTTAAAAGGACATTAGACATTTATGGAATACTAAAACTAATGACAGGAGAAAGTAACAGGAAAGCTCATTTTGAGACAGCCTTAGCATATATTGACGAGAATGAAATCAAAGTATTCAAGGGGACAGTCGATGGAAGAATAGCATATGAGCCTAAAGGAGAAAGAGGTTTCGGTTTTGATCCGATATTTATCCCGAACGGATCAGAAAAAACATTTGCTGAAATGTCCATAGAGGAAAAGAACACATATTCACATAGAGGTAAAGCATTTAAAGAATTCATTAAGTTCTATTTATATTGAGTTGTTTCTCTAATACTTTCATCATTCAAATATTTATAAAATCGATTATAGTAATCAGAAATATATTGTATATCATCGGCTGATAAATCTGGTAAATCTTCTACTTTAACATACTCCTCCAACTCATTTAGAGATGTTATATTTGGCGTTACTGTAGAAACATTTGAAAAGTATAAATCAAACTTTAAGGCTAATTGAGATAATTTCATTCCTTTCCTTTTAGCAAAAGTTAAAATTTCTTTTGAATTATTTACAGCTTCTTGTATCCACTTTATATCTTTCAGACTTCTATGAAGTTTTTTATCCTCTACTATGGGCCATTTATCCTCTATTAAGGAATCAGAAGCATGTGGAACTCTAATTACTTGACCTATTTTATATTTTAAGAACTCTAAACCTGGATTTTGTTCTATCAAATTAAAAATATGTTCTAAACCTTCGTAGCCCATTTTAATTGCCTCTATTCCTTCCTCTCCCCAACCAAGAGTAGGACCAAGAGCGATCCCAACAGATCTTGCAATTCCATCCTTCTTAAGAGAGAATAGAAAGTCCTTGATATCACTATTCCTTATAATATCAATCCTGGGATTATGTAGCATAAGGATATCAATGTAATCAGTATTGAGCCTTTTCATAGATTGTAAAACAGCATATCTAAGGTAATCTACATCAAATGATTGCTCAATTTTCTTAGATTTTTTATTATAAAAATTATATCCAACTTTAGTAAGTATTACAATATTATCTCTCTTAGCCCCTAAAACCTTTCCAACTACTTCTTCTGCTTTTCCCTCACCGTATATGTCTGCAGTATCAAAAAAATTTATACCAAATTCATAAGATTTTTTCAATATATCTTCAGCTTTAATATTACTTGACCACCAATCTGTTGCTAAACTCCATACGCCTATTCCCAATTCTGAAACTTTTATTCCAGTATCACCAAAGTTTCTATATCTCATGTCATACCACTAGATATATCTCTAAACATTCTTAAAAATAAAAACGCAGGTATAAGAATGCTAGTAAAAATAGACGAGAAAAGTTTTGATGAGATCTTGTCTAAATTAAAACAGGAAGTTTATGAATATAATACATTTATTAAAGGTTCTGATATATATCTTAAACCATTTCATATAGTCTATAGAAATGATAAAAAATATATCTATATAGGGAAATATTGGTATAAACTTCAGAAAATTAATGGGAAAATTAAATGGATTTATCTAGGTAAAAAAAAGCCTGCAAACAACCTTCCTGATCCTCCAAGACTCCCAGAAGTTACGATCATTAAGGAGGAGAGAGATTACATAATTGATAATGAGCTTCTAAATCATTTGAAATGATAGCTTATCTTTTATCTCGTCTTTACTTATCCCTAGCTTTAGACCATTTAAGATAATTATTAAATCTTCTAAATCAAGCCTAATAATTTCTGATATACCAAGAGCTGTTATAGGAGAGAAGGGCGAGCCCATAAACGAATCTATGGCTCCTCTTCTAGCGTAAGATTTTGCCAATTTATTTAATGACGAAAGCGCTACGTATATGTTACTTAGATTCATAAACTTAGAATAAGGGGATCTTCTAAGACCGTCTAAAACCTCATCTGTAGTAGTTGAGTTTGCTAGATCCTTTATTAGATCCTGGTTTATTTGACATATGGCATTAGAAGTTAGCTTTTGTCGGATAGCCAAACTTATTGAATAGTAATCCTTGTATGCACATATTATAGAATCTGCTGACGCTTTCCAATCTCCTTTTAGAGTTTCAACGACAGCTGATAATTTCTCAATGAAAAAATAGTCTAGTAAAGAAGTCAATTGAGACAGATCTTTTGGAGATTTAGAAATAGCATAGTTAAGTGCGTCACCATAAATACTATTCCTTGTAGTTCCCTGAAGCTCATCTATACTTGACGCGGACATATCAAGCTTAAGAAAATATAGTTTAGGAATTTTGGTCTTATTATAAACTGAAGAGACATAAGTTTTGAACTCATCTAGTGTTAAAACATAATAATATAAATTAACAATATCTGATGAAATTTTTACAGATTTAAATAGATTCAGTAATTTTGTTAAGGAATTAATGGCTCTTTCTCTAAGTATTACTTCCGCATCAGAAATATCGTAAGGTATATCGTCAATAAATCCTCTTTCTTTTAGTATTTCCATAACTTCTTTCCAGTCACTTTGAGATAGAATCTCGGTTATCAAACTTCTTGATAAAGTTTTGGATTTGTACAGCCTAGAAATAGAGGTTATATATGCCATGGATACGAAACTCACTTAAATGCACCTTTTATCTCATTTAAAACCTCTTCAACAGCTCTTTCGAGATTTTTTTCTGCAGATTTTCTCATTTTATTAATTTTGAGTTCTCTTTCTTCCGATGCTCTTTTTCTCATGTCGTTTATAATATCTTGTTTTTCTTCCTCTATATTAGATACTATTTCATCAAAAACTTTCTTAGCCTCTGTTTCCATTTGTAATGATATTTGTTGGGCTAACTCTATAAGTCTCTTTGAGTCCTCGGCAGTACTTAATTTTATTTTCTTAACTTCTTGTTCAAATTCAACTATAACCTTTGCGTAATCTTCAAGGTTAGAATTTGTCATTGTATATGTCAATTTCTGTTCTCTTTTATAAATTTCCTTCCTCTAATCAGATAGCCTGTATGCATAACCCCTATATTTTTTGGCCTAACAGCGTTTTCTTTTACCTGATATTCTCTAAGAATAAGTTCCTCAGCATGGAGATCAACGAATCCATTGTTTTTCATAGATAAATATGTCTTCTCAACCTGATTTACTGTAGGTACAAAAACTACTAGTGAACCAGAGGACTTTAAAGAAGGATAAATAGGAGATATGGCATTCCACGGATCAGGCATGTCTAAAAATACTGCGTCTACTTCTTGCTCTTCTATTCCATTCCGTATATCCTTTAATTTAAACGTGACCCTATTTGAGAGGTTCAATATTGATAAATTGAATAATGCTCTTTTCTGCATATCTTCTCTAATATCGTAGCTTATAATTCTCCCGTTATCCCCTAAAAAATAAGCTAGAGCTATGGTAAGAAATCCAGATCCAGTACCGGATTCAATTACTAGCGAATCAGGTTCTACTCCCGATGAGTAAAGTATATAACCTATATCCTTTGGGTAAAGAACTTGAGAAGGTCTTGGAAGACTACTATATATGTCAGTAGGAATTGGTTTAAGAAGATAAGCATTACCTTTACTCATTGCAATTTTTTCCCCATATTCTTTTCCTATTAGGTCGTCATGCAATATATATCCTCTATCTGTATCTAATCTTTTACCTTGTTCTATTTTCATAAGAAATACTCTCTTGGGATCGATCCAAATCGTTACAATATCTCCTTCCTTTAATGGCACGGAATTTAGAAAGTTAGAACAATTAAAAACTTTACCTTATTTCAGTATTGGTGTCTCATATCACCAAATCAATAATACCAGCCATCATCATTATTCCTTTATCCATAATTCTTTCCTAATAAAGTCACTTATTGCAGCTCTTATTACTTCACTTCTTGACTCATATCTACCTGTATTTACTAACTCGTCTATAGATTCCAGAAACTGCTCTGGTAGTTTCACAGTTATTATTTTCATTAAAGATCGAATATGCTAATACCTCTCTAACACTTTTAAGAATTATTACAAAGTATTCGCCCCTTTAGATGCCTGCTCCCATATATGGTTAAAGTAAACTGACGCAATATCTACGATATACTTGTGATTAGAAAGTAAGCCAGATAGCTTATCAACATTTCTTAATATAAGAAGAACACTTGAACTCGTTATTATTCCACTACCAAACATATTATTTAATTTTTTAATCTCTACACCAGGTAATTCTAAACCAAAGCTATCTGGAACAATTAATTTAACTGTAGAGTGAAATGCTTTGACTTTAATAGTTTCAATAACGTTTTCGTCTAATAGCTCTTGAAAAGATATCGCAATAAGGAATTTATTTCCATCACTTAGAGTGTTTATAATAGTTTCTTTTAATTTTGAGCTAGGTATGAGTATAACATTGTAGGTTGAAGAGGTAGGTAATATAGATGATAGGGGCTCTATAAATTCCTTCTCAAACTCATTTACTTTGATTTCAATTAATCTCTTAACACTAGACCATAAATCTCTTAATGAAATAGCCTCATATACTGCTGGCTTTTTGCCTAGCTTCTTAATCCACCCTCTTTCTTCTAGCTTTGAAAGTATAGTATAAATTTTTGTATATGAAATACTGAGCTTTTTGGAAACATCTCTAGCTGTCATCTGCCCCTCAAGTAAAAGAAATGAATATACTTTTAGTTCAGATCTAGATATTCCAAGAATAGATGCGAATTTGGAAACTCTAGCAAGCAGATCTTCTATAGTGCTATTTTCCATATAACTTATATTGCCAAAAGAAAGATTAAAGATTAGGGTAAGCAATGGGCGGAGTTTCAAAAAAACCAATAAGTAATATAGAAAAAAAGATGAAAAAAGAAACTGATGCTCAACAACAGACAAAAGGAAAGAAGAAGTCAAGCAAAACAGGAAGTGAAGTCATATCTAAGAACGTGGTTATAGGTAATGATATGATAAAAAGAGTTGAAGAGGAAATAAAGAAAGAGAAAATTATTACTCCTTATACCTTAGCTACCAAAGCAAATATCTCAGTAAGCGTAGCAAAGAGAATATTGAAGGATTTAAATAACCAAGGTATAATTAAGGAGAATTTTAAGAATAAAAGAACAGCAGTATATATTAGCGTTCAGTCTTAGCTACTGTCTTTTCCCCTATTATTCTATTCTTTTTAATGCTTTTACATAGGCCTCCTATTATACCTTCAACTCCTGCTAGTCTCGATATTATATTTTCTTTGTTTTGTGTTATAGTAGTACTTTCTACAAGAAGAATTGAGTCTTCTTCTTCAGCTTCTTTATATATCAAGGATTCCGACGTAGCTATAAAAGTAGGAGAATAACCAATTATTTCACCATCTTCATTCTCGACAAGTTCGCCGTTAACCAAATACGATATGTTATTTTCGATAGCTCTTGTAATAGCTATATGTTTGACAATATCTTGCCTTTTTGATGTAGGTCTTACTGTACTTATAATCGTTTGAGATCCTTCGAAGGCTAATATTCTACTAATTTCTGGAGAAAGTAAATCGTCCTCCGATATAACTCCGTACTTTTTGTCAAGAACGACATATAGAGGTTCTTTTCCTCCTGCTATACCAATTCTTATATCTTTTTCTGACATCAAAATTTTTCTATATTTACCTATAATTTCCCCATCAGGAGAAATAATTAAAGTTGTTAAAAATATCTTAGGACCAGCTTGCTCAAGTAAAGGACCTGCTATTAAGTATACCTCCCCTTCCATAGCTAATTTTACAAGAGCGTCAGTTGAGTTTCCAGGAATCTTTTCAGCTAAATTTTTCACTACACTACGCATTTTTTTCTCGTTATTATAAACCTCAAAAGTATTTCCAACGGGAAATAACGATGGAAGAACTACCAGTTTAGCTCCTTTGTCCTTCGCCATCTTTATTAATTTTTTTGCCTTTTCTATGTTATGTTTTCTATACATCTCCTTAAGCTTTATGTACGTCAAAGAGATTAACATCTTATTCACCCAATACTTTGGATCTCGTTATATAATTGCTTTAATACTTGTCTGTAATCGATCTTCCCTTCTTCAATTTCATCCATCATATCCAAAAGAATCTTAGTTCTTTCTTCTGAAACCAAATTGTGATAATTAGTATTTAAAAAGTTATACACACTTATCCCTAGTTTAGATGGAATAAGTCTTTTAGCATTTCTGGATTCTATTATATACATTCTTTTTATTAGAGTAGAGATAATTGTTGCATACGTACTAGGTCTACCGATTCCTTTATTCTTCATTTCAGTTATAAGTTCACCTTGAGTATAGAGTTGATGATCACTTTTCAGAAAAGATGATGTTACTTGGCCTTGAAAATCGCATCCATTACTACAGTTCATAATCTTTTTGATAGAATCCTGATGTGTAGATTCCCTCATTGAAAAATAAATCCTAGGAAAATATAAAGAGAGTCTGCTTAGATCTGTGTCTGATCCTAACCTAACTTCCATTACCATATCGAGGTTATTATTCTCTAGCTTAAGCTCATTATCCTTAAAGAAAGCTCTTACTTTAATGTTTAACTTGATAAGTGTTAATGGAATAATCTGACTAGAGATAAACCTTGAAAATATCAGATCATAAACTCTATAATGATTGATAGAAAATCTTTTTGGAAGTTGTAATTCTCCTTCCTCTATCATTGCTCTTAATTGTTTCTCGTCTAAGGGCTTTGTAGGTCGTATAGCTTCATGTGCACCTCCTTCTCCCCAGCTTCTCGGTTTAAAAATTTCCTTATATTTATCTCCTAATTGTTGCTTTAGATAAGATTCAGCAATAAATATTCCAATACTAGATATCCTAGTACTATCAGTTCTATGATAAGTAATAAGACCTGATTCGAAGAGATCTTGAGCTACCCTCATGGTTTCCGGTGCAGATATGCTATAAAGGTTAGATGCGTCAGATAACAGTGTATCAGTAGTATATGGGGGAAGAGGACCAAACTTATCTTCGACCTTAGAAACACTATCGACCCTTACATTGAATTTAGTTTTTTTATTGATATTTCCTTGTCTAGGAATCAGAACAGACAAATTATTTAGAAACTTAACTACGTACACTTTACGCTTGGATTTCTCATAATTCATGTAACGACCTATGACCCAACCTAGAACCGGAGTTTGAACTCTTCCAGCGCTTAGGTTCCTATTATCATTACATGTTTGTGATAATACTATATTACTGCAATACTCTGGCCAAAAATTCTTTTGTAACTTGATAGAGAGACTAAATCCGATCCACCTGTCTTCGATCCTTCTAACAATTTGGGAACGAAGCATTGGAGCGGAAAAAGATCTCGAGTTATTAATTGCTTCAACAATAGCCTTTCTTGTAACTTCGTGAAACTCGGCTCTCTTAATTTCCTTGTTAAAAGGTCTAAGTGAAAAATAGATGTCCCACGCAATTTTCTCTCCTTCAACATCAGGATCTGTCCCGACTAGGATTTCATCAGCCTCAATAGCCAATTGCGATAATAAGTTCACGGTATCCCTCTTATCCCTTACTACTAAAGAACCGCACGTTGGACACTTTCCATCGTTAGCTTCAGTAAACTGATGGCCTTTGGCACATCTCTTAATTGTATTGTAGTACGGTATAAACGTTAGCTCGCTATTCTGTTCTATTTCTATACCATGAATACCTAGATTTTTTGTTGTAAGATCGTAAATATGACCTCCACTAGCCGTAACCATTAACACTTTATCTCCAATTACTGTCTCATAAACTCTCAAACCATTGAAATCCCTAACGCTTGGTTTAGAAAAGAAATTTGAGATTGTTTTTGCCTTATTTGGAGATTCTACAACAAATAGAATTGTCTTAATCTTTTTCATGGGGGCAGATTCTAGAAATCCTTCCTTCTTGATTTTACTGATATTTTCACGTTCGGAATCTATTTTATTTAGTATATCATCTAAATTTCTATCTCCAACTTTCCAACTATTTAAATCCAAATTATTCCAACTTACATCTTCCAAGACTAAGGAAAGTCTTCTTTTTAGTAAATCAAACAACTTAAGGTTGTCTACAAGTACTACTGATAAACCTGTAGTGAGTTCGCCTCCAAATATTCTAGAAGTTCTTCCACTGGCTTGAATATATGTTAGATAGTCCGGGACTGAAACGTATCCGTTATTTATAGACATCTCGCCAATCTCAGAAATCTTTTCTAGCATAGAATTATCTGAAAGATATTTATTTACAATTTTATACGCTTCTTCTATATATTTATCGTTGATCTTTTCTTCTTTTATGTCTTTAGCCAATAAAGCTAAAGACATTGTAGATATATTCCTTAGCCTACCTCTAACTATTCTAAGAATTCTAGTGACATCTTGATTCCTTGAAACTAGAGAAATGAGAGTAAGCATCTTTAACATGGCTAGAGGATGCATCGTTTCGCCTATTTTAAATTGAAATTTAGGAATACCTGCAAAAATGGCATATCTAACTCTCCAAGGTAAATCAATACCTCTTACCAGAATTCCATAATGAGTTGCAGTACCTATCAGTACATCAATTTCTCCAGACTCAAATTTTTCGAGCTTTGAAGTAGAATTGGATGTTATTACTGCTGACTTTATTTGATGTATATTACTAGCAAGTTCCTTAGCATACTTAATTCCCTTATCTACAGGAACATAGATAATTCCTCCTGAGCCTAATTTTTGAACTAGAGAATTTATGAGCGATATTTGATCTTGATCGCTTTGAACGTATGAGTCTATTACATTCCTAAGATATATCACTGCACTTCCAGGTTTAAATCCCATGAGAGATGAGAAAACAGGATTTCCCTTCGTTATAGTCGCGGAAGAAAATATTGCTATTTTATCCTTAATTTTCTTCTCTTTTATCTTACTTATTTTCTCATAAGCTTCCTCATAATTATTTCTAGATTCTTTGAGAAGTTCCTTAACTGAGATTACATCATTATCAGTAAAACCAACAAGACGTAAAATTACATTGGCGCTTTTACTTGATTTCAATACCGAATCTACATCGTCAACAAAAAGATAATTATAATTATATTTTTCTATATTACCGATATTTTTCATGATATATCTGGACGTAGATATAAGAACGTCAAAGTCCTCTGACTCGAGGCTAGTTATAAATTCTTGTTTTTGAGAAGATGTTAATCCAGAGTAATAATACGCTAATTTAGGCGAGGTACTACCGAGATTTTTGCTCATAGATGTAAGTCGCTGAGCTACCTGAGTTACTAGCGTCTTAGTTGGAAAAATCATCAGACTCTTCTTTCCTTTCATATAGTAGAAGAGAGACATTATTGTACCAAAAGTTGTCTTTCCTAAACCTGGAGGGGCAACGACAGCAAAACTCTCTCCTCTTAGAGCTCTTATGATCCAAGATCTTTGAGGACCTAGAGGAGGGGAACCCAAAATTTTAACGAATAAATTACTGACTTTTTCTAGATCGCCTAATAATTGTCTGACATTGTTAAGACGATCTAGTTTATCCGTAGAGTCTAAAAATAATATTAGATCCTGAATAGAGTTGAATGTTCTTTCCTCAGGAACACATCTATCACAAGCGGATCCTGCTAAAAGTTTAAGTGTAGTAATATCCCCCCCACAATTTGGGCATGAGTTTAGATATGTAGCTAATGGAATATCGTCTCTTCCCATAACTACAGTTTGTGAATAAGACTTATTTAAAAGGTTGAGTAATCCTAACCTATGTCACAGAACATTAAGCTTAGAGTATCCGAGGCTAGGCAGAGGGATATAGGAAGAAAGATAGCTAGGCTTTCAGAAGATACAATGAACAGACTTGGCATCTCTACGGGGGATTATATTGAAATTATTGGACCTAGTGGTTCATCCCTTGTCCAGGCCATGCCACTATATGATATACAGAATAACGAAATACGCATTGACGGTTATGTAAGGAAAACTATAGGCGTAGGAATCGGAGACGAAGTTACAGTAAAAAAGACAAAGGTCGAAAAGGCTACAAAGATTGTGTTGGCTCCAACTCAACAAATAAGATTTGATGAGAGTTTTATCGATTATGTAAAAGACCAGTTAATGTATAGACCATTAGTAAAGGGAGAAACGATTCCAGTTCCGGTATATACTGGAGAGCTGGAACTAATAGTTGTCAATACCCAGCCAAGTAATTACGTTTTCATTGATTCTTCAACTCAACTTGAGATTAGAGAAGAACCAGTAAAAGGTGAAACTGGACATCCTAAAGTAACTTGGGAGGACATAGGGGATCTGGATGATGTCAAAGAAAGGATAAGAGAAATTGTTGAACTTCCCATGAAGCATCCAGAACTTTTCCAAAGGCTCGGAATAGAGCCACCAAAAGGAGTTTTACTTTACGGTCCTCCTGGTGTAGGTAAAACCCTTCTAGCTAAGGCATTAGCTAGCGAAATTGGGGCATATTTTGTTTCAATAAACGGTCCAGAAATTATGAGCAAATTCTACGGTGAAAGTGAAGAGAGGTTAAGACAAATATTCGATGAAGCTGAAAAAAATGCCCCTTCTATAATCTTTATAGACGAGATTGATGCCATAGCTCCTAAAAGAGAGGAAGTTACAGGAGAGGTAGAAAAGAGAGTTGTCGCACAACTTCTCACATTAATGGATGGTATAAAAGGAAGGGGGAAAATTGTTGTAATAGGGGCTACTAATAGAGTTGACGCGGTAGATCCAGCATTAAGAAGACCAGGAAGATTTGATAGAGAAATCGAGATCAGGCCTCCAGATACAAAGGCAAGAAAAGAAATTTTACAAGTTCATACAAGAAATATGCCTATAGATGAGCAGCAAAGGGACAAAGTATTAGATGAAATAGCCGAAACTACTAACGGTTATACCGGTGCGGATTTAGCAGCTTTAGCTAAGGAAGCTGCTCTAAGCGCGTTAAGGAGATTTATAAACGTTAAAAACATAAATTTGGATCAAGGGCAAATTCCCGCTGAGGTACTTAAGGAACTTCAAGTTACGGCTGATGATTTTAGAGATGCTATGAAGACAATACAACCTACTTTACTTAGAGAAGTATATGTAGAAGTTCCAAAGGTAAAATGGATAGATATAGGCGGTCTAGATAACGTTAAGCAGCAATTAAAAGAGGCTGTAGAATGGCAAATCAAATTCCCAGATGTCTTTAGCAAATCTGGAATAAGAGCACCAAAAGGAGTTTTACTTTACGGTCCTCCTGGTACTGGAAAGACAATGCTGGCTAAGGCTGTAGCTACAGAGAGTGGGGCAAACTTCATAGCCGTAAGAGGACCTGAGGTATTGTCAAAGTGGGTTGGAGAAAGTGAAAAAGCGATAAGAGAGATATTCAAGAGAGCTAGACAAACATCGCCTACAGTTATTTTCTTTGATGAGATAGATTCTATAGCTCCTACTAGGGGATTCTCTCATGACAGCGGAGTTACGGAAAGAATGGTAAATCAACTATTAGCTGAGATGGATGGAGTTACAGCTCTAAATAAAGTCGTAGTTATTGCCGCTACTAATAGACCAGATATACTTGATCCAGCTCTATTGAGGCCTGGAAGATTCGATAGACTAATTTATGTTCCACCTCCAGATAAAGTTGCTAGATTAGATATACTTAAGGTTCATACTAGAAATGTCCCATTGGATACTGATGTAAATCTTGAAACGGTTGCTGAGAAGACTGAAGGATATACGGGGGCAGATATAGAAGCATTGGTTAGAGAAGCTACAATGAATATGCTAAGAGAAATTTCTTATAAGTGCGATCAAAAAGCTAAATCAGAATGCACCTCGAATGAAAAATTAGTAGATGAATGTTATAACAAAGAAATGAGAAGGTGTATGGAGAAAACTGAAGGAAAGGTCAGTATGAAACATTTCGAAGAAGCTCTAAAAACTGTAGCTCCAAGCCTATCCAAAGCTGATATAGAAAGATATGAAAGGCTGTCAAAAGAACTAAAAAGATCTACTATAATTTAATTTTTCACAGATGAAGAGGCTCGAAAGGTCTGAATGGTGATGAGCTCGCGCAGGCCTGATATATAAATGCTAGCTTTAGTTCAAAGCTGTATTACTAGTTATTTTTATCAATATTTAAAACTAAATTTTAAGCATAAAAATTATATTAATTTCAAATCAATTAAGGTTACTCGTTACATTTTTTAACAATAAATTTTGAGAGTAAATCTTTAACTCTCCATCTCATTATATCCGAGACTTCTAAACCTACAGCTCCTACATTAGGTTGCCCATATACTATAACATCATCTATATGACCATACATAACGGCGGGTATAACTAATAGATCCTCTTCGCCATCTATAAGTAACGTGCTTTTCTTATTATCATCCAATATTTTTCTAATTCTTTCCATAACGCTTAACCTTATTACGCCTGGCTCATTACGTAAATGTATCGTCTTGGAATCAGCTATATTGTTAACATAGACTTGTCTCTTAGTTTTACCATCAATTATCGACAAAAATGGTATTATACCCTCTTTAACTAAGTAGCTTGTAACTACGTCGCCAACACTTATAATTCTTTTAAACATTAAAATAAAGCTTATTAAGTTATCTTTTCTGGTAAAAAGAATACCATAGGGCCTTCTTAATTCTTCTCTAACCTTGCCTTGAACTACAAAACATATATCTACTTTAGATTGATTGCATATCTCCAAGGTTTCTTAGCCTCAATAAGGTTGGCTAATTCTGATTTCTCGCTTACTATTATTATCATACCATCCCAATCTTTAGCAAATGAATTTCCCCCACATACAGGGCATATATCCTGTTCTAAAGGAACTAGAGCCTTGCAGTTTTTACAAGCCTTAAACACACTTGAGCTTGGCATAACTATCACTTCCCTAATTTTCCAAGTCCTAATTGCCTCATTGTAAGACCTATTCTAGGCATCTTCCCAGAAGAGGATGCTGAAGAAATTGTAACTACTCTAGCTCTTACTATATCACCTTTCTGATATGTTTTCTTGGATTTTTCACCGACTAAAATTCCTCTGACATTATCGAACTTAAAGTTATCATCACCAATCTGAGAAACATGTACCAAACCGTCCATTGGCCCCATATTTACATATATCCCATAATTATCTACCTGGACTATAGGGCCTTCTATTATCTCTTGGATTGTAGGTACAAAAGTCAAGAGTTCAAACTCCACTTCATGATATGTAGCTCCATCTCCGAAAACTATCATTCCTTCTTCGCTAACATTCGCATTAAGTATGCCTAAAACTAGTCCTAAATCTTTAAATAACCGTTCCTGGTATTCACTTTTAAGAATGTTAAGTGCAATATGATTAAGGTCTTCACCAAAGTACTCTGGAGGTATTCTAACAACTCCCTTTGCCTTAATAACTTTAAACATGTCTATCAGCTTAGATAGGGAAATATGATTTTATAATTTTGCCTTTTCCCTTCAAGAAAATTATCTTTAGGCCTTTAGACAGAGCCTTCCTTTTTAGATTTTTATCGTTAGTAAAAATTGCTAAATTGTATAAAGATGCAGTATCTAGCAATATATCATCGACTTGATAATTTCCTTCAGGCTGAGATATTTCTTTCCAATTTTGACTATTAACTTCTAGATAACCTAATGCCAGCCTTATTTTTTTCTGCATAAGAATAGAACCGCTGTATTTTTCCAATAATTTATTTAACTCCATAATAGTAACTTTATGAACATAAAAATTTGGCTTATAATCGAAATAATCTATAATTTTCCAAAAAGGATCTAAACCATCGTATACATATAATAATATATTAGTGTCTACTAAAATTCCTATAGAATTACCTGACCCCATCCTACAAGCCTCCACCTCCCACCTATCTGTCTACTTATAACTAGTCTAACTTTATTTTCCCATACAGCAACAGGCTTTCTAAGCTCTACTTCTATCTCATCTGACTTCGCTGATGTTACTACTCCTAGAGTTGTAGATGAACCTAGAGTTATCATGAGGTTTTCCTTAGACCTTATTGGTTCTACCTTTACCATTTCTTTACTACCTACAACTCTCTCAAGTAATGAATAGGTAAACCTAAGCCTTGACAAAACTTGAATGCTAGATTTTGCATCAATTATTACATTACCTACAAGACTATCGCCTTTAGTTATCGATGGATCTAGAAACGTTCCCATAGCTACTAAGCCTCCAGGCCTTGCTTCCTTAACTTCTAAGTCCCCAAATCTTAGCGAGAATACTTTAGTGTATATAGGTTCATAAAGGACTTTTCCCCGATTTTCAAGTCTAATACCAGGTACAATTTTTACGTCTTGACCTATCTTGAAAACACCTTGTAAAATACTTCCTCCGATTATTCCACCAACCATATCTCTAACATTTGTCCCAGGTTTATTCACATCAAAGCTCCTCACTGCTAGCATTATTGGGACTTTAGTCTCATCTCTAACTGGAGTGGGTATCTTATCTTGAATGGCTTGAATTAATGCATCAATGTTAATTTTATGGAGAGCGCTAACTGGGACTATTGGTGTTCCTTCTGCCCAACTTCCCTTTAGGAAATCTTGGATTTGACGATACTGGTCAATTGCCTCTTCCTTTGAGACTACATCTACCTTATTCTGGACAATTATTAGATTTTTTACACCAACTATTCCAAGTGCTACAAAATGTTCTCTAGTTTGTGGTTGAGGAAAATGTTCATTTGCCGCAACTACTAGAATTGCTCCATCTAATATGGCTGTACCTGATAACATTGTTGCCATAAGCACTTCGTGTCCTGGCGCATCTAGAAATGACACTCGTCTAAGAAACTCTGGTTCTTCATCGCTTCCGCATTGTCTACATGATTCCTCATTCACATATCCATCCGGCTTTCTACATGACTTGCAAAATCCAAAACTAGCTTCGGCATAGCCTAGTTTTATTGTCATACCACGTTTTAGTTCCTCTGAATGCTTGGAAGTCCAAATCCCTGTCAGAGCTTGGACCAAAGTAGTCTTACCATGATCTACATGACCCACGACTCCTATATTGACTTCTGGTTGAACCTTAGGCCAAGCCAAAAAATCACCTTAAAATTACAGCATTTATTTGGACTATTTCATTGCTTATAGTATCTCCTCTAACTGTCTTTCTTCTCCTCTCTCCATCTTCTTCTGGAATGAAACCTGGTTTATCTGAGAGTAATATTCTCCTCTTTGCAGGACCGGAAACATCTGGCCTCATTGGAAACCCGGTATTATCGGAACCACCTGTCACTTTAAGTTTCAGACTAGTTCCCGAGATATCTAGCGTAATTTCGTCGTTTATCTTTATGCCGAAGAGATTCAACTTGCTCTGATCTAAGGATAACTGAAATGCTTTAGTTCTATACGCAGTAACAACTAACTCATCTCCTCCTAGCTTCTCAGCTACTGTTTTATTAACATGAATCTCATTATCAGGGATATTTTCGTCCACTTGAACTAAGAGGTGAACCTTTACATTAACAATCTTATCTCCTTCCTTCCTTATTACGGAGAGAGAAACAAAATTCTCCACACCTAAAGCCTGTTTAGTCTTACTATTAATCTTGCCAAGTGGTACGTTTTTTCCTTCTTTTTCGCCTTCTACAGACTGAATACTTTCGTCTGCCTTTGCCTTAATTTTCATTTGCTTAACCTTCTTAGAAGCTGGGTCCGAGATGACAATTTTAAAGTCCGCCAACTGTATCACCTTTCATTTTGGTATTAAGACACAAGTATATAAACTCGAAGTTATAGACTTGTATATGATTGGCGTACTTTTAGCTCTTCATGGTAGCAGAATTGATGAATGGAGCGATATAGCTGAAAAATATAAGGATCTTCTTACTAGTTATTTTGACTTTGTTGAATATGGATTTCTAGAATTCAATAAACCAACTTTGAGGGAGGCTACAGAGTCTCTAGCATCAAAAGGAGTTGATAAAATAGTAGTAGTACCTTTGCTTTTCGCAGCTGGTATGCATTTTTATAGAGATATACCTAAGTTAATAGGAATAGAAAATAATAAAATAATATTTTCTAATAAACAAATTGAAATAAGAATAACTAAACCAATTGGAGTAGATAAGAGAATCGCAGATATATTAAGGGAAAGAATAGAAGAAACGTTATGATAATAGCAAATTTTGACGGATTATGTGAGCCTAAAAACCCTGGTGGTATAGCTACTTATGGTTATGTCATATTCATCGATAACAAACAAATAGAAGGATACGGCTTGGCCGCAGAACCTTGGAGCAAGGACTCGACAAATAATGTAGCAGAATATATGGGGATATATTGTTTGCTAACAAAGCTATTAGAGCTAGGTATCAAGAGTGCTATAATAAGAGGAGACAGCCAGCTAGTTATAAGACAAATTAATGGGGAATATAGAGTAAAGTCTCAAAGAATATATCAGATCTATAAAAAAGTAATTGATATTGTTAAAAGCATGGATTATATCAAATTCCAATGGGTTCCAAGAACAGAAAACAGCATTGCTGATGAACTGACAAGAAAAGCTTATGAACTAGCAATTAAAGGAAAAATCAAAAAAATTGGGTGCGAATAGCTCTAAGATGAGGAGGCTATTAATAGTTCTGCTGCTGCTGGATCATAACGCCAGTTAGCGGGAAGTTTTCCAGTAACTCTATAGTAATTTACTAATCTTCTTATTTTAGATTCTATTTCCTCTAATCCTTTCTTTGATACTTTATCTTTAGGATATTCTACTAAATGTCTTCTAACATTAACAGCTTTTCTAATTAGATTAAATAGATCTTCTGGAATTTGAGGAGATAACCCTTTTTCCTGGAGAATTACACTCACTTTCTTTCCTGTTATCTGCTTTACCAAAGGTATACCATATTGGTCCCTTAAGATAACGCCTATCATACTAGATCCGTATCCTCTCTTTGCTAGCTCCTCTATTAACATCTCCACTTCTTCTCTGGTAAATCTCACCCACTTTGGAGAACCCGCCCTAACAGGTCTAGTTGAGTGAGATTTGCCTCTTGCCCTTTTTTTATTCATTAAAGTAAACCTCCTTAACTATTATTTTAACTTGTTCTTTTAAGTTCTTCCCTTACCAGATTTGTGCCTTTAACCATATTTTGAAGTTTTTCAAAGGCTATCTTTCTAGGTAATAGCTTAAGTCCACAATCAGGATTGATCCATAGCTTTTCGGCAGGAAAATACTTCATCGAATATTTTATATCCTTAGCAATCTCCTCAGCAGTTTCAACTCTTCTATTATGTACATCAATTACTCCTAGACCTAATTCCTTTTCGTACCCATATTTCTTAAAGAGGTCAAGATATTTATAGTCGTATATTTTCAGTGCAAAGTTTATTTGATCTACATTGAATTCATTCAAATATGGCGCGACTATTCTATAATCGCCATAACAAATATGAAGAACTAACTTAGCATTAATTCCCTTTAATGATTCGTTTACAGCATCTACTGCCCATTCTATATCTTTTTTAGTCGAGTGTATTGCAGGTTCATCGATTTGGATTATCTTTGCTCCTGCCTCAACTAAATTTCGCATTTCCCTGTTTATAATTTTTGCAAGATCAAAAGTAAGATCTTTCATGTCTTTATAATATTCGTTATAAGACCAATATGCAATAGTATATGGACCTGTTATAGTAATTTTAAGATTGGATGTATATGAGATAGATTTTGCATAATTAAATTCGTCAACAAGCATAGGTTCTTTATACTCAACCTTTGAAACTACAGCGGGTTTCCTATAATATGCTGTACCCCAAACTCTAACTGGTCCATAAAATTTAAACCCACCTAATTTTTCAGCGAAAAATTCTGTCATCTCATCACGTCTAACTTCACCATCCGTAGGTACATCCACATTAGCCAAATAATGATCGTGAAGGACTGCAAGTGCAGCATCGTTAAAGGATTCGATCAATTCATCATTAGACATTTTTCCTATCTTACTTAACCTAATAGATTCTCTAAGCCATTTTGGTCTCGGATAACTTCCTATTACAGTTGTTGGTAAGATTGGGAGATCTAACATACTCTCACCTCAATTTGGATAGAAGAGAAAGTTTTCTCTTTGCCACAACTTCTGGAATAAAATCCATAGGTCCAGGATTACCCACAAGAATCTCTTCAGCCCCTTTATCTTTTGCTTTCCTCAATATAAGTCTCATCGAAGATATGCTATCCATCCTAGTATTTCTAGTATTTATAACGCCTAAAAACACTTTTTTCCCATTAAAATATCTATATATTATTCCAAGCTTATTTTTATTTTCTGCTACATCTATACCATAATATGTTACTGGTAACTTAAACAAATACTCAAGCCTAGATGTGTTAAGTTCAAAATATGTTAATAATAAACTAGGTATATTTACCCCTTTGAGCATTTCGTCGTAAATTGATGGCAATCTCTCTAAGATATCTTTCTTAACTAATTTGTCTGAAATCGATGGTTCATGAATCTCTAAAATTTTAACTTGATTACCTATTGATTTAACTACAGAATTTACTACATTTGCATAATCAGAAAGGAGTTCTAGAGAGTCATATACCTTATTTTCAGAAAGATTATGATAGCTTAATGGGCCTAGTATAACTACACTTAACCCGACTTTTATTCCTAATTTATCTAATAACCGTTGATCATCTTTTATATATTTCAAAAATTCATTTGAATTTGGTTTTATTTTCTTTTTTATTATAGGACGTCTATAATAAAAGTTATTATCAAAAAATCTCATCAAATCTCCTTTTTCTGCACCTTCAATGTAACTAAAAGTAACATCTACTACGTCATCCCATCTAAATAGTCCGTCACTACTATACTTTACACCTATCGAATTTACAAGTTTGAAAAACTTTTCTTCTTCCCTTTCTATAGCTTTTTGCAAGATCTCTTCGTTTGCCTTACCGGTTCTATATCTCGAAATTATCTTACCAAGCTGTAGAGCCTTTGGATAGCTTCCTGTTATAGCTATGTCAAATTTTGTTATCCCATCTGGGGAGCTAGAAGGTATACTACATTACCTCCATTTTCCATATCAAACTGTAGTTGTAAAGGTTTTTGTTCCCCAAAGAATAACCTTGTATTGCCTGAAAGATTGGTAAGAACTAGGATATCAGATAGATACTCTGATGAATATGTAGAACTTGTTGGCTTAGTTAATTCTAATTCAGATACAGCACCCATATCCTTAGTTAGTTCTACTTCAACATTAGTTTCAGATTTAGTTGAAAGTTTAATACCGTTCTCATCTGCAGAGAAATCTATTTCATCACTAACAGAGGATATTTGATCAACTGCTTTCTTAAAAGCCGATGAATTAACTAGAGCATTAACATCAAACTGAAGATTTAGCTCTGGAATATCTGGCTGTGAAATATCTATATTATTTATCTTGAATTCCTTCATTATAGATCCCACGATTCTAATGAATACTATAGAAGGATCCTCAGCTGAAAATTCTATTGTTTCATTTCTTCTTGCTGAGCTAATCACTTTCATTAGAAATTGGGTGTTAAATCCGAAATTAATTTCTTCTTCTATTTCATATTCCTTAAACCCTTCCTTAGGAATTTTTAATTTTATTAGTGATATATGAGCTCTATCCATAGCAACTAATTCAATGCCTTCTTTTCCAAATTTAATTGATGCTTCATCTACTAGTCTAGCTAACGCTATTAGGATAGACTTGATGTGCGAAGAATCTTCATAAACTGCCCTCATAGCCACATTCTTAAAGTATAAAGCTTTATCTTTATTTCTCAGGAATTTACTACATGGAATCACAAGTTCCTAGGATAGTAATAGCATCTGACAGGAGTAATTCTGGTAAAACTTTAATTTCCTCAGGCATAATGAAGGCTCTCTCAAAAAGGATGAAAGTGAGAGGATTTAAAGTAGGACCTGACTTTATAGATCCCGGCTATCATAAGATAGCTACAGGTTCACCTTCATTTAACTTAGATCTATTTATGATGGGAAGTGATAACGTTATTAAAACTCTATTGAAATATTCTCCTGGCTATGATATATCTGTAATAGAAGGGGTAATGGGTTTATATGATGGTATAGGTATAGAATTTAGTACATACAAACTATCTGAACTCACAAAAACTCCAATAGTGCTTGTGATGGATTGCAGTAATGTTAGCACAACGGTTGGGGCTATAATTGAAGGTCTTAAAAAATATAGAAACGCGAGAGTTGAAGGAGTGATATTTAACAAGGTTGGATCTTCTAAACATTTCGAGTATTGTAAAGAAGCTACGACTATACCAGTCCTAGGATTTATTCCTTGGGATAAATCAATTCAAATACCCTCAAGGCATCTAGGCCTATATACTGTAGAAGGATATAGAGAAGCTGAAAGAGTAATAAATAATGCTGCTAAGCTAATTGAGGAGAATGTAGATTTAGATAAATTAATTGAAATAGCTAATTCTACAGAACAAATTGAACTTAATAATAACCATAAAGATTTAAATGAAACAGCAAACGAAAATAAAAAAGTAGCTGCAATAGCTTATGATCAGGCATTTAGCTTTTACTATACCGAAAATCTGGACAGAATATCAGAGAAATATAAAATAGAATTCTTTAGTCCTATAAATAATGAAAAAATTGATGAGGCAGAATTTATCTATATAGGTGGAGGATATCCGGAGCTATTTATGAAGGAACTTGAAGCATCTACTACTACGATAAAATGGATTAAAAATTCGTCATACTCTGGTATACCCATCCTTGCTGAATGCGGAGGATTAATGTATCTCTCGAAAAAACTAGTAAATGAACAGGGTAAATACTCGATGGTTGGTCTCTTCGATATTGAAATAGCATCTAAGGGTAAGCTTACTTTAAGTTATACAGAGTTAGAAGCTTTAGAAAAAACATTTGTAGCGGATAAAGGTAAAGTATTAAGAGCCCATGAATTTCATTATTCTTATCCTCTCCAGGTTAATGAGAAAAAGTTTGTATTCAAAAACTTAATGGGAAAAGGTTTATCAGAAGGTTATGACGGTGTAAAAAACGATAAAACCTTAGCTATGTATTCGCACCTTCACTTTTCTGCTGTTGAGAAGAACTCTGTCTTTTAAGCTCTAATCTCTTTACTCTTTCTATATATTCCATCAACCTATCAACGTCTGGGGCATAAAGTCTAATTTTATAGGGTAATTTAGTACTAGTGGAGTCTATTTCCACGTAATGTTTTTCTTTGTTTACATCTATTTTTGAGTCAACTAGATGCTTAGCGTGAAGAAATGTAGAGTAGCCTTTCTTGCTGTATATCCCTTTTTCGGTAACGCTATATGATGTAGGTGCCATAACGCTCATCATTGTAGGTCTTAAGATTTTTCTAAACATGAAGTAACCTACCAAATATAGTGCCTCAAAATATACAAGGTATACCAAAAGTCTTCCATATGTACCAGGAAAACTATCAGCAAATCTCACTAAGTATCCATACGCAATGAATAGTGCTATTATGTAAACTACATATATACCCATCATACTCAAGTTCTTTTTTGCGGCCTCCATATACTCTCTCTGAAGTTCTGCATCGGCTTGAACAATCTTAGTAACATCTTTCTCTTCATAAATTACCCTAGAATTAGCTACTTCGGCAAGTAATTTCCTATCTCTAAACATCGGATTTGTCTTATATTGTATAGAAAAACTTATACCTAGAAATACAACAAAATATATAGCAAGAGCTTCTATATAATATTGTGGAAAGTATGATAAAATAATAGAAATTGCAACTAGCCATACTTGCGTTAACAGAAGAAACTTCCAATTATAAGGATTATAGGGAGTAGCAGACATTTCCTATACCGTTTTATATATTACATGCTTATATTTATTATCAGATGTTAAAGAGAGCTAGCATAATAATATTAACTACTATTATGATTGCTGTTCCCTGCGTTGCCTCACTAACTATTATGGAGGGATTTCCTACTTACCTGACTGAAGTAGAAATACAATGTTATCCAAAATACATAGTAAATATAACAATAAATAATGAAACTGATATTCTTATCATTACAACCAATTTTAACATAACAGGTAACTTTACACATATATATCATTTTAGTAATAAATATACTATGAATTTAAACTATCTTGATGGCCAAAACATAACATATGTTCTCTACATAAATAAGGGACAACTAGTTTTAGGCAATGTATCAATAAAATCCATTTATATAGGACACATATCTAATATAACTGAATTCTTTAGTAATATTTCAGCTCCTATCACTACGAATCCACAAGTAAGAAATAATCCATTAGACCTCAATTACTTTATGATAATTATAATGGTTGTTGTTATTATTGTATCTATAACACTAAAGTTAGTAAAACGCAATAAGTAAATACTTAAATATCATTGCTGTAAGATAGATATATGAACCTAAAAGAAGAGATAAGAAAGACATGGGAATCTGGGCTTCCAGTACTTGTATATGATTTTGATGGAAGAGAGGAAGAAACGGATATGATATTCTACGCTGGGGTAATAGATTGGAAAAAAATTTTAACTCTTAGAAATAAAGCTGGTGGTCTAATTTGTTACGCTACAGGTCATAATGAGACAGAAAAATTAGGCTTATCCTTTCTAACAAAAATTCTAGAAAAAGCAGGGTATTCTAAACTTATAAAAAGACCAAAATATGGGGATGAACCAGCATTTATGATTTATGTAAATCACATAAGTACAACTACGGGTATATCAGATTATGATAGGGCAACAACAATAAGTAAACTTCACTCGATAATTGAGGAAATTGACCTTGAAGATAAGGATGCAATAAATAGATTTTACAATGAATTTTATGCACCGGGTCACGTTCCAGTTCTTGCTTCTAGAGGACTAAAGAATAGAAGGGGACACACAGAATTGTCTGTAGCATTAGCTGAATATGTAGGGCTTAAAAAAAGCGTTGTATTTGCTGAAATGCTAGATGAAGGTAAAAGCTTGAACAAAGAAAAGGCTTATAGATTTAGCAGAAACGAAGGGATTCCACTAGTTACAGGGAAAGACATTTTGGAGGTAGTCTATCCTTGAGAAAATATGGTATAGCTGATACCACATTTTCTAGAGTTAATATGGCATCAGTAGCAATAGAGACTATTAAGGAGACTGATCCAGGCTCTAAGATAGAGCGATATACCGTCCCTGGAATAAAAGACTTACCAGTAGCTGCAAGAAAACTAATAGAATTGGGGTGTGATGGTGTTATAACTTTAGGGTGGGTAGGAAAGACAATGCTTGACAAGTATAGCTATCTGGCGTCAAGCATTGGTTTAATAACAGTACAGATACTTACAATGAAACATGTAATTGATGTAACAGTCCACGAAGACGAAGCTGAAGATGAAGACAAATTGAAAGATATAGCTATAGATAGGACGGAAAAACATGCTAAAAATCTAGTTTACCTTGTAAGAGATGGAAAAGAAGCGTTAACATCTTTTGCTGGTAAGGGTTTAAGGCAGGGGTACAAAAATGCAGGAAGCCTCGATTAAATTAGGAATAGTTGTTGCTGAGTTTAATTACGATATAACTAAGCTCATGCTAGATCGAGCTATTTCTCATATAGAATTTCTAGGTGGTGTAGTACAAATTATATTTAGCGTTCCGGGTTCTTTTGAAATACCGTTAGCTGTCAAGAAATTAGCTAAAAGAGATGATATAGACGGAATAGTAGTATTAGGTGCAATAATAAAGGGCGAAACCAAACATGATGACCTAATAGGTAACCAGGTTGCGAGACTAATTTCGGATATAAGTCTGGAATATGAAAAGCCTGTTGCATTAGGGATAATAGGTCCTGGAGCAACGCATGAGCAAGCTATGGAAAGAATAGAAGAGTACTCGACAAGAGCAGCAGAATCTGCAATAAAGATGATAAGAAGACTAAGAAAAATGGAATATAATAAAGAAAAGGTAATAAAATGAAGATTCTCGTTATAGAGTTTATAAATTATAGAGAATGGACAGAAACTCTTGGAACTGATAGAGAATGGATAATACAGACAACACAGCATAGGTTAGCTGCATCGTCTAACGAGATTGTATCAAAAGAGGGAAGTTTTCTTTTACCTTTAAGGTATGATTATTATTTAATTCCAGTTGATGGAATTTCAGAATATCAAAAATTGGAAATATTTAAAGGAATATCATCAATATCACCTCTCCCGATAAGAGCGTGCGAGGAATATGGGAAAACACCGCTAGAAGCTCAGACTAAGGCTACACAATGTCTAGATAAATTAGGAGAAGGTAGAATAGAGATCTCTACTTCTAGAGATGAGGATGTAATAGTAGGACATTTTGATTTAAACGGTTTCTCGAATCTATCTAGACAGTCCGTCTATGAAGCCTTTCTAAAAGTTAACAGAATATACACTAGCATAACAGAAATGGCAAAAGAAATAGGAGGTATAACGCAATATTTAGGAGGAGATAATATAATAGTACTATCAACTATTGATAATATAAGTGATCTAATAGACATTACAAAAAGAATAACCGATGTAAAATTAGGAATAGGAAGAGGTAAAAATCCAAGATTGGCAATGAAAGGAGCAACGTCAGCTTTGGAAACTATACGTTCTAATAGGGAACTTAGATGGATAGTAAAGTCATTAATGTAGGAATGGCTTTAGTAGGCGAAGAATTGGAACCACTAAAAGAAGTCAATATAGAAATTACTGACGGAATAGTAACTCATATAGGGAATGGATATCAAACAGGCGAAGATTTTAGGACTGGGATAGCTTTACCGGCTCTAGTAAACTCTCATACACACTCAGCAGACTTTATTGAACCAGAATTTGGAATAGATAAGAGTATAAAGGAACTTGTAGGAGATCCAAGTAGCGAAAAATATAGAATTCTAAAAAGTAAGAGGAAAATAGAGATAGTAAAATCTATAGAAAAATTCCTAAACCTAGAAAATGAGTTAGGCATATCAATAGTAGTTGATTTCAGAGAAGAAGGAATTTACGGTTCTACAATAGTAAACGATTTAAGGAAATTAAACTGGATCACTTATAAAGTTTTAGGGAGATTAGAAAAAGATGAGTTTAATGATTATAATTTAAGAAAATTATATAATTTATCCGATGGTTACGGGTTACCAACTGCAACTACATATAACAGTGTTGAACTTAAGAGTATAAGAGATATATTTGGCAATAAAATAGTAGCTGTTCACGTATCAGAGACAATGAAACAAAATTTAGCTGGTGACTTCGAGTATATTATAAAACATATTAAGCCTGATATAATAATACATGGGACTCATCTAACAGAGGATGAAATTATGATAGTAAAGGAAAAGGGAATTTCTATAGTTACATGTCCAAGAAGCAATATGTGGTTCTCTACTGGTATTCCTAGACTAAATCTAATGTTAAGACATCATGTAAATCTTCTCCTAGGTACAGATAATGGTGCTTGGATACATCCTGATTTATGGAGAGAAATGGAAACTGCCCTCTTGATTAGTAGACTATTAGATCCTCAGTCCGACTATTCAAAAGAAATTATAAAAGGAGCAACTATAAATGGTAAGATATTTGGAGCTAATCCTTTAATTGAAGGTAAAAAAGCTAATTTCATTGTAATTGAAGGAGAGAGAAATAACATTCTTAATTCTAGAAATATTTATCAGGCCATCGCAAAGAGAGGAGGGGTAGTATTATTTAGGAGCCCTAGGAGCGACCCAAAATACAAGTGAGGGACCTCCTTCTGTTCCATTTTCTACTCTCATAGGTAAGTTTTCCCCAAAGCTTATCTTTATATTCTTAGTTATTCCCGAAACTGATGCGACTGTTTTTAATACCTCAAGACCATATACTGCCTTAGCCGGTTTTTCAACATTTAATTCCAATAATGGACTATCCTTTACTAGTTTAGCGATATAGGACTTTCCAGATTCCTCCGCAATAATTGACAATCCGTTTTCTTCAGATGAGAACGTAGTCTCCTCACTACTGATCTCTAATGCATCATCTATAACAGTTTTTAGAATTCTTTCAGGCATGACGGCTAAAGTAGATAGTGGAACATTAGGTTCCTTAATTCCTTCTACATCTGTCTTTTCTGCCTTTATATACATATTGCTTCGTGTCTTAGTTCTCTCATCTCTTATGACTACTTTAATACCAGAATCCGTTTCCTCAATTTCTATTCTTGAATTCTTGGATTTAGCCTTAGACAATAGTTTTTTTATGTCCTTAAGATTAAGCTTTATTCCCACTTCTTTTTCTATTTCATATTCATCCATTACGCCCTTAGGTATGTTAATTATACACATTATTACTTTGTCTTCAGTAAGATATTTGGAATTTATACCATTTTCTGTAAAATTAATTGTTATAGTGTCCGTTAACTTAGAAATAGAAGAGAGAAGAGCATAAAAATCATTAACACTATTATATATGGCCTTAAATGGCATTCTCGTCACCTTCCTTCTTTTTTGGTTTTCTAGATTTCCTTACGCTCTTCTTTTTCTCAGCTTTTTTCCTTTGTGAGGCTAATATAGTCTCATAATTTTCCTCAAATAATTTCTTTGCTTCTTCAATTGAAATCTTTCCTGAAATAAGGTTATACCATACATCCGTATTTTTCATTAGAAGTTCAATATCTTGCAAAGACATTGCAGGAAGATCATCATCTCCACCTCTACTTCTTTCTTCTACTTCAGAATCGGTTTTCTCTTCCTCTTCTTTTCCTTCATAACTACTCTCATCCGACATAATTCCACCTAACTAGAACGAACTAAAACTATTTCGTCTTGCAATATATCTCTTGTTATAATTAATCCTTTCGGTAATCTCAGTAAACTATTGTATATTGCCTTATAAATATCCATATCGCTACCACCTAAAAGTTTACTTATATATTCTAACTCTCCAGGCTCTATCATATTAAGCACAAAGATGTAAGCCGAGTTTGGAATTAGTTTTTTAACATATTCAGATGTTTGAGAAATTAAAATAAAACCAAATCCAAACTTACGCCCTTCTGCAAATAATTTTTCCATCAACTGTAGACCGCTTTCTTTTGAAAGAACAAAATGAGCCTCATCTATAACTATCATTTTCCTTAGTTTAGATTGACCTGAAACATACATATATGATAGAATAGACCGGAGTATTGTGTCTATCAATATGTATCTTATCTCTAATGTAGGAATTTTTGAGAAATCTATTATTACCGGATTATTTATTATTTCGCTTATATTAATAGAATTATACATAAATATTTTATTTGTAATAAAACTTAAATATGGCTCTATAGACTGATACTTGTTAATCTCCTGAGCATTTGTTGCGAGAGTTTTCTTTCTATTAAGAAGAACAAGAATATCTCTGAAATTTGGAGGATCTAGAATCCATGTTGTATCATCTTCCTCATATATACCCTTCTCCTGATATGCTTCAAAAATTAAATTAGACAAATCAATAGTTTGAATATTTCCAAGATTAAAGAGAGATTTTAAAACATAAGCTACTTCAAGCGATCTTTCACGAGGAGACTGACCCAATAATGATAAGGGATTTATAGATATTTTTGAAGCATCTAATCTTTTGATTCCTTCTATATCATATTCGCCATGAACATCAAAAATTGTATAATTTAACTTTCCTACTTCAAGGATTTTCTTTGCTAGGAAAGATTTCCCAGATCCGCTCGTTCCCAAGATTATCATGTTAAAATTTTTATTATCATTTATGTTGATACAGTATTTTCCATTTAATGGAGACCATTTATACATACTATTTGTTCTTATTCTATGGAAACTTAAATGGGTCTTCTTCAGTACTGCTTCGATTTTACCAAAGCATATTCCTTCTAGATCTAATGAAGGTAGTTCAACTTGAGACAAAATATATGGTAATGAGATCCAACTCAGTAATTGTAATGGGATTAAATATGTATAATTGAGTAATATAACTATGATATAGCTAATTAAAATACCTAATATCAAAATAAAATTTTTATAGAGATAAATAGAGATGAAAGTCATAATACTTGAGAATATTATAATTTTCCAAGACAATTTAAGCCTAAATTTGCTAAGCGATGATATAAACGAATCGTTTATTCCTCTTCTACTAAAAATAGAAATTAACATGAACATAATAATTCCAGAAAAATAGGAAAATATATTATCAATATTCATTATATTTATATTTAAAAATAAATATAACATATAATACTCAAAATAATACGAAATGGCAATCACATAGGAAGAGAATAATGCTACAAAGACTAAAGAATTAAGAAAAAGCGAAGCTGAAATATAAAAATCCTTATAAACTCCATAAAGAGGTCCAACAAGAAGTGGGAAGTAAAAGTGAAGGAATAGTACTTCACTAATAAGTATAGAAGATGCGATCAGATGTCTTAATTCTTGCATATTTTAATTTAATCTTTATTACCTTATTAGTTATATACGCTCATGAAGGAATACCAACTGGAATTCTTAAGAACCTTGAAAGACCTAGGTTATACTGAGCTCACACCAATTCAGAAAATCGCTATTCCTAAAGTTCTTTCTGGTAAGGATACATTAATAATAGCTCCAACAGGTTATGGAAAAACCGAGGCTGCTACAATACCTGTTTTTTATCAGACTTTCATAAGTAAGCCATCCAAGATTTCTTCATTATATATCACGCCTTTAAGGGCATTAAATAGAGATATTGAAACTAGGCTTACTAAAGTTGGCGATAGACTGGGAATAAAAGTAGGAACTAGACATGGAGATACTACAAGAAAAGAAAGAAGAAATATAAGGGATAGTCCTCCGGATATGCTTATTACAACTCCTGAATCTCTTCAATATCTTATATTGAATGAGAAATTTAGGGAATTATTTTCAAATTTAAACTGGATTATAGTTGATGAAATTCAGGAAATGATAGACGAAAAGAGAGGATATGAGCTTTCTGTTGTTTTAGAAAGAATAAAAAATCTTGCAAAGAAAAAAATACAATTAATAGGAATTTCTGCGACTATAGGAGATATTGAGTTGGCTAAAATGTACCTTAATCGTACTGGAGATGTTGAAGTCGCAAGAATAGATGGTAGGAAGGAAATGGAGATTTCTTTATCTATACCTCAAATTAATTCGATAAATCTACAAAAAACCTTAGATATTGGTCTTGACCCAGGAGTCTTAGCGAGGTTAGAATATATTAATGAAATAATATCCAAGTATAAACCTGTCCTGATTTTTACAAATACTAGGGAGACTGCAGAATTTCTCGCCAGCGAGCTTAGAACAATGTACAAAGTTAATATTGCGACCCATCATGGCTCATTATCGCGTGAAATAAGAGTACAGATCGAGAAACAATTTAAGGAAGGAAAGATCGATGCTATAGTAGCTACTTCTAGCCTAGAATTAGGAATAGATATAGGTAAAATATCACTAGTTATTCAATATATGTCACCGAGACAAGCGATAAGGCTTATTCAAAGGATAGGTAGAAGTGGGCACACGGTAGGAAGAAAATCTAATGGAATTATCTTGCCAGGAAATTACATCTATGATATTCTTGAATGCAAAGCTATAAGCGAATTAATAGAAGAGGGATATCTAGAAAAATCCGAATATGAGTCAAACCCGCTGGACGTATTAGCTCATGAAATTGTTGGAATGGTTCTAGAGGGATATTCCAATCTTGACGAGATAAAAGAAATTATAAGTAGGTCAATATTCTTCTCTGAAATTTCTAGTGACGAAATTGATCAAGTTATATCGTTGTTAGAAGCGGAACGAATTATCAAGGTTAGAGAGAACAAAATCCTACCTGGATATAGATCATGGAAATATTACTATAACGTAAATATGATTCCTGATTCTGTAAGAAGTTACGACGTAATAAATGTAGCGAACGATACAAAGATAGGAAGACTTGACGAAGAGTTTGTCACTTTAATTGATGAAGAAAGTGTATTCATATTAGGTGGTAAATTATGGAAAGTGATTTCTATAGACAATGATAAAATATTTGTAAGTTCTACGGAGCTTAAGAATGGAACGTTACCTAGTTGGTTTGGAGAATCTATTCCGGTTGAAAAGGAAATTTCTAAAAGAGTTTTCAAATATTTACATAATGCTCTATCCTCTAATATGAAAGAATATAATGAAGTGAGAAATCTATTAGAAGAACACATAAAAAGAGGATATCCTGAGATATCAAATGAAATTATATTGGTTGAGATCGTAAATACTAACCTGATTGTAATTCACTCTCCATTTGGAACTAGAGGAAATAATTCATTGGGAGCAGTACTCTCACTTGTACTATCATCACAAAAAGGTATTAGAACTTCCTATCGAAACGATCCTTATAATATAGTTATTGCGTCTATGCTTCCTATAACAAAAGAGGATATTGAAAGGGCAATACAAACAATTCTTTCATTAAAGTCAACAAAAACAGAGGAAATATTAAAAGATGCGATAAAAGAAAGCCCACAGTTCAAATGGAAGCTTTTGGTAGAAGCAGAGAGATTTGGAGCAATTGATCCAAATGCCGATATCGCAATAAATAGTACAATTCTCAAAGCGTATACCAATACAATTATTGGCGAAGAGGCGGTTAAGGAAATGATGATAAAAAATTACGATAAATATATCTTCGATGAACTGAAAAAATATTCATGGAAAATTGTGGAAGTCCCTTCCCCTTCTCCCCTTGCTAAGGAGTTTCTTAATAGAATACTGATAATGGAACATGATGATACATCAGCCGTTCTAGAGGTCTTTAAGGCTAGACTTTTGTCAAAGGATGTTAGACTGATATGCACTGTTTGTGGATGGACTGAAGTAACTAGAGTGAAATCGTGTCCTGAAGCTTGTCCTTCATGTTCGTCAGTTTTTCTTACAGTAACTTTTAGTGACGATAAAGATGCAGTTGAAATTATAAGAAAAAACATTAAAGGACAAAAACTTAAAAGAAATGAAATTAAGAGACTTAATGAGCTAAAAACTGTTTCATCTCTTTTTTCATATTACAAAAAATTCGCAGCAATTGGTATATCAGCTAGAGGAGTGGGTCCTGGCAATCTAGGAAGAATACTTAGATCCCTAACGCAAGGAGAAGATAAGTTTTATGAAGCAATATTGGAGGAAGAGAAAAAATTCTTAAGAACCAGGAAATACTGGGAACACTAAGTTTAATTAAGAAAACAGAGAGTCTTCTTGATTATCTATGGCTATTATAGAAGTAGGAAGAATATGTGTAAAGACTAAAGGAAGAGAAGCTGGGCAAAAGTGTGTTATTCTCGACATAATAGATAATAACTTTGTTCTAGTAACAGGTCCTAAAAAGGTATCAGGTATAAAAAGAAGAAGAACTAATTTGCTTCATTTAGAACCGACAGATAAGAAAATAGATATTAGTAAGGGAGCCTCAGATGAAGAAGTAGAGAAAAAACTACAGGAAGCTGGACTCTTAGATTTTGTAAAGGAAAAAGTTAAAATAAAGATTCCAGTGATTTGAATGAAATTTTATGATTTTATATATAAGATAGATAATTTTTGTTATTATCAAAATCCTTGGATAATTAAAAAAGAGGAGAGTACATCTGAAAATTTTGGTATATATCCAGATAAAAGAGATTTAAATACACTTATTACGAACTCAATAATAAATATCGACAAACCTCCTGGACCTACAAGCCACGAAGTGGCTTATTGGATAAAAAGGATGTTAAAAGTAAACAAAGTTGGTCATGGTGGGACCCTAGAACCCTTTGGGGTGGGGTTATCCCAAAGTAACAGGTGTTCTACCAATTGGTATAGAAAATGCTACTAAACTTATCACTTACGTAACAAAGTCAGGAAAGGAATACGTATGCCTCATGCGTGTCCATTGCAATACATCTATGGACACATTAAAATCCATACTAAAGGAATTAGAAGGAGAAATTTATCAGAGACCTCCAGTAAGATCATCAGTAAAGAGGAGATTAAGAACAAGAAAGGTGAATAGTATAGATATTTTAGATTATTCTGAAAAATTATATCTGCTTAAGATCTCATCCTCTCCAGGCACTTATATGAGGAAATTATGTCATGATGCCGGAATAATATTAGGATGTGGAGCCCATATGATAGAGCTTAGAAGGACAAGATCTGGCGCATTCAGTGAGAAAAATATTGTTACGATGCAAGAATTAGCTGAGGCTATATACATGTGGAGAAACTGTAGGGATGAAAGCGAACTAAGGAATATACTTATACCAATGGAGTATGCATTATGTGGAATGCCAAAAGTTATTGTCGATGATTTTGCTGTTAATTCCGTAGCATATGGTGCGTCAATTAACGTCCCCGGCATAGTTGCATATCAAGAGTTTAAAAAAGGAGATACTGTAGCGATCATAACTCTCAAAGGAGAAGCTGTAGCAATAGGTGAATCGGTTATTAATTCAGCAACCCTTAATAATATGGAAAAAGGAGAGGTAATAAGACCTAAGAGAGTGATTATTTCAAAGGATATATATCCTAAAGCGTGGAAAAAATGAGCTTTATAGTAGCGGAAGTGGTAAACGGAGTTCCTCTATCACTTCTAAGTCATCCGGGTCTATTCTCAAAAAGAAAATTGGATCTAGGAACAAGAGTATTTCTAGAAAATATAGATATCCCAGATGAGGGAAAAGTTGTGGATTTAGGGTGCGGATATGGACCAATAGGTATTTACCTTGCCCTAGCTAATCCGAGACTTGAAGTATTTATGTTAGACAGCAATCCTTTAGCTATAAGAACATCTACGAGTAATGTCGAAAGATACGGATTATCACAAAGAGTTCATGTATATAGAAGCGATATTTTGTCAGCTTTAGACGTAGATGTAGAAGCAATTTTCTCTAATCCCCCTCTTAAAGGGGGAACGTTATTCTTAGAGAAAATGGCAGAGCAAGCAAGTAAAAAGGTCAAATCCAACGGTTATGTAGAAATAGTTGTGTATAAAGGAGAGGAAAATGCTATTTATTATCTTTCTAAATGGTTTAGCCACGTTTACGTGAAAAAAAGAGTAAAGGGGTATTCTATTATAAGATCAGACAAATAGCGGTATAGATAATAATTAAAGCAAATACATGTAATATTATTGTGCCGGGGTGCCCGAGCGGACCAAGGGGCTAGCCTTGAGAGCTAGTAGGGAAAACCCTGCGCGGGTTCAAATCCCGCCCCCGGCGCATAGGGTTATCTCCACAATTCTAATACTACCTTTCACTTCTCGATATATCTCCACATAGTTAGCTAAGGAACCGATGTAAGTCTAATTTCATCATAATTCATGTTCTCCCTTATGGAAAACATTGGAAAGAGATTAGATTAGTAGTTCCAATATTTCCGTTTAGGACTAGCTACGTGAAGGAGAATTACCATTTTCCTCAGAAGACTTCATCCGCTAAACTTACGATAATATTGTTAACTATGATCTCTAGGCCTGTTTAACATCCAATTATATATTGATTGAGAGCAAAACTCTCAAATTGTGTGGGATTGTCTATTCTATAGTTATTCGAGCAAGAGTTAGCTATGAAAATAGAAAGCTATCTGAAAGGTCGAACAGTTCGCTTCCATAAAGCGAATTTTGAAAGATAGACATCTAACAGTTTTTAGCTTCAAGTTTTAAGTGTCGATCTATATATTTGACCGTAAAATAACTTGGAAAAAAATTTTAGGCAGATTAAGATTTAATTAATTGCGGTCGTCGTCTAGCATGGAATAGGACGTCAGCCTCCCAAGCTGATGATCCCGGGTTCAAATCCCGGCGGCCGCATATGTTGTTTTGCTATTATTATAAAAGAAGAATCAAAACTAACCCTATCATATTAAAATATAATTTAAACAATTAGCTATAATATACAGAAGATTGTAGCTCAAGCAAAATCCCTTTTGACTACCTCCTAGTGTATATTGTTATATTGTCTTTGATTTAGAAGAATAAGCTAAGAATCTCCATCCTCTAAGAAGAGAACTCAAGGATTTTCCAGGATTTAATTAATCAGCTCAATAAACAGACTATAAACCTTAGATAGAGAGTATCTAATATATTCTAGTATGCAAGATATGTCAGCAGAAGGGTTATCGATGTAGAAACGTTGTATCATATAATCTCGAGAATGCTGCTAATATTTATAGATTTGAGGAAAGATATCATATGAGGAGCCTTAGTAATATAGAATCATTTAAGTAGAATAAACTCTATCATAATACTCATCTTCATCCCTTCAACTTAAGTTAAACTTCTACGCCGGGGACGGGATTTGAACCCGTGTGTGGTTGCCCACACCAGCTCTCCAGGCTGGCCCCTTGGTCCGCTCGGGCACCCCGGCACAATAATAGAAAAAACTCCTATTTTTTTTTACACTAATTCGATCTCGATATAAACGTTTTCTGGCACTCTTACTCTCATTAACTGTCTCATTACTCTTTCGTCAGCCGATATATCTATAACTCTCTTATGGATATTCATTTCCCATTTTTCCCACTTCTTTCTTCCTTCGCCATGTGGCAACTTGGTTATTGGGACTTCCATCCTCTTTGTGGGAAGAGGTATTGGTCCTTTCATGCTTATTCCTGTCTTATCAACAATTGTCTTTATCTGATTCACGACGTAATTCAAATCATCAACACTATTACTCCAAAGTCTAATTCGTGCTTTACTTGGCATAAATAACACCTAAAAAAGAATTAACTATTTTATCTCAACTTTCACAGGTTTTACATCTGTTATTATACCTACACCTACAGTTTTACCCATATCTCTCATAGCGAAACGTCCTAATGGTGGAAACTCATTATACTTCTCTACACTTAGGCTCTTTATTGGCTTAAACTTGACTATCGCAATATCCCCTTGCTTTAAGAACTGTGGATTCTTTTCTAATTCTTTTCCAGTCTTTGGATCTAGCTTAGACATTATTTCAGTTACTCTACATGCAACGCTAGCTGTATGTATATGTAGAACCGGAGTGTAACCAACCGCAATAGCTGTAGGATGCCATATTACAATTATTCTAGCTGTAAATTCGTCTGCAACCGTAGGCGGGACATCTAGATGACCAGCAACATCTCCTCTTTTTATATCTTTCTTATCTACACCTCTGACGTTAAATCCTATGTTATCACCAGGTTCTGCCTTTTCTAGTCTTGTATAGTGAGTCTCTATAGATCTCACATCTCCCACCTTGCCCGCTGGCATAAACACTAACCTATCATTAACCTTTAGGACACCGCTTTCTACTCTGCCTACGGGTACTGTACCTACACCAGACTTGGTATAAACTTCTTGAATTGGGATTCTAAGGGGTTTATCGACTGGTTTAGGCGGAATTTCAAAGTTATTTAATGCGTCGTCTAATGTTGGACCATTATACCATTTCATATTCTCTGAACGCTTAGTTATATTCTCGCCAGTAGGCGACACTACAGGCACAAAAACTACTTTACTCATATCAAAACCAAAGCTCTTCATAAATTTACCTACGATATCAGATACTTCCTTGAATCTCTTTTCGTCATACGGTGGATCCGTCAAGTCCATTTTAGTTACTGCTACTATTACTTGATTTATACCCATGGTTTTAGCGAGAATAATATGTTCTCTTGTCTGTCCCTCTGCACTCATCCCAGCCTCAAATTCACCTTTCTTAGCTGAAACTGCAAGAATTGCTGCATCGGCTTGACTAGCTCCTGTAATCATATTCTTAACGAAGTCTCTGTGTCCAGGTGAGTCAATTATTGTAAAGAAGTATTTGCTGGTCTCGAATTTCATGAAAGTTAAGCTTATTGTAACTCCTCTTTCTCTTTCTTCTTTTAGCTTATCTAGCAAAAACGCGTACTTTTCTGATTCCTTACCTAACTTCTTAGCAGCTTCCTCAGCTTCTTTTACAGTCTTCTCATCTAGGAATCCCTTTTCCATTAACAGCCTTCCCACTAAAGTACTCTTTCCATGATCTACATGACCTATTACGATTAAGTTCAAGTGTGGCTTCTGTGACATAGCTTACCCACTCTTCACGCAATCTGATCTATGAGCGTCATTATAAAAAATTAGCTATTATCTTGAGCTTAGAGCTATTCTTTCTGTCTCTTCTCTTTTCTTAACTGCAAAGCTCTTTGGATCATTCGATGATGCAGCGAGAATCTCGTCGGCAAGAGCCTCATCTATTGGCTTAGGATTATTGAATGATGAAGATCTAGCGCCTTCTACAAGATATCTTATAGCTAAATCTACTCTCCTCTGAGGAGAAATATCCACAGCAACGTAGTACACTATTCCTCCATACATTATTCTAGTAACCTCCTCTCTAGGTGAGGAGTTCTCTATAGCTTTAACTAGAACTTGAATAGGGTTTTGGCCAGTTCTACTATAAATAATCTCGAATGCGGCCTTAACTATATTATATGCTAGAAACTTTTTACCTTGATTTCTTCCAGGCTTCATTAGCTGATTTATCAATCTCTCAACTATAGAAACTCTTGATCTTCCGAATCTCCTATGCTCATGACGCCCCCCTGAATGAGGTAAATAGATTGGAGATAGGGAAATATATTTCTTTAGACTTGGATCTCTTATTTCTACTTTTGAATCCCATTTTCCAAATATTTTTATATCTATTTTACTTAGTTCATTGTCACTCATTATGTTCACCTTTACTCATTGAAAAGGCTGTAATATAACTAACTGTTCATGAAGGATTTAATATTTTTATGACCAATAGATAACATGATAATGGCAGAAGACGAATACGTAAAAGTAGATAGAGTTGACGCTTTCATCTATCCTATAGATGGTCTACCAGTTATGGTATGTTATTTAGAAGATGGAAGGGAGTTTAACTTGTTTTATGTTCCAGTAGAAATTGTAATGGCGATAAATAAACTAAAAAAACAAGTATCATCAGAAGAAGAGAATATTTTTACGAATAATAGAGAAACTATTTATGATATTTTATCATTCATACCAGAAGTAGCTGATGAAATTTCTCGTCATATAAATAAAGTTACTATAGACGATATTAGTGGTTCTATATATATAGCGACTATAGAGCTAAAATTTGATGGCGTTATAATACAGAAACGAATGATACCTAGCCATGCAATATTCCTTGCTACAATAAGTAATAAACCTGTTTTCGTAAAGAGAGACTTAGTTGATGACCAAGAAAAAGAAAGAAGAAAGGGTGGAGAGGAAGAGAAAAAGTAGTTATCTCACTGGTTTCTGTTTCTTACCTTTATATAAGGCGTCCAAAGAAACTCCGTTAACAAGGACAACTTTATATCTAACACCTGGAAGATCTCCCATTGATCTACCTAAAGTACCTCCTATACCTGCTATAACTACCTCGTCATGCTCATCGATGAAATTTACTCCACCATCACCAGGGACAAATGCAGTGACCACTCTACCATTTTTCACTAGCTGTACTCTTACGCATTTTCTTACTGCAGAATTAGGTTGCCTAGATTCTATGCCAACCTTTTCAAGAACAATACCTCTAGCCATCGGAGCTCCTTCTAGTGGATCAAATTTCTTCTTTATCTGAAGTACTCTAGTCCTAAAAGATCTCTGACTCCATCTAAACTTTAATCTTCTTATTTTTAACTTTCTTGACGCATATAAACCTTTAGGTGATTTTCCTGCCAAGTCTAACCCTCTTACACAACGACTACTGAGTCTATATCCATGTATCTTTTTAAAATTAATTTAGCTCTAGTCACGTTCTTACCACTCTTTCCTATGGCTAATCCTTTATCTTGCGGATCTACAGTAATATAGATTGTTTTCTTCGTATCACTGTCTACTACTTTTACACTTCTAACTCTAGCCGGTGCCATGAGGTTCTTTGCCATATCCTCTAAATTATCACTATATGCTACTATTTCTATATCTTTCCCTATAGCTTTCCTAAGTCTCTTAACATTTGCACCTGCTTTACCTATAGCTAAACCCATCTCTTGTGCTGGAACAAGAAATATAATCCTCCCATTTTCTTCATCAAGAATACAGTCCTTTGCTGTTACTCTAGTTACTTCCTGAAAAAGAGACATATACCTTATCTCTTCCTGCGTTAATTTGATCTCTGGCAATATATACACCTCATCTACGTTATTGATTTACCTACTTCCATTATTTTAGAGTCCCCTAATTCCTCTACTCCAATAGTCGATACCATAAAAGGTTTTGCCGTAAGTGTACCTAAATTCCATCCGCTACCTTGATATTCATAGACTGGAATTCCAGAAAGTTTAGCGTAATGTATTATATCTGACCTTATATCTGTACGAAGCGTTGATGCAATTACTATAGCTTTTAGTTTTCCTGACTTAAGCGCTTTTATTGTTTTTCTACTTCCTAAAATTACCTTTCCAGTTTTTAGAAGAGTTCTTAATTCTGTTTCAAATGTTATCTGTTGAGACACATATATCACCTTGTAGCCGGTTTCATTGAAAGCTCAACCATCCCGGTTCCAAGTTTAATAGGTTGGCCAATAATAATATTTTCTACTACTCCCTTAAACTCTTCCACGTCTCCTCTTGCTGCAGCATCTAGTAAATGCTTTACAGTAACCTCAAATGCTGCTCTGGCAAAGACACTAGTTTTCTCTCCTGTTACTCCATGTCTTCCGATCTGCCTTATGTCTCCAGTCCTGGTCATTATATCTGATACAAGCTCTATATGTCTTGCGTCAACGTCTAAACCTTGTTCGTCTAGGACTTTCTTAATTTCTTTAGCTATGAGCTCACGACCGGCTTCTAACCCTAGCGTAACCTCTACCTCATGGAGGTTATTAGTTTCAACTCTTGAAACGTCCACTCCTTTTATACCCAATACACCGTCTAGGTTAGAACCATCGGTTATAATTACATATTCCTCGCCATTTTTCTTAACTATAGCCCTTCTTATGCCTTTTAACCCCTTTATTTTAGTTGAAAGTATTTTCTCTCTAGCCTTAAATAGGCCAGTAACACTATCCATATTTTGAAATATGATATTAAGAGTAAACTCGTCCTCTCCTTGCTGAATCTCAAATTCGCCTAATTTTAATTTCTTGATAGCTTTAGTGACATCTTCTACCTCGACTCCCTTATCTTGAAGCATCTTAGGATCTAAATGGATAACTACTGCCATTGAATTAATATCTATAGACGTTGAGTCTACAACGCTTTCAACTCTTGTATATTCTATCTTTCTTGCTACGCTAAGTGCCTTCTCTTTATCACTTTTAAACTCATCAGTTAAATAAATCGTCATCATAGGAGTTGACGGAATCTTCCTAGCATCAACAATCTCAATCAACCTAGGAAGTCCTAACGTCACATTTAACTCTCTAACACCCGCATAATGGAATGTCCTTAAAGTCATTTGAGTACCTGGTTCGCCAATTGATTGAGCGGCAACTACGCCAGCAGCTTCTCCTGGATGGATAAGAGAGGAACTATAATCTCTTAATGTTAACTCTATTATCTTATCAATTTCTTCCTTAGAAATCTGAGCGGGATAATTAGATATTGAGTTTTTCAATTTATTAATTATACCTTCTGGTAAAATACTAGATATCTCCTCTAATTTCTTTTCTAAATATTCCTTATCAGTATCTAATATCACTTTTATCACCTCTTACTACCAACAATTCTTTCAACAATCCTATCTACATCAACTGTCTTACCATGTGCACTTAACATTGGATTCACACCATCTCCCCCATAAAAGGTTTGAATAACCTCACCATAAAGAGTTCTAACAGTACCGTCATATTCTATACGGAGATCTGATAACGCATTAATAAGACGCCTTTGCATATAACCGCTTTGAGACGTTCTAACTGCAGTATCGACTAGTCCCTCTCTACCGGCAGCTGCATGGAAGAAAGTCTCTATAGGATTGAGCCCACTTCTGAACGAAGAGTATATAAATCCTCTGGCTTCTGCACTTATATCTCCGCGCTTAAAGTGCGGTAATGTTCTCTCATAGTAACCACGGGATATTCTTTCACCTCTTACAGACTGCTGACCTAACATAGCAGCCATTTGAGTAATGTTAAGAACGCTACCTCTAGCTCCAGTTCTAGCCATTACATATACGTTATTAAATGGATCTAATGAAGATGTAGCTATCTCACCTGAATCATTTCTTAGTTTATCTAGGGTATCTAGAATATAATTCTCCAAACTTTCCTCTAACGTTCTTCCAGGTATTTGCTCTAACTCTCCCTTATTGAATCTTTCAATAAGTTCTGAAACTTGTGATCTAGCTTGCTCCACTCTTTCTGCTATCTTTGCTGAAGCCTCAGAACTTATTGTAACATCGTTCAACGTCATTGTTAGCCCATGCATCTCTATATATCTTATAAATGCTTTGAATATATTGTCCATAAGCCATAAACCATAGTCCTCAGAATATTCCCTTATTAACCAGTGTAAGATACTTTCTGGCTGCTGGTTCCCTAGAGCTTTCTTATCGAATACTCCCTCAAGTAATTTCCCATTCTTTATAACTATATATGAATCATGAGGGCAGTCCTCATCTTTACATGCTCTAGCTCCACTTGATATATTTGCTTGACCATGGAAGTTAAAATCAGATGGTAAGAATAGGCTAACTACCTGCTTACCAGTGTATAATCTTTTAGGAGCTAGTATTGCAGGTTCTTCTAAGACCTTAGCTAAAGATTCCTCTGGTATGTCAGATACGCCCAACATTGTCTGTAATTCTTGCTCGGTTACCAGAGTCGTTTTCACTGTGAGTAAATACGCACCGCTTATATAGTCCTGTGCTGAACCAATAATCGGGCCTCCATATCTTGGAGTAAGCATATTTCTATGAACTATCATAAGCTGTTTTGCCTCTGCTATTGCCTCTTCGGTCTGTGGAATGTGAAGGTTCATCTCATCTCCATCAAAGTCGGCATTGTACGGAGGACATACTAACAGGTTAAGTCTAAATGTCCTTCCAGGAAGAACCTTTACTCTATGAGCCATCATAGATATCCTATGTAATGATGGTTGCCTATTGAAAATTACAACATCTTGATCTATTAAGTGTCTCTCTACTACAAAACCAGGAGTTAGGGTTGATGCAAATTCCTTTCTATCTTTAACGTAACGTAAATCTATTCTCTTTCCATCAGCTTTAATTACGTAATTTGCTCCAGGCCATTTCTCTGGACCATTTATTACATATTCTCTCAGCCTTTCTATATTCCACTTGGTTACTCTCTCTGGAACTGTCAAAACTTTAGCAACATCCTCTGGTACGCCAACCTCGTCTATACTGATATTAGGATCAGGAGAAATTACCGTTCTTGCAGAAAAGTCAACTCTCTTTCCTGATAGATTTCCTCTAAATCTTCCCTCTTTTCCCTTCAATCTCTGAGCTAAGGTTCTAAGCGGCCTCCCAGATCTATGCTTAGAAGTGGGTAAACCTGGTATTTCGTTATCAAAGTATGTCGCGACATGATATTGTAACAAATCCCAGAGGTCTTCAACGATTAGTTGTGGTGCTCCAGCATCAATACTCTCCTTTAATCTCTCATTTATTCTTACTATATCTACAAGTTTGTGAGTTAAATCGTCTTCAGCTCTTATTCCACTCTCGATCATAATTGAAGGTCTAATCGTGATCGGAGGAACTGGTAGAGCTGTTAAAATTGCCCATTCAGGTCTACTGTTCTTCGGATCATAACCTAGTAATTCTACATCAGAATCAGGTATTTTCTCTAATCTATCTCTAATATCTGTTGGAGTTAATCTTACTAGCCCCTCTTTTCTTTCCTCGTAGAAATTATATGGCTTCTCAAGCTTTATCTTAAATTGCTTCTCGCCACAATGAGGACATTCTTGAGCCTTTATTGACATTTTTTTGACATATTCTATAAGCCTTTTTGCCGCTGAAGGCCATCTTCCTTTAATAGCGGAATAAATCCTTACGTATCTATCTATTTCATCATCTGTCAGTTTTAGTCTTCCACACCTTCTGCAAGTAGCTCTAAGAAGATCATATATCTGCTTAACAAAACCGATATGAATAACTGGTCTTACTAACTCTATATGCCCAAAATGACCAGGGCAACTGCCCATAACATTTCCACAAGTTGGACATCTTTGCCCAGGTTCTATTACGCCAAGCCTTGGATCCATAACACTGCCTTCTATTGGTGTTCCATCTTCATCGTAGACATCAGATGTTATTATCGCAGTTACTGACATCTTTCTTATTTCTTCTGGTGAAAGAACGCCAAATTTTACTCCCTTAATTATTTTCTCATCCATTATTTTCACCTTTTAATGAGACTTTATCCCCAAGTACAAGCCTAGGAGCTATAACCATACTCATAAGCTCCTGTAGTAAGAGTTTAAATGCGTATGAAATTGTAACAGGGTACAAATTAGCCTTATCACCATGTATTGGACAGATTAGCCTATTCTTATTTCTATCGTACCAACCAATGTACCCACATTGATCACAAACATATACTGTTGCTTTATCAGAGTTATCAAGAAGTCTATCTTTTATAACCATTGCTGCTCCATACCCTATTAGACAATCCCTCTCCATTTCTCCAAATCTGAGCCCACCTTCTCTTGATCTACCCTCTGTTGGTTGTCTAGTCAATATCTGTATTGGACCTCTTGCCCTACCATGCATTTTATCAGCTACCATATGATGAAGTTTTTGATAATACACTATGCCAAATAGAGTCCTACCCTTTATTTTCTGAGCCGTTCTACCATCATACACTACTTCTGAGCCATCTTGCAGGTAACCATTTTTTGGAAACTCTTTTATTAGCTCGTCTATTGATATACCATAAAAGGGAGTAGCGTCAACCTCATGTCCAGTAATTGCTGCATATTTTCCAGCTAATGCTTCCATTATCTGGCCTAATGTCATTCTTGAAGGTAATGCATGTGGGTTAAGTATAATATCAGGTACTATACCCTTTGTGGTGTATGGCATATCGGCTTGCTGAATTAACATACCAATAACTCCCTTTTGCCCATGTCTAGTGGCAAACTTATCTCCTAGTTCTGGAATTCTTAAATCTCTCACCCTTATTTTTACAAGTTTATTTCCTTCGGAAGTCTCAGTTATCAGAACTAGATCTACAGTACCTTTTTCTCCATGTCTAGTAACTATAGATGTATCTCTCTTAGCCTGTTCTGGAGAGAGTTCCTTAAATTCCTGCAGAAATCTTGGAGGACTTACCTTACCTATTAGTACATCGCCTCCTTTCACATCAACCTCAGGTGGAACAATACCATTTTCGTCAAGTAATCTATAGTATTCCTTGCCTTTATACCCTCTTACTCCTGGTTCAGGCAAGAGTATCGTATCTTCTTGTCCTCCTGGATACTTAATTTCCTCAGCAGAATATAGCCTAAAGAACGTTGATCTAAACATTCCTCTATCTACTGACGATTTATTCATTATTATAGCATCTTCCATATTATACCCAGTAAAAGACATTAATGCAAATATCACATTATTGCCAGCAGGCCTTCTGTTATATCCAATGACTTCCAAAGCTTTTGTCTGAACTAATGGTTTTTGTGGATAATGTAATAGATGTGATCTGCTATCTGTTCTTAGTTGATAGTTAGCTGCATATAAGCCAAGTGCTTGCTTGGCCATTGCGGATTGATATGTGTTCCTAGGTGACTGATTATGCTCGGGATATGGAGTAATTGAAGCAGTAATCCCAAGCATAGCAGGAGCCCATATCTCTAGATGGGTATGTTCAATCGTTAATTGTGATGGCTCTAAAGCGATATAGGCGTTTTCCTCTTCTTCTGCATCCAAAAATTCTATCTTACCCTGCTTTACAAGTTGATCAAATGTGTATTCTCCTCTCTTGAGTTTTATTATATCATCCTCAGTTAGGCTAGACTTACCGTCTCTTACGACAATTAGAGGTCTTCTAACTCTTCCACTATCAGTATTAACGTAAACTTCATCAAAAGAGTCAGTAGCTATATGAGCTATATTAACCTCGTCGCTGATATCACCGGATCTTCTCTTTTCCCTTATCTTGTCAGCTAGTTCGTCTCCATTAGGATAATATCCTATCAACCTGCCGTTTAATATAACTTTACTCCATGAGTTATAATCTGAAAGATCCTCACCTTCTTTTCCCTTACTTATTATATCATCTAAAGCTAAGACCCCTAACTCATATAGAGCTTTCTCAATGACTTTCTCATTAACTCCTACGGAGATCTGAGCCAAAAGAGCGATGTTCTTAACTAGACCACTGTTTGGACCCTCTGGTGTCTCAAAGGGACACATTCTTCCCCATTGAGTTCCATGAAGATCTCTAGCCTCAAAGTTGGGTTGTCCTCTAGCTAGAGATGATATATTCCTTCTTAAATGACTTAACATTGAGAGCCAATTTGTCCTATCCAATAACTGACTTACTCCAGTTCTTCCTCCTACCCAATTTCCAGTAGCCATGGCATGCCTTATTCTCTCTGAAATTATGTCTGGTCTAACTAATGCTGTTAAAGTGAGTCTACGTCCTCTTACCTTCGACTTTTCAAGTTGATAGACTAAATCCTTAACGAAAGCCTTAAATGCCACCCTAAATAAGCTAGAGAAAAGATCGCCAGCAAGCTTTAATCTTTTGTTAGCATAATGATCTTTATCATCGGGAGTTCTTCTTCCCATCTGTAGTTCAATTATCTTAGCAATGGCAAATCCTAAATAGTAAGCCTTTCTTTTTCTGTCCAAGGGAGAAGTTCCCAAATGAGGTAAAAAGTATCTATCTATGATTTGTTCCGCTTTTTGTACTCTATTTTCCTTTTTCTGACCTATAGCTACTCTATTCCCTATAAAGTCTAGGGCATCTTCCTGATTAGCGATAGAGCTAGCTTGTTCAAGAGAAGGAAATAACTCGTTCTGAATAGATGGGTCAAAGGATACCGCATATGTTATTTCCATATCGCTTTCCAAACCTAGTGCCTTCATTAAAATAGCAAAAGGAATTCTACCTGGAACTGCAGGAAAAGATATGTGTACTGTAGAATCTTTCATTCTTTCTATCGTAACTGGAACTCTATATCCAGATGTACTAGATATTATTTTTGCTGTATGAGTTATATTGGATCCAGACTTTCCCTCATCTACCAAGACTCTATTACTTGCTAAATCTTCTTGTGTTACGATAACTTTTTCGCTACCGTTAATTATAAAGTAGCCTCCTGGATCTCTCGGATCTTCTCCTATTTCTATTAGCTTTTCTGGAGGATAATCTGTAGCCGGATCAGCTATAGATTTAAGCATGATAGGTATATCTCCTATGTATACATCTACTGGTTCGCCTTCAATATTGTTCTCTATTGGTGTCATAGTAAGAAAAACTGGTGCTGCGTATGTGAGATTTCTTAGCCTTGCCTCCATTGGAGTTATTTCTCTATCTCCACGATCTGCCTCTCTAACTCTAGGTTTGCCTACTGTAATCTTCCCTAGCTTAATCTTTAGCCCAGGTATTTCAGTAGCGATCTCTCCTTGCTCATCTATTATCTCTTGTAATTTGTTTCTAAGGAAGTCATTGAAGGAATCTAAGTGCTGCCTAACTAAACCTCTGGATTTAAAGAACGATTCGACTATTGACCATCTATCATCTATTGAGAGCATTCAATTCACCCACTCACAACATATCTATAAATAACTGTCTCTCCTATTACTGGACTTTTCCTAATTATTCTTACTATATCTCCCGGTTTTCCTCCTATTGCTTTAATTACTGGATCTGAAGCTTTAATCCAAGGAAGCTGTTCTGGCCCTATTCCTAGCGTCTTCAAAACACTGTATGCCTCCTCAATAGACAAAACCTCATGCTTAGGAACTAGAGAGTGTACCCTAGGATCTATTTTCTTAGAAGATGAACGCATAAGCTACACCTGGTAGATAAACTGGCTTATTACTTACGAATATAAAAGATTAGCTTAACATTGAAAGGAGTTTTCTTGTACTATCTAGCATGGATTTTGCGTTATGATAAATTTCATCATAACTCAGGTTTATTCTCGAAACTCCCTGTTGTATTGCTTTTGAGCCTACAGATGCTGCAACCCTTGGATAAACCTCCCATTCAGTCATATTTGGAATTATATAGTTCTCAGATATCCCTTTTTCCCTAACGAAAGCAGATAGTTCTCTAGCCGCAGCTATTACCATATCGTCTGTTATAGTTTTAGCTCTAATATCTAAGGCACCTCTAAACACAGCAGGGAATATTAGGGAGTTATTAATTTGGTTTGGGAAATCGCTTCTTCCAGTTCCAACAACTCTTGCGCCCGCCTTTTTTGCCTCTTCTGGCCAAATTTCTGGAATTGGATTAGCTAAAGCGAAAACTATGGCATCTTTATTCATAGTTTTTATCCATTCTGGTTTTATTACATTTGGTCCAGGCTTAGAGGCTGCAATCAAAACATCAGAGCCATTGAATGCTTTTTCTAATTCGGTTATATGGTCTCCATTAGTTTGTTTTAAGATCTGATACTTCCACGGATTCTCATTCTTTATAGTATCTTCATCTTGTCTACCAATATATAGAGGTCCTCTAGAATCAATCATTATCATATTCTTATATGGTATTCCATATTTATTGAGAAGATTAGCAGTAGCAATATTCGCAGCTCCTGCACCGTATAATACAACTTTAACGTTTTTTGTATTTTTCCCTGTTAATTCAAGAGACGTTATTAGTCCTGCTAATGTAGCCCCAGCTGTACCTAACTGATCGTCATGCCAAACTGGAATCTCTAACTCTTGTCTTAATCTTTCTAGAATGTAGAAACACTTTGGACTTTCTATATCTTCTAAGTTAATTCCGCCGAACGCCGGTTGAATATATTTTACAGTATCGACTATCTTATCTGCATCTTTAATCCCTAACGGTATTGGTATCGCGTCTACACCACCTAGAAATTTAAAGAGAAGCGCTTTTCCTTCCATAACTGGCATTGATGCCTCTGGTCCTATATCTCCTAATCCTAATACCCTAGTGCCGTCAGTTACTATAGCTATAGCATTCCATCGATATGTATACTGGAAAGAAAGATCCTTAGACTTGCTAATTTCCCTAGATACCGAAGCTACACCTGGAGTATAAAGAATGGCAAAATCATCTAAAGATTTTATAGGAACTTTAGGAATTACCTGGATTTTTCCCTTATATTTTGCAGATACTTCTACTGCTAGTTTATCGTAGTCCAATCTATTCACACTAAATGAAGAGAATTTGTGCTTAAAAATAATAACACTGCAACGAATGTATATTAGTTCTTATTTGGTGATCGATTTGTCAGAGCTGAGGTTAAGGCAACCTATAGTTGTAGTTTTGGGTCACGTTGATCATGGAAAAACTACTTTGTTAGACAAGATAAGAGGTACAGCACTAGTGAAGAAAGAACCTGGTGAGATGACACAGGAAGTAGGAGCTAGTTTTGTGCCAAGATCTGTTATAGAAAAAATTGCGGAACCACTAAAAAATATTATTCCAGTAAAGCTTGAAATTCCTGGTCTGCTCTTTATAGACACTCCAGGTCATGAGTTATTCTCTAACCTTAGAAGAAGGGGAGGTAGTGTTGCTGATATAGCTATTTTAGTAGTAGATATAACGGAAGGGTTCCAGAAACAGACCGAAGAATCTATAGATATTCTGAAAGAGAAAAAAGTACCTTTTTTAGTTGCTGCTAACAAAATAGATAAAATACCTGGTTGGAAGCCATTAGAAAATGCTCCATTTATTACATCATTAAAAAAACAAAGTTCTGCAGTACAGAAGAAACTTGATGAACTTCTATATAATCTAGTTCTACAATTGGCTACTTTGAACTTTAACGCTGAAAGATATGATAGAGTTTCTGACTTCACAAAGATGATATCTATAATACCTGTATCAGGTAAAACAGGAGAAGGTATACCAGAACTTCTAGCTATTCTAGCAGGTTTAACCCAAAGATATATGCAAGGAAAACTAAAGTTCGTTGAGGGACCTGCTAAAGGCGTAATTCTTGAAGTAAAGGAAGAACCAGGATTAGGACACACAATTGATACAATAATCTATGATGGAATCTTAAGAAAAGATGATACAATAATCTTAGGTGGAATAAACGGAATAATTTCAACTAAAGTTAGAAGTATTCTTCTTCCATCCCCCCTTCAAGATATGAGAATGGCAAAAACAGGCTATAAGTCAATAGATGAAGTATCAGCAGCCGCAGGAGTTAAAATAGCCGCACCTAATCTAGAGGAAGCACTAGCTGGCTCACCGGTATATGCTACTCCAGAGAGTAATAAGATCCAAGAAATTAGGAAAATAATCGAAGATGAAATTTCTAAAATAAGGTTCTCAAAAGATGTTCTTGGAATAGTTGTTAAAGCTGATAGTTTAGGCACTTTAGAGTCAATAGTTAATGCATTGGAAAAAATGAAGATTCCTGTAAGAGTAGCTGATATAGGTCCGATTTCTAAGAGAGATGTAATAGAAGCTGAACTCTCAGCCAAAGAGCATGAGGAATATGGCATTATAGCTGCCTTTAGAGTAAAGACTCTTCCGAACCTCGATACGTCTAAAGTAAAAGTAATATATGGAGATATAATATATCAACTAATTGATGACGTAGAGAAATACATTACTGATGTATTAGACAGAAAAAAGAGAAGAACGCTTGACAGCCTTATTTTACCAGGCAAATTTGAGATTCTTCCAGGCTATGTTTTTAGAAGAAGTAATCCTATTATAGTTGGGGTTAAAATTTTAGGAGGTATCGTAAAACCGAAATATCCTGTAATTACCTCTGAAAATGTTAGACTTGGGGACATACTTCAAATCCAAGATAATAAGAAGAGTCTTGACAAAGCCACGGTAGGTATGGAAGTCGCAATGTCAATAAAAAGTAATGCGATGATTGGAAGACAAGTATCTGAGGGCGAGATATTATATACAGATGTATCAAAAGAGGATTTAGAGATTCTTGTAAATAACTACAAGTCTAGTATAACAGATGATATGAAAGAAGTAATTCAAGAAATAATAAAAATAAAAAGAAAGGATGACCCTCTATATGGATTAGGCATTAATTTGTAACTCCTCTGAAAAGAATATAGATATTTCTTTTAACGCTTTTTCGGGTGAATCAGATGCGTGAATAACATTCTCTGATTTGCTTAATGCGAAATCTCCTCTAATTGTGCCAGGCATTGCATCCTTCGGATCTGTGCTTCCAATCATTTTTCTTAAAACACTTACAGCTTCATCTCCTTCTATAACCATACAAACAACTTGGCCAGAAGTAATATAGGAAACCAGTTCCTCATAAAACGACTTTCCCTTATGTTCCTCATAAAGTCTTTCCGCCATCTCCCTGGACATTTTAAGCATTTTCATAGATACTATATTAAGCCCCTTTTTTTCTAACCTAGAAATTATCTCGCCAATTAGATGTCTTTTAACACCATCAGGCTTAATCATAACAAAAGTTCTCTGCGCTACCATTACCTAACCCTCATATATGACTTTGTCCACTTTAGTCTCTTTGGATCTTTATGATATCTTAACATGTACTTTCTGCATTTAGCTGAACAGAACCAAAGTATTGTACCATCTACCTTAACATGCATCATTCCAGTACCGACTGGAATTGTCTTTCCGCAAAAGTTACAAGTGTGAGGTATAGGTGGCATTATATTCTCCCTAATTAGACTTTTGAGTGAAGTATTTAAGTGAATTGCTTAAGGTTATATACTGATCAAACCTTGAGTGAAAAAACCCGTGAAACATCTTCAATAATAGAGGAGTTTGGATTCCCTGCAGAAGTTATTCAAGTTCTAGATAGGACAGGAGTTACTGGAGAGGTAACTCAAGTTAGAGTAAGAGTTTTAGAAGGCAGAGATAAAGGAAGAATATTAACAAGAAATATTAAAGGCCCTGTAAGACTAGGCGATATAGTGATCTTGAGAGAGACTGAAAGGGAAGCTAGAAAGCTAACTACAAAGAGGTAAATACATGCCTCTATTTTTATTATCTTCTCCATTAGCTTTGCATATTTTAACTCAAATAAGAAACAAAGATACCGATCAAATTAATTTTAGAAAAGGAATGGTAAGATTAGGAAGATTAATTGGATATAAAATAGTTGATACAATGGACTATAAAGTTATTGAAATAGAGACTCCATTAGGAGTAAAAACTAAAGGAGTAAAAATATATGATATGGATAACGTTGTGATTATAAATATATTACGTGCCGCCACACCGTTGGTAGAAGGCCTTCTTAAGGCATTTCCGGCAGCTAGACAAGGAGTAGTGACTGCGAGAAGAAAAGAAATAGAAGGAAAAGAACCCCCATCGGAGATGGAGGTTGATATATATTATAAGAAAATTCCAGAAATACGAAGTGGAGTTGATAATATCATTATTACGGATCCAATGGTAGCTACGGGTAGTACTATGTTAAAAGTTATCAATGATATTATAAATATGCAACCTAAACGAATATATGTAGCCTCGGTGATCGCGTCACAATATGGACTAAAGAGAATTCTAGAGAGTTATCCTGATATGTTTTTCTTTACCGTTGCAGTAGACCCTGAACTAGACAATAAGGGATATATTATTCCGGGTCTAGGGGATGCCGGTGACAGATCCTTCGGATGAAGAACTAATTGAAATAGCTCTAGGAGCGTCTAAAAACGCCTACGCTCCTTATTCTAAATTAAATGTAGGGGCGGCCATTCTAACAGAGGATGGTAAAGTTTTCTCTGGATGTAATATAGAAAATTCCTCTTATGGCTTATCTATATGTGCTGAAAGAGTTGCTATATTTAAGGCTATAAGCGAAGGCTATAAGAAGTTTAAGAAAATAGCGGTGATATTAAGTGATAATTCTGGTATAATGCCTTGTGGTGCGTGCAGGCAAGTACTTGCAGAGTATGGTGATATAGAAATTATTACATTAGATCAGAAAGGAGGAATAGTTAAGTATAAATTAAGTAATTTATTACCTAATTCATTTAGGTTATACAAGTGAGGGTTTATGACTAAGATAGGTCTAGAAGTTCACGTTCATCTCAATACATTAAGGACAAAACTCTTTTGCTCTTGTTCGGCTTGTTATGTAGGAAAAGATCCAAATACCGTTACATGTCCTGTATGCTTAGGTTTGCCGGGAGCTATTCCAGTTCTTAATGAGGAAGCTCTAAAGAAAGCTATAATGGTCGCTGTAGCACTAAATTGTAAAATTGCTCCAAAATTACTTTTTACTAGAAAACATTATTTTTATCCAGATATGGCTAAGAATTATCAGATTTCACAGTACGACGGCCCAGGAAGTATGGCTATAGCCAAGGACGGTATCGTTAATATAAGCGGTGAAAATGTGAGAATAAGAAGAATAAACATAGAGGAAGACCCTGCTAAGTCCGTATATCCAACTGGTTCAATGCTTAACAGTAACTACACACTCCTCGATTACAATAGATCTGGCGTTGGATTGTTAGAGATAGTTACTGAACCGGATATAACAGGAGCTAAAGAGGCAAGAATATTCATGGAAAAATTACGTTCTATTCTTGAACATCTCAATGTATGCGATTGTGAAATGGAAGGATCAATGAGAGCGGATGTAAATATCTCTGTAGAAGGAGGAGAAAGAGTAGAAGTAAAAAATGTTGGTTCAAGTAAGGACGTAGAAGATGTAATCAAATATGAAATAGCTAGACAAAGAGCGGCCATAACTCAAGGTATTAAAATACTTAGAGAAACAAGGCATTGGGACAACGACAGAAAAGTAACAATTCCAATTAGGTTAAAGGAATCAGAAGAAGATTATAGGTACTTTCCGGATCCAGATTTACCACCTTATGAAATATCAGATAATTATGTAAAAGCAATCATATCTGAAATGCCAGAACTTCCTGATAATAGAGCCAAAAGATTCGTTAAACAATATGAAATTACTGAATATGATGCAAACGTTCTAGTAATGGAGAAAGCACTAGCAGATTTTTTTGAAAAAAGTGCTAAATATTATAATAACTATAAAAAACTTGCCAATTTGCTCATTAATGATTATCTCAGATGGCTAAATGATAGAAATCTAAAGATCGCAGACTCTAAAGCAACTCCAGAAAGTATAGCAAAGTTAATGAAGATGCTAGATAATGAAAAAATTACCATTAAAATAGTTAAGCAAATATTACCTGAAATTATCGACGGAAAAGATCCAGAAGAGATTGTTAAGGAAAGAAATCTAATAGCAATCACTGATAGGAGTTATATCGAAAGAATTGCAAGAGAAGTAATAGAACAAGAGAAAGAAGCCGCGAAAGCTGCGAAGAATGACCCTAGAGTAATTAACTATTTAATTGGAAAGATAATGAAAAAAACTTCAGGAAAAGCGGATCCAATTTATACGAGAGAAATTGTATTACAAATAATAAATGAATTATAACTCTTGATATTTTTCACAGCGTGGGTTTCTCATCACAAGTCAGCACTTAAAATCCCGTTCATCTATAAGACATGAGAATTAGGGGATATTAAATGATGCAACAGACAAAAGAAAATGAACTAAGGACTAGATTATTAGCTGTAAATTTACTTAAGGAACTTAAGTCTGTCTATACATATAAAGAGCTATCAAAAATTATTAATGTACAAGAAAGCTTACTTTGCAGATACGTGAACGGGGTAACTATTCCTAGCGATATTCAAAGCTTAGAAATAATAAATAAAATTAAAAATACTAGATTTCTTATTAATTTTCTCACAAACAAGATAAAGATCTATGAGGATAAGTATGTTGATTCCTCTGAACTACTACTATTTCCTAGCCTTCTAAAACTTCTTATAGAAGTTCATATTAACAAAATTCCTAGAATAAAAGACACAACTAAAATACTTAGCGTTGCAACTAATGGGGTTCCATTCGCCACAATGATTTCGATAATTCTGAATAAACCATTGATAATAGCAAAAAAACATATGGACTCTATATACCTCGAATACTATAGCGAAAGCCTTAAAGAAAGTGATAGTGTTGTAAGCAAATTATACATTAGAAAAGATCTCCTAAAAAAAGATGATAAAGTCTTAGTAGTTGATGATGTAATTAGATCTGGAAAGACCATTAATGCAGCGATAAGACTTGCAGAAAAAAGTGGTGCAACAGTAATAGCGGCAGTAGTTCTCATTCAAGCTGAAAATATAAGGGTAAATCTCGATAACCTATATGTTATATTCGACCTGAAATGATAGCTAGAGTTAGTAACGGAGTATTTTCAATTGGTCTTAATTCAAAGTTTTATCTTGTTGATGATAACAATGAGTATGTCATAATTGGCGCACCTGAGTCTCCAAACATTGAATATGTTAGGGCCGTTCTAGAAATTACACATGGGGCTTTACCCGAATATTTGATACTTAATAGTTGCTTAAAACAGGATTCGGCAGCTGCAGAAATTTTTGTTAAGATATTAGGGACTAAGATTATAGCTCATTATCCAGATTCAGTCATGCTAAGACATGGAGAGTGTAATGGAGAAAAATTTTCCCCAATTCCAGTTTATTTAGAAATTAGAAATAGAATCTATTTTATAAAAAATTTTAAAATTATAAATTCTAGAGATATAACTCCTGGTGCTGTTATCGTAAGGTGGAATAGTATTCTCTTTATTGGGAGTTCTAAGGTTACGCGAATAGATAAAAGTATAAAAATGGTCTGCAGTAGAGAAGGTTGTATTAGGTGATATAGTTGGTATATGAGCAACAATGTGACTCTTGTGGGATATATAAACAGTTAAAAATCTGCCCAGTTAAAAAAATAAATATATGCGAAAACTGCTGTACCTTATGTAGCTTCAGGAAAAAATGCGAATATAGAGTATGGTTTACAGCCTTAGTACCTAGAGACCTAATTAAAAGTTAGCATATGTGGACTTGTATATTTCTCCTTTCTCTAGGTTACTTACAGATCTCTTATACTTGACTGAGTCTCCTAATGAGTTTTCTCCAAACTTCTTAACCCACTCGTCGAGAGGTATTTGGTATTCTTTTAAGACCTTATCCCTGTATAGATCATTAAGTACATTATATGTACAGAATGGGATAACACGACCATCAGGTGTAACGTAATGTATATCACATCTCATAACCCTCTGAATATCATAGTTGTATAAGTCCATGAAATGCATCGTACCTAAGAATAATGTTCTATAATGCCACTCACCCAACGCCTCATAGTTATGATTAACTATTATACTGTATAACATTTTGAACACATCAAAATCCTTTGGCCCTTTCTCCTTATCAATGAATTTCCTTATATTATAAAGTATTTTCATGCCTACCCAATACTTATTTGCACCTTCTCTTAGTTCGTCTGTCTTCTCTTTGAAGAATTCTAGTAAGCCTTCTAAATCTATGAATCTAGATAGTGGTATAAAGTGAGGTTTTCCACTCTCCCAATCTACAAATATATATGTCCCTGCTCCGCAGCTTGGATGATTTGCCATTTCAAATTGTTCTTTCCCTGTTAACGCCTCTACAAGCCTACTAAACACAACTGACGTGCCTATAGGATACCAGCTGTCTCTTGTTATTTCTCCATCTGTTTGATCCTCTATATTCTTTATTATTTCAGGAATAGTTATCCTGAACTTAGCCCTCATATTTCTTTTCATCATGCCAGTGAGGCTAACGGGTTGAAAATTGATTGCCCTTACAATATCTGAGTTTTCTGCAGCGAATTTTACTATATTACCTAAATCATTATCATTAACCGTTCTAATAACTGTAGGAACAAGAACTACACTCGTCATTCCAGCTCTCCTGAAGACTTCAAGAGTATATGGCATCTCCCAATGATTCTTTGGATTAGTCTTTCTATTTGTACCATCAAAACTCATATATATCGTATTTACGCCTGCCTCTCTTAGTTGTATAGTATATTTAATTGCCTTATCTGGATCTTCCATCAATAATTTGGCAAATGTCCCACCCCACGTGTTAAGCTGAACATGTTTCACACCTGACTCCCTAAGAAGTTTCATTACTTCTATAATGTCTTCCCTAAGAGTCGGTTCTCCACCAGTTACTTGTATCACTAAGGTAATATCCTGTCTCTTTAATTGATCTACCATGAACTTTATCTGTTCCAAAGTTGGCTCAAATACATATCCGGCTTTTTCAGCATAGAAGAAGCAATACCAACATGATTGATCGCATCTATTAGTAATGACAAGGTTTACTAATGCAGAATGTTGGTGATGCATTGGGCAAAGACCACAGTTAAAAGGGCACGGAGATTTGAGATCTACGTAAGGTACTTTAGGTCCTTTGCCTTCATATTCCCAATAGTCGAATTTATAGTACATCCCGACATCTCCATAATATAAATCCTCAAACTCTCCATGTTCAGGACATATTTTCCTTATATACATTTTTTCATCTTTCTCAAATATTGTAGCAGGCAGAAGTCTATAACAAGCTGGACATAAGGAATGAGTTACTCGTATTAACTTTTCATTATCTGCTAGTTTAGGAAGAGGTCCCCCTATCTTAATTTCCCTATCACCAAATTTAACTACTCCGTCCTCAAACTTAGAAGGAGCTGGCAATAATCTGAAACCTTCGGTTTTCTCGGTCTGTGTCTGTGCCATATTAAATCTAAAATCTACATTGCTTGCGATAATATTTAAATATATTCTCCTAATAACCAGCTGATTTGGTTAAAACCATCCTTTAAAATTATCCCATCCTTCAATTTTAATTTTTTCTCCGTTATATACTACTGAGCCTTGGGTAGCTTTATTTGTATCCACTTCCCCTATAACCTTAGCTTTAATTCCTCTTTTATGTAGCCAAGCTAGCATTAAAGATAACTTTTGCTCTTTTACAATAAAAATTGATTCATATTCTTCCCCTGAAAATTTTAAAATATCTAATTCGTTAAATCCGTACTGACTTAGCTCCTTTATAATAGTCTGCCTAATTGGAATCAGGTTAAGTTTTATTCCAATCTTTAATCTTTGAGTAATTTGGTCTAATGTAATTAGAATGCCATCACTAAGATCGCTAGCCCCAACTATATCTTTGCAGAAAGTTTTCTGGAAGTCAATCAGATTTCTGTTTACGATCGGGTGCTTCACTTTTAGAAGGGAAATATAATCTGGTTTTATATCTAACTTGAAATAATATTTCATAAATATTTTTGAGGTAAAACCTACTTCGCCAGTTATTATAACCTTATCTTTATTAGAAACACCTGAATGTTGTTCGCATATATTATCACCTATTCCAACTACGTCTATCCAACCATTTGCAGAGCTAGAGTTAAGGTCTCCTCCAACATATTTAAAACCGTAATAGGTGGAAGCACTTCTTATACCTTTTATTATTAGTTCTAGGTCGTTAACACTATATTCTGGGCTTATCCCAATAGAAACTAGTAATAATCTCGGTATAGAGCCTGTAGTTATAAGATCGCTCGCGGTAGAAGTTACTGCTTTCCAGCCTAAATCAAATAAACTCATAAAAGGATAAGTATATGATAATTGGAATCCATCTATTTTATATGATTTTCCTTGATATGAATAAGCATCAGTTAATTCTTTCGCATCCACATATTTGAAGAGTACTGAACGTATAAACTCATGTTCTCCTAGATCTTTCAGTTTCATTGCTTATCACTATAAGAGCCGCCGGCGGGATTTGAACCCGCGACCGCCGGCTTTCCCTAGATACCCTTACGAGGCCGGCGCTCTGCCAGCTGAGCTACAGCGGCAGATTTAGTTAATAATTACTGCTTTAAAGAGTTTTCCTTGATGATATCCCTAAAATATTGTAAACTCCTATCAATTAATTGGCTATAACTGCCCAGATATCTTTTAGGATCTGTTATTATTTTTATATCGTCTTTACTAATATACCTTAACATCTGTTCAGACTCTAAAGCAACTTCTTGTAAGCTCTTTCCTTCCCTTTCAGCTTTACGAGATAGTTCCATTACTAATTCATGTGCTTTATGTCTGGGTAGACCCCGTAACGTAAGATTTATCATCAAACTTTCCGCCATAATTGCCCCCTTTGTTAGGTTAAGATTTTTTTCCATATTTTCAGGATAAACTATTATCCCATTTAGTAATGAAAATAGACTATCAAGCATTTCATCCATAATAACAAATGCATGAGATAATATTATTCTTTCCGAAGCACTGTTTGTTAGATCTCTTTCATGCCATAAAGGTATATTTTCCATCTCACTTATAACAAATCCCCTCATTACTTTTGCTAAACCACTAATTTTTTCTGCAGTGACTGGATTCTCCTTCTGTGGCATAGTACTACTGCCTACTCTATTACCTACACCCTCAGCAACCTCTAAAATTTCTGGTCTCATTAGTTCCCTAATTTCTGTAGAGAGTCTATCCATCTGAGAGGCCAATATAGCTAGATCAGATATAAGTTCTGCAAATCCGTCTCTAGGTGCTATTTGGGTTGAAATTTCATGAGGTTGAATTTCCAGGATACGCATTACCTCTTTCTCAATTTCTAGACCTTTTTCACCCCAAGCTGCCATGGTCCCTACAGCACCGCTCATCTTTCCTTTAACGACTCTCTTTTCTGTATCGATAATTCTTTCTAGAGATCTACTTAGCTCGTAAATATAATTAGCTAACTTAAACCCAAAAGTTATGGGGAGCGCATGTTGTCCATGAGTTCTTCCTACCATTATAATATCTCTATACTCGTTAGCTAAAGTCGACAATCGATCCAGATTTTTTATAAGTTTTCTCTTTATAATATTCAATGCATCTCTAAACATGAGAGCGTAAGCTGTGTCAACTATATCATAACTTGTAGCACCAAAATGCACAAAACGGCCGCTTTCACCGGATTTTTCTGCTATAGCAACAACCATGGCCATTACGTCATGACCTAACTTCTTCTCTAGGGAGTCTATTTCCTCTAATGTAACTTCTTTAGAGGCATTCTCTACGGTTTTTACATCGTTCTCACTAAGATAACCCTGCTTCATTAACGACTTAAGTAGAGCTATTTCTACTTTTATCCTATAACTAGTGATCCCTTGTCTAGAGAAAATGTATCGAATTTCTTCGCCTCCATATCTCCAATCAAGAGGACATATAATTTCCATACGCTTCTTTAAACTCAAACTTAAAATGCTTAATCGATAAAGGAGCATATGATAGTCTCAACCTTAGGAAGTCATTCAGCATTACAGATTCTCCATGGCGCTAAAAAGGAAGGATTTCCCACAACAATTATAACCGAGAATTCAAGAGAGAACTTCTATAGAAGATTTTCATTTATTGATAATTTTCGTGTTTATAAAAATTTGGATGATGCAGTTAATTTAATAAATTCAGTTGATGGTGTACTTATACCTCATGGAAGTCTTGTTGAGTATCTTGGTATACAAAGAACTATGAATATTTCTATTCCTATTTTTGGAAATAGAAATTTATTTTCATGGGAATCCAACCAACAGAAGAAAATGTATCTTCTTAAGCAATCAGGAATTAGAATACCAGAAAGTTTTGAGAGCCCTGAGGATATAGATAGGCTAGTTATAATAAAATTACCTGGAGCAAAGGGAGGAAAGGGCTATTTTCTAGCGAAAGATAAATCAAAGGCTAAAGAAGGTATTAATCATCTTATAGAAGAAAAATATATTAAAAGTTCCGACGATGTGATAATTCAGGAATATGTTACAGGAATTCCAATGTACTTTCAATTTTTCTATAGCCCAATTTTTTCTAGAAATGAACTTACAGGCATGGATATTAGATATGAAACTAATGTTGACGGATTAAAAAGAGTCCCTGGAATAATAAATACCGAACCAAGTTTCGTAGTAGCAGGAAATATTCCTGTAGTAGCTAGGGAAAGCTTGCTTCCAAAAATATTTGATTATGCAGATAGATTTGTAGAAACTACACGACAACTAGTTAAGCCTGGAATTGTAGGTCCTTATTCCTTAGAAACTATAGTAACTGACGAATTAGATATAGTGGTATTCGAATTCTCTGGAAGGATAGTAGCAGGGACTAACTTATATGTAGACGGAAGCCCATACAGCTGGCTATATTGGGATGAACCTATGAGCGTCGGAAGAAGAATTTCCAGAGAAATTAAAATTGCTGTTCAGAAAAATAAACTTGGTGATGTGACAACATGAGCTATAAAATCGCCACATTAGCCAGTCATTCAGCGTTGGATGTGTTTGATGGAGCTAAAGATGAAGGATTTTACACAATAGCTTTATGTAAGAAGGGAAGAGAAAGACCATATTTAGAATTTAAAAGAGTTGTTGACGAGTGCATTACACTTGAAGATTTTAAGGATATAGTTTCAGATAAAATTCAGGAGAAACTCGTAAATGAAGAAGCAATAGTAATCCCAAATAGAAGTATGGCAGTGTATATAGGGTATGATTCTCTAGAATCAATGCCAGCTAAGGTCTTTGGAAATAGGAAGATGCTTAGATGGGAAGAGAGAAAAGGTGAAAAGAACTACTACAGACTACTGGATGAGGCAAAGATTAGAAGGCCTAAAATTCTAACTGTAGGTGATATAGATGAACCTGTGGTTATAAAGCTCCCAGAAGCCTTAAGGAAAGTAGAAAGAGGCTTCTTCTTCGCAATTAACCAAGAGGATTTTGAAAAAAAGATAGATAATTTAACTAAATTAGGAATCATAAACAAGGAAGGTATAGAAGAGATGGTTATAGAAGAATTTATTTTCGGGGCGTATTTTAATGTTAATTATTTTCATAGCCCTTTATTTAATAGAACTGAGATTATTAGTATAGATAGAAGAATACAAAGCGATTGGGATACCTTGTATAGATTACCAGCAGAAATACAAATGAAACTAAATAGACTACCTCGACTTATAGAAGTAGGACATGAACCTGCGACTATAAGGGAGAGTCTTTTAGAGAAATTATTCGATGCTGGTTACGCATTCGTAGAGGCTACTAAGAAACTTGAGCCCCCTGGTATTATAGGACCTTTCACTTTACAATTGGCCGTAACTCCAGAACTAGATATCGTAGTATTCGACGTAGCACCGAGAATAGGAGGTGGAACTAACGCTTATATGGGAATAGGGAGTCAATATGCCAAATTATACTTCGGGAAACCATTAAGTCTAGGTAGAAGGATATCTATAGAAATCAAAGATGCAATAAATTCACATGAGCTGATCAATATATTATCATGACTAATTAGACCGTAATTTTTATTAGCCTATACATGACATAACGCATCTATAATTATAATATCATGATAGTGGGTTTTTTATATCATGATATTAGATTAATCAAAACGGTGCTTAATGCTAAGTCTTTTAGTAGGAGGTTTTTACGGTGATGAAGGTAAAGGTAAAATAGCATCGTACCTCGCAATTAGGGATTCACCTGAAATAATTGTAAGAACAGGCTCTATAAACGCAGGTCATACAGTAGTGTATAATGGAGAAAAATGGAAAATTAGAATTATCCCTTCTGGATTTTTAAGTAAAACAACGACTTTAATGTTAGCTCCAGGTAGTCTTACAAGCTTAGAAGAATTTTTTAAAGAAATTAAAATTACAGATACTGAAAATAGAATATTTATTGATAGACATGTAGGTATAATTACACAAAAGGAGATACAAGATGAAAGAACAGATGAAAACTTAATAAAAAACGTTGGAAGTACAGGACAGGGAGTAGGATATGCAGAGTCAAGAAGAGTGCTGAGAGTTCTCAAGTTAGCAAAAGACTATGTGGAACTTGAAAAATTCCTTACAGATGTACCTGAATCGGTGATATCTGCCCTAGGCAAAGGTAAAGATGTTCAAGTAGAAGGTACGCAAGGTACTTTCCTAAGTCTTTATCATGGAGAATATCCTTTTGTCACAAGCAGAAACACAACTTCTTCAGGCATCTTAAGTGAAGTGGGCATAGGCCCTAAATATGTTAATGAAGTGATTGTAGTATTTAAGGCATTTGTTACTAGAGTCGGAAATGGATATCTAGAAGGAGAGCTTTCTCCCGATGAAGCAGATAAGCTTGGGCTAGTTGAAAGCGGAACTGTCACTGGAAGGAGAAGGAGAGTTGCACCATTTAATATCAAATTAGCTAAGGAATCAGTTAAAATAAATTCTGCAACACAAGTTGCAATAACAAAAATAGATTCAATATTTAAGGATTCTTATAGAGTCAGAGAATACCAAAAACTACCTTCAGAGGCAAAAAGATGGCTTGATGATGTAGAAAATGAACTTGGTGTACCTATAACATTAATTGGTACAGGTGAGGATACATTGGATATAATAGACCTAAGAAATGAAAAGGTGGGAAAATGAATTATGACGTTACTATAGTTGGAGCTGGTCCAGCTGGCCTTTTTGCATCATATGAACTAGCAAACTATCTAAACGGAAATCAGAAATATAAGATCCTATTAATTGATAAAGGAACCAGGGCTTTAAGAAGAAATTGCCCACTAATGTCACCGAAGGAAAAATGCACTTTCTGCAATCCTTGTCATATTAATTATGGGTTAGGTGGAGCTGGAACGTTTAGTAGTGGCATTATAAACTTAAGACCAGATATAGGAGGAGAACTTCATGAACTCATGAGAAGCTGGGACGCTGCGCAAGAAATGATAAACTATGTTGATAGTATACTACTGAAGTTTGGGGCTCCAAAGGACAGGTTGTTTAGACCTAATGAGGAAAAAGTAAGGGAAATCCAGAAAAAAGCTGCTAAGGCAGGCGCTGAATTCGTTCCAATTTTACAACGTCATATTGGAACAGATAAAAGTCCTCTAGTTATTGAAAATATGACAAATTATATTGAAACTTCGGGGATTCAAGTAGCAGAAATGACTGAAGTATATAATGTTCAAAAAACTGGTAATAACTTCGTATTAAAGACAAATAAAGGAGATGTAGAAAGTAAAATAGTATTATTAGCACCTGGTAGAGCTGGGGCTCAATGGTTCTATGAGCAAACTAAAAAACTCGCAATAGATACTGTACCTGGGCCTCTTGATATAGGTGTGAGAGTCGAAGTTGAGTCATTTGTAATGGATGAATTAACGTCAGCTGTTTGGGATCCAAAGATAATAATGTATAGCAAGAAATATGATGATAAGGTTAGAACGTTCTGTGTTAATCCAAGAGGATATATAATGAAGGAAGTTTATGATGATGGGACAATAGGCGTTAATGGAGAAACTTATGCAGATAAGAAAAGTAACAATACTAACTTTGCATTTCTAGCCACAGTAAAACTCTCCGATCCACTAGAAGACACAATTGAATATGGGAAAAGCATAGCAAGATTAATGACTAGACTTGGTGGAGAGAAACCAATTGTACAAAGATTGATAGATTTTGAGAAAGGAAGAAGAAGCACATGGGACAGAATAGCTAGATCGACGGTTAAGCCTACACTTAAAGACGTAACGCCAGGTGACATAAGTATGGGAATACCTTACAGAATCGTTACTGACTTGATGGAAGGGTTGGAAAAATTAGATAATATATCTTCAGGAATATACTCTTCTAACACATTACTTTATGCTCCAGAAATAAAATACTATAGCGTTAAGACAGTTGTCGATAGTAACATGGAAACAGTTGTCGATAATCTGTTTGTAGCTGGTGATGGAGCTGGACTCTCTAGAGGAATAAATGTAGCAGCAGCTACCGGGGTTTTAGCTGCCAGAGGAATAATGACTAAGCTTGATCTTAACTAACGTTTTTATTTTATATTAACGTTTAAATAGTTATGGAAATTAGTGATTTAGATAAGAAACTTCTAATGGAACTAGAGTATAACTTTCCTGTCACTGTATCTCCATTTCAAACTATAGCTGAAAGATTGAACTTATCAGAAGAAGAAATAATTTCAAAAATAAAGGTACTAATAGACAATGAGATAATAAAGAGAATAGGAATGTATATAAATTTTAGAGCTAAAGGTATGGAAAGTGCATTAATAGCTGCAGATATACCTGTAGATAATCTTGAGAAATATAGAAGAATTGCTCTTGGAATTAGAGAGTTAACACATAATTTTATTAGAAATCACCCAAGGTTTAATGTTTGGCTTGTGCTTAAGGCAAATAGTAGGGAAGAATTAGATAGAAATATAGTAGAATTAATGAAACAAGTAGAGGCTAGAGATTACATAACTCTATATTCTAAGAAATCTCTCAAACTGAGTGTAAAATACGATATTATACGAGGTATATCTTGGAGCAAAAACGATGATGTTCCAGGTAAGATACCTACTGCAGATGAGTTAGGAGTAAGTAAGGAGTTCCTTAAAGCTCTATCGTTACCTTTTCCTATTACTAATAGACCTTTTAGAGACATCTCTGAAAAATTTGGATATACAGAGGAAGAATTGGTAGATTTAATAGTAGAATTAAGGAGAAAGCACGTAATAAAGGACTATGGTGCCACCTTAAATGGAGAGAAAGTAGGAATTAAAGAAAATGGGATGTTGTTATTTGATACAGAAAACCTTGAATCCGCTTGTAATGAAATAGCATTAAACTTAGAGGAAGCTACTCACGTAGTCTTGAGAGAATCAGACAAAAAATGGGATTATCTTTGCTATTGTATGTTACATGGAAAAAATAAAGACGTCATATTTGACGCGGCAAAAAAAGCAATTAGGATGATAAGAGCGAGAAGTTACATGATATTGTATAGTCTTGACAATCTAAAACCTGGCATTGTCATATAGGAAAGAAAAACTACCCTTGAACTTTATCTCTTCAACATTAGATTTCATAGATTGCATTAATTCATCCATATATCTCCCTTCATATTCTAGGTAGAAATAATATCTCCAAGGAATTTCTTTTAGTGGCCTAGAGTATATCATAGTAAGGTTTATATTTCTTTCATAAAAACTTTGTAATACCCTAAAAAGTCCACCTGGTTTATGAGGGACAGTAAATAGAACTACACTTCTATCTCCTTCTAATGTGATATTATTCGATATTACCGCAAATTTAGTTATATTTATCCCATCTTGTATATCGGACTTTATTACTTTAAGTCCATATATTTTTGCGGCAAATTCTGAACATATTGCTAACGCATTTTCCTCCTTAGCTAGAATAGCTGCTCTCGATGTACTATCTACTGGAATTACTCTTGTAATACCTAGTTTCTGAAGTGTTCTTTTAGCTTCTTGAATAGCGTGATTATGTGAATAAACTTTAGTTTCACTAGTTATCTTTGTATAACTGCTACCGGCTAATACAAGTCTTATAGGCATTTCTATTTCTTTATTTATATAAATTTCATCTTCATGAAATAGATTATCTAGAGTATCATTTACTGGACCTTCTCTGTTATTTTCTATTGGAACAACTCCGATTCCATTGTTCTTATTTACTGCTGCAAATACAGAAGATATACTATCTTGTTCTACATAATTCTCGCCTTGTATCTTAAGCGCAACTTCATGAGAAAAACTTCCCTTAGGACCTAAATAATAAATTCCATCTGGATCAACTACTAAGCTTTTTATTTTTTGATAAATAAACATTACGTAAACAATACTCCTTGGAACAAATGAAGAAAGTTTTAATTTACTTAATTCTTAGACTAGAATCAAAAATTTTTCTATAGAAATTAAAGTTTTCAAATAACATTGTATATTTATTGCGAAACACTTAACATATATGAGCATAAATTTAATCTTAAAGTCATAGCCCATCAATGCTATTTAACACTGATTATTTATCCTACAAGGCGGAAAAACCAAAACCCATTAAACAAAAACTAGTTTTACTCTATAAGTCTAGCTTCAATTCCTTCACGGCTTAGGTTCATCATTAGTTTTCCAAGATTTTCTGCGTTAGCTACCTCAAACATTACGTAAATCTTTGTATATCCAGGTTTTACATCACTGCTTATTCTATCATGTACCACATCTATAATATTTCCCCTTATTTGGGCTACATAGTTTAATACCCTATTTAGATACCCAGGCTTATCTGGAACTACTACACGTACCTTAACTAATCTTTTAATTTTGAAAAGTGTTTTTTCTGTAATTCTAGCTAATAATGATATATCAACATTTCCACCACTTAATATTGAAACAACCTTTTTCCCATGTTCTACTTTTACCTTTGATGAAAGAAGAGCGGCTAGTGAGGCAGCACCTGCTCCTTCGACTACTGTCTTATTTCTTTCAAGAAGTAATGTCATAGCATTTGCAACTTCTTCATCATCAACTAAAACAATGTCATCAACTAGATCTTGGATTATTTCAAATGTTAGTTTTGAGGGTGTTTTAACTAGTATTCCATCCGCAATAGAGTATGAGGGTTCTATTTCGACTAATCGCCCTAAATCCTTGGATGTTTTTAGAGAAGGAGAGGAAGAAGATTGTACGCCTATAATTTTTATATTACTCTTCTTAGACTTTAATGCAATACTTATTCCAGATATTAATCCCCCTCCACCTATTGGAACAACTACAATGTCTGGAGAGATCTTAAGCAACTCTATTCCTAAAGTCCCTTGACCTAAAATAACGTCAATATCGTCATACGGATGAATTAGCATTAGTTTCCTTTCTTCTATTAACTCTTCTGCTTTTTTCATACTCTCATGGAGATAAGAACCATAAAGTATAACTTCTGCTCCATATCCTTTTGTCGCAAGGTATTTAGATACAGGAGCAGTCTCTGGCATAACAATAATTGACTTAATTCCTAGTACAGAAGATGCAAAGGCGACGCCTTGAGCATGATTACCTGCTGAGACCGCAATTACACCGTTCTTTCTCTCTTTTTCGGAAAGATTCACTAGTTTACTGAATGCTCCTCTTACTTTGAAAGAACCAGTTTTTTGCAAGTTTTCCATTTTGAGAAAAACATTTCCTCCAACTATCCTAGAGAACGTAGTGGAATAATCTAAAGGAGTTTCATGAATATATGGTGATATTACATCTTTTATACCTTGGATTTTTTGAAATAAATCTAAATAATTCATCAGGAAAACCCTGCTCACATCATATTTCAGCGATCGAAGGTTTCCTCATTATTTTGAAAATACTTTCTTAGCTTATTATACGTATCATCTAATGATTCTGGTAAAACTTTCGTATTAGCTAATACAGGCATAAAGTTAGCATCACCGTTCCATCTAGGAACTATATGTACATGTACATGTTCCTCTATTCCAGCTCCAGCTACTCGCCCTATATTTATTCCAATATTAAAACCATCAGGCGAGTAGATCTTTCTCAGAATTGACATAGATTTCTTGACAAGCTTTAACATTTCTAATGATTCTTCATCCGAAAGAAGCTCCAAACTCGGAATATGCCTGTTTGGTACTATCATTATATGACCCGGATTATAAGGAAAACGATTAAGTATTACATATGCAGTCTTTTCACGATAGACTATGAGATTCTCCGTATCATTACTTTCATTTAAGAATGTACAGAATATACATTTTTTATCTTTCTTCTTAGAGTTATCAGAAACGTACTTATTCCTCCAAGGAGCCCAGAGAAAATTCATGTAAAGCATTTACATACTCTAGTTAAAAAAGAGTTTCACTCTTCTGCATCTCTTATTCCATTCTCAGTTATAGCAAACACTACTTCTCCTTCAGGCAAATGAGGCGCATCTACCATTCTAGCTATTCTTTTATTACCTCTGCTCTTCTTTACCTGGACTCTTATACCTGGAACGTGATATAATGTATGTCCTCCAACTGCAACTGTAGGATCTCCATAGAACATATCTGGCCTTGCCATGACCTGATTTGTCACAATAACGGCTGTATCATAAATTTCAGCTAATCTCACTAGCTGATGAAGATGTTTATTAAGCTTCTGTTGTCTAGTCGCTAAATTCTCTCTTCCCGTGTATTCTGCTCTAAAATGTGAAGTTATAGAGTCTACTATTACTATCTTTATTGCCTGATCCTTTTGAATAAGTTCTTGGAGATCCTCACCTATCGCTATTTGGTGATCAGTGTTTATTGCTCTCATATAATATATATTATTCATTGCAGCATCAGGATCTAAGCCTTGAGCTTTTGCCATTGCCTCTATTCTTTCCCATCTAAATGTGCCTTCTGTATCAATATATACCGCTTTACCTAATAGTCCTCCTTTTTCTAGGGGTAATTGAACATTAACGGATATCTGATGACATATCTGTGTCTTTCCAGAGCCAAATTCTCCAAAGAATTCAGTCATTGTCCTAGTTTCTATCCCTCCTCCAAGTAATCCATCAAGAGCTTGGCTACTAGTAGTTACCTTTCTAACGTTTATTCTCTCCTTTTTAACTTCCAGGGCTGTTTTAAATCTTATATCTAAAGCGTCTCTGGCTTCTTTTATTATCCTTTGTGCAGTTGTTAAAGGTATTCCAGCAGCTACACTAAGATCCTGTGGTGATGCTACAGCTACTGCTTCTAATGTAGAATAACCAGAATCTACCAACTTATTAAGTATAGCTTGGCCTACGCCACTAAGATCTTCTATTCCTTTAATCTTCTTCTTTTCTTCTACTTGATCAGCCACTTGAGTCACCTTAAATAACTACTTAATTCTTTTTTGTCAGTTAAATAATTTACCCATACTCCCTTAAATACAATCCTATATCTAAGACAGGTATTATCTCACTTTGGTTCCTTAATGCCTTAATCTTTACAAATGCAATAAAGTCATCCATTAAGCTTATGGCAATTCCATATCTAAACGAATAAATATGAGAAACACTAACGGCTTTCCCATAAGTTAATTTAGATGCACATTTTTCTCCTACCTTTACAATATTTTTGCAATATGGAACCAATAGTTGACCTAATGGTAATAACGGAGAAAAATTATTATGACCCTTAATTTTAACAATGGGTAGTCCTACAGAATACGGATAAAAATTCTTCTTTTGCAGGCCTGCAATTATACGATCTATTCTTTCCCCCTCATTTAATAGGCAGATCTGACTAAATAATGGACCTTTAACTTCTATATACTCTTTCGATAGAAGAGCCTTACAACTACATCTATAAATTGAGCAAATTTTATTTAATATATATTTAATATCATTATTCTTAAGAATTTTTAATTCTTTCTTAGTCGACATATAAAAAAACCTTCTGTACCTTGCTTATGTGGATAAAAACGCATACAGAATTTTAAATCTTGATTTAATTCTACTCCCATGAATTCTGTTACCCCTGGATCTGCTGGAAATCCTATAACTTTTTCTACGCTCATGTTAAGCTCATCTAGAGCGTAATTTACAACTAGCTCATTCTCTTCTGGAGCTATACTGCAGGTAGAATATACTAGTGTTCCATTATCGTCTAACAAATTCCATGCAATTTTTATAAGCTCTAACTGATTTATATAAAATGACTTAAGCTTATCAATTGAAGTCTTTGTTTTTCTCGTTTGATCCTCTGGTATTAGGCCTTCTCCTGAACAGGGCGCATCAAGAAGTATCTTGGAGAAGCTTAATCCGGTTCCTTTAATATTTCTAACATCTGTTCTGACTAATATAGTATTTAATACTCCAAGTCTATTTAGATTTGATTGTAATTTCCTTATTCTCTCCTTTTTCTTCTCCACGGCTAAAATAACTCCCCGGTTTTCCATTAGTCCTGCCATTTGACTTGTTTTACCTCCAGGAGATGCTGCCATGTCTAACACTGTGTCTCTTGCTGTTGGGTTCAATACATACGCAGGAATCATGGAGGCTATTCCTTGAATATAATAATATCCCATCATGTATTCTAGTGTAGATCCTAGACTCGGTCTTGCAGGCAGTTTAGTGACTAGATAACCATGAGATAACCAGTCTATTTTGGACAGCGAAAATCCTTTCTCGTTCATTCTATTTACAAGTTCGTTACAATTAATCTTCAGGTTATTGCACCTAATACTCTTTTTTAAAGGATAAGAGCATGACATTAAAAAATTTTCTGGATTATCCATTATTTCTAAATATCTCTGAACCATATAGTCTAAAAATCCATATTTTTTTGCTAAGAGCTTAGCTTGTGCGGTTGGACTATAAACGAATACTCTATCATATTTTTTAACATAATCATTAATACTTTGCATAATGACTGATGTAATTGAGAGAGAAGTTAAGTTAAAGCTTACGAATAAAAACATAGAGCAAATCTTGGAAAAATTAAAGTCAGAGGGTTATACCATCGATAAGGAAGTAGAGAGAGATATATATCTTAATGGTGAATATAGAGATTTTAGAAAAACGGATGAGGCATTAAGATTAAGGATAACAAACAAGGGTGCAGAACTCACATATAAAGGACCTAAAATGAGTGTAAGAAGTAAATCTAGAGAAGAAATAACAGTGGGCATTACAGACTACGAGACTATGCTGAAAATTTTAACTAAACTTGGATTTAATCCTGTTCATGAAGTACAGAAAATACGATATTATATAAAAATCAATAATTTCACAATATGCTTAGATAAAGTTCAAGATTTAGGGGATTTTATTGAAATTGAAGGTATAAATTCCGATGAAGAAGAACTTCTCGGTTTTACTCAATATTTTATGAAAAAATATAATATAGAAGGAGAGAAGCTTACTAAATCGTATCTAGAATTACTGGTGGGTAAAAATGGAAACTAAAAATATAGCGATACTGACAGACTTTGGAATTTCAGATAACTATAATGGAGTCATGGAAGGAGTTATAAGAAAAATTAATAAGAATGTTAATATTACATATATTACGCCTAATGCAAAAAATTTTAATTTATATTCTGGTGCATATCTTTTATATACGTCCTTTTCATACTTTAGAAAAGGAACAATATTCTTGGTAGTAATTGATCCAGGTGTAGGAAGCTCAAGACGAGCGTTGCTAGTAAAAACAACAAATTATTACTTTATTGGACCTGATAACGGAGTAATATTTCCTTCTATAGTAAAAGACCAACCAAGTAAAATTGTACAATTGGAAAATAATAAATTGTTTCTTTCTCCTCTAAATTATTCCAATACATTCCATGGAAGAGATATCTTTGCGTCAGCAGCAGCTTATCTTTCCTTAGACGTAAATATAGATATATTTGGACCTGAAATTAACTTAAATACATTGAATAAGATATCATTTGATTTTAAAAGGGAAAAATCAATAGTATGCGGAAAAGTTATTTATATAGATCACTTCGGAAATGTAGCTACGTCAATAGTTGATAATCAGTGGAAATATAAAGACGTGATAATAGATGAGAAAAAATTCGAGCTCAAACCAAGTAGAACATTTAGCGATGGAAACGAGAATGAACTTTTATTATATAAGAATGGATACGGTTTTCTTGAGATAGGGATTAATAAGGGAAATGCATCCATTAAGTTAGAGATAAAAGAAGGTGATGAATTATGCTTAGAGGAGTCTATCCAGGGAGATTTCAGCCATTCCACTTAGGTCATTTAAGCGTAATAAAATGGGCCTTAGAAAGAGTAGACGAGCTTATAATACTAGTTGGGAGCGCTCAAGAGAGTCATACTTTGAATAATCCATTTACTGCAGGAGAGAGAATTGAAATGATAAGACTATCTCTTAGAGAGCATGGTATCCCTACAGACAGGTATTATATAATACCTATACCTGATATACTTATGAATAGTGTTTGGACATACCACGTAAGAATGTATGTCCCTTCATTTAGCAAAGTGTTTGCTAGAAATCCATTAGTTATAAGGTTATTTAAAGAGGCAGGAACTGAAGTCGAGATACCGCCTCCATATAACAGAGAGAAATATAATTCTACTTTGATTAGAAAAATGATCATTTTAAATGAGAAATGGGAAGACTTAGTGCCAACTAGTGTATCTATTTTCCTTAGTAATATTAGAGGAATAGAAAGGTTAAAAGAACTTGTTGGATCTGATAAGAGATGAAATCAATGAAAATAGAAACGTTTTATAATGTATTTCCTTGGCATGCGAATCATTTTGGCTCTCTACACGGCGGTATATACATGAGTTGGTTAATTGATACAGCAGGTGCTTTAATGTCCAGTATAAGCAAAGGTAATTATCTTCTTGCTTCAGTTGATTATATCTATCTCTTTAAGCCAGCTAGAGTAGGAGATTTACTGAGAATTATAGCCGAACCAAGAGCTACTTGGAATAGTTCTGTTGAAATTACAGCAAAAGTCTGTGTAAGAAGGGAAGGAAGGGAAGAATTAGGAGCTATAGGAACTATGACATACGTAGCTGTTGATGATACAAATAGACCGAGAAAATTGGACTTTAGAATTGAACCTGATGAGCAAGCTGAGAAAAGAAGAAAAGAAAGATTAGAAAGAAAGGAGGAACTTAAACATGATGCTGAAGAACTTATACAGTTTTCAACTTTTAATAGAACTTATATTAGGACAATATATCCTGAACATGGTTTTGGAAATGGTATACTTTATGCAGGTAAAATGTACTTAATGTTAGACGAGGCTTTAGCTATAGTTGCCAAACTTTACACAAAGGGAAATACATTCACTGCAAGTGCAGGTTATGCAGACTTTATAACTCCAGTTAAGATTGGAGACATATTAGAAATTCAAGGTTCTATTGCATATACCGGAAACACTTCATTAGATGTAATAGCTAAAGTATTTGCAATAAACCATTATACAGGAGATAAGAGATTAGTAACAAGAACAGATTTTTCTTTTGTTGCAATAGATGATAATGGAAAGCCAAGAAAAATTGAGAAATTAATACCTTCTAATGACATGGAAAAAAGACTTTTTAATAAAATTGAAAAAGAAAGAGATATAAGAATAAAACTATCTAAAGAGCTACAATCTCAAATTACATGTAATTGACCTAAAGCCTTACCAATAATATGAGAGGTTTTTATTGGTTCAGGATACTTAGAGAATACTTGATATTGTTCTATTATTCTCTTTGCTAAACTTAAGTTTATATCGGTATTTATATAAACTACGCCCTTACGAGTAGATATTCTTATAAGATTGGAAAGATATTCTAAAATAATCTTTTTTCTACTATCATCAAAATATTTTACAAGAGCATTTTTTATATCCGAAATATTAGGTGTTCTTCCTAAGAAAATTATATAGTTTTTGTCAGGAATAATATAATTAAAACCACCAACAATAATATTATCGAAAATTTTTATATCTCCTTTTCTTAATGTGGTATAAACTGCAGTCGCATCATCACCGTCTACAGTTATCCAGTCTATATCAACATCAACTAATTCATTTTCACTATAGGTCGAAATAACTAATGGAGCTTTTCCTTTTTTCTTTTTGTACTTTATGGGAAAATAACCATCATCGATTCCAGAGACCAGCAAGTTTCTCATCATTATCTAATAGACCTTTAATAATAATTTCTTTACTAACAGCTAAATTCACCTCTTTCGTCTTTCCATATCGTCCTCTATTAACAACTTTTGCAGTCACTATTCCAACCATATCCAGTTCATTAAGTATATCGCTGACTCTTCTTTGAGTTATTGATTCTGTACTGATACTCTTAGCAGTTTGTCTATAAATTTCATAGATTTCTCCAGTAGTTAAACTAGATTTATTAGAAAGTCCTTTAATTACAGCTAATAAAACCAATTTAGAATGAAAAGGTAATGTATTTATTATTTCGTATACTCTATCTTTTTCTATTTCAATTCTTGCCCTATCTACATACTCAGACGTAATATTAGAATGACCCTCTCTTTCTGCAATTTCTCCAGCAACTCTTAGTAAATCAAAGGCTCTTCTAGCATCTCCATGATCTCTAGCTGCTAGGGCTGCACATAAAGATATAATATTGTCAGAAATAACGTCTGGCTTAAATGCCAACTTAGCCCTTCTCTTTAATATATCCTCAAGTTGTTCAGCATTATAAGGTGGAAAAACTATTTCTTCTTCTCCTAGACTGCTCTTTACTCTTGGATCTAGATTATCAACAAATTTTACATCATTTGTTATACCAATCAAGGAAACCTTACTTCTCTCAAGCTCTGTATTTATCCTAGTTAGTTTATATAAAACATCGTCCCCATGTTTCTTAACCATGGCATCGATCTCGTCTAAAACTATTATTATAATCTTACTAAAATCGTTAAGTTTTCTTAACATTCTTCTGTAAAGTTCTGCAGTTGAAAGACCTGTAAATGGAACCCTTTCTCCAAGTTTTTCAATAACATCTGCTAATATGCGGTAAGAAGTGTCACTTTGTCTTGTATTTATATATAAATATTCAAAGGTATCTAATTTAATCCTAAGGTTTTTTAGAACAAATCTTGTTGCAGCTGTTTTTCCTGTTCCAGTAAGACCGTATACAAAGATGTTGTTAGGTATTTCTGATCTATAGACCTGAGCTAAAACACTCGCCATCTTCTTTATTTGTTCTTCTCTGTGAGGTAATTCATCTGGAACATATTCTGGAAGTAAATATTCCCTACTCTTAAATATACTAGAATTCTTAATATTCGATAAAACATCGTCGATTATATCACTCATTTCAACTTCATAATTACATTGAAACCTTTTTATCAGATTCTCCTTTTAACCGGGGAGTTATACACCCCTCTGTTTCCAGTGGAGAATACAAAGAACTGAGAGACACCCCTCTGTTTCCAGTGGAGAATATAGAAGGATAATAAACACAAATATCAGTTTGTATAATTTACATACTCGGACATTATACCATACATACTATAGATTGTCCAGAAGAAATAGAGGGGTGGAGATGTGAATAAAAAAGGTATAACCTAATAGAAAGATCTCCTTTAAATTATTAGATTAATATTAGTATTTTACAATATAAATTTATATGATTTTAAAAATAATAAATATTTAGTCCAAAAATCCTCTTAATTTTATATATAAATAAGAACCATAACTCGAATATATAATTTTATAATATAGAGATAGATTGAAATAATTGATTTAAAATATTAAGATTAAACCAATCATTTAGTTGAGTGACATTTAATATATTCTTGTTAGATGATTTTAAAAACCACTAGTTTATCTACTATTTTATTGGGCCGGTAGCTCAGCCTGGAAGAGTGCCCGCTTGGCATGCGGGAGGTCCCGGGTTCAAATCCCGGCCGGTCCATTAGAATTATTTATGAATACAAAGGAGATTAGGGTAAAGTCTTAACACAGTTCATAATATCATAGTTCAAATATTTTATTAAAATATACTTTAATTATTGGTTTACTTCTGAATTTTTCAAACATCGCCTAAACCATATAACTTATCTCTACAAGAAGTATTATACATAAAGAAATTATACGATATTTACAGGGAAGTAAAACTCTTATATATTCCATTTATTTAAGCTATCTGATAACCTTGAATTTAAATGAGTCCTCTGGAAAACCGGTCTCTGCTATAGTGTTAGTTAACACTGATGCAGGAGGAGAAGAGGAAGTATATAATAGATTAAGAGAAATGAAAGAGGTGTCTCAGGTCTTCATTGTATATGGCGTTTACGATGTTGTAGCCGTTGTTGAGGCATCAGATATGGAAACATTAAGAAATTTTATCAGTAGTAGTATCAGGAAAATACCTAAAGTTAGGTCTACTTTAACAATGATAATAATGGAGAGTAAGCTCCAAGAGAAAGCATGATCTATCATTTAGGCATTGATGATCATGATTCTCCATTTGGAGGCTGTACGACACACTTTGGTTTAGAATTGATTCGTTTTATGCAGAAAAAAGGAATTAAAATTATAGGGTATCCGAGGCTTGTAAGATTAAATCCTAATGTACCTTGGAAAACAAAGGGAAATGCTGCAGTTGCATTAACCATAGAAGCAGATATGAACTTAGAAGAACTAGGACAGTTAATATGGGATAAATCTATTGAATATGTAAAGAATATTTCTCATGGATTCGAATATAAAAGAAAACCAGGAGTAGTGATAGTTAAGGATTGTAATGCTCTACAAAAAATGGATGTTCTTCAGAATTTCTATATTAAGGCAGTTTATGATATAATACCAATTGATTTAGCAATAAAAGTCGCTAAATCCATAGAAGCTATCTATATGGGAAGCAGAGGAATTATTGGCTCTTTAGCCTCATTAGGCTTTGAACAACCGTATACTTATGAGCTTCTCACATATAGAAAAATGGAAAACTGGAAAAAGCCAAGGGGGGAAGTAGATTTAGATAGTTTAATTAAATTCGATGAGGAATACTTTCCTTACGTATTCGGTAATGTGGATTATATAAAGGGAAAACCTTTGATACTTTCACATGGTAATGATCCAGTACTCTATGGAATTAGAGGTACACGAGTTGATAGTTTACTTGAAGGTATGAAAAAAATCAGGATTAATGAGGAATTCTATGATTTTTTGATTTTTAAAACAAATCAAGGAACGGATTCACATGCGAAAAAGGGGAATAGAATTTATCAGATGTTCTATGATAAAGTTATAGTAAAAGAAATAAATATAATTAAAGGTGGAGATGTAATTATTAATACTGTTGACAATCAACGAATACTGGTATATAAGGAAACTGGGGAGTTAAATTCTGCAGCTAAATTACTTAGATTCGGAGACGAGATTGAAGTGTTAGGTGGAATAAAACCATCTGCTAAATTCAATAAAATAATAGAAGCAGAGAGAATCATAGTTTTAAAACTATCTAATAAAAATATTGAGAGGAATCCAAGATGCCCAAGATGTAACTCTTCTTCCACATCGAGAGGAAAGAATAAAGGATTTAAATGCAAGAAATGTGGTTTTATATTTAATGAGAAGAAGAGTATAATTGAAGAAAGCAGGGAATTATCTATTGGGACATATCAAGCAAGATATTATAGACATTTAACAAAACCAATTTTCCTCCAGTTGGAGAATAAATAGTACTTTTTTTATCTAGTATGCTAGATCTTTTAACGAGGATTAACTTAGATGAGAGTGAAGGTCTTTGTTATTGAATTTCATGATGATGATCCTAAGAAGTGCACTTCTAGAAAAATGTTACGATTTAAAAAAGCTATTTCTACAAATAGACCTAAAGGTATAGTTTTAAACCCATATGCTAAAGAAATAATATCTAAAAACGATATCAATAATGCAATAAAAGGTGGAATAACAATTATAGATTCTTCCTGGAATAAGTCTGATAACAATTTCTATGAGAAACATATGTTTAGAAATAGTAGAAGACTTCCATTCTTACTTGCTGGAAATCCAGTAAACTATGCGAAACCTATGATGTTATCATCGATTGAAGCAGTTTTTGCTGCGCTTTATATCTTAGGATTTAAAGACGACGCAGCAGAATTATTAGCTCTATATAAATGGATGGAAACCTTTGTATCATTAAACTCAGAATTATTAGATACATATTCTGGAAAGGATGAAAATGATATTAGAGAAGTAGAAAGAGAAGTAATAGAGAGAATTATGGGAGAGCCCCGACAATAACCCAGCTTCTGTATGTGGGGGATTTAGCTTAGCGTCTAGGGAAATTTCGGGCTCTAGCTCACTAATTTCCCTACTTAATCCAGGGAGGTCCGCATTTCAACCCCCTATGATCTCTTCTTCCAGCTATGCCAGTTACCTAGCATACCCTAAGATTCATCTTCATAGAGTTCATAGAGGGGATTTTCTGTGCGGTTGCCAGGGATATTATCCCTATTCCTCGTGGAATTCCCTAGAGCCAGGATGCTGGAGTTTCCTCAGATATCCCGTAGCCCCCTATCGGGGCTCCCCTTATTCTTGTTTACTAAATAACCTAATAAATCGCTTCTGGTTATAATTCCATCTATTCTTAGGTTATTATTTATGACTAATATAACTGAATGTCTAGAAAGAAGTTTCATAATATCGTTTATAGGACTTTGTTTTGTTACTAAAGGAGGTAAAGGAGCAATTACATCCTTTGCTAGTAATGAGGATTTAGAATTTAGTGATAATTTCCTTAATATAATATAATCATAGATTATACCTATAGCTTTTTGTGAAGAGGAAATTACAGGAATTTGTGATATATTATTTTTTTCCATTTTATATATGATTGAGTCAATTCTTTCATTTATAGTAGATGTAATAACAGGTGAGTGCATTATATCCTTAGCTTCACTCCTTATTTGGACTTCTCTAGTAAGTTCATCAAGGATTCTCCTTACTAGAGATAACTTCGGATCTATTCTTCCACTCTCTATTTTTGCAATAAAAGATTGAGAAACACCTATACGTTTAGCTAGCTGAGCTTGTGTTATACCTGCTAATCTTCTTAGTCTTTTAATCTCTTCTCGATCTATTAGCATCTATTAAACCTTCAAGGTGGAGGTACTAGAGCTGACAATGCTATAACTACAGCAATAAGGACTATACTAGCTATTATAAATGCCTTGGGCGAGATCTTAATCTTTTCATTTTCTTCCTCATAATATCTTATTAATCCAGCCATAGAAACTAAAGGTACATCCTCTTTCTTTTTCTTGCTTGACGGCATAGCTACACCTAACTAATTATTAGTTATAGCTTTTATTAATTTTACCGCTCTTTCTATATCGTTCTCTATTAAATTTCCTGTAACTATTATATTAGCTCCAGCACTTGCAAGCAACTTAGCCTTATCTGCGGATTTTATGCCTCCTCCTACCATAAGTAATGTTGATGTTGATTTTTTAACAGCGGCAATCATTTCTGGTCTTACAGTTTCAGGTGATCCAGAACCTGCTTCTAAATAAACATATTTCATTCCTAGATATTCGGCAGCAAGTGAATATGCCACAGCTAAATCCGAATTATCAAATGGGATCACCCTAGCTCTTCCTACATGCCCTGCTGTTCCTCCAAATCCAACGATTATATATGCTGTTGGCAATATTTCTAGTCCAAGTCTTTTTATAATGGGAGCAGCAACTACTTGAGCTCCAATTACATAATACAAATCGTCAGAGTTAAGGAGAGACATAAACATTATTGCGTCTGCTTTTTCTGAAATTATATTTATATTACTTGGAAAAAGTATAACTGGAATACTATAGTCTTGTAATATGTCTAAAATAGAGTCGAGTTTGTCTTTGGATACTCCTAAAGTACCTCCTACCATAAAGGCAGAAGTACCTGCATCATAAAGTTTTTTTGAGGTAGATACAAGAAAGTTATAATCGGGAACTTTATCAGGATCTATAAGAGAAAAATGTAATGTTTTTTTCTCGCTAAGTTGCTGAATGTAACTGTTTATCTTCCCTTTCATCTTCATTGCTATCATTGATTTCTTCTTCATGAGTATCTTTTATTTCCAGCGTTCCATTATAGTATCCATCAATAAATTTTCCATAAGCATTAGCCTCATCAAAAACTTTAGGTACTTCAATTTCAGCATAAAGACCGCAATTCCCACATTTTATTTTAGCTAGTTTAATTTTTCTGCCACTATCATCATTTTCATCAATATCTTTAAAAGTTATATCTATCGCTATTTTCCCGCATTTAGGACATTCAAAAGTTTTAGGAAGTTTAGGTTTAGGTCTAATTATTTTTGTTCTTTTTTTCCTTTTACCTCCCATAATTTTTACCTCTTCTTTCTCTTCTTGTTTGAGACTAATACCTGTTTCTTATTTTGTTCCGTTACAAATATCTCTGTAAAAGATACATAGACAATTCCCATAACTAAGGAAATTGTAGTTACTATTAGTACAAGCTCTAGAATAGATACCATCATGTAGTGATGAGTTTTCGTAGTTTTAATGATTTTCCGTATGCATATATATCAGTTATAATTTCAGTAATATTTTTAAATGATGTATTAATTGTAATTATTTTTTCTCCTGATAATGTGGTTTTTAATGCTCTAAGATGATAACATTCTAACGGTGTAGCTGAGTATATACTATGGAAAACAAAATATTTACAATCACAAAAATTTTCGCCTAAGATATGATCTTTATGCCTTCCTCCCTCTTTAGCTAAATAGATATATATTGAAAAGAATGAATCTGTAGCTGTAAGCCTAACTATTCTGTTTTCAGCTACTGCTAGCTTTACCTTCTTCAATGATTTGGATTCTTCCATCATCTGACCCTAAGATAATTAAATCATATAGATTTGATGTAAAAATACCTGTCTCTATTACACCCGGTATTTCCCTGATTTTCTCGGAGAAAGAGTATAGCTCGTCTGGTCTTATTTCTGCATCCAATATTATATTTCCATTATCAGAGATTGTTGGACCTATTTTTCCATTCCCATCTCTTATCCTTACTCTTATTCCAAAGAGCTCCATTTTCTTAATAACATAACTGACTGCTGGACTAACTACCTCTATAGGTACTGATACGTATCTTGGATTTTTGACCATTTTTGTTTCCTCTCCTATAAAGACTCTAAACTTAGCATTATATGCGAGTATTTTCTCCCTAGTTAATGCTCCACCTCCTCCCTTTATCATAATAAAATTTTTATTTTTATTGTCGTGCAATAAAGAATCAAAACTATCAATATAAATATCAGGTAATAGTCCAGAGAATAAGGATATTACATTTAATCCTTTCTGTGAAATTAGGATCTCGCTATCAATAGACGATGTTAGAAAAAGTTTATTTGAAAAACTATCAAAGGATATAGTTTCAATGAGTTTTCTTATTGTTTTACCAGTTCCTAAACCTATAATATTGTATTTATATATATAATTTAAAGCAAAATTTGCTAAAATTTCTTTAGGATCTGCCATAGACTTGAATATAAGTTCCAGCTTATTAATCATTGGACCCGTAGCTCAGCCAGGATAGAGCGCTAGCCTCCGGAGCTAGAGGTCCCGGGTTCGAATCCCGGCGGGTCCGCATCAAATAAATCACGCTTGTATTTTATTTCAATTTAATTTAAGTGCTAATGATATCATCTAAAAGATTAGTAAAAATTTACCCCATCCTTTCAATACTATTTTAAATTTATAGATATAATATTGATATTTTCTTGTTTTACAATATATTCATTATAATTATAATATAATTTTATTTTTAGTTAAATTACATGGTATAATATAGGTTATTAAATACACTTAAAAGTACTGTGGCAAGTTTGATTTAGATCTTTAGTTTAATATTAAAAATTAATATAATAAAATTTTATAAATAATAATCAAACATTCTATATAATTTTTATAGCGTTAATCTAGATATTCCATAGAATAGTATTCATTTTTTTGTTTTTGTATTCTATCAAGGAAGCTATCTAATTTATTGACTCGTGGTCTACCTGAATCGGAATCTCTCCTAAAAGTAATTCCAACAACCTTAAGAAATTCATTCATACCTCTTTTCAAGGTTGTTGGAGCATTTCCTATTCCTTCAATTCCAGGTTTCCCAGTAAATACCATTATTCTATCAGAGATATAGTCATGAATTGCTAAATCATGATCAATCAGAAATGTAACGCTTTTCCTCTCTCTCGTTATTCTTTTGATTGCTTTACTTACTACATATCTTTCTTCTATATCTAAATAAGAAGAAGGTTCATCTAAAACGTAAATATCCGCTTCTCTCGATAGAGAGGCAGCCACGTAAACCTTCTGTAATTCTCCTCCGCTTAATTCCTTTACTTTACTTTCTAAGAACCTGTGAATTCCTAGTTTCCTTATTACTTCTTCAAAAAACCATGAGGATGTAGAAAGGATATCCTTTCTGAAGTTCTCCAAGAATTCTTGTACGTTTATGTCATAATCCGCAACTAGTTTTTGAGGCTTATATGAGAGTGTTAATCCTGGAGGAGAAATTTCTCCATATTCAGGTTTTATCTCATTAACTAAAATCCTTGCAAATGTGGTTTTACCTATTCCATTTTGCCCCAAAATTCCTATAACTTCCCCTTCCCTAGCCTCTCCTTCTTCTACGATAAGCTTAAATCCTTCAAGATCTTTTACTATTTTTGACCATCTCACTCTAGTATTTACATTTTTTGCGAGATCAAGATCACTAAGTTCCCTTATATTAAATTTTATGTTACTTTCTCTAAATTTAATATTTTCTGCTGGTAAAAATCCGTTAAGGAAATTATTAATGCCAACTCTAGAAGAATATGTTTTAGATACTTTACCATATACACCTCCTTCTCCATACATAATGGAAACAAGATCAGTTAGAAAATCAACTACGACTAGATCATGATCTACTATCGCTACATATTTTCCCTTTGTCAATTCTCTAATTGCCTTGGCAACATTTATTCTTTCTCTAATATCCAAATAAGATGACGGTTCATCAAAAAAGTATACATCACCATCTCTTAATAGGGCAGCAGCAACCAAAAATTTTTGTAGCTCTCCTCCACTGAGCGTCTGAACGGATTTTCCCCATATATTTCCCAAATAAAGTAAATCTTTTATTTCATCTAATTTTCCTATTTCATCTACTTTACTTAATAAATCGCCAACATATCCTTTTAGAAATCTAGTTGCATATTCCACATATTGGATTTTATGTATAATTTTTATTTTTTTATTATATAAATTGAAGAAATAATCATAAATCTCTTTCCCTTTAAACTTAGCTAAAACATCGTCTACTTGAGGTTTTGTGTCAAGATTACCAAAATTAGGTATGAGCTCTCCACTTAGAATCTTTAGAATAGTTGTTTTTCCAGTCCCGTTTTTCCCTAATATACCTACAATAGTATTTTGCTTAAGTAATGGTAATCCAAAAAGTTCAAACCCATTTATTCTATATCTATGTACTAGCTCTATTCCAAACTTATCAGGGAGATTAACTATAGAAATTGCATCAAATGGACATTTCTTTATACATATTCCGCACCCTATACATGTTTCTTCATAGATTATTGGTTTTCCGCTAACCTTATCTGAAATCTCTATGGCTTTGCTTCCAGATCTATTTATTGGGCAAAATCTTATACACTCTAATCCGCATTTATCTGGTTTACAAAAGTCATAATTCATTACAGCTACTCGCATATTACTCACCTTAATACCTTAATAAAATAAAATATATAAAAATTTAAAATATCTTACCACTCATCTTCTTCCCAATCTTCTTCAACATCTTCTTCCCAATCTTCCTCCTCTAGATCTTCTTCCCAATCTTCCTCAAACATCGTATACACCGCAGACTTCTTATTTGAAAGGTTCTTATTTTTTTCTAATATATAGTTCATGGGTTATACGCTAATAAATTACGCTAAAATCCCTTATTGATATAGAGAAAACCTTTTGTATAAACGAGCTTTCGTAAACATAGAAAGTAAAGGTTTAATAAGACACCATTACAGAGAATTCTACATGAAAACAACAATTAGTGTGATAAAAGCTGATATAGGAAGTATTGCAGGTCATCACGTAGTTCATCCAGATACGATGGCAGCAGCTAATAAGGTTTTGGCTCAAGCAAAAAAAGATGGAATAATAATCGACTATTATATTACGAATGTTGGCGATGATATGGAGCTAATCATGACACACACACGAGGAGAATTAGATGAAAAAGTTCATGGAACAGCATGGGAAGCATTTAAAGAAGCTACTAAGGTATCGAAGGAATTGGGTCTTTATGCGGCAGGTCAGGATCTTCTTTCAGATACCTTTTCTGGGAATTTAAAGGGCATGGGACCAGGGATAGCTGAAATGGAAATTGAGGAAAGGCCATCCGAACCCTTTGTAGTGTATATGGCTGATAAGACAGAACCTGGAGCTTTCAATTTCCCTCAATATAAGATGTTTGTAGATCCGTTTAACACTCCAGGGCTAGTAATAGACCCTACAATGCATGAAGGATTTAAACTGGAAATTTTAGATGTATATGAAGGAGAGTCTGTTACTCTTAATGCTCCAGAAGAAATCTATGATATATTAGCGCTAATAGGTACTCCGTCAAGATATGTTATAAGAAGAATATATAGAAAAGCGGATGGAAATATTGGTACTGTAACTTCGATTGAGAGGCTTAATCTGATAGCCGGTAAGTACGTAGGTAAAGATGACCCTGTATTAATAGTTAGAGTACAACACGGTTTTCCTGCTCTAGGAGAAACATTGGAAGCTTTCTCATTTCCTTATCTAGTTCCTGGTTGGATGAGAGGAAGCCATTATGGTCCGCTCATGCCAGTATCTCAGAGAGACGCTAGGGCAACACGATTTGATGGTCCTCCTAGATTGATTGGGCTAGGATTTAATGTAAAGAACGGTAAACTAGCAGGTCCTTCAGATTTATTTGACGATCCAGCATTCGATGAGACAAGAAGATTAGCATCGCAGATAGCAGACTACATGAGAAGACATGGGCCATTTATGCCTCATAGATTAGAACCGACAGAGATGGAATATACTACGCTTCCATTAGTTCTAGAAAAACTAAAACCTAGATTTAAGAAGGAAGAAGGTATGGTAAAGGCAAAGCAAAGCATATATCAAAAAGAAAGTTCAGAAATGGATTAGTTTTTTATTCTAAGATAAGGTGAGGAGAATATGGGCAATATATATACTAAGGATATTAAGAGAATTGTTGTACAGATTTATGAACAACATAAGGATGAAGTAAGTACGGATTTTGCTGTAAATAAGAAAATAGTAGACACTTATATCGATGCGAACTCTAAGAAGGTAAAGAATAGAATTGCAGGCTACCTTACTAGATATACGAAAATGGCTAGAACTGCAAAGGAAACTCCTGAGGTTGTTGAAGAGGAGTGAAAAAAATTATACTTTTAGGTCCACTATCTAATCAGTTAGGTTTTAAAGAAAAGGATGTAGATGGTAGTGATATAATAGATATTATTTCTAAGGTAGATAGAAAAGGGATAATTCTACAGAATGGGAAGATAAAGCCAGGGTATATAATCTTGATAAATGGTGTAGATCTTAGAATTAAAAGCAAAGTTTCTGATGGAGATGTTATATACGTAGTGCCAATAAATCACGGTGGTTAGATTGGTTTATGTAGAGATCAGTGAAACTATATGGAAAGACTCGTTAAAATCTAGCTTATTGTTTGATGGTAAGTGTGTTACACAAGCTGTAGGATTCAAACCAACAGAAGTTATATTACGTCAAGCCTGCTTTTTATTTTTTAAAAATTTTAGTAGATCAAATAGAAAAATAAGATCTCCAACAATTTTATTTCTGACCTTAATATTAGGAACGGACCAAGTAAGTGAAGCATTAAGAAAAACAGAATTAGTTTCAAATAAAACATCATATATTGTGAAATGTTGTTTGTGCGATAGGGAAATGGGAAAAGTAAGGATTCAAAATGATAATGAGAGACTTGTCCTTACGGCTAATGCATTAGCTTCAGTCTAGAGACTTTATAATTAAAGTATATTTCATCACATGAATAGAGATAAGATAGGACCAGCTATTCTATTTATTTTGGGAAGTCTTATAATTTTAGATCAATTCTTCAAAGTCGAACTATTTGTTTTAGTTCTTTTCGCATTACCTATGATTTTATCGATAATCGTTCTATATTTTTTCATATCAAAAAAGAAACTTAGTATTAATATTTTTCTAAAAAATCAAATATTTAGAGTTAATATTGGAAATCAAAGTATATATGGAATAACTTGCAAAATAATTGGAAAACAAGAATTAGATGGAACAGCTAATTTACAGAAAGAATTAGATGCATTACTTGACGCCATTTCTAGAAAGGAAATAGATCTAGAATATGTTGTTATTACATCCATTTCTAACAAAAGGAAGTCTTCATCACTAATCCTTTTTAAAAAATGTGAAAATTGTGAGGATGATATTATGCGAGAATTTGAGAGCGTGAGTATTATAGCAAAGGCAGTTTCTCCTCACATAAGTCTTGTTCCAACTCCGTCTTCAAATTTAGCTATTCCTATACCACAGATTTTTGGGAATATCAGCTATGCCAGGGTGTTTGATAAAGTATATGACGTTCCTAAATCCGAGGACTCTACTGTAGATTATGACGTTGAAATAGGGGATATAACTAACGGAAAGATGATAAGCTCTCCAATAGGTATCAGAAGTAGTGATGTTGTAAGACATATAGGGATATTTGGTAGTACTGGAAGCGGAAAATCTAATACAGCTGCATTATTGTCAAAGAAATTAGCGGAGATCGGATTTAACGTCGTAATATTAGATTGGCATGGAGAGTTTAAGAATTTGTTAAATGATTTTATTGTTTTTGATAGACAAAATATAATTAAGATAAATATACTTAGTCAATCGTATGGCATAGAAGATATCGTTGATATTATTGGAGATGTCTTGCAACTCACAGATCCTCAGAGATTTATGTTGCATCTACTTTTACTAAAATTAAAGGGAAGACCATTCACTTTAAGTACAGTAATTGACACGTTAAATCAATTGGATGAGGGGAGTAACTGGTCTAGAGAAGTAAAGTATGCTCTAGCAAGAAAACTACTTTTATTGACATCTAGACAGGGAAAACTTGTTTTTTCTAATGAAGAAGATGATATAGAAAAAATTTTAGAATCAGGAAAATATATTATTGATTTAAGCTTTTTACATAATATACGATTAAGAAGATTATATGGACTATTTATCCTGAAAATATTAACAGATATATATTTTAGGGGTAAGTCTGATAAAAAAATATTAATAGTTATTGAAGAGGCCCATAATTATTTTACTGAATACAATGACTTTATAAATAGAATTATCTCTGAGGTTAGGAAGTTTGGCGTTGGATTATGTATAGTGTCACAGTCTCCATCATCAATATCTGCTGAAATTCTTAAGAACACAAACATAAAGATAATTCACAGCCTCAAGGCCGACATTGATAAGCGAGTAATATCAGACTCACTATCCTTACCTCCCTCTATGGTAAACTTCATAGATAAACTCGATATAGGTGAAGCTATATTGTCAGCACCAAATATCAAAAATCCAATAGTAGTTAAAATTAAAAAAACTTTCTAGATTTAATCTTCTTCAGAGGGCTTCTTTTCTCCTCCTTTACTGGAGGGACCACCAGTCTTCTTGCTTGCTGCTACTAGATCATCAATTCTTAATACTAGCGTAGCTGCTTCTGTTGCTGCCTTTACTGCATTTGTCTTAACTACGGCTGGATCAACAACACCCTTTTCCCACATATTAACTGGCTGCCCTGCATATAGATCTATTCCAATCCACTTATTACTTTCATTTTCATGTGCACTCCTTAATTTAACCAGTAAATCAATTGGATCTAGACCAGCGTTCTCTATAAGAATAGTGACCAAAGCTTCTACGGCATTAGCATAGGCTTCTATTGCCAGTTGTTCTTTTCCTCCTACTTGAGGAGCGTATCTCTTTAACCTCTTTGCAATCTCAATTTCTATTGCTCCTCCTCCAGCTACTGCTTTACCATCCTTAACAACATCTGCTACTGTTCCAAGAGCATCCTTTATTGCTCTTTCTGTCTCATCGACTACTCTTTCTAGACCTCCTCTAATTAATATGCTTACTGCTTTAGGATTCTTAGCCCCTTCAACGAATACCATCTTATCTTCGCCAACCTTTCTTTCCTCTACAAGAGCGGCATAGCCCAAATCTTGTGGCGTTAGCTCGTCTATATCAGAAATTACTCTTCCTCCTGTAGCTCTTGCAAGTTTTTCTAAGTCGCTCTTCTTTGCTCTCCTAACTGCTAGTATTCCTTTCTTAGCTAGATAGGATTGAGCTACCTCATCAATTCCTTTCTGGCAAATTATGACATTTGCTCCAGTATTTACTATTTTATCAACTTTTTCCTTAATAATGTTCTCTTCTTCCTCTAAGAACTTCTGCATTTGTTTAGGATCGTTAATCCTTATCTCGGCATCTAACTCTGGTTTCTCGACTTCAAGTGATGCATCAATTAACGCTATCTTTGCGTTTTCTATTCTCTTAGGCATTCCAGGATGTACAACTTCCTTATCAACAATTATTCCATACACTATTTGTGTATCATTAATTCCTCCTCCGGCTTTTTTAACTATTTGTATATTATCTAGATCAACGTACCATTTATCTCCTCTAAGCTCCGCTACTTGAGTTACAGATTTAACAACTATATCCGCGATAAAATCTCTTGATCCAGCTACAGCTTTACTACTCAATGAAGTTATTGCAACTTTCTTTAAAAGATCAATGTCATTAATTGTTATCTTCTCTGCAAGTTCCTGAATAGTCTGAATGGCAACCTCTTCAGCTTTCTTATATCCGCTAACTATTATTGTTGGATGAATTTCCTTATAGAGGAGATCTTCAGCTTTTCTAACTAGTTCTCCAGCTAATATTACAGCAGTCTTTGTTCCATCTGCGGTTTCTTCATCTTGACCTTTAGCTATTTGAACAAGTAGTTTAGCTGATGGGTGCTGTAGATCCATTTTATCAAGTATAGTAGCTCCGTCATTAGTGATTGTAATATCTCCTAGACTATCAACTAACATCTTATCCATTCCTCTAGGTCCATAAGTGCTCTTCAGAGCCTCTTCCACTGCCTTTACAGCTGCTATATTAACTCTTACGGCTTCCTTTCCATAGGTTCTACTTGATCCTTCTTTTAGAATTATTACAGGTATTCCCTCAGGAGTTGTTGCAACAGTTGCGGTTGAAGACATACATAAACCACCTTTTCACAATGTCTTAGAAAGTGCTTATATAAAAATCTTTCTCTTAACTTGTTCTGTAGAACAAATTTACCTTCATTTATGCTCTCTTTTACTTTTATCAATAGGCTTCAATACTAATATTACGGTCTCATTAGGTTTACTTCCTCAAGTTATTTCGTTTTCTGATCTTATACTGCTTCAAATAAGGTGTATTAATGCTTCCGCGATATCTGCATGTTTCCTTACTTCTCGCATATGTATGTAAATGAAAGAGGGCGTTTACATTTGTTAGAAATAAAATGAAGGATTTAGATACTTATACTCCATACTAACCTTCATCTCTACTTCTTTTACTTTCTTGCTTTATTAAGCTTAAGGAGAACTTTTCTCTCCCAATAGGAACTCGTTATACTTTCTCTAGTCCCTCTTGTTAACATACCTCTTGCCCGACCTTCATAAAAATAAGATAATTTGCTAATACCTAATTTATGTAGTGCCTTGTATTTTGACTTTGTAAGTGATATAATTGAAGCTTAAGCATGGAAATATTTCATCGAATAATCTAGTGTTATCAAATATATCCATTAAGGAGATGGAATAAAATAGCACTAGTATGAGGGACTAGGAGATGTATTATGACTTCCTGGTAGGTTATTAAATTCATATTTAGTATAAATTCAAGATAAAGTAAATTATATCAATTAGTGTAATATGTAACATGGTATTAGCTAGTAATTAAATCCATTCCTTTGGCCGCGATCATGGAGAAAGATATTTAATACATTCTCGGGTTTAATATCATTTAACATTACACTGTTATGATTTCTCAGCCTTTATAGATGTCCTTGATATAGCTAAACAAAATCTTTTTAGTAACGTTTTTAATAATTATAATTTAAAAATTCTAAATATCTGTGTGGTCATACTAGTTAGCCTTACTAATAACTCTCTGTATATCTATTCTGATTTCCTTGGGTAATTTATATATTACTTTCTTTAAATATTTATGATTTATATTTAGTTTTTCTAAAATCGAATCTAATTTATTCCTTCTATATCCTGCCAAATAAAAGGAAATTGCTACTCTCATTTTTATCTTTCTCCCGCTGAATAATCCTGAATTATTTAATATTGTGTATATTTTATTTACATTCGAATCCATTTTTAGAAGTTCTAATGCAAGTAGACTATCAATACTAATGTATTTCTGTGTCGTCTCAGAAGATATCTTTATATCTTTTTTATTTTTCTTTTTCATTATAGCAATAAAATCGATTATTTTGGCTTCATCATTTAACCTAAAATATGAATAATCTATAATTTGTGTTTCAGTATCATTAAAATCATAATTTTTATAAATTTTATCTATAACAGTTCCACAATTCGTACATACTATCTCTCCATTTTTCTCATCCCATATTAAATTCTGTGAACTACAATAAGGGCATTTCATAGTATTAGCTAAACTTAAGATCTATTTTTAACGTGATTATATCAAAGGAAGTTGGAGAGGTATGACCGAAAATGAAAATGAGTTTAGTTATATTATTGAAAAATTAAAAGATGGAAATATAACATCTCAGCTAATAGATAAATTGATAAAATACTATAAAACGGATAAGAATATTTGGGACGAAATAGTTGTCTATTTTGACCTTAAAAATAAGGGTAAAAGAGTTAGAAAATCAAAAATGAGTAAAGTATTAGAAATATTGGATTCCTCTGGTAAAGTAAAATCTATAGTATTTATATACATGGAAAATCAACCTATTATTTTGGATGAAATATTTAAATTTCTTAATATGGCTAAATCTCTCTCTCTAGATGTGTTTTTGGCAATAGTTGATAAATATGGAGATATAACTTATTATTCTATAAGTTCTTTATCACTAGCTAAGGTCTAATATGATATCATATGAACCTTTAAGGGGTACTAAGGACTATTTTGGAAAGGAGGCATACGAAATAGAATATATTATTAATAGTTTCATTGAAGTAGCGGAAAAGGCTGGATATACTGAAGCTATTACACCATTAATTGAACAGTTTGAGCTCTTTTCTCTAAAAGGTGGAGAGGAGCTTAGAAAAACAATGTACGTATTCATGGATAAAGGAGGAAGAGAAGTAGCCTTAAGGCCAGAAATAACTCCAAGTATAGTTAGGTTATACCTTAATTCGCTTCAGCATTTTCCAAAACCTATGAGACTATATTATTATGGACCAGTTTATAGATACGATGAGCCACAATATGGAAGATTTAGAGAATTTAGACAAGCCGGCGTAGAAATGCTTGGTGACGATTCGATCTTAGGCGACATAGATATAATTCAACTTTTATTAGAATTTTATAAGAAAATTAATTTAACTAATATAAGAATTAAGATTAATAATATTGGCATTTATAGAAAAATATTTAAGTATATAGGTGTGAATGATGAAGAACAAGAACATATATTACATTTAATAGATAAAGGAAAAGTTGATGATGCTCTTTATAGCATAAGGGCTGATAGTAAGATCTTAGAATATATTAGACTTATTTTAAATTATAATGACGTAGATATAAATAATGTAGCTAATGTATATAATGAGGTAGAAGGAATAAAAATTCCAGGTTTACAAGAAGAGTTTGACAGACTTAAAGATTTGGCTTCCATCATGAATAAAATGAATGTGAATTATACAATAAATCTTGGTTTTGTTAGAGGGTTAGCATATTATACAGGGATAATATTCGAAGTTGAAAAACCTAATTTACCCTTTAGTATAGCAGGTGGGGGAAGATATGATAGTCTTGTGGAGTTATACGGGGGTCCGTACACACCAGCTATAGGATTCGCAATAGGTATAGAAAGAACATTAGCTGCTTTAACTGATAAAAATATTAAATCTGATATAAATAAGATTGTAATTATTTTTCTAGATAGAGATGTAATACCTTATGGTCTAAATATAGTAGAAGAATTGAGGGAAAATAATTTCTATGTAACTATTAATACAAAAGATATCTCTTTAACTAAACTTATACCATTTTATGCTGAGCAAGGTTATAAATACCTTTTGATTATAGGTAAGAAGGAACAAGAAAACGGTAGTGTAACAATAAAGGATTTAGGAGGAAAAGCCCAGCAAGTTATTGAGAGAAGAGAGCTAATAAATTTTCTTAAACTTACACTAAGTTAACTACATCAAGGTATTTTTGAGGAAATAATATAAGTCTTAAAGCTCTAATGTAAACGATACTATATGGAAGAATTACCCGCAACTGCAGTAGGAGTTAAAGTAAGTGATGGAGTAGTTTTAGTTTCTGAAAGAAGGTTAAGTTATGGCGGTTATGTACTCAGCAAGTCAGCTAAGAAGGTTTATCCTATATCGAGATTTGGTATAGCTGGAGCCGGACTCTTTGGGGATTTACAGGCTCTTATAAGGATCATGAATGCAGAAATAAAGTACTATGAGCTCTACAATCAAAGACCTATATCTACTAAAGCTGCAGCAAAATTGTTATCAGTTATTCTTTACCAGTACAAGTATATGCCATTTATATCTGAGATTCTATTTGGTGGTATTGATGATGGGAATCCACAGCTCTATGTATTAGATCCTTTAGGTTCTCTTCTAGATGATACATATGCTGCAGTAGGCTCAGGAGCTAGAGTTGCCATCGGTGTTCTTGAAGCTGAATATAATGATAAACTTTCACTTGATAAAGCTAAGGAGATAGGAATTAAATCAGTTAGAGCATCTATAGAAAGAGATATAACTTCAGGCGATGGAATAGATGTACTAGTTATAGATAAAACTGGAAAGTCCACTACAGAATTTATTAAGTATTAGCATTTTTTGCGCAGAAATATATATGATCTGTTATAGTTAGGTTCTTTTCTTCAAGGAAATTTTTGTCTGATTCTATTCTTATTAGCAATCCATATAGCGAGATGATTGTAACATATTTTCCTTCTGTTGATTTTTGTGTAACTATATACCCATGTCCACAGAAGTCTTTCTGTGTAAACTCTGGCTTATTCTTTGAAATTATGATATCATATTTATTATTCTTTGAAAATATATTTATTTGATTAACTATATCCATAGTTATTTTTCTCCCGTTATCACACACAAATTTCACTACATAAAGTTCTCTTAACGCTCCTCTATCTATATCTTCTACTTTACAAATTTCAGTAGAGTTAAGGTCTTGCACGATTTTTCGGTTTAATATTTAAGGCCTTATATATTAATCTTATGGGGATTGAATATGAGTCTTCAGCACAGAGTTTCCGTTGATCTAAACTCTTTAGTAGATAAGACCATAATAGTTAAACTTGTTAATAATAGAACGTATACTGGGGAGTTATCTAGTTTTGAAATATCTCCTCTTATTATAGCATTAAATAATGCAAAAGATAGTGAAAATAATCTCTTTTATAAGGTAATTATTAACGGAGATATAATATCTGAAATACTTGTTAAATCTCCTCCATTATTTGATGTAAGAGAATTTGCTTCTCTTCTAGAAAAGTCTCTTAACCTGAGAACTGGAGATATAAAGCTTTATGAAGAAGCGGGTTTCATTACAATCTTAGATAATATCAAAGTCTCTGAAAATGGTGTAGAGGGAAGAGGGCCTCTAGCTCAAAGGATAAACGATATTTTTGATGACTATATAGCTAAGAAGAAGAAGCGAAGTTGATATGATAGGAGATTTCGAAGTAAAGGATGAGGATTTAGCTGGAAGAATAGGATATCTTACTACTGCACATGGAAAACTTGAGACACCTGCATTTTTCCCTGTCATAAATCCACTTCGTAATGATCTTAGCATAAATGATATTCTGAATACTGGAATAAAAAATATAATTACTAATGCATTTATACTTAAAAAAAGAGATTATATAAAAGACACAATTCATAAAGATCTCAGGTTAGATAATGATATAATCGTCATGATGGACTCAGGAGGTTATCAAATTTTACAATATGGAAATGTAAACATTACTAATTCTGAAATAATAAAATATCAATCTAAGATAAAAGCTGATATTGGTGTATTTTTGGACGTTCCTACGGGCGATGTAGAAAATAAACATGAAGCTCTCCGAACAGTTGAAATTACTATGAAAAGAGGCGAAGAAGCAGCGAATTTAATACGAGAACTAGACAATAAGGATACTCTTTGGGTTCATCCTATACAAGGAGGGAAGTTTTTAGATCTAATCGAGTATTCTGCAAAAAAGGCCAATTCACTTGAGGAATTTTCTATGTTAGCCTTAGGTAGTCCTACTGTAATTATGGAAAAATATAACTATGATTTATTAATAGACATGATCTTTGCTGCAAGAGCTAATATTAGTAGAGGTAAACCTCTTCATCTCTTTGGAGGAGGTGTTCCTCATATAATACCTTTTGCTGTCGCTATGGGTATAGACAGCTTTGATTCGGCTTCATATATACTTTATGCTAGAGATGGACGATATCTTACTAGAAATAGAACGTATAAAATAGAAGATTTAGAGTACTTCCCGTGCAGTTGTCCAGTATGTACTAAATATACCCCTAAAGAATTAATGGAGATGGATGAAGATGAACAAACTAGGCTTTTATCATTACATAACTTATATAAAATATTAGAGGAAATAAAAGAAACAAAATTAGCAATAAAAGAAGGTAGACTTTTCGAATATCTTCAAGAAAAGGCGTTTTCTCATCCAGCAGTTTATTCTGCTTTCCAGAATTTATTGAAATATTCTTTATATTTAGAGAAATACGATCCAAGAGTAAAGGGAGAAGTAAAAGGAATTTTTCTTTTTGATCAATACTCCATGATACGTCCAGAAATTGTAAGATACCATCAGTATATGAGAAAATATAAGCAATCAAGTGATATGGCGGTAATTATTTGTGGAGATTTTTTAGAGCCTCCTTTTATATCAAATGAGTTTATAAAAGATATTCTAGTTAAGTATTCCAACTCAGCAGATGTGTTTATAGCATTTCCATATTACGGTCTAATTCCGGTAACACTTTCTGAATCATTTCCTCTTTCACAGTTCGAAAAACCTACAAACGTGCCGAATTATGTATATATAGAGACATCCAATTTAATAAACGATATAATATCAAAGACAAAAAAATATAGAAAAGTAATCCTAGAAATGTGTGAAAATTCGAAGTTACATATAATGTCTATCAGTTCCTAGTCTTTCCATTTCTTTTTGAATACTTTCTAATTGTTTCTTTAACTCTTCCTCTAGCTTTCTCGCATCTTCATATAGTTCCGATGCATCTATTTGAAGATCTAATAATTGATTTAACGCGTTTACAGCTTCGGCTGCTGCAGCTGGATCTATTCTATCTTTATCAGCATACGGTAAAATTGTAGTAGCAGGTACGTCATTAACTTCAGAATGAATAACAAATAGCGCTAATGGGCCAACTACAATTAGTTGTTTCTCTAGAGTTGGATATTGTAATTCAATTTTGGAAGATGATGTTTTGAACCATTTTAGTGGTTCTGTTCCTTGTCTATACCTTTTGTCTAAACCACCTATTAGCAAAACGTTTTGTATATGCATAGCATTAATCCATCTTGTAATATCTCTAGCGAAAGAATTCCACTCTTTTTGATATGGAAGGATATGATTTAGAAGAACTATTACTTTCTTTTCTTTATCGTAAAATAAGTCAAAAGGAGTAGCTATTCCATATTCATCTAGAAAGGTAACATCTCTAAGGTATTTAGTAGTAATAAATCCTATTCTTTTCATATTTCTTTTCAAAACTATATATCTAGGTGCTAGATATCCAACTTCACCTAATGTTCTAAATCCAGTTATAAATGTGGAACTACTTAGTTCAGCACTACTTATGCCCTTAAGTATTATTCTCATATTTAACCCTCTCCTTAACACTTAAGGCTATCCCCCTTTTATATTCCATTATTTCCTCTCCTGAGAGTCTTAGTTTTCCTATAGCAATAAGTTTATCGTCATTATCAACAACGATCGCCTGATCGCCATATCTCAAACTTTTATCTATATTGATTACATGTTTAGCGAAAACATTACCTCCAGTCATTATAGCTTCGCCAATATCTTTTGGAACAATTATCCTGTATTTAACTGGTTTTGTATATCGTCTTAATATCTCACCTGATAGTAACGTTAATGAGAACAAGTTGTCTTGTGCTCTTAAAACTAAAAAGAGGTTCATTTCGCTATTTAATACATTTCTTATTCTATTCGTATTGATTGAATTTTGTATATAAAAAATATTCTCAAGAAATGGATCTACCAGTTCTCTATCGAACTGATAGGCTAAAATTTCTGCTATATATTTCCTCTCTATATCTGAAATTTTATGTGGTATAGTTAAATATTCTCTCATGTGTATTTCTCTTCTCTATCCTTATACTCTCCCTGTTTTTTATTGCCTTTTATCTTGTTTATTGCTGCGATAAAATGCCTCATGTGTATTTCTCTCTCATTATTTCTAATTGCAAAATATCCTGCTTCAGTGCATATATTCTTTATATCAGCTCCACTTAATCCATCAGTTTGCCTTGAGAGGTAATCTAAGTCTATCTCGTCAATAGCGACTTTCATCTTGGATAGATATATATTAAATATGTCCTTACGTCCTTCAAAATTAGGTAGCGATATTTCTATTATTCTATCAAATCTACCTGGCCTTAATAGTGCAGGATCAAGTATATCTATCCTGTTCGTCGCAGCAATTATTTTTACATTATCAAGGGGCTGGAATCCATCTAATTCCGCTAATAGTTGCATCATTGTTCTTTGAATTTCTCTTTCCCCACTAGTACCTAAATCTACCCTTTTAGCACCTATTGCATCAATTTCATCGATAAAAACTATTGATGGGCTTTTCTCTCTAGCTAGTTCAAAGACTTCTCTAACAACTCTAGCTCCTTCGCCTACAAACTTTTGAGCAAATTCTGATGCCACTATATGAATAAACGTAGCATTACTTTCTGACGCTACTGCTTTTGCAAGTAGAGTTTTCCCAGTCCCAGGAGGTCCATAAAGTAAAACTCCTTTTGGAGGCTGTATTCCCATTTCTCTGAATAATTCTGGTTCCTTTAAAGGCAGTTCTATTACTTCTCTTATTTCATGTATTTGCTGTGATAATCCTCCAATCTCAGTATATTTCACATCCGGTCTCTCTATAATCTCCATAGATTTTACGAAAGGCTCCTCTCTATTTGGAAGCACTTTAACTATTGTAGAACCTCGTTGATTTAGTGCAACTAATTGACCTACTTCTAGTGTTTTAGTATTAATCTCATTGCTTACTGTTACTACAAGATTTGGACCAGACGTACTCTTAACAATTACATGTTCATTATCTATTATATCTAAAATTGTAGCTTCCACTAATGGAGGGCTAAGTAATTTCTCTAATTCTGACTTGTAATAATTAAGTTCTTTTCTAAGGCTTTCAGTTTCTGCCTGCAAACTAGTTAATTTTTCTTCTAAAATTCTAATGATCTGTTCATAATTATCAGAACTATACCTATCTCTAGGTAAGTCAAGCTCTCCAGACAACTTAAAACCCAACTCTTTTCTTGTTTAGATAAGCTAAAAATGTTTGTCACCACCTAATACATGTGGCCAATCAAAAAAATAGTATACAACTATACTGTGATATGTGTGGTAATCCGATTGTTGGAAAAGGAGTAACAGTAGTATATGAGGGAAGTACAATAACTGTATGTAGTTTATGTTATTCTAGGATAAGAAAGGCCTCTAAACCAGCCAGTCTGAATTCAACCCCTTCTCAAAAAAGAGTAAATGTCTCTAAACAAAAATCTACTAATTCAGAAAAAAGAAAAGATATAATTGATTTTGAAATTATATCAGACTATAGTTCAGTTATTAGATCAGCCAGAGAAAATAAGGGTATGACTACAAAACAGCTAGCAGAAAAACTGAAAACGTCTGAGAGCATTATAAAAAGAATAGAACAAGGTAAGCTAAAGCCTACTCTTGAACAGGCTAAACTTCTTGAGCGAATTTTATCCATAAAACTTATTATAAACCTTGAAAACACAGACGAGAAGAACGTAAGTTCAGAAAGCTCAGATTTCGAACTAACACTTGGAGATATTGTAAATATTAGAGATGGTAAAAAGTGAAAGCTGTATTATTTGTATCTGATGATTTTTTAGACGAAGCATCTACTTTAGCGGAAACCGCTGGTTATGAAATAGTATCGATCCTAAGACTTCCAAAACGTCCAAATCCTAGATATTATATTCAAGAAGACAGAATAGCGAAAATTAAAGAACAAAATGAAATTGATACTATTATAATATTTGACCTTCTAAAACCTAGACATTTTATTAATTTACAAAAAGATTTGAGGGATAAAAAGATTCTTGATAAGTTACTCTTACTCCTTGAAATATTTGCCCTTCATGCAGGCTCAAAAGAGGCTCAATTACAAATTGAATTAGCAAAGTTAAAATATGAACTTCCTATAATAAAGGATATTTATACTAAATTTAAAATAAATGAACAACAGGGATTATTAGGTGCAGGAGTTTATGGCGTAGAATCAATATTGAGGTTATATCATAGAAAGATAGCTAAAATATCGAGACAGTTAGAAAATATTAAGAAGAATCGTGAGCAAATGCTTAACCGTAGCACAGATATACCTTCTATAGCTATAGCTGGATATACTAATGCTGGAAAGACATCCATTTTTAATGCGTTGACAAGTCTTAATCAAAAAGTTGACTCATCAATGTTTACTACAATTACTCCAAAGAAATATAAAATTAAAGTAGATCACCTTGGTATAATGCTCATTGATACAGTTGGATTTATTCGAGGCATTCCACCACAAATTATTGATGCATTTTTTGTTACTTTATCTGAAATAAAATATGCTACCGGAATTTTGATGATAATAGATATTTCAATTGAGGATACGATAATTATGGATATGCTAAAGTCCTCATTTGATATTTTAAGAGAATTAGGAATTTCAGGAAAACCAATTATAGTTGTTGCTAACAAATCAGATAAATTAAACAATAAAGAACTCATTGATTCGAAACTTAATTTAATTAAAAAGATATCAGATGAGCTTTATTATCCTATAATTGATGTTATCCCAACATCTACTTTAACTAAGTATAATATAGATAAATTAAAGATGGAATTAAAGTCATTAATTAACGAACAAAAATTAAATTTTCATCTAAATGGCTAGGAAAACATAACATATAATAAACTTGAATCTAACATATATATGGGATACTAATTTGAGCGATCCGGATAAGATTGTTCTAGATCTAGCGAAGAATTTGCTTGGTGATGAAGTAGTAGAAGTTCTTCAATTTCTTTTAGACAAGGGAGCAGAGATGACAGATGATGAAATGGCAAATGAAATGGGAGTTAAAGTTAATGAGGTTAGGAAAAAGTTATACCTGCTTGCTGATCAAGGGTTAGTAAGTTATAGAAGAACCAGAGATAAGGATACAGGATGGTATGTATATTACTGGAAGGTTAATACGGATCAGATAAATGAAGTCCTGTTAACCAGAAAAAGGGAAGTTTTAGGAAAATTAAAGCTAAGATTAGAATACGAGGAAAACAATGAATTCTACATATGTCCTAAAGATAAAAGCAAGTATACGTTTGAGGAGTCATTTGAAAACGAATTTAAATGTACGAAGTGTGGCTCTTCTTTGGTATATTATGATTCAAAAAAGATTAGGGAAGTGCTAGAGAAAAAAATTAATGAGATGCAGCAAGAAATAAAAGAAGAAACTAAAAATGGGGTTAAAAGTTCTTGATATATTCTGTGGAGCTGGCGGTTTCTCTTTAGGCTTTAGGAATTCAGGCTTTAATTTAGTTATGGGAATAGATATTGATCATTCAGCGATTCGGACTTATTCGACAAATTTTCCTAATACGATTGCTCTTGAAGAAGATATAAGGTACATTACGGGAGATGAGATTTCTGAGTATGTAGGGGATATAGATATAGTTATAGGTAGTCCACCTTGTGAAGCTTTTACTGCCGCTAATTCTAAGAGATTAAAGGATCCTTTAGAAAGATTATATCTTGATAATAGAGGAAATCTTACACTCGAGTTTGTACGCATATTAAGTGAGATTAAACCAAGAATTTTTGTTATGGAAAACGTACCTGCAATAGTGGAAAACAAAGAATTAGAATATATATTAAGGGAAGAATTTAGAAAAGCTGGATTCGAGAATATCTATTTTAATTTTCTCAAAGCAGAAGATTTTGGTAATCCATCTAAACGTTTAAGAGTTTTTATATCTAATTTAAAAATTTATCCTATAAAAACAAGTAAAAAGACAACTGTTATTGAGGCTATAGGAGATTTAGATGAAAAAACAGATATTCCTAATAATGAAATTATTGAACCTACTGAAAAAAGGTTAAGCGAAATTAGTAAGTTAAGTATAGGAGACTATTTAACTGCATATAAGGCAGCTAGAAGAAATATTCCATTATATATAAGACTAGATCCATTTGATCTATCTCCTACAGTTCTTGGTAATTCCAGGTTTATTCATCCTTTCAGTGATAGATTTCTCACTGTTAGAGAGCAAGCTAGACTAATGAGTTATCCCGACGATCATGTGTTTATTGGTAGTAAGGACGAACAATATAATCAGGTAGGAGAAGCGGTTCCAGTAGCCTTATCAACCGCTATAGCCTCATTTATAAAAGGTGTACTATGAGTAATGTTTTAATAGGTCTCCATAATGTAACAAGTTCACAAAGATTAGTTGAATTTGTAAAAACTGCATTTTCTTTCAATATAAAATCTATTGTAATAACTAGAGTTAGTGGCACTGCTGCACAATCTGGTATTCCAGAAATTGGAAAAATAGCATTTAAAGAAGGAAAATCATTAATAATTCTTCCAGATCTAAAGGATGCAATAGAGGTAATACGACCTGATTCGATATTCCTAATAAGTCAGTCTGCAGAAATGGAATTTAATTTAAAAAATATAGAAAATAAATCATTAATTTATATAGTATTTTCTGGAAGTGAAGGTGGGTTTTCAAGAATAGAACAATCTATGGGAACTTTAACCAAAATTCCAAGGCTCAATAGAGAAATACCTCCAGTGGCTCTATTATCTATACTATTATATAATTTTATATCATAAAAAATTACTATCTTAAGATAGAGATATATTATAGAGTAGACTAAAATATATAAAGTTCAAGATAATATTTACAGCTAATAAATGCCGGGGTGCCCGAGCGGACCAAGGGGGTGGGCTCGAGACCATTCCAGCGAGACGAGCGACCCACTGTCCTCCAAGGACACACGGGTTCAAATCCCGTCCCCGGCGTAAACGTTTTTTTGCATAAATCGTATAAAGCTTTGCGGGGATGCCCGAGCTTGGCCAAAGGGGGCAGGTTCAGGCCCTGCTGGTGAAGACCTGCGTGGGTTCAAGTCCCACTCCCCGCATTAGATTTCTTAAAATAAACAAAAATGATATACAAAATAAAATTTAATTATGCAGGTACATAGATAGGGTTTTCCATTGTTGATTTTCTCTTCTCGTTTTGCATTATTTTTCTTATATGTTTGGGAATATTGAATAAAGTATTATTAGTTTCGCCATCGAAGAAACGTAATTCTCCATTTATTCTCTCCTTAATTCGTTTCTCTAATTGATCCTTATCGAATATTGTAGGACTTCCTTTATCTGAGGCATATACGAATCCCCATAATCCATCAAAAGATGGAATATGCACTATAGATGCAGAAACAAATTTGAATACCTGTCTAATCGTGTTAAATATCGCTGTAAAAGTCTCTAGAGAGAATGAGGGAGAAGTAGCTTGTGTTACCATTCCACCTCCAGGAGATAGACGAGACTTAATAAGTTGATAAAATTCTTCTGTATACAGCATATATGAAGTGTTACCTTTAATTGGATCTGTCAGATCTAAAATTATTGCGTCATATATCTCTTTTTCATCTCTCACGAAATTATAGGCATCTGAGATAACTAGTCTAGTTCTCTTATCATCAAAAGCGCCTTGATGCCATTCTTGCAAATATTGCTTAGCAAAATCAATAACAGATTTATCTATATCTACCATGGTCACGCTCTTAACATCTTTATATTTTAGAACTTCTCTAAGTGTTGCACCTTCTCCACCACCCAATATTAGAACTTTCTCTATCTTATCTAACCCTAGTAATAAAGGATGAACTAGAGTTTCATGATATATAAATTCATCCTGAACGGTAGACTGAATTTTGCCGTCAATAATCAATGTTTTTCCAAATCTTGAAAGTTCTGCAACCATAATTCTTTGAAATGGAGATTTTATATCAACTATTACATGGTCTATAAGATGCCCATGAAATTCCGATGAAGCTTGCCACTCTATATGCCAGCTCCATCCAAAATTGCTAAATGTTAGACTATCCTTATTCCGTTTATCTTTTTGTTCTGCCAACTATATCGCCTTATTTTTCTCGATTTTCCAAATCCACAAGCTGCACAGTAACCTTCTCTTGCATTAAACGCGTTTCTGCCACATCTTCTACATCTTATATGTGTAGCTCCCTTATTCATTTTACCGAACGACGGCGTACCTTTCATTTAATATTCACCTATGATTGTATAGGGGATATTAATATTACATTATCTCCTCTTATTACAATAGTACCTATTTTTTTCCCTGCTCCGTCGCTCTGTATTTCTTCTGAATCTGATAATACTAAATTCATATGTTGATCATAACTCTTTAAATATCCTCTAACTTCTTTGTTACCCTTTAGTTTTACTAGAACTAAACTACCTACAGATTCTGTTAATACCTTGTGAGCTGTCTCTGCCAAAATAACACACCATTTTCATAAATTATCTTTCCATTTAAAAGCTATCGTATAATTAATTAGGAATCAAATGTAAGAGTCCCGCCGCGGGGACTTGAACCCCGGACCACCCGGTAACCGCCACCTATCTACAGCCGGGCGCTCTAAACCGGGCTGAGCTACGGCGGGTCTTACGATATCTTTAGCGCTTTAAGAGAATATAAGGTTATCTCTGAGAGTTACTTTTATACTCATGGCAATAGCTATACTTCTTTATCTCTGAGGTTAATAGGGCAGAATACCATCATAGGAGAGAATGAATAGCCTACTTATAGAAATATGAAATCCCTTTTCATGTAATAGTCAGTTTTCACTATAGTTTTCCGATTTAGATCTTATGCTGACGACTCAGTAGTGAAGGCGTTAAAAGCCCAGTTAGCGTGAGAGGTATATAACACGCTACAGTGGATATCAATTTACTTTTATGAAAGAGATAGAAAGCCCTTAAAAGCAGTTTCAGTTAAATCGTGACATTTTTACACATTTCACTCTTTCAAAATGCCTATATTTTAAAAGCAAAAATAACTTGTCCCAAAGATGAGTATTGTAGAGTCGAAGGGACTACAAATGAGTGAAGAGGAACTAAGAATGTGCGGGTTTCCCCACAATCCTGAGGTCTGGGACTTGGGTTGTGGGTGGGGTTATCCCGCTAATGGGGCGGATCGTGATGATGAGCTTCGGCTCAGAACGTGGTGAAGCCCAAGGGTTTCATGGACATGACAATAAGTGTCCATAAAGCTCAAGCTCACTAGATCTACGGAAACGAGACAAAGAATACCAACAACTTCATTCTTAAGTAGTTCAAGCTATTACTGACCGTTTTTATGAATTAAAGAAAAGTTTTTCGAGGGAGAAACAAATTTCCCAAAGGAAAAAGTACGATAGGTACTACTCTCTCCTTTACTCACAAAGTTATTGGAAGCTAAAGAATAAAAACAAGAAGTTCAAAATCCCATACCTCTCATCTAGGAGACTTCGAAGTAAGGCTGTATCGAGAATTTCCAGCCAACAAGGTTTCTTGCATTATAGCGAAGTTAAAAACGGCTGACAAGATCTTCGTGATTTGGGTTATTGAGGGCTATGAATTTCCTAAATTGAAGAAAACTAGAAAAAATATGTTGGCATCAGTATTTGGTATATAATGGTAAGAAGTTCAAACTAGTTAATCCCGCGTATGCTTCAAGGACTTGTCCTCCTTGTGTTTATGTATAAGGATAGTATACCTCTTTCTAAGGAACTTTAGCCTGTGGAAAAATGCGGTTAAGTAACGGACCGTGACTTTGTAGTCATGCTTAATGTTGTGTTTCGCGCAAGGTAGGAATTATACCTAGGTACTGTGGAGTTAGCCTCTCTACCTCGACAAAAACCAAGGTAAAGGTTAACAATGAAGTAGAAAGATCGACCGAGAGGTTGAGGTAATTCACTTCATATTGCGAGATAATGAGAAACTTTAAATGCAATTTTATATTATTAAGATAGAGGGCCCGTAGTCTAGCCTGGTTAGGATGCGGCCCTTACAAGGCTGAGGTCCTGGGTTCAAATCCCAGCGGGCCCATAGTACGCATAGGTATATATACATATCTGGTTAAAATTGTAGGTTAATCTCAATTAAGGGAGATACTGGGATATGCAGTTCATTAACCTTTTATTCTTTTACGTTCCTTCTTTTAGATATACCTTACACACCTCTGGAACTCACATTACCATTGTTTTTATGATATAGACTCCCGGAAAAAAATGGTAACGCAAAAATTTCACGATCTAAGCAAAAACTGTTAACTACGGCATTCTCCATAAGAGTAACCGATTGGTTGAAGACATAGAACGACTTGTGGACATATGCATCATAACAGGATTTGAAGAGTTCAATGAATTTATAAGATAGTTGTATGATACGGTAAATTCCAAGTACTACTACTCATGATAGATCTGAAGATACATATCTATTAAACCCGTAAGAGTGAAACCCGCTTAGTCTATCTACTCTTAATTATATAGTGTATCTCTTTGTTAAATTAATAGTTTTGTTAATTATTTGAGTATTTCAACTAGTTGAGCCATTCTAATAATATAGAATTATATGATTATAAGCGTTAGCCCAGATCATGATGAAGCCTAAGAGTTTTATGGACATGATAATAAGTACCGT
>NZ_JFZT01000047.1 GCF_000632495.1 Candidatus Acidianus copahuensis | reverse complement strand
CTTAAAACTCCTAAGAACAGTAAAAGTTCTAAAATATATCGTAATCCTTCCTCATTTTCTCGTTAAATATGCGGGGAGTGGGACTTGAACCCACGCAGGTCTTCACCAGCGGATATCTTATCGGCGGATCTTAAGTCCGCCCCCTTTGGCCAAGCTCGGGCATCCCCGCTCAACTATAGAATACAAACAGCGACTTAAATGTCTTTCCCATAAATTTAATTTGCAGTTATAAGCTAAGCTATTACTAGAGTAAATATGGTAGCTCATTCGAAAGGAAATAGAACGAGATCCAGAAATCTCCTTAAAAAATCACCAAGAGAACGCGGAGCTATTCCCTCATTAGGTTCATTAATGTATGACTATAAACCTGGAGAGAAAGTTGTAATTAAGATAAATCCAAGTATTCATCATGGAATGCCTCATAGGAGATATCATGGTAAAGTAGCCGAAATAGTAGCTAAAAGGGGTAGGGCATATGAGGTTAAACTGAAATTAGGAGAAAAACAGAAGTCATTGCTGATAAGACCTGAACATATGATATTATTTAAGTCTGGATGAGTAGGTATGTCCTCACTTATGATTGAGGAAGAACGCTATATCCCTTACGCTTTAGCCAAAAAATATATAGATGAACTAATTAAGAACGGCCAATCGTCAGCAATACTTCAAAGGACTTTTGATTACTTAAACCTTATATCGAAATGCAACGAAGAAGGAACTGAAAAGATCATGGACGAATTAAAAGAGATAATTCAAAGAGAAGATATTCGTGTGGTTATCTCTAGTATATGTCCAATGTCTACTGATGAGGTAAGGGCTATTCTTTCAACAGATAGTAAGACTTATAGTCAAGACGACATAGATAAAGTACTAGATATTGTAAGGAAATATACAAGCCAAAGTTGATATTTTTTATTGTGTTATCTAATATTATTTATTGTGGAAAGATGATACAGAGAAGGAGACCGAAGGAGAGGTTCGTTTATGTGCTAGATTATATGAAGGAAGGTAATCCATTAGATAGACATAAAATGCATAGAAATAAACCTATTGTTCAAGTAGTAGGAGAAGAATTCTTTATTTTGATGGAAGCTTTTCCTAATAGGGAGCTAGAGCAAGGAGAAAGGCTTGATCTGGAATCTCCACAGCCTAGTGCTAAAATTGATACAACAATTTATTATAACGATCTAACTTCCGTAGCGAAGGGTAATCTTGAGAAGGTGATAGAAAAGATAATAACAGATAAAGAAAACTTGTTCGTAGCGTTCTTTAATAAGTCTGAACCTTTAACATTAAAGTTTCATGCTTTAGAACTACTTCCAGGTATAGGAAAGAAAACTCTGCGAATTATCTTGGACCAGAGAAAAGCGAAAATATTTGAGAGTTATAAGGATATAGAAAATAGAACAGGTCTAAAAAACGTGTCACAGATAATTAAGAAAAGGATTATGAGTGAAATAATAAAGCAAAACATAGAAGAATCCGACTCACATGAAGATAAATATTATCTATTTGTCTATCCAATAGATCTCGATAAGAAGCAAGATATAGTATATATAGGATATCTGGAGAAACTCAAACAAGTCATATGAAACTCTCACAAAACTTCTTAGTTGATGATAATTCTATAAAGAAAGTAATATCATCCGTTAATTTTTATATGAGACCAATTATTGAGATAGGATGTGGTAAAGGTTCATTAACAAGATATCTTAATCCAGATTTATGCGTAGAAATAGATACACATTTTATTCCAATTATATCAAAGTATAACTTAATCATAGGGGATGGTAGATTTTTTCCTTTTAATAGAGGACAAATAGTTTCATCTCTGCCTTATTCCATAACATCAAATTTTCTTGAAGAAATGATTAAAAACAATGGAATAAAAAGATCTGTTCTAGTGTTACAGAAGGACGTAGTAGATAAATTAACAACATATCCAACGTATATATCATTTATTATCAATTTTTATTTTAAAATAATTAAAAATGATATATTTCCTCCTTGGTATTTTAGGCCTATACCTAAAGTTTACTCTCAACTGGTTATATTAGAGCGTACATCAAATTATGATGATAAAATAAATAATATTCTAAAATGTATATCAAGATATAGAAACAAGACTTTGAAGAGTTTAAGTAAGAGATGCAATTTTATTTCCATATCAAATAAGAGAGCTAGAGAATTTGAGCCATGGAAGGTCAGAGAATTATTGAGTTTAATAGAATTAAAATATGTATAAATAATGAGACATATGAACCTTCGGATGACACTAGTTTGCTAATGTCAATAATCGATATTAAGAAGGGAGATAAAGTAATAGAAATTGGTTCCGGCAGTGGAATTCTTAGTCTAGAAGCTTTTAAGATGGGAGGTGAAGTAGTAGCGATTGATATAAATCCTTTTGCAGCTATATCTACATTATGCACATCTAGAATTAATTCTGCGTGGATAGAAGTAATAAATTGTGAAATGTTAACATGTATAAGAGACGTTAAGTTTGACGTAGCCATATTTAATCCCCCATATTTACCTTATGAAGAAAGAAAAGAGTGGATAGAGTATAGCTGGTCTGGAGGACCCACTGGAAGTGAGGAACTTATACGTTTTTTCGATCATGTTAAAGCAAAAAGGATCTATACACTATATTCTAGCCTTACTGATTATGAAAGGGTTCTGTCTTATGCAGAAAAAAAAGGATTAACGATCAGGAAAAAAGTAGAGAAAAATATAGGTTTAGAGACAATCTTTGCAGTAGAGTTTCATGATAAGAGTAGTTCTAGTTGAGCCAGAAGGGGAGTATAACGTTGGATTTATAGCAAGACTATGTAAAAATTATGAAATTGATGAATTATATATTGTAAATCCTCGATGTGATGTAAAAAAGGCAATTCCTTTTTCTGCCAAAGGTTCAGATATACTTGATAAAGCGGTAATTGTTAGTTCTTATATCGAGGCCATACAAGATATTGATTTGAAGATTGCAACATCAAGTATAGCTAATAATGAAGGAGATATGTTAAGAAAGTCAATTAAGCCATGGGAAATAGATATAGACGATAACAAGAAAATTGCAATTATATTTGGTAGAGAGAGTGTTGGACTAACTAGACAAGAGATATATGCTGCTGATTTTCTTGTTTTTATACCAGCAAGCGAAAAATACCCTACATTAAATTTATCACATGCTGTTAGTATAATACTTTACGAAATATGGAAAAAGAGAAAGGAAACTAAAAATCAGAATATTGTTGCAGTTTCTCCAGAACCATTAAGATTTATTGGAGAATATAGTGAAAAAATATTTAGACAGATTTCAAGATCAAACAGTGATTATCCAATGTTTGTAGCTGTTAAAAGAAGCTTATTACAAGGTGTTAGAGATAATGAAGAAGCATGGGCCATAGTACGTTTTTTAAGAAAGGTATACATGAAGTTACTTCATCAAAATGAGTGAGATAGATCTTAAATATATGGAATTACCATTTCATTTAACATGTCATCAAAGTCAAAATCACTTGGAGGCTCTGTAAGGGATAAGTGGAAGCTAAAGAAATGGTATTCTATATTAGCCCCAAAGGTTTTTGGGGAAGTATCATTAGGTTCTACGCCAGCATATACTCCCGTTCAGGCCTTAGGTAGAAAAGTTGAAACTACTCTATACGATCTTACGGGAGATTTTAGTATGGTTTACGTTCATTTATATTTTAAAATTGTAGCTAATGATGCTGATAGATTAGTTACTGTCTTTAATGGCCATGAGTTATCAAGGGATTATATAAGGTCATTGGTTAGGAGAAAAAGCTCTAAGATAAATAGTATTACAGAAGTTACAACTAAAGATGGATACTCCATAAGATTGAAAGCTCTAGCATTATCTACTTATAGAATTCATAGAGAACAACGTACTGCAATAAGAAAAATAATGGATGATATAATACGAAAGTCCTCTGAGAGCAAAACATTTGATGAGCTAATACAAGATATAGTTTTTGGTAAACTATCCAACGATATATTTAACGAGGTTAAAAAAATAGCACCGTTAAGAAAGGTCGAAATAGAAAAGTCTAAACTTTTATCACTTCCTCAATTGAGGAACAGTTAAAAGTGAAGGCAGTTATTTTAGCTGCGGGAAAAGGTGAAAGATTAGAACCTATAACCCATACTAGACCAAAACCATTTGTTCCTATATTAGGTAGTACTCTAATAGAAAGAACTGTAGAAGAGCTCAAAAAATTTACAAATGAGATTTTCGTTGTTATCAATAATGGAAATGAAGTACCTTCAACATATTTATCATTCTATAAGAGATTAAATCAACGTTATGGGGTAAATTTTATACAGCAAGGTCAAACTTATGGTACAGCCGCTGCACTAAAATCATTAGAGTATTTGATTAATGATGAGTTTCTGTTGATTTATGGCGATATATATTTTGACCTAAACAAGGTAAAAGATATTATAAATGTAGAAGGGAATGCTATACTTGGAGTGGAGGTTAGTAATCCTAGAGAATATGGAGTTATATATTATGATAATGAAAAAGATATTCTATCTAAAATAGTGGAAAAGCCTAATTATTCTGAAAGTAACGTAATTAATGCAGGTATATATAAATTTACTCCAGATATATTTACATATGTTAATAAAACTAGGTTATCAGAGAGAGGAGAATATGAACTTACAGATGCATTAAATATAATGGTTAAAGATATCCAGGTAAAAGTAATAAAATATACAGGATTTTGGAAAGATATAGGTAGGCCATGGCATGTTATAGATGTTAATAAGGACATACTTTCTAGAATTAAAACAGATATTAGAGGTAAAGTTGACGACAAGGTAAAAATTATTGGGGACGTTATAATAGAGGAAGGGGCAGAAGTTCTTTACGGTACATATATAGAAGGTCCAGCATATATAGGTAAAAACAGTATTGTAGGTCCTAATTCTTATATAAGAAAAAATACTGTATTAGTCGGAAATAATAGGATAGGTGCTTCAGTCGAAATTAAGGAATCTATAGTTATGGAATACGCTAAAATTCCCCATTTAAGTTATGTTGGGGATAGTATAATATGCGAACATGTGAATTTAGGAGCAGGAACGCTTGTGGCTAATTTACGATTTGACGAGAAAGAAGTAAGAATGACAATAAAAGGAAGAAGAGAAAGTTCCGAAAGGAGGAAACTAGGAACAATAATTGGAGGATATGCGAAAACCGGAATAAATGTATCCATTTTACCTGGAATAAAAATAGGTGCTTATGCTTGGATATATCCTGGTTCAGTGGTAAATAGAGACGTTGCAGCAAACGAAAAGTTTAGCTCTTTGCAAGAGTCGAAACTATCTTGATTACATCTCTATTCTGTAGTTCATACTCCTCCCCTACTCTTATCTTTTTCTTGGCATCTATAGCGTAAAGAAAGCCTTTACCTAGATCTGTATGTATAGTATATGCCAAATCTTTTGGCTTAGATCCTTTGGGAATTAGGAATACGTCTGGTAATACGTTGCCTAGCTTGTCGGTTAATCTTTTCTCATCCTCAACAGGATAAACAGCTATCATTTTTAGAGCATCGAAAACTGCTGAATTCAATGCCTGTTGTATCCCTGTATTTCCATAAACTTCTAAGACATTTTTTCTTATATATTCAATAGCTTTAATGTGTTTTTCCGAAAGAGCTGATTTAATCTTAAAATTACTTTCACCAGGAATATATTCTATTAAACCGGCCTTAGAAGCTTTTCTTAAAGCTAGTTCAGCCTCAGCACTAGTTGGAATAACGAAACTATATTTGTCTTTTAGTCTTTTTATATTCTCCTTAGCCCCTGGTATATCAATTTTGTTTGCAGCGATTATTATTGGCTTCGAAACTTCTCTTAATGTTTTGGCAAAAAGTCTTACATCATCCTTACTCCACTGCATAAGTTTCATATTTTCTAGATTAGTTAACTTTAGAGTTTGGGTTATGTGGTATCTATTTATTGATAATCCAGATAATTTTGTTAGCAGAGCCTCTGGGATATCTTTTCCTCCTAAATCGGTCGTCCTTGCAAATTTATCCCAGTCCTTATTAACTATTGATAAGAACCATTCATTTATTTCGTTTTCTACAAAATTTATATCTTCTTCTGGGTTCCTGCTTCCAGGAGGAACTGGTTGTCCTTCTTCATCCGTAGAACCACTTGCATCTACTACATGGATTAAAACATCTGCTTTTCTAAGGTCGTCTAAGAACCTATTACCTAAACCCCTACCTTCATGTGCTCCTGGAATTAAACCTGCAACGTCAACTATCTTTATTGGTATGAATCTATAATCTTCAAGACATACAGAATTCCTTGGATTACACTTTACTCCCAATTCCTTGTGCACACATAGTATTTTGACATATCCTATTCCAACGTTTGGTTCTATTGTTACAAATGGTCTATTTGCTATTTCTACTTCATTCATTGTTGACGCTTCAAAGAATGTACTTTTCCCAACATTAGTCTTTCCAATCAGACCAACTGTTATCATTTATTTCCCGTAAAAATTGGATCGGCATACTTTTAAAGTAGTTATCAGTTACTAATGAAGGGAGTAATGGCATTATCCGCATATAGCTATATGGCCCAAACTTGGCAATCAGAAGATTGGAAAAAAGTAATATCTAAAAGAATGATAGGGTGGAGAGATCAAGGTAGTCTAGTTAAATTAGACGGCCCTACAAGGCTAGATAGAGCTAGAGAAGTAGGTTATAAGGCTAAACAAGGGTTTATTGTAGTAAGAGTTAGAGTAAGAAGAGGCGGGATGAACAAGTTAAGACCAGTTTCAGGTAGAAGGCCAAAGAGAATGGGTATATATGGATATTCTCCTTCAAAAGGTTATAGATGGATAGCGGAGGAAAGAGCATCAAGCAAATACACTAACCTAGAAGTATTAGGAAGTTATTACGTGGGTGAAGATGGAATCTACAAGTACTATGAAGTAATTTTAGTAGATCCATCTCATCCAGTTATAAAGAGTGATCCAGATCTAAGGTGGCTACAAGATTCTTCAAATAGAGGTAGAGTATTCAAAGGACTAACTTCTGCAGGCAAGAAGGCCAGAGGACTTAGGAAATCAAGAGGATTAAGAGGTACTGTATCCTATAAGTTTAAGAAAAAGCAAAAGGAAAGAGAAGAAAAGAAAAGGCATGAGGCAAGTAAATACTACAGGTTGCAAAACTTTCCTAAGATACCTGGTAAATGACGGGTATGAAAGTATCTAGTATTTCCTTTACAGTATTTTGTTATGAGACTGAAGATAAAAATAAGATTGTAACCTCAATAATATCTTTTTTAAAGGATTTTAGGGAATATGTTGATATAAAAGAGCTAAAGCTACAAGGACATTATGGAGATACCATAATTTCTATAAAGTATGAGATAAAGGGAAAAATGGCAACATCTGCCGCTGAAGCTCTATTATCTAGACTTGATACATCAGATATAATATTTCTAATTGGTACATTGGGAGAAAGGGTAGATAGAAGTAAGTTACATCTTAGGTTAGATAAACAGAAATTAGTTGGAGAAGGAAAATTAACAGTTAAAGATGGAAATGATGTAATTAAGGTTATTATTAGTTCTAATGGTGGTATTGATAAAATCAAAGAAGAGTTGAAACAGATTGCTAATAGAGCTATGTCTTAATAATCGTAATTTAATTACATATGCAAAAGAGTTAGGCTATACAAGAAGTATTGTGGAGGGTATTAAAGGAAGGAATTCAAGATTAACATTTACCGCTAAGAACCGTCAACAGATCTTTGAAAATGTTAAAAGGAGTTCTGGATTTAGGTTGAGGGTTTGTAAACCATTGACTAAAGATGCTTTACGTTATGCTATAATTAATGATAGTATAGATTTCATTTCTATAGATGATTCTAATTTCTTTCTGCTTAAAAAATCAATGCTAAATTTAATAAGACAAAAAACAAAACCTGTAGAAATTTCACTTTCTAGCTCGTCTAACGTTATATTTAAGGCAATAAGGTTCGGATATAAATGGATTGATAATTTAGTTTTCTCATCTTGTGCTAAAGATTTTAATGAGTTATGGCCTCCTCTTTCCAAGATAAATTATTTAATAATTCATGGTGCAGATGAGGAAATGGCACTTTACTGGACTTATGTCACGCCAGCGGTGTCCCTAAATGATTCAGATGATTTTTGATATATTAATCTTTGTATGGCTTTTATTTTTAACAATGCTCTTTTTTTCAAAAAAGCAAATAAATATAAAAAAGATATATAATAAGCGTAACATTAAGGCAAAGAGATATATAATATTTTATATTGTTTCAGAAAATAAATATTTCGGAAGAGAAGAAATTGAAAGCAGTATAAGGAGCTCAGTAAAGGAATTTTTAGGCAGAATGTGGCTCGATATTTCTAACCCTAAACTAATTTTATATATAGATAACGAGAAAAGAGGTATAATATCTACGAATAGAGCAGGATATAAGGTTATTCTAGCCTCTATACCTGGGATAAAGGAAATAAATGGTAAGAAAGCTCTAGTTGTACCCTTAAGAACTACTGGAAGTTTAAAAAAGGCTAAGAAATTATTGGGAATAAGATGATGAAATAAAAAAAGGATCTGTTTGATGATGATCCTGCGACGATCTGAAGGGAATAGTACTTTTATTACCGAGTTCGGCTCAGTTAAACATTGATGGGAATTGGCTTTCGGACCAGCAGCAATGGGATATGATAGAGCCATAACAATATTTTCTCCAGATGGCTCTTTATACCAAGTAGATTATGCGTTTGAGGCAGTAAAAAAAGGATGGACTACACTAGGAGTTAAAACACAAAACGCAGTAGTTATTTTAGGGGAAAAAAAGAAGGCATCGCAACTATTAGACTTGGACAGTATAGAGAAAGTATTTCTATTAGATGATCATGTAGGCTGTAGTTTTGCTGGATTAGCCTCGGATGGAAGGATACTGATAGATTACGCTAGAAATTCAGCACTTCAAAATAGACTAGTGTATGATGAACCTATTATGATTGATTATTTAACTAAATTAGTTTCAGATGTAAAACAAATGTATACACAACATGGAGGTGTAAGACCTTTTGGCGTAGCCCTTATCATTGGTGGAGTAGATAAAGGCGTTACTAAGCTCTTTATGACTGAACCAAGTGGACAATTTATGCCATATCAAGCTGTAGCAATAGGACAGGGGGGTTATACTGCAACAGAATACCTAGAGAAGAATTATAGAGAAGATTTAAGTGTAGAGGACACGATACTCCTAGCCCTTAACGCGCTTAAATCTACGTTAAAACCAGGAGAGAAATTAGGTCCAAGTAACGTAGAAATAGGCTATATAACAAAGGACATAGGAGTATTCAGAAAGATGTTAAATGATGAAAAGATTAAATATCTTGAAAAGTTGGGGTGAAAAAAATTAATGCCAGCTAAGGATTACGTAATAATGAAATATGAGTCACATGGTGAGAGATTCGAAATTCTTGTTAAGCCAAAAGAAGCTCTTTCTTTTAGATCTGGAAGATCTATATCGTTATCTGATGTTGTAATTTCAGACACGATATATAAGGATGTAAAAAGAGGACTTAAAGCTTCTCCATCATCTCTTAAAAAAGTTTTTGGAACAGAGGATTTTGAGACAATTGTAAGAGAGATTTTGTTGAAGGGCGAACTACCTATCACAGCTGATCAGCGAAAAGAAATGTTAGAAAATAAAAGAAAACAAGTTGTAGATTTTATACATAAAAATGCTGTAGATCCTAAAACTAACTTACCTATACCACCACTTAGAATAGAAAAAGCTTTAGAGCAAGCTAGATTTCAGGTGGATCTTAGTAAGGATATTGAATCTCAAGCTATGCAAGCTATACACGAGTTAACGAGAATAATTCCCATAAAAGTAGCAAAAGCTCTTATCGAAATCAGAGTAGGACAAAAATATGCCACTAGGATAAAATCCCAACTTCAAAGTCTTGGTTCGGTAAAAAAATCCAATTGGTTAGCTGATGGTAGTTTAATAGCAGAGATCGAAATACCCGCAGGTGCACAAGAGGAAATTATAGATAAGTTAAATTCTATAACCAAAGGTGAAGTAGAGGTTAAAGTAGTACAAGTGAAGTAGAATGTTATCCAATGAAAATAACAATAAGAAATTGTATTATCAAGAAAGGACAATTGTATCGCCTGGGGATCTAATTGCGGAAGGCGCATTTCAAATACCGTGGTCTCCATATATATATAAAATTGAAAATAAGTATTATTCATCAGTTGTAGGGATTTTTGAGCCAAAGGAAAATAGATTTGAAGTAATACCACTAAAAGGATCTTTTTATTATCCTAAAATAGGAGATACGGTAATAGGTCTTGTCGAAGATATAGAAACTTATGGATGGATTGTAGATATAAAGGCTCCTTATTCTGCTTATTTGCCAGGTTCATCGTTGCTTGGTAGGTCTGTAAACATTGGTGAGGATATACGAAAATATATTGATGTAGGTGATTATGTCATTGCAAAAGTAGAAAATTTTGATAGAACTATTGATCCTATATTATCTGTTAAAGGTAAGGGTCTTGGAAGAATAATCCACGGAAATATTATTGATATTATGCCAGTTAAAATTCCAAGGGTTATAGGTAAAAATAAGAGTATGATGGAAGTTCTCACAACAGAAACTGGATGTGAAATGCTTGTGGCACAAAATGGGCGAGTCTGGGCAAATTGTCCTTCAAAAGAGATGGAAGATATATTAATTTTTTCTATTGATAAAATTGAACATGAATCCCATATAAAAGGTCTTACAGATAGAATTAAGAACTTTATTCAAGAGAAAAAAGGTGAGTTAGGTGTCACAGAATCAAAAGCCTAAATTAATCTTAGAAAATGGATTAAGAACAGATGGCAGAAAGCCTGATGAACTTAGACCAATGAAAATGGAGATTGGAGTTTTAAAGAACGCAGATGGTTCATCTATTATCGAAGTCGGTAATACTAAAATAATAGCTGCAGTGTATGGGCCAAAGGAAATACATCCTAGGCATTTGGCATTGCCTGGAAGAGCAACAATTAGAGTAAGATATCATATGATGCCTTTTTCAACGGATGAAAGGAAAAGTCCGTCTCCAAGTAGAAGAGAAATTGAAATTTCTAAAGTAATTAGAGAAGCATTGGAGTCCTCTATCTTAGTTGAACAATTTCCTAGGTCTTCTATTGATGTGTTTATGGAAGTAATTCAAGCTGATGCAGGTACTAGATTAGCGTCATTAATGGCCGCATCTCTAGCAGTTGTTGATGCAGGAATCCCTGTTAAGGATATTATCGCTGCTGTAGCTGTAGGTAAAGCGGACGGTGTTATAGTTTTAGATCTTAACGAACCGGAAGATATGTGGGGTGAAGCAGATTTACCGGTGGCTATGATGCCATCAATAAACCAAGTTAATCTTATACAAATGAACGGAAACTTAACGCCAGAAGAGTTTAAACAGGCTATAGACTTAGCTTCCAGGGGTATACAGACCATTTATAACATGGAGAAAGAAACCTTGAAAAGCAAGTATATTGAATTTAAGGAGGAGAGCTAATATGTCAGTCACTCCATCTAATGAAAATATCATACCATTAATAAAGAAAGAAAGTATGTTAGTGTCGCTGGAACATGGAATAAGACAAAATGGACGAAAGCCTTTTGAGTATAGACCAATTAGTATAACCTTGGGTTATGCGAAAAAAGCTGATGGTTCCGCTTTAGTAAAGCTAGGAGATACTACAGTTTTGGCTGGAGTAAAGTTAGAGGAGGAACAGCCATTTGAAGATACTCCTAATCAAGGTAATTTAGTAGTCAATGTAGAACTACTTCCATTGGCTTATGAGACATTTGAGCCTGGGCCTCCTGATGAAAATGCTATAGAGCTATCAAGAGTGGTTGATAGAAGTCTTAGAGATTCTAAGTCAATTGATTTAACTAAATTAGTAATAGAGCCCGGTAAAAGAGTATGGACTGTATGGGTAGATATATATGTCTTAGATTATAGTGGAAATGTATTAGATGCATCTACGATTGCTGCAATAGCCGCTCTTTATGATACAAAGTTGCCTAAGCTGCTTCAAGAGGGGGATTCTATAAAAGTTATAAAAGAGGAAAAAGGAGAAAGAATGCCAATGAATTATCCAGTAGTTACAGTAACTGTTGGAAAAATAGGGAAATATTTAATAGTTGATCCTGATATTGAAGAGGAAGGTATACTCGACACTAGATTATCAATATCTTATACACCTGATAAGAGAATGGTAGGGATACAGAAATTTGGGATAGGTACATTTTCTATGCAAGAAATAGATCAAGTGGAAAGTATTGCGAGGCAAGCTAGTGCAAAAATATTAGAAGAACTTAAAAAGCAACTTGGGATAGGGTAATAATATGGCAAAGTATAAGGTAGTCGGGATAGCAGGAAGATTTGGACCAAGATATGGATCTACTGTAAGAAAAAAATGGAAAGAAGTAATGGAAAAAAGATATCAAGACTATACATGTCCATCTTGTAAAACTAAGGGTTCAGTATATCGCTTAGCTTCAGGTATATGGTACTGTAAAAAATGTTCATCGAAATGGGCTGGTCTTGCTTACACGCCATATTGATATTGTTCTAACTACTAGTCGTTATCCTTCTCCTAGGGTAAGGAGTTTCTTAAAGGAGCTAAATAATGTAATTCCTTTTTCAGTTAAGATAAATAGAGGAAAGCAGAACTTTGAAAGCTTAATAAGATCGGCTAGAAAATTAGGGGCAAAATATCTTTTCTTGATTTCTTCAAATAAGGGAAATCCTGAAAAAATACACATATACGAGTTATATTCTATAGAAAAGGTCTATGAAATGAAGATTGATGGTGTCTCACTTCTTGCCGAACATAGATATAGAAGCCTAGAGATAAAACGCCTTTGTTTAGGAAAGATAGAATGTAAAGAAATGTCTCCTCTACTTATCTATTTTGGAGTAAGTGGAGAAGAATGCAGATACACTATTAATATTTTCCGTGAGAGTAATTTATGTATAATCAAATTTCTAGATAATTTTAATAGATTGATTGGCCCAATAATTAAATGTAGAATATGATAAAAATAACAATCGAAATGGAAGAAGTAGACAATACAATATTAATACCTCTTATTAATGGTATTATGCCAGAAAAGGTAGACAGTAAGTATGTTAGGCTAGAAAATTCCAAAAAAATTGACATATTAGCACCTTCTGTGACGAGGGGAAGGGCTATAATGAATTCTTATATATTCTGGTTCTACACAGTTCTATCAATATCTGATGTGGTGAAAAAGTATGGCGGAAAGATTGCCTCCGGATCTTCAAACCCAATTAGTTAAGTTACAACAACTACAGTCTCAATTAGATAGATTAACATATGAGCGAAGTGTCATAGAGTCAGAACTTAGGGAAGTAAATAAAGTCTTAGAAGAACTTTCTATGATATCTACTGATTCTTCTGTGTATAAGATTGTAGGAAATGTTCTTCTAAAAAAGGATAAGTCTTCAATTGAAAAGGAATTGAATGATAGAAAAGAAATTCTAGAGCTTAGATCAAGAACTTATCAAAAACAAGAATCTCTTCTTAGAAAACAGTACGAAGATCTTCAAAAGAAAATCAATGAGTTAATACAAAAGTATAATTTGCAAGGACCATCTTCTCCCCCAAAGGCTTAAATTTTTTCTAAAACTAACCGTTTCTATGACAGTTAGAATTTATGCAGATGAAAGAGAAAAAGCAAGCGAAATACCAGATATTTTAAGAGAATTAGGAGCATCTGTAATTTTACAACAATTAACTGTTGGGGATTATATTGTAGGTCCAGACGTAGCAGTGGAAAGAAAAAGCGTATCTGACCTGGTTAATTCCATTTTTGATAAGAGATTTTTTGATCAGATTTCAAGATTAAAGCAAACATATCAAAAGATTATCTTACTTATTGAAGGAGATTTGAGTAGAATTAAGGAGATAACATCGAAATGGAAAGCCATAAATTCAGCACTAATTTCTATTTCTTTAGAACCGCTAATTAGCATTATCTATTCTTCAAATAGAAGGGAGTCTGCTGAAACCATTTATATTATAGCAGAAAAATCACAGTCAGAACGAAAAGCTATTCCTATCTCCTTACACGATAAGCCTAAATTTGATAATATAAAAGATATTCAACTATATGTAGTAGAGTCATTTCCTCATATTGGCGGTAAATCCGCCGAAAAGCTTCTTGAAAAATTTAATACAATAAGAAATTTATGTAACGCAAATATCTCAGATTTGGAGAGAGTTTTAGCTAGTAGGAAAAAGGCTGAAGAATTATATAAAATAATTAACAGTCCTTTTACTAGTCAAACTAAAGATGAGACAAAATCACTGACGGATTTCATCTAGGTAAATATGATACTTCGAAAACAGTGCATAATAGATCACATTTTAATATTACTTGATAAAACTACTACTTAGTCCTACTTGGTGAGATATCTTGGTGAAGTATAAAACAGCAGAACAAGTGCTAAGCCTCATGAATGATAGAGAAAGAGTACGAAACATAGGAATTATAGCACATGTAGATCATGGTAAAACAACTACAAGTGATCAATTATTAGCATCATCTGGAATTATATCCCCTAAAGTTGCAGGTGAGGCTTTAGCTTTAGATTATTTGTCAGTAGAACAGCAAAGAGGAATTACTGTAAAAGCAGCTAACGTTAGCCTATATCATGAATTAGAAGGTAGAGGTTACGTTATAAATTTAATTGACACGCCAGGTCATGTTGATTTTAGTGGAAGGGTTACAAGAAGCTTGAGAGCATTAGATGGTTCAATAGTTGTAGTTGATGCAGTAGAAGGGGTTATGACACAGACAGAGACAGTACTTAGACAAAGCTTAGAAGAGAGAGTTAGACCGATATTATTTGTTAATAAAGTTGATAGACTTGTCAAGGAATTAAAGTTAGGTCCTCAAGAAATGATGCAAAAGCTTTTAGAAATTATAAAGGAGGTAAATTCTTTAATAGATATTTACGCTGAACCTGAATTTAAGGAGAAGTGGTCCGTAAATCCAAATGTGGGCACAGTAGTCTTTGGATCAGCTAAGGATAAATGGGGCTTTACATTGCCTATGGCACAGAAAAAGGGAATAAATATGAAGAATGTTATGGAAGCTTATAGTGCGTCTGATAAGTCTAAGATAGCCGAGTTAGCTGCTCAAGTCCCTATTCATGACGCGCTTTTAGATACTGTAATTAAATTTATTCCTAATCCAATTGAGGCTCAAAAATATAGAATACCAAAAATATGGAAGGGAGATCTTGATAACGAAGTTGCAAAAGCAATGTTAAGTTGTGATCCTAATGGGCCAGTAGTAATGATGATAACTGATATGAAAGTTGATCCACACGCTGGTTTAGTAGCTACAGGTAGAGTATTTTCTGGGACAGTAAGACCTGGGGCTGAAGTTTGGTTAGTTAACGCAAAGTCTCCGCAAAAGATACTACAAGTAAGCCTTTACATGGGTCAATATAGAGAATTAGCTGACCAGATTCCGGGTGGAAATATTGCAGCTATTCTTGGTTTAGAGAAAGCTAGATCAGGCGAAACACTTATCGATATAAAGTATAAAGATGTACAAGGTAGTTTTGAAAGTTTGCATTATGTGTCGGAACCAGTCGTAACAATAGCTGTAGAGCCAAAGAATCCCAAAGATCTAACTAAAATGATAGATGCGTTAAGAAAGTTAACTATAGAAGATCCTAACCTAGTCGTAAAAATTAACGAAGAGACAGGCGAATATTTGCTCTCTGGAATGGGTTTCTTACATCTAGAGGTATCGTTACAGCTTCTTAAGGATTACTATGGTGTTGATGTATCCACAACTCCTCCTATAGTGGTTTATAGGGAGAGTGTTAGAGGAAAAAGTCAGATATTTGAAGGTAAATCTCCCAATAAACATAACAAGTTCTATATAAGTATAGAGCCCCTCAATGATAAGACTATAGAGCTTGTATCGAGTGGTACAATTAAGGAAGATATGGACTCTAAAGAAATGGCGAAAATATTAAGAGATCAGGCAGAGTGGGATTACGATGAGGCAAAGAAGATAATTGCGATCGATGAGAATGTAAATCTGTTTATAGATAATACAAGCGGTATTCAATATTTAAGAGAAATAATGGATACTATGCTTCAAGGATTTAGGTTAGCGATGAAAGAAGGACCACTTGCTCATGAACCTGTTAGAGGGCTTAAAGTAGTTTTACACGATGCTGTAATACATGAGGACCCAGCCCATAGGGGCCCTGCTCAAATATATCCCGCCGTAAGAAATGCGATATTTGCTGGAATGTTAACATCAAAGCCCACGCTTCTAGAACCTCTACAAAAACTTGACATAAGAGTTCCAATGGAGTTTGTAGGTAATGTAACCGCAGTCTTAACTAAGAAAAGAGGTAAAATATTAAATATGACACAAACGGGTAATGTAGCAAGGATATATGCAGAGATTCCAGTTGCAGAGTCCTACGAATTAGCTAGTGATCTAAGAGGTTCAACAGGAGGTAGAGCTTTCTGGGGAACAGAATTTAGTAGATGGGCTCCTATTCCTGATAGTATATTACAGGATGTCGTATTGAAGATTAGGGAGAGAAAAGGTTTACCAAAGCAGTTACCAAAAGTTGAGGATTTCTTGTCGTGATAAATATGGAGGATATAAATATTTTTTTAGGCGTTAAAGCTATTATTTTTGATTTTGATAATACACTTGTTAACTTTGAGTTTAATTCTAAAATAGCTCTAGAAGCTGTTGCGCGAGATATTTATGACTATTTGTTAGACATTTTACCTCAGGTATCTTTAGATAAAGTTAAAGGTACTATTTTTAGTATGGCTGAAAAGTTGGATTCTGAGGGAATATATGATAGAACGATCTGGTGGAAAGAAGCACTCCAGGAAATAGGAGCTAGTGCAGATAAAGATCAACTATCTGAATGGGCTTCTCTTTACTGGTCTATTGCTTCAAAAAACCAGGTTTATGATGATGCGGAAGAGTTACTTCGTTATCTTAAAGATAAGGGTTATAAATTAGCCATTATGTCAAATAGTGATGGTGAAGGAGGTAATAAGAGAGCTAGGATAGAGAAAGTTCATATTTCTCGATACTTTGATAAAATTATTGTTGCTGGAGAAAATAATATTAAACCTAAACCAAGCGTTCAACCTTTTGTAATGACTTGTGAAGAACTTGGCCAGAATCTAGGTAGTTGTGTTTACATTGGCGATGATCCTGTAAAGGACTGCTTAGCAGCTAGTAAAGCAGGGCTAAAGTCTATCTTAATAGATAGAGATGGAAAGGTTAAATTTGCAGAACTTTATGCAGATTTTGTTGTGAGAAATCTTAAAGAATTAGAGGAATTCTTTTAATGTCTTTGTTATATTATAGTTGATACACAGATAAATCCAATAGACTTATCTAATTTAGGTTTGATAACCTTCATTAAATTTTGTCTTTTCGGCGATAGTCTCATTCATATCAATAGCTTTTGTCACACTTCAAGGATATGGGAAAGTCTATCCAAAACGTGTAGATTGATTTGTACTATGGGGTTTGGGCTTTACGGACATTTAATGTCATGTTCATGAAACCCTTGGGCTTCACCACGTTCTGAGCCGAAGCTCATCATCGCGATCCGCCCCATTAGCGGGATAACCCTACCCACACCACCGAAGCGGCTGTGGGAAAACTGCACATCCTTAATACCTCTTACCTAATCTTTCACAGTCCCTTCTTCGGGTCTACACACCCACATCTGGGACAAGTTAATTTGTGTTTTTTAGAATATATAGGTATTTTGTTGGAAGGATAAAATCATGAAATGTATAAAAATATCACAATTTAAGTAAAACTGCTCACAACGGCGTACTATATATTAATCTATGATAATCATAATGGATAAATATTTTATAATTTAAAGAACAAAGTATATTATTATTTATTCTCAATATATAGATTCTCTAGATTATATATTTGTTTAGTAAATTATAAATAGTATATATTATATCATTATAATTAATACTTCTTAACTCTTATTCAGTTAATTGTAAAGTGCTATCTAAATTAACCCTTATCTTCAGTTATTAAAATGTAATGCGTCTAAATGATCTCATAAAGAAAACATTTCCAAACGACGGCATTTATGAATCAATAGTTGGTACTAATGGAATATCTAAGAATCTATCACCTATAGGCATAGTTAAAACAGAGAATAGATTGATTATGAAATTATATAAAAATACGGATACAATAAAAAATTTAGCCATATATCCCTTTTGTTCCGTTAATATAGTCCATGATCCTCAACTGTTTTATTTGACTTTAATAGGAAAAGAAATTGACTATAAGATTAAATACGGATTACCTTCATTAAATGGGGTTACAATATATTGTAAGTGTGAAAAAGAGCTTGAAGGTAATCCGAGCGTATTTACTTTAAATCCGTTTGATTACGAGATATCGGACAACACTATAACAGCATTTAATAGAGGTTCGGCATTATTCATCGATTCCCTAGTACATTTTACTCGTCTAGACATAGTTTCTGAGGAAATAAAAGAAGAGATAATACCAATAATTTTATATGAAATTGAAATATCAAGGAAAACTTCTCCTTGGTTAATCCAATATCTTGAAGAGATTGATAAAATTGTAAGATCGAAAAGATATAAGTTAGATCAATAAGTTGCTAATGTGCAATATCTTTTAGCTCTTATCCCAGGAGACGGTGTAGGACCAGAAATAGTAAGCTCATCAAAAAAGATAATTGGAAAGCTAATTGAAAATTATAATCTTAATATAGAGATAAAGGAAATAGAAGCAGGTGACATTGCGATGACTAAATATGGAGAACCTTTACCAAGGCATTCTCTTGAAGTTATAGATAAGGCCGATATTATACTTAAAGGGCCAGTAGGAGAAAGTGCAATGGATGTAGTAGTTAGACTAAGGCAGATGTACGACATGTATGCTAACATAAGACCAGCAAAATCTTTACCTAATACACAGGGGAAATTTGGGGATGTTGATATTATTATAGTCAGAGAAAATACAGAAGACCTTTATAAAGGATTTGAATTCATGCCAACTCAAGACGTTAGTGTGGCTATGAAGATAGTATCTAAGTTTGCGTCCGAAAGAATAGTTAAGGTAGCACTTGATTACGCTAAAACAAGAAAGAATAAGATAACATGCGTTCATAAAGCAAACGTAATGAGAGTTACTGATGGACTTTTTGCAAAGATTTGCAGAGAAATACTAAGAGGAAACGTAGATTTTAATGAACAATATGTAGATGCTGCAGCGGCGAATCTTGTAAGAAATCCTCATATGTTTGACGTAATTGTTACTACAAATGTTTATGGAGATATATTAAGTGATGAAGCAGCTCAAATTGCCGGGAGCTTAGGTCTAGCCCCATCAGCAAATATAGGAGATAAAAAGGCACTTTTCGAACCAGTTCACGGCGCTGCATTTGATATAGCAGGAAAAAATCAGGTTAATCCTACAGCATTTTTACTTTCAGTCCAGCTAATGCTAGATCATTTATATAAGAAGTCAGGCGAAGAGAAATATAAGCTTGCTTCTAGTTCACTATATTCTGCTCTATTGAATGTCTATAATGAGAAGCAATATTTGCCACCTGATGTAGGAGGAAGTAGTACTACGTCAGAAATGACAGATAGAATCTACCAATTAATAAGATAGCTCTACAAGAAATTACTAACGCCTTCTGAAGTAATAATTTTTAAGCCAACTTTAAGTTACACATATGCGGTGATTTAAATTATCCTCTCCTCGTCCTTTAGACAATAAATTTGATATAAAAAATATAGAAAATGAGATATTGGAATATTGGGAGAAAAACTCAGTTTATAAAAAGTTAAAGGAAAGTAACTCTAAGAAAGAAACAAAATTTCTGTTCATAGATGGTCCACCATATCCATCGTCACCGATACCTCATATAGGAACAATTTGGAATAAAGTAATAAAAGATGCAATTCTTCGATTTAAAAGAATAGAAGGATATAAAGTATTTGATCAACCTGGTTATGATACACATGGACTTCCAATCGAGGTTGCGGTAGAAAAAAGGTTAGGCATTTCAAAAAAGCAAGATATTGTGAATAAAATTGGTGTTGATAAATTTATTAAGGAATGTAAAGACTTTGCACTAAAGAATGCTGATGCTATGACAAAAATTTTTGAAGATATGGGAGTTTTCATGGATTGGAATTCTCCATATTATACGCTTAATAATAGTTATATAAGTAATTCTTGGAGCTTGATTAGGAAAGCTTTCGATAAAGGGCTTCTCGAGAAAGATGTCGAAGTACTTCACTGGTGTCCTAGATGTGAGACAACTCTTTCAGATTATGAGGTTTCAGAATATAAAGACCTAGAAGATCCGTCTATATATGTAAAGTTTAGATTAATTGAAGATAAAAATAGGTATCTTTTAATATGGACAACAACACCATGGACTATTCCGGCAAATGTGTTTGTAATGATTAATTCAGATTATGATTATGCTGATGTGAAAGTTGGTAATGATATACTAGTAATCGCAAAAGAAAGAGTAGAAAGCGTCATGAAAGAGGCTAAGATAAAGGAATTCAGCATATTAAGGATATATAAAGGGAAGGAATTGATTGGTTTAAAGTATGAACATCCATTAGAAAAAATCGTTTCAGTTCAATCTAAATTGAAGAATTTTCATATAGTAGTTGACGCAGGTTCTGAGGTTACATTAGAAGATGGAACTGGTTTAGTGCATTCAGCGCCTGGGCACGGTGATGTTGATTTTCAAATAGGAAAAAGAATGAACTATCCAATAGTCATGCTAGTAGACGATACTGGGCATTTTACTAATGATGCGGGAAAATATTCTTCAATGTTTGTAAGGGACGCCACAGACATCATTTTAAGAGATCTCCAGGAGAATAACGGGCTTTTCTTTTCTGGAAAGATAGTACATAGATATCCTATTTGTTGGAGATGCAAATCACCACTTATACTGAGGGCTATAGAACAATGGTTTATCAAAGTAACTAAATTAAAGACAGATCTACTTGACGAAATGGAAAAGGTGACGTGGATACCAGATTGGGGAAAAACAAGAATAGGAAACATGATAAAAGAAATTAGAGATTGGGTTATAAGCCGGCAGAGGTTTTGGGGAACACCACTACCAATTTGGGTATGTAAAAATGATCATATTACGGTAGTAGGCAGTAAAGAGGAACTAGAGAAAATCGCTATAAATAAGGTACCAGAGGATTTACACAGACCATGGATTGATAACGTGGTTATTAGATGTAAATGTGGCGAAGAAGCGCATAGAGTTTCAGATGTTGCTGATGTGTGGTTTGATAGTGGAGTTGCATTTTTTGCTAGTTTAGGACAGAATTGGGTTCGGAAATGGAAGGAAATTGGTCCAGTAGATCTAGTCTTAGAAGGTCACGATCAATTACGTGGATGGTTCTTTAGTCTCCTTAGATCTGGAGTTATACTTTTAGGTAGAAGGCCATACGAATCTGTCTTAGTTCATGGATTTATGTTAGATGAACAAGGTAGAGAGATGCATAAGAGTGCTGGAAATTATGAAGAGCCTTCTGCAGTGATAGAAAAGATAGGTAGAGACACATTAAGGTTATGGTTGCTAAGAAATACTACATGGGAAGATGCTAAGTTTTCATGGAAGTCCCTGAATCTAACATTAAGAGATTTGCAAGTTATATGGAATGTTTATGTGTTTGCAAGCATGTATATGAGTTTAGACAACTTCTCTCCTTCAAGTATAGATCAATATCTAGATTATATGGAATTAGAAGATAGGTGGATACTCTCAAGATACTATAGAGTTCTAGAGGATGTAAAGGAAAGCATGAAATATTATAAAGTACACGAGATGGCCAACAGATTAGTTAGTTTCATCACAGAAGATATGAGTAGATTCTATCTTAGGCTAATAAGAAAAAGAGCATGGATAGAATCAGAGGATACCTCTAAATTAGCTATGTATAACGTCCTCTATGAGATATTGCGTGGTTGGATAATCTTAGCCTCTACTATAATTCCCTTTATATCAGAAAAGATATATAATAGTTTTGTAATAAATCCAAAATTATCTGTAAGTATGGAAGATTTTCCAGAGATTAGACATAAAATGATAGATAACGATTTAGAGAAGACAGTTTCTTTAATAAGGGAAATAGAGGAAGCGGGACTAAATGCGAGGGCTAAGGCATCTATAAAGCTTAGATGGCCTATAAACAAGGCGTATATATTCTTTAGCAGCGAGAGTTCAATGGATCTTTTAATTAAAGCTAAGGATCTACTCAAGGAAGTACTTAATGTTAAAGATGTGGAAATTATGCCTATACAAGAATTCTCAAAGTTTAGTATAGTTCAGATCAGCCCAAATTCTGGTAAAGTAGGAAAAGAGTATAAATCAATATCACCAAAAATAATTAAATATATCTATGAAAATCAAGATAAAATAGTAAGAGATATAATAAATAATAAACCTCATGAAGTTAATATAGAAGGCGTAGAGGTAAAAATTGATAAAACATATGTCAATATCCAAGAAACTGTGAAAGAGGGATACGTTAGTTCAAGATTTAATGATGGAATACTTGTGATATCTAAGGAAATAAGCCCACAAGAAGAGGAAGAAGGCATTGTAAGAGATTTAATAAGGAGAATTCAGTTTATGAGAAAGGAACTAAAATTAAATGTTTTAGATAATATACATATATCAATGATAGTACCAGAGGATAGAAAACAGATGATTAACAAATGGTCTGAATATATATCTAATGAGACAAGAGCAAAGAGTATAACTGTTGGAGAAGCTATTGGCGATTTAGTTACCGAATGGGATATTGATGATGAGAAGTATAGTATAGGTATTAGAAAGGTGAAGTAATTGTTCCCTTATCCTCGAAGAAAAGAATTATCCGTGGCATTATATCCATCTTTTCTAGGAATAAGATCATCATTAATACAAAAAACTTTATTTCTTTCATTTATTTTTAGATTATTACTAACATTTAGGGTAGATAGATTATATTTAATAGATGCACCAAGCCAGGATTTTAACTTTGTAAAGAAAATATTAATGTATTCGATTACTCCTCCATATCTCAAGAAAAATGTTTCAATAGATAAAGATCTTTCGAAGGTAGGTCTTATTTCTCCTATGGATATACAAAGCCATATAGTTCATAGGCAACCAGTTGAAGGCGAGATTAGGAAAGGTAAAGATGGTAATTTTGGACTTAATAGAATGTTTGATGTTAAGACTAGTGCAATTCTAGTGACAGATTGTATAAAAGGTAAATTTATAACCTATCCATATATTTACTATAATGGATTTTCATTGGATAATATATCATTTAAGAAACTCTTAAAAAAAACTTAATTATTGGCAGTAGAAGTGGGGATGATCCCTTCAAAATGAAAAATATAATTAGGGATAAATATGAGGAAAATGGACTAACACTCCTAATTGGTCCACCTGAAGGCAAAGTATTGGAACGTTTTGGAAATAACTCGCATCCTTTAATCCTAAACTTTGTTCCAAAACAAGGAGTATCTAACGTTAGGGTAGAAGAAGCACTCTCTGCATCTTTATCTATACTTAACATGATTCTTGAATAGATACTTTTTTATAATAATGAAAGGTAGAAACAGAATGGATAGAGGATGGGTCATCGAAAGCTTTCATCACCTAGAAGAGGAACAGCTGGGCTTAGGCCTAGAAAAAGGGCTAGCGGGATACTGTTTAGTCCAAGAACTTGGCCTATTTTGGCTACTCAATCTCCTACTCTCCTTGGATTTATAGGATATAAAGTGGGGATGACGCACATTTACTACATTGACGATCTTAAAGGCTCTTTAAATTACGGTAAAGAAATATTTTCTCCTGTAACAGTTATAGAGACTCCACCAATAGTACCTTTAGCTTTAAGGGCATATGTTCTTGGCGATAATGGAGAGCCAGAGGTTTTAACTGATTATTGGGTCGAACCACCAAAAGAGATTAATATTACAAGAAGATTAAAGAATTTAAAGGTAAATAAGGATAAAATGTCAACATTCCTAGAAAAGATAAAAAGTAAATCGAACGAAATATTATACTTTAGAACCATTGTAGCAACTCAGCCAAAGCTTATATCTTCTTTAGGTAAAAAATCACCAGATATTGCTGAAATACAAATAGGAGGAGGCAATGTGAATTCACAGTTAGAATATGCATTAAATGTTTTGGGCAAGCCGTTACAAGTTGAAGCTTTGTTTAAACCTGGTGGTTTAGTTGATATCATTGGAGTAACTAAAGGGCATGGCTTTGAAGGCGTGGTAAAAAGATATGAAGTTATAGAATTACCTAGATGGCATAAACATAGAAAAGGAAGTAGGAAGGCAGGGACTAAGGGTCCATCCTTCGCTACTCCAAGTTATGTTCCGCAACCAGGTCAAATGGGATTTCATAGGAGGACAGAGCACAATAAGAGAATACTTAAGATATCTTCTAATTCGTCAGAAATAAATCCAGCTGGTGGATTTGTAGGATATGGTTTAGTTAAAAACACATACATGCTAATTCAAGGTTCTACAATAGGACATAAGAAAAGGCCTTTATTTTTAAGATATCCTATCAGACCTTATCAAGTGACACCTGAACCTCCAAAAATAACCTATGTAGACGTATTAAGTAAGCAAGGGTGAGATCATGTATACAGAGGTTAAAATAAAAACTGTTCCTATAATCGATATAAATGGAAATCAAGTGAAGGAAATACAGCTTCCATCTATTTTTGGATATTATGTAAGAAATGATTTAATTAGAAGGGCTTTCTTATCATCTTTTACTAAGTCTTTACAACCAAAAGGTAGAGATCCAATGGCTGGGAGGAGAACTACTGCACATAGCTTTGGGATTAATCTTGGTATGGCTAGAGTTCCTAGAATTAACGTTTCAGGAGAAGGAGCGTTAGCCCCTAATACTGTTGGGGGAAGATTGGCATTTCCGCCTTCAACAAAAAAAATCATTGCAGAGGAAATAAATATAAAGGAAAAACGGTTAGCTATAATAAGTGCAATAAGTGCTGGAAGCTATACGGAATTTGTGAAGAAAAGAGGGCATAAAATACAGGAAAAACTTGTACTGCCTGTTATTATATCGGATGAAGTGTGTAATTTGAAGAAGACTAAAGATGTTGTATCTTTTCTGGAAAAGATAGGTCTTTCAGAAGAATTACAGAGAGTTAAGGAAAATAGAAAGATAAGACCCGGTAAGGGAAAAATGAGAGGTAGAAGATATAAAAGAGCTGTAGGTCCGCTCTTTGTAGTTCATAATATGAATCTACCAATAGTAAATGCAATTAGGAACATAGAAGGAGCTGACGTAGTAGCTGCAAATAATTTAAGTATAAACCATTTAGCACCTGGAGGTCATCCTGGAAGACTAACAATATATACCGAATCATCAATTGAGATATTAAAGAAAAGATTAGAGGGCAGATTATTATGATAATCAAAGAAACTTTATCTACAGAAAAGGCTACTAAACTTATAGAGGCTACAAATACTATAGTAGTAATTGTGGATAAAAAAGCTACAAAGGATCAAATTAAATCTGAATTAGAAAAAAGCTTTGAAGTTAAAATAGAAAAAATAAATACAGTAATTACTCCAACCGGTATTAAGAAAGCTTACATTAGGTTAAAACCAGAATATAAGGCGGTAGACCTAGCACAAAAGCTAGGTATATTGTAAAGGTGATATAAAAATGGGTAAAAGTTTACTCCAGCAGAGGGCTGGAAGAGGAAATATTAATTTTAGAAGTCCTGGATGGTTAAGAGTAGGAAAGGCTAGATATCCTAATATAACAGGTTATCATGTAGCTAAGATAATTGACATACTGCATAATCCAGGAATGTTAGCACCATTAGCTAAAGTAAAGCTTGATGACGGTACTGTGTTTTATACTCAGGCAGTACAAGGACTTATTGTTGGACAAAAGATAGAAATCGGTGAAAATGTTTCTCCGTCACTAGGAAATATAGTTACTGTTGGCTCTTTACCAGAAGGTGCTATCGTATCAAATGTTGAAAAATACAGAGGAGATGGGGGAAAGTTTGCGAGAACTGCTGGTTCTTATGCTGTAGTAATGGGTGTTGCTGGTGATAAAGTCCTTATAAAATTACCTTCTGGCAAGATTATGTCCGTTAGTAAGAATGGAAGGGCTACTGTAGGTACAGTCGCAGGTGCTGGAGCTTTAGATAAACCTGCATTAAAGGCCGGTACTTCATACTGGAAATATAAAGTTAAAGCTACTAAGTGGCCAGTAGTAAGAGGAGTAGCAATGAATGTTGTTGATCATCCTCATGGTGGAGGGCTTCACGCTAGTGTCAGTAGATCAAGTACAGTTTCGAGGAACGCTCCACCTGGTCGTAAGGTTGGACATATAGCAGCAAGAAGAACGGGCAGGAGGGAAAGAAAGTGAGATTTATTACTATCAATTTAGAGAGTGGTTTTAATGTCTATTGAGTTTCCTGTAGAATGGCAGAGGTTTAAATATAGAGGAAAGTCAATTCAGGAGTTAATGGATATGCCAATGGATGAATTTGTGAAGCTGCTACCATCTAGGCAAAGACGTTCTCTTACAAGGGGTTTCACTAATCAGCAAAGAATATTATTAGAGAAAATAAGGAAAATGAGGAGAGAGGGTAAAGTAGATAGGACAATTAAGACACATGTAAGGGATTTGATTATATTTCCTGAGATGGTTGGATTAAAATTTGGTGTATATAATGGAAAGGAATTTATTGAATTTCAGATTCTGCCAGAAATGATAGGTCATTATATAGGTGAATTTGCTGTAACAACAAAGAAAGTAGAGCACGGAGAACCTGGATTGAAAGCTACAAGATCCAGTCTATTCTTAGCTATGAAAGGGTGATGTTGTTGGGTTCTTGGAAATATCCTTTACTAGGGGTTGACGAGGAAAAAGTGTATAAGGCTGTCTTAAAGGAAGTACCTGCTTCTTATAGAGATTTGTATAATGTATGTAAAGCTGTAAGGGGTATGAATCTTCAAAGCGCTAAAAAATTCCTAGAGAGGGTTGAAAGAAAAGAGGAGGCATTGCCATTTTATAGATATTCGCATGGTTCATCTCATAGGAGTAATATATCCAGTAAATGGAAAGTGAAAAACGGAAGATATCCCGTAAAAGCTGTACAGTATGTATTAAAAGTCTTAAACAGTGCTGAAAGTAATGCAGTGGCTAAAGGTCTTGATGCAGATAGTTTAACGATCTTACATATAGCTTGTCATAAGGGTATAACTTTAAAGAGGTTTATGCCAAGAGCATTTGGAAGGGCTACAGCGAAATATAGAAGAACTTCTAATATAGAAGTAATGGTAGGTGAGGTATGATGGTTAATATAAAGAAGTATTTTCTACAGAAATCTATAAGTAAAGTAATGGTTGATGAGTATTTAGCTAAGCAGTTTTATAACGCAGAATATGCGGGTGTAGACATAATAAAAACGCCTATGGGAACAAGGATTATAATATATGCAGGACGGCCAGCAATGATAATAGGGAAAGGTGGTAGAACTATTAAGCAGTTAGCTCAAGTCTTCGAAAGGTATTTTAGCTTAGAGAATCCACAAATAACTGTCACTAATGTAGATAACCCTGAATTAAATGCGAGAGTGATGGCATTTAGGCTTGCTGTTGCTTTGGAAAAAGGTTATCATTTTAGAAGGGCAGCATTTATTACAATTAGGAGAATTATGGGAGCTGGCGCATTAGGTGCTGAAGTTATAGTTAGCGGAAAGATAACGTCTGAGAGAGCTAAATATGAGAAACTAAAAGAAGGTACTGTCTATAAATCAGGGAATAGTCTAGAGAAAATGGTGGATAGAGCGATAGCTATTGCTACCTTGAAGCTCGGTATATATGGAGTAGAAGTAGTAATAACTAAACCTTTGAGACCAATAGATAAGATCTCGATTAAAGAAATTCAACCTAGTACGAGTGAAGGAGTAACTGTAACTAACGTGAAAATAATAGATGAAGGAGGTCAGGATAGTAATGCCTCTTAATAATAAGGAGTTATCTCAAATGTCATTAGATCAGCTTAACGAGAAATTAAGGGAACTGCAATTAGATCTTCTTAAGTACAGAGCAGATAGTAGATTAGGTACTCTTAAAAACACATCTATCATTAAGAATACGAGGAAGGATATAGCTAGGATTATGACTACAATAGCCCAAAAATCTAGAGAAAATAAAAGTTCCAATATCAAGAAACCTAAAAGCAATGAAAATTCTTGATTTAATAGGTTTAAAGATAACCGTTTTATATCATTCTAATCCGTATTATATTAATATTTCTGGTATAATTGTTTTTGAGAGTAGAAATTTCTTGTATATAAGGGACCATAAAGGTAAAATTAAACGAATATACAAGATGAATGGAATTTATCAGTTAGATTTTAAAGGTAGTCATATGATAGTTCATGGTTGTAGGATAGTTGGTAGTCCTATTAAGAGGATATATAAAAGGAGGTGGAGTGTAGGTTGAGTCAGATAATGAAAAATATAGGTATTCCGTCAGTTAAAGGACCGACAGCTAAGTGTGATGATAGGTATTGTCCTTATCATGGTGAAATAAGGGTTAGAGGAATAATTCTTGAAGGTAAGTTGATAAAGTATAGGGCAAATAAGATGGGAGTATTTGAAAGAACCTATCTCTATTATAATCATAAATTTAAGAGATATGAAAGAAGGAGAAGTAGAATTCACGTCCATATTCCTCCATGTTTGAATTTAAAAGAAGGAGATAACGTTATAATAGCGGAATCTAGACCCATTTCAAAGTCTGTGTCCTTTGTAGTTGTTGGAAAGGTAGGTGAATAAAATGTCAGAAAAAATTCAGATGTTGGGTTCCAGAAAAGGTCTTACACCAGGGCTTCAGCATAATACTAGAGTTAACGTCGCAGATAATAGTGGAGGAAAAGAGGCTATGATTATAGGTATAGTAGGATATAGAGGAGTACTTAGAAGAGTTCCTTTTGCAAATATTGCAGATTTAGTGGTAGTATCTGTAAAGAAGGGAACTCCTGAAGTAAGAAAACAGAAATTTAGAGCTGTTATAGTTAGGCAAAGGATGCCTTTTAGAAGGCCTGACGGTACATGGATTTCATTTGAGGACAATGCAGTTGTAATAGTTAATCCTGATGGTACACCTAAAGGGACTGAAATAAGGGGTCCTATAGCTAGAGAAGCGGCCGAAAGATGGCCTAAGGTAGCTAGTCTAGCTACTATAGTTATTTGAGGGGAAAATAATGAGCTCAATGAAGCCATCAAAACAAAGAAAAATTGTTTTGAATGCATCTAAACATAAGTTGCATAAGCTTGTAGTCGCTCCGTTAACTATGGAGTTAATTAAAGAATACGGAATAAAAAGGATAAGCGTAAGGAAAGGAGATACTGTAAGGGTTATGAGAGGAAACAATGCTGGGTATGAAGGAAAGGTTACCTCTTTGAATTTGAAACGTGGAAGAATAGCTATTGAAGGGTTAACTAGAAAGAAGGCTGATGGAACTCCAGTTTATATTTGGGTTCATGCATCAAAAGTTCAGATTACCAAGTTAGAGTTATCAGACGAGAGAAGGAAGAAAACAATAGAAAGAAAAGCAAAAGAGGAGAGGAAATAATGGGGCACGTAACTAGGTTTGCATCACCAAAATTTCTAAAAATTTTAAAAAAGGAATATAAATGGACTGTTAGGCCAATTCCTGGTCCACATTCTGCGGGAAGTAGTATACCTCTTGGGGTATTATTGAGAGATTATTTAGGTGTGGCGCTAACATTGAGTGAAGCTAAGAAGATATTATATAATGGGAAAATTTATGTTGATGGAATTATGAGAGTTGACTATAGATTTCCGGTCGGTTTGATGGATGTGGTATCTATTCCTAGTGCTGAACAGTATTACGTAATTTATCCCGATAAATCTAGGTTTATAGCTCCAAGATCGATTTCTTCTGATGAAGCTCAATATAAGCTAAAGAAGGTACTCAATAAGGTGTCCGTAAAAAATGGAAAGATTCAATTGAATTTGCATGATGGTACTAATTTACAGGTCGAATCTAATGATTCCAATTATTATCCCACTTTGTCTACTATTAGGGTTAATTTGACTAATAGCAAAATTGATGCCGTATATACACTGAAGGAGGGTGCTATAGCGATAATTACCGGCGGTAAAAATACAGGTGTCGAAGGAACTATACAGAGAATAAAGAAATTGCCATATAAAACGAGAAAATATTCTATAGTTGAGCTTAAATCAAGCGATAAAAACTATGAGACAAATATGGAGAACGTAATGGTAATTAGTTCATCATAGTAAGGTGTGGTAAATGGAAGGAGAAAATGAAATAGTTGAGAAAAATCAAAATCCGATGAGAAAAGTAAAATTGGCTAAGGTTACTGTAAATATAGGTTTAGGAGAATCTGGAGAAAGGCTTCAAAAAGCATATACTTTATTGGAAGAGTTAACAGGAGTTAAGCCAGTGTATACTATAGCAAAGAAGTCTATAAAGGAATTTGGTGTAAGAAAAGGGCAAATAATTGGAGTGAAAGCGACATTAAGGAGAGAGCAGGCAGAGGAATTTCTAAGAAGAGTTTTACCAGCTGTAAATAACCGTATAAAGAGTACTAGCTTCGATAACTATGGTAACGTTAGTTTTGGTATTGCTGAGCATGTTGTAATTCCTGGGACAAGATATGATCCTGATGTAGGAGTTTTTGGATTGGATGTAGCAATCACTTTAGAGAGGCCAGGCTATAGAGTTGAGAGAAGAAGGAGAAAGACGGCAAGAGTACCGAGGAGACATAAAATATCAAAGGAGGACGCGGTGAACTTTATAAGAGAAACATTTGGTGTTACAGTTATCTAAAGGTGATAATTATGGGTAAATACAAGCCTCCTATGGAAAGGAAACACGGAAGAGGAGTTCAGGTATGTAAGAGATGTGGTAGTAGAGATTCAGTAATTCAGAAGTATGATATTTATTTGTGTAGGCAATGCTTTAGAGAGGTAGCTTCACCTTTGGGATTTAAGAAGTTAAGGTGATATACATGGTTGTCTCAAACACTTTATCTAATGCGTTAACGAGTATATATAATAATGAGATTAGGCGAAACAACTTAGCTGTGATCATGCCTGCCTCGAAACTTATAATTAGTGTGTTAAGGGCAATGCAGAAAGAAGGATATATTGGAGAATTTGAATATATTGATGATGGTAGATGGGGTAAAATTAGAGTACAGTTATTGGGTAGAGTTAATAATTGTGGTCCAATTACCCCTAGGTACTCGTTAAACTATAGAGAGATGATAAATTTACCTCTATATATCAGGAGATATCTTCCCTCGAAAGAGATTGGGATTATCCTAGTGTCTACTCCTAAAGGAGTGATGTCTCATAAGGAAGCAGCTAGATCCAGGCTAGGGGGTATAGCTCTAGGATATGTATATTAAGAAGGTGATATATCGTGTTAACATCCTATATTTTGGAGAAAGTTGAAATTCCTGAAGGGATAACTGTTAGTGTAAATAATAACTCTATAAAGGTTAAAGGACCTAAAGGGGAAATTGAGAGAAATCTACCTAGTTCTAAGAGTATTACTGTATATGTTTCTAATAATTATTTAATAATAGAGGGTAGTTTTCTAAATAAGAGGGAAAAGTCTTTAGTTTATACAATAAAGAGACATGTAGAGAATTTAATAACTGGAGTAACGAGGGGTTATACTTATTATCTTAAAATAATCTATAGCCATTTCCCTGTTTCTGTGAAAGTAGTTGGAAATGAACTTCAAATAACAAATCTTATTGGTGAGAAAAATGTTAGAAGAGCACGCATATATCCTGGTGTTAAAGTTACAGTTAAGGGGGAAGATATAACCGTGGAAGGCATAGACCTAGAGAAGGTAGCTCAGACAGCAGCAAATATAGAGCATGCTTCTAAGATAATTGGGTTTGATAGAAGAGTTTTCGGGGATGGTATTTATATATTCAAAAAAGAGGTGATTGGATGACAAACAAAGAATTAAAGGAAATTAGGGATAAAAAGATTAAATATAACAAGATACTACCGGAATTTCATAGATATAATTGGGATAGGTACTTTAAGTTAGAGAGACAGGATAAATGGAGACATCCTAGAGGTATTGATAATAAGACAAGATTAGGATTAAGAGGATATCCAAAGTTAGTTAAGATAGGTTATAGAAAGCCTAAAAATATTAGAAACCTGCACTCATCAGGTCTTTTACAGCTAAGGATATCCACTTTAAGAGACTTAGAAAGGATAGATAATGAGTTAAAAAGTAAGGTAATAGTGACAATTGATGGCAGGATAGGCCTTAAAAAGAAAATGGAAATTATAAATAAAGCAAAGGAACTTGGTATAGAAGTAACTAATGGTGAATATTGATGGCAGATCTAAAGTTACAAAGGAGACTAGCTGCAAAGATAGGTAAAGTTGGAGAGAATAACGTTAAAATTCCTCAGGAGCACTTAGATGAAGTTAGTGAAGCCTTAACAAGATCTGATGTTAGGAAGTTGATAAGAGAGGGAAAATTAATAATTGAGCATGGGCATCGTGTAAGTAGAGGTCGCTTTAAGGAAAGATCTAAGAAGATGAAACTTAAGAGTGAGAGAAAAGGCGAAGGAAGTAGAAATGGTAAGAAGTCTGCTAGACAAGGTAATCATTTATGGGTTAATAAAATAAGAAAAATAAGAAGATATCTTAAGTGGTTAAGAGATAACAATGTAATAGACTCTCATACATATAGGCAAATGTATAAGAAGTCAAAAGGTGGGGCTTATAATAACCTGAATGAGGTTAGAGCCCAGTTGATACAAATGGGTAAAATAAAAGGATGATAATTATGGGTTTAGGTCCAAATTATAAGCTAAAATTTGAGAGAAGGAATGAAGGGAAGACAAATTATTACAGAAGATATACGTATGTGATGTCTAGAGCAAGAAGGCTTGTAGTTAGAATAACAAATAATTATGGGATAGTTTCTGTGATAGATTTTGATCCTGCCGGAGATAAGACTTTAGTATCAGCTCATTCTATAGAATTGCAGAAGAAATATGGTTGGAAAGGCGATACTAACAACACTCCAGCATTATATCTAACAGGTTATTTAGCAGGGATAAGAGCTAAAAATAAAGGAATAACATCTGCTGTGTTGGATATAGGTTTATTTACTCCAACGAGCGGTGCTAGGATTTTCTATGCTGCTAAGGGCGCTATAGACGCAGGTTTAGATATACCTATAGGAGATGTAGGTATCGATGAGTCAAGACTAAAAGGTGAACATATATCTAATTATGCTCAAAAATTAGAGAAGGAGAATCCTGAAATGTTTTCCAGAGTATTTTCAAAGTACATACAAAGAGGTTTAAATCCAAAAGATCTTCCATCACATTTTAGTGAAGTTTTAAGCAAAATGAAAGGTGAGAAGAATGGCTGAAGAGGTTCCTGTATCAAATATTGAGGAATGGAAGCCAAGAACTAAAGTAGGACAGTTAGTCAAAGAAGGGAAAATTACATCAATAAAGGAAATATTTGAGAAGAATTTATCTATAAACGAGCCAGAGATAATAGACGCTTTACTTCCTAATCTAAAGTATGAGGTAGTTGATATAAAAATGGTTCAGAAGCAAACTGATGCCGGTGAGTTATCAAGGTATAAGGTACTAGTAATCATGGGCAATTATGACGGTTATATTGGAATTGGAAAGGGGAAAGCTAAGCAGTTAAGGGTTGCTATTCAGAAGGCTGTAAGAGACGCGAAGATGAAGATAATACCAGTAAGAAGAGGTTGTGGTAGTTGGGAATGTACTTGTGGTGAACCTCATAGTTTACCATTTTCTGTCTCTGGAATGGCTGGAAGTGTAAAGGTTGAACTTAGGCCAGCTCCTAAAGGAACTGGTTTAGTAGTAGGTGGAGTACTTAAAGTGTTGCTTAATTATGCGGGTATTAAGGATATTTGGTCTTTTAGTAATGGTGAAACACGAACTACGGAGAATTTCATTGATGCTGGATATATGGCTCTTTATAATACATATAGGTTTGTTACTCCTATAGATTGGGCAAGGAAAAGGTGATGCTAATGTCAAGCTCAGTTGTAATAATTAGATTAAGAGGGAGAGCTGGAGGAGATTGGAGAATAGAGCAGACTTTAGGGCTATTAAGGCTAAATAGACGTTATTCTGCAATGGTATATCCATATAGCGAAGAAATTAAAGGTATGATAAGAAAAGTAGAGGCATATATTACCTGGGGCGAGTTGGACGAAGAAGGCATTGATATGTTGCTGAATAGAATGAAAACTAGAGAAGGAAAGAAGATAGATGATGAAACACTGAAGATCAATTTAAACATGAATATTGATGATTTTAAGCAAAAGATTGTATCTGGGGAATTAAGAATCAATAAATATTCAAAGTTATTTAATTTACCAATATCCTTGCATCCACCAAGAGAAGGGTTCTATGGAAAAGTAAGCGTTCACTTCAAAAATGGTGGAGAATATGGTTACAGGGGTTCGTATATAAAAGAACTTTTGAGGAGGATGGTATAATGGTAGTAAGAAGAGAGAAGAAAACTAGGAAATTCCGTGGTCATAGAAATATGGGCTGGGGAACAAAAGGGCAGCATCGTGATCGTGGTTCAGAGGGAGGAAGGCAAATTGGCATGCATAAGCATAAATGGTCTTGGATTGTTAAGTATGGAAAAGGTTGGTATGGTAAGCATGGTTTCGTAAATCCAACAACTAAAGTTGTTAGCTCAATATCTATACAACAATTAGCTCAAATGCTTGAGTCTGGTAAATTAAAAGCTGAGGTTAAAGATGGTAAAAAAATGGTAAATCTGAAGGAGATGGGATATCAAAAACTTTTGGGATCTGGAAAAATAAATGAGCCTATAGTTGTTGTTGTAGATTATTGTACAGATAAGGCAAAGGGGAAAATAGAGAAAAACGGTGGAGAAGTTATTTTAACCACAAATAAGTAACTCTTTTTGAGCTTTTATGTCGTTTACCGACTTTCTAGCATCATTAGGCCAATATTTACCTGCAGTAGCTAAGCCTACGCAAAAGCCTAATTTAAGTCAGAAATTAATGTGGTCGATAATTGCTGTTGTTATATATTTAGTTATGGCTTCAGTGCCTTTGTATGGTGTTACAAGTAGTTCAATATTAGGGAATTTTTTACAAGAAGAAGTTATTTTTGCCTCAACGGCCGGCACATTAGCGCAGTTAGGTATAGGTCCTATAATAACTGCTGGTTTGATAATGCAAATCTTAGTTGGTTCTAAATTATTAAATATAGATTTAAACACAGAGGAAAGTAAGGCCAAATTTACTGAAGCACAAAAAGGTCTCGCATTTCTGTTTATTCTAGTAGAATCATTTCTCTTTGGATATGTTCTAACAAGAGGAGGCAGCTCAGCCGGAAGTCCATTAGATCTAGGGCTTATAGTTGCTGGTCAATTAGTTCTTGCAACATTTATAATTTTGCTATTAGATGAGATGATCCAAAAAGGTTGGGGACTTGGATCTGGTGTTAGCTTATTTATATTGGCAGGTGTTATGAAAATTATATTTTGGTATATGTTTGGTGTAGTAACAGTAAGTTCTCAAGACTTGCCTGTAGGATTCTTCCCAAATCTTATCTCAATTTTGGTTTCTCATGGTAATGTTTTATCTATTGTTGTGAACACTACTAAAGTATTCGAACCTGATTTAGTTGGTTTAATAACAACTATATCTTTAATAATTCTTATAGTATATCTTACATCAATAAATATACAGATACCAGTTACTTCGCAAAAGCTAAGGGGAATAAGAAGAACGATCCCTCTTAACTTCTTATATGTTAGTAGCATACCAGTAATATTTGTAAGCGTACTAGGGGCTGATATACAACTATTTTCATCTATGGCATCTTATGTATCTCCATCTGTATCTGGAATTTTAAGTGCGATAGAGTCAGCCTTTATATATCCACCTGCAAATATTCCTCACAGCGTTTATGCTGTAGTTTTAGATCCATTAGGTGCAGTTGAATATAGTATAGTCTTCATTGTGCTTGGTATATTGTTTGGATTGGTCTGGGTCGAAGTAGCTGGATTAGATCCTGCAACACAGGCAAAGAACCTTGTGGAGGCTGGTATTGAGATACCAGGGATGAGAAGCAATACAAAAATAATTGAAGGACTTTTGGCAAAGTATATTTATCCATTGGCATTCTTTAGTTCTGTTATAGTTAGTGTAATAGCCGTAGGAGCAACTATATTAGGTGTATATGGAACTGGAGTCGGTATACTTTTAGCTGTTACGATAGCTATGCAATATTATAGTTTATTAGCATATGAGAGATCATTAGAGATGTATCCTCTATTAAAGAGAATAGTGGGTGAGTAAAGAATGAAAATAGGTATTGTAACTGGAATACCAGGAGTAGGTAAAACAACTGTATTATCTAAAGTATCTGAGATACTAAAGGAGAATAAAGTTCGATTCAAGATAATGAATTATGGTGATTATATGTTAAATTCTGCATTGCAAGGACAATATGTAAGTAATAGGGACGAAATGAGAAAACTTCCATTATCAACTCAAAGAGAACTTCAACTAATAGCTGCAAAGAAGATTGTTGAAGAAAGTATAACTCTTGGAGAGGAGGGTATAGCCTTTGTAGATACTCACGCGATAATAAAAACTCCATCAGGATATCTGCCAGGTTTACCAAGACATATAGTAGAAATATTGTCACCTAGGGTTATATTTCTATTAGAAAGTGATCCACAAAATATTATAAATAGGCAATCTAAAGATAGGGAAAGAATCAGATCAGATTATAATGATATAAATGTAATCTCTGAAACAATGGACTTTGCAAGATATGCCGCAGTAGCTTCTGCAGTATTGGTAGGGGCATCAGTTAAAGTAGTTAATAATAGGGAAGGAGATCCATCTATAGCGGCTAAAGAGATCATATCTTCTATGTCGTAGATCTCTATGCAGATAGATATATTTTTGATTATTTTAATATCTTTTTTATCTAATATGTTGATTTTTCTTGTATATAAGGCTTTTCTAGGGAAAAAAATAGAATCTATTCTTGTTAAATTGAGAGAATATGATGAACGACTAAATAAAATTTCTTCTTCAAAAAGAAGAGAAAGAATATATAATAAAGTTTCTAAGCAAATAAAATCGTATAATTCGAGTCTTTACTTCTATTCCATGTTACAATCAATTCTTCTAATAGTAATTTACATGATCGATCTTTATATCGTGATAAGTCATTTTCAAGTTAATTTATATTTACCATTTGAAATACCAATATTGACTTTAACAAAGAATGGACAGCACTTATTGTTAGGAAGTACTCTTATTCTTTTTATTCTATCATTTGTTTTATTTACTCCTTTATCTTTAAGGCGCCCGAAGGTTATATAAACTTCCAGTTAAATTCAGAAAAGGAAGTGGAGATACATGCCTAAGCCATTCCTTAGATCTAATTCCTTTAGAAAAATAAAAGTAAGACTTCCTTCTGGAAAAACTATAGTACATTATGAGAGGAAAAGGAATGGAGTAGCTCATTGTGCAATTTGTCATAAGCCTCTTAGAGCAGTACCTACAAATCAAGTAAATAAGTATTCTAGAAAGGAGAAGAGACCTGAAAGACAATATGGAGGTTATCTTTGCCATAAATGCTTAGAAGAATTGATAAAACTTTCCATGAGAGGTACTTCATGATTTTAACTATAAGCGGACCATCAGGAAGTGGTAAAACTACAATAGCGAAGATTGTTAGTAAAAAATTCAATCTCAGATATATATCAGGTGGTGAGTTTTTTAGATCTTTAGCTTTAAAAGAAAGCAAAGATATCATCCAGTTTAATAGAGAGGCTGAAAAGTTATTCAATATTGATAAATTAATTGATTCAAAAATGCTAGAAGAAGCCTTAAAGGGAGATGTTGTCATTGAGTCCCATATTGCTGGATGGATCCTTAAAGGTATAGCCGACTATTCGATTTATTTATGGGCGCCACTTGAAGAGAGGGCAAAAAGAATAGCATCTAGAGATAGACTTACTTATAGTGACGCGATAGAAAAAATTATAGAAAGAGAGCAAAGCCATCATATAAGATTTTGGAAGTATTACGGTATAGATATTTTTGATGAATCAGTTTTTGATCTAGTAATTAATACACAGGGAAAGTCACCTGAGATGATAATTAATCTGATTTCCATGTATATACGTAATGATTAATTTTGATTACCTCACTCCTCTTTAAGTTCTTATCTAATTTTGGTGCATATAATGTCAGGAATAGAAACTCTTGTACAATCATTAACTACGCAGATAACCGCTACAGCATGGTCAGTGTTTATATTATCGTGGGCAATAGGATGGGCAATCAGAGGATCTCCCATACCTATATTTAGACTTAAAAGGGAAGGACAGACAATAATTGAGGACGCAATTATGGCTGCGTTCTGGTTGGCTATTGGAACTACTGTGTTTAGCTTAATTTCATACTTGGCAGGTGAAATTTAGTGTACAGTCCAGGCTATTTTCTTTTCATTTCATCAAGTTTAGCTAGTTTGACTTACTTTATAGGTACTTTGATTATGGGCCTTCCATTACCTGTTTATGGAGTTAAGAAGTGGGGCACTAAACTCATTCTTGATGGAATTTACGCAACAGTTCTAATAAATATTTATGCATTAATAATTTACGCCAGTCAATATATAGGTTCAATACTGGGTGCTAGTTGGCCTAATTTTTTCTCATGGCTATACCAGATACTTCAAGTTCAGATTACAGTATCTACACTCGTTAAAACAGCATATGTAGCGGCTTCGTTTTCTGATGATCCTGGATTAAGTATTTTAATGGCACCGTTAATGTCCTTATTTTCATTATTATCAGGTTTAATAGCTGTCGTCGAGACAATAATAATATTATCCTATGTAGTTTATGATTATTCAGGAGTATTTATAGCAATAGGAATTTTATTTATATCTTTACCTTTTAGAATAGGAAGAGCGATTGGTGGTGCGTTAATAGGATTTTCGATTGTGTTTTATATCGGATTGCCTTATTTACCCAGATTTCTCTCTCAACTTGGAGTTAATATTTTGATTAATGGAGTTCCATCAAATACTAATGCCGGAGGTTTAGTGAATTCTATGGCAACTCAAGTAGTACCTATTTACGTCGAAGGAATACTTGTAATGCCTAGCGCTTATTTAGTTATACTTAGTGGGTTAGCGCTGGGATTAGGCTCAGCGATAAGTGGGAGCTCGGCCAGATTGCCTTTTCCAATAGAGATATTCTAGTGAGAAGTATGAAAAGCAAAGATCTAATGTCAATCTTAATTTTATTAAATTCTTTGATGGTATATGGATTAACAAAAAACTTTCTATTTTTAGCTATTGGAACGAGTATCGCTATTGGACTGAATGTTGCAGTTTATGTTATTTCGAAGAGGACTGAGGAGCAGTAGTCTTTTTTTCCTTCTTAATTTCTTTTGTCATGAATAGAGTTGTCTTCTGTCTTCCACCCATATGTAATCAATAGAGTTTAAAATTAATAGCCTTAAAATCTTTTGATGAAAAAATTCGAGTTTGTTGATAATACAGCTGATGTGGGTATAAGAGCTTTTGGAAATAGTTTAAATGAAGCTTTTGAAAATGCGGCTCTCGCAATGTTTGAAGTTATGACTGATACGCAAAAAGTTAGCCCTAAAGAGAAAAGAGAGATTAATGTAGATGGAATAGACTTGGAAAACTTGTTATACAGATGGCTTGAGGCATTACTGGTCTTTTATGATTCAGAACTATTATTATTTAGTAAATTTAAAGTAAATATAAACCAGGACTTGATGAGCTTAAATGCAACTGTATGGGGAGAAAAATTTGACAGTCGAAAGCATGAGAAAAGAACTCTCGTTAAGGCAATAACATATAGCCAGATGAGTATAAAAAAAACCGATAATGAATATATTCTGGAATTTGTTGTGGATATATAGTCCAATAATCCTAGAATTCTAGGTATTTATGATAGTATTTATTATAGTGTTAATATCTTCGTTTAAATTAACTATTTTAAATTTATATGGTATATTTTTATTATCACAGAAATTTACCGGTGATAATAGAACTATTCTTTCAAATGGTAATAGATCCAATCTAGAGAAAATATTTGTGAAAGCCGAATAAGTATAACACTCATTCTTCCAATCAAATCCTAAGATAGAAGTATGAAGTAATTCAGGAAAAATAAACGTATCAGTATATTGGCTTAATTTTTCCTTGATTTTCTCTAAAACATTTTTATTTGATTGATTAATTAAGCATAAAAGTACTTTCATTGTAGGGACCTCTGGAGACTCTATTTCATAGAGTCCCTAAAAAGGGTTCTTAATAGAGTGTCGCCTGGTCCCCATTATAAATAGGTTACGAAAAATTTAAGTTTGTATTGTATCATCTTTATATGCCACCGTAGCTCAGCTCGGGAGAGCGCCCGGCTGAAGACCGGGCTGTCCGGGGTTCAAGTCCCCGCGGTGGCATAATTAGCTTGTATTTCTCTCATCTTTCAATCTATAGTGAGTTTTGATAATATCAGTGAAATAATATGTAAGTTTATCTATTATAGATTATTATTTCCAAATTATAAAGATAGTATTACTTGCTTTTTCTGTAAAATTTGGTCGACATATTTATAGGTATTGTGATAGATAAGTTGTCTCTCCTCTAGACCTGCAAATAATATTCTAAAGTCAAATATTTTCCTGTATGTTAACTTAATTATTAATATCTGAATATGCCTACAAATTACTTAAAATCTTTTGTAATTTAGATCACTAAAATGCCCGGTCACGCACGCCGCAGCCGGGATTTGAACCCGGGTCAAGGGCTCGACAGGCCCTCATCCTAGACCGGGCTAGACTACTGCGGCACTATGATTTTTTTCCTTCTGATATTTAAAGTTTGCCAGGGATAACGTAAAGATGAAAATTTTTTTGAGCATTGAATATGTTTTCCAGATTAATGATTTAAATAATATTAATATCTGTAATATAGTAGTCAACTCTTCTATAGTTTATTTGGGATTATAATGAACTTATAAAATATAACATTTAATGCATTTTTCTTTTTTAATTTACTTTATTTATATATTTTCAATGTTATCGAATAATTTAAACTAAAGATCTTGAGATTCTCGAAAATGGGCTCGGGCCGGGGTTTGAACCCGGGACCGCTGGGTCCACAGCCCAGCGCTCTCCCAAGCTGAGCTACCCGAGCCAAATATGGATTATGCGAACTCTTTTTTAAACTCTTCCTTTAAATAATCTAGGATTTTCCTTGAAATTTCTGATTTATATGATTTAGGAATTTTCTCTATAGAATCTTTACTAATAATTATAACCTCATTTTTATTCGATGAAAATCCTATATCTTTTCGTGATACATTATTAGCTATTATTATATTAAATCCGTGTTTTTCTTTCTTTATTTTTGCTTTTTCTATAAGTTGTTGATCATTTTCTGCTGTCTCTGCTGAAAAACCAATAATAAATGCCTTTCCTCTAATAACACTTGATATTTTAGGCGTTAATTCGAGTTCTAATTTTGGAATATTAGAATGTGTATTAATTTTTTCTGTAAAATATCTATTAAATTTAAAATCAGCAGGGGCTCCAGCCAATATGGCAATTCTATATCCTCTTTCGACATTTGTCAAAACAGCATCAGCCATTTGCTCTGTTGTTTCCACTGCTATGCTCTTTGATACAAAAGGTTTAACTTCCGTAGATATAGGTCCATGGATAAGTATTACATCTGCACCTCTAGCTTCCGCCTCGTTTGCTATCGCCACTCCCATTTTTCCACTACTTGGATTCGATATAAATCTTACAGGATCCATGTATTCCCTTGTTGGACCTGCAGTCACTATGATCTTCATTCCCTTTAGATCTTTTCCCCTTAATACGTAAGGTATAATTCTTGATATCAAATACTCAAGATCAGGGTAATGAGCTAAATCATTAACAATGCTTGGTTCAATTATCTCTATGAAATCTTTAAGTTTTTGAATACTATCTCTAACCTGAGGTGATTCATACATTGGGAGATGCATTGCTGGTACTAATATTATTGGTTTCTTTTTTCCGATAAAATTGAGAGCTGTCGCTAGAAGTGCATTATCAGCCATGCCATACGCCATCTTTGTTATTATATTGGCTGTTGCTGGTGCTATGATTAAAGCATTGAATTCTTCGCTTAATTCAACATGTTCTATACCTCCAGTAAGATGCGTTATTACCTCATTACCCGTAGCCCACTTAAAAACATCAGGTGAAATCAGTTTACTTGCACTTTTTGTCATTATGACTTTAACATCTGCACCTCTTCTCATCAGTTCTCTACATAGATCAATGGTCTTATATAACGATATACTACTAGAAACACCTAAAAGTAATTTATAACCTTCTAGTTCGGACGAAATAGATGAAATTATTTTTCTTGAAGGATGGACCATAAGTTCCTCAAAATGTATTTAAATATGTAGTTATAAAGTGTCACATTATGGAGCAAAGTACAGATAAATCGAGGGAGTATGAGTTACGCAATGTAAGGTTAGATGATATAGATCAAATAATTAGAATCAATCGATTAACCCTTCCAGAAAATTATCCATATTATTTCTTTGTCGAACATGCAAAAGAGTATTGGAAAGCATTTTTTGTTGCTGAATATAATAACCAAGTCGTAGGCTATATTATGCCTAGGATTGAAGTAGGATTTAGTAATATCAGAACAATTCCTTCTCTAATTAGAAAGGGTCACGTAGTTTCTATTGCAGTTCTTGATGAATTTAGGAATAAGGGTATAGGTACTAGTCTACTTAAATCATCATTAAAAAGCATGAAAGAAGATTATGGAGCAGAGGAAGTGTATCTAGAAGTTAGAGTTAGTAATTATTCTGCGATTTCATTATATGAGAAGTTGAATTTTAGGAAAATAAAGAATTTATCTCATTACTATGCTGATGGCGAAGATGCCTATCTAATGGCTTGCCCACTTTAATATGATTTCCTCTTTATCTGGAATATATACTGCATAATAGCCAGCCTTAAATGAGCCTATTGAGATAACTGTAGTCTTACCTAGATTATATGTACATTGTCTATCTGAATGTCCATGAATAACAATTTTTGGCGAATTCTTTAATATTATAGATCTAATTTCATCATTTTTTACTTTAACGTTTAGAATTGAAGTATTTACCTCTGGAGGGAAATGAGTTATGTGAATTCCTGTAGAAAAATCTGTTGATAGGTTCAAGTATTTTCCTTCAATTAATCTCTTATTAGTCTTTAAATATTTCATAATATATACACTTTCCATCTCGCCTAAAATCCCCATAAAATTACTAATATATTGGGGACACTCTACATCTCCTAAACCTACTACAGCATCAAATTTTAGGTTATTAATATACTCTATCGCATCCATGTCGCAAGGGAAATTTGTTACTAACCCTACTTTCATATATTCCTTCAAGGAGATATAATGCTATACCAGATGCTATTATATCTGCTGTCGATCCTGGATTTGCTTTCTTGCTTATTAAAAAACTATTAAGCTCTGCTAATTCATTTTCAGTAGGACAATCAGAGAATTTTGATACCATTGTGGATATAGAAAGCGCTAATCTAGCTCCTTGTTTTCTTAGAATTAGACCGTCTGGTAGTTGAGAAAGGATCTTTATAAAAGCTTTTTGTATATCTTTAGCGAATCCGCATTTTTTCTGTTTTATAATTTCATATACAATAACTGAGTATTTATAATGTTCGAGCATATTTTTAGCTACACTATCAGTGGTTGATGATTCTTGAAGGATCCTAAGAAGACTAACGTTATTTAATTCTCTGTAATCCATTGAACTTCTTTTACCTAAGTAACTGGGAGATAGAATCCTTAATGCAGAGAGAAACCATCTACCATCGTTATCATCTAAGCTTAGAACAACCTGTGATACTTTTTCAATAAGTGAATTAATATCATAGGAATTAGTAAAAGAATATGCTATAGGTATTAACATTAAACTCGTTCCGAAAATTGAATATTTTATTCCGAGTAAATTAGATTCTAAAATAGAATTATATAATGTATCATAGATAGGTTTCTTAGATGTTGATCCTCTAACGCATACTTCCTTATAGGAAGGAAAAGTAACTAATGCAGATTCTAATATAGATTGGAAATTTACAGAGTCTATATCTTGAACTCTTGAAGCATTTCCAGGTTTTGGTATAATACTTTCGATTATTGATGCTCTAGAAAGCGATATGGAAGCTAGATCACAGAGGTAATATATATCCTCCAATTTTCTTATCACCTACTAATATGCTATATTCTTCATCACATTTCATGAGTACTCCCTTCACTTTAACTTTCCTCTTACCGTACATTATAATATTATATATACCTTCATAGGAAACTATTTTAGCTTCTATGTTAGTCGAAGTAAAGCTAGCTATTGATGGATAAAATAAGGCATTTACATCACCTTCTAAATCTCCCGTATCTCTAAATTCGCCTAATGGTGTACAAACTTTTTCACAGTATTTTCTAGGTTTCTCATCAACAAAGAGAAAAGAGTACTTTATTCCTCTAAAAATTCCTCTTGTCCTTTTATCGTAAATTTTTTTTGCCATATCTATAGGAATGGAGTAATCTTTACTAGCTTGTATTGGCCAACTTGTATCTGGCTCATAGCCTTCGAAATTGGATATAAATTCCTCAGCGCTTTTACTTCCATAAATTACTATATCAATATCTGAATCCTTATGCTGAATACCAATTAATACTGAACCTGTAACACCAAAATTTAATATACCTAGATCGCCATATATTTGTATTATTTTTTCCTCAATTCCATCTCTAGGCGATCTTTTGAGCAACTCTCTTGCAAATTCTTCAGGTTTAAGGTGAATAAGAATTCTTGACTTGAGCAAAATTGGAAAGGAGGCTCCATAACAAGGTTCTTCATTAAAATCTTGAGATGATTGAGCTAAATTTATTGCTCCATATTGTTTAAGATTTCTTTCATAGCCTTTCCATAATCCTTTTCCACTGAAAATATATTTCTTTAAAGCAAAAATATATCCAGGAGGATTGAAATTTGTATAAACTAAATAAACATTATTATCTCGGTCTATAACAATGTCTTTGTCCAAGAAATAACTTCTTCCCATCCCTTTAATTTCACGTAATTTATTGGTTCTCCACTACTATTAAGCATATCAGCAAATTTTCTTAATTCTCCTCCACCTATCGCATTTGCTATGAATGAAGCACCTACTGCTGCTTCCTTAAATTTAAAGTTCATTTTTTCTCCAAATGAAATTTCATCTTTGCTTGGACCAGAAATTATTATTTTGAGTTTATATTTTTCGCTATACCATTCTGCTATAATTCTAATGATCTCTATCGCTCTTCTCTTGTTACTTCCATTATATATAGTTTCCTTTGAAATTTTGGAATATTTTTGTAGCAGATACACAATCTCTCCATCAATCGAACCAGGTGAAATAATTCCAGGAACTTCTGTTCCTCCAAATCCATCTATTATTTTCCCATCTTTAACTATGATTATTGCTGAAAAATGCCTTCCCATTTCTACTAAGACAAAGTTATCGTACATAGTTCTATAGAAAAAAGCTGTAGATACCTTATCTGCAGTTCCCATATCTATTCGATTAATTTTCCTAAATTCAGGAACAGATTCCAACTCTATCACTGATGGTATAGTAATTCCCGGTAAGATTTTAGAAGATTTCAGAAATTCCCTTAAATTTCCTTCTTTTTCCGGATTAGATAAGGTTAATAGAAAGATCTCTCTATTATTGAGGTCTCTAGCTTTTATGAAAGGTAAACCATGCCCTGAAGGAAGAGCTATTAATGATGGTCTAAAATTAGCTAGATATTTTGTAAGTCTAAAGGAGTCATGTAAAATAAGATCAGATGGTATCTCAAAGTATTTTACTATTCTTCCTAGTTCATCACATACGGCAAACGCATAGCTTTCAGACCCGGGATCAACTCCAGCAAAAAGCATAGTAAACATATTAACTTCAAGGTTTAATATTCACTAGATGATGATACAAATCTAAAAGAACTGTGATTCATGTGGGCAGCCACTGAACTAAATAACTTATAAATTAGTATACATTCGTATACAATATGGAACAGAATAAGAAAAGGCATCCGTGTTTTATGGATGAAGGAGTTTATGAAAGACTTGCAGAATTAGCTAGGTATAATGGAAATCGTTTATACGAGTATACAAACGAACTTTTGAGTGACGCAATTCAAATAGAAGAGCAAGGAATAAGTCTTAGAAATATAAAGGACCTAGTTATAATTCTGGGGAAAATAACTCAAAACTATAAGGGACATTTTATGATATCCCCAGTTAACGAGAATAGCATTGAGTCATGGAAAGACCTTGGGGCTTCGCTTATGACAATAATGAGATTTGTTCCTGGACAATCACTGAAAGAGTCTGTAATATCACTAGCCTCATTTTTTGCTGTATTTTTGGGAGAAATGAAGGCTGAAGAGAATGGTTTTCAAATAATTTCTCCCTTTCTTAATGAAGAGAACATAGAAAAACTAGTTAATATATTTAAAGGGATGGAAGAAGTTTTAACCAAAGATGGAATCAAGTTAGAAATTAAAATGGGGAATAGAAGCGTAAGAATTAGAGTTATTGAGGATAAGAAAGACTTATAACAGAAAGAATATATGTAAGTATTGGCTGGATGGAGTAGCGGCGTAGGCCAGCCTGGTAAGGCCGCAGGGCTCATAACCCTGAGGTCCCTGGTTCAAATCCAGGCGCCGCTATTTATTATCTCCAGCCTCCATTTCTTATGATGAAAAGAGGGTCGAATGATACATGATTATCGCTGGAAAAACTGAGTTATATATAAAAGTAATTCTAGCCTATTTATCGTATGGGAAAATTATTCGGAACAGATGGAGTTAGAGGAATAATAAACAAGGAATTAACTGTTGAACTTGCAACTAAGATAGGGAAAGCGGTTGGAACATTTTTTGGTTCTGACTCAACTATATTGATTGGTAGGGACGCGAGGGCTGGTGGAGATATGATAAGTAGAGCAGTGGAGAGTGGTTTACTAAGTACTGGGGTTAAGATATTTGAAGGTGGATTTGGAGCTACGCCGGCAATTCAATATGGAGTAAAGACTTTAGGCTATGATGCAGGTGTTATTATAACAGCGAGCCATAATCCTGCAGAATATAACGGGATTAAGGTTATTGATAGAGATGGAGTTGAAGTTTCTAGGGAGAAAGAAAATGAAATCGAAGATATATTTTTCTCAGATAAGTTCTTAGTTCAGGATTGGAAAAAACTTACTTATGATGTAAAAAAAGATGATAGAATAATAGACACATATGTAAAAGGAATATTGTCTCACGTTGATGTAGAAAAAATTAAGTCAAAGGGGTTTAAAATTCTGATCGATGGAGCTAATAGTGTAGGCTCAATTTCAACACCTATAGTAGCTAGGGAGCTAGGTTGCAAGATCTTCACTGTAAATGCAAATATAGATCCATTATTTCCTGCTAGAACTCCAGAACCGACTTTTGAGAGTCTTAATGAGACAGCTGGAATAGCAAAACAGTTAGGAGTTGATCTAGCGGTAGCGCATGATGGAGATGCCGATAGAGCTATTTTTATTGATTCCTTAGGTAGAGTTCAATGGGGGGATAGGAGCGGAACATTATTGTCTTATTGGGCTTCAACAAAAGAAAAATATCCAAGAAGAATCTTTACTGCTGTTTCTAGCTCTATTTTAGTTCAACAATTCCTTTCAAAGTACGGAATTGAAGTAAAGTGGACTAAAGTTGGAAGCGTAGATATTGCTCATACTTTGATGAAAGAGAGTGGTATAGCAGGATTTGAAGAGAATGGAGGGTTTATATTTCCAGCTCATCAGTTCGTTAGAGATGGAGCAATGTCCTTTGCATTAATGCTTGAGATGATGGCTATAGAAGGAATTACGTCAGCACAACTATTTGATATGTTACCTAAATATTATATGGTTAAGACCAAAGTAAACATAACTAATAAGGATGTGCAATCATCAAAAGTCTACGATGAAATAGCCAGTATATATAAAGATAAAGGTCAGATAGTTACTATCGATGGAATAAAAGTAATGGCAGACGATTTTTGGTTCCTTGTGAGAAAGAGTGGAACGGAACCAATATTTAGAGTAATGGTAGAGGCTAAAGATGAAGAAAAAGCGAGAAATCTAGCCAATGAACTAGTAAAAGTATTAGGTGGAATGACTTGAAGTATAGATTAATGGATATATTAGCATGTCCTATATGTAAAGACTTTCCATTAGATCTAATAGTATTTTCAGAGCGAGAAGTAAATAGGACAATAGATCAAAAGAAGCCATTTTGTGAATTATATTGTGCATATAAGAAAACTGATGTAAAAAATGTTCCTAATCCGCCCTGCGAAGAGTGTATACGTAAGGAAATTGTAGAGGGAGTTTTATATTGTAAGAAATGTGGGAGATGGTATCCAATCTCGGATGAAATTCCTCGTATGTTACCGGATAAACTAAGAAACCGTAACGAAGACCTCGAATTCCTGAGAAAAAATAAGGAACATCTTCCTGACTACATAACGAATAAAGGTTTACCATTTAATTTAACAGAAAAGACGAATTAGAATGAGCTTATTAATGTGGAAAACGAATTGTAAAATGGTGTAACCATTGGAGAATTCCTTTCTATCTAACTTAGATGAATGGATAAAGATGCAGAAGACGTTGCTAAGCACAATAAAGGATATGGAGAAAAGCGAGAAAGATATGGATAGATTAGATTTAATATTGGCTTCTAGGGTGGCATTTCAACATATGATGAGGACTATAAAAGCCTTCGATCAATGGCTTCAAGATCCTATGATCATTAAGCATATGCCAAAAGAAATGTTAGAAGATGTAAAGAGAACAAGTTGGGGAATATTAGAGCAATTGTTAGAGCTAGATGTTAGGCATACAAGCGAAGCTAGAGAACTCATAACGAAGTTGGGAAAAGAAGGAAAATTAGATCCGCTAATTTGGTCTAGGCCACTAGTAGATGAGCAACAGACGCAAAATAGAAGAGGAACATTTACTACGATGTAAAAAATTTATCTTCTATAATAGTTTCTTCTTCTTTCGGACTTGAGTTTAAGTGACTGTTCTTCGTCTATTGCTGTTATTTTTGCTTTTAGTTCCTCCAGAACTTGGTTTAACTGTTTTTTAAACTCTTCCTCAATATTATTTTGATTAGCCTCTAATATTTCCATTCCATTTGCGGAAACTTTTAATTTTTTAGCTATTGGCTCACTTTCTATCAAACCTAAATAGAGTAGAGAAGTTATATCCTCTTTCACAGAGGGACTAAATATATTGTTTCCAATAACATTGAACGTATAATCCATATTTAAGCCCTTTTGAGAGGCTTCATACAAAAAGCTAATGAGTGCTCTTTCTGTTACCCCCCCAAATATATTTATAATATATAGTAATTTTAGTTTTCTTTTATCTTCATTTATAACTCCTGGACTAATTACTTGTTTAGTTATAGTTTTAAGTTCCTTGGATTTTGTTGTTTGACCTGGCTGAGACAATCTAATCCCCCTTATTATTAGTATTCCCATTTATTATATTAACTATATGTTTTGTGACCTCTGTTGGATTCTGATTTTTGGTTATCGCGCCTCCAACTACGTAAATGCTTATTGGTAAGTCTACTAGGTCTATCACATTTTTTTCATTTATTCCACCAGCAACTGATACTATCGAATACTTCCCTATTTCCCTTATTTCATCTTTAAGTGATGTTATCGTAATTCCTCTTGATTTTTGCACGTCTAAACCCACATGAAGGCCCACTATATCCGCCCCAAGTTCATTAATTTCCTTAGCTCTCTCGATTGGTTCTTTTATATTAATTAGATCAACTTGTACTAGAAGGTTTAGTTCCTTAGCTTTTTTTACGGCAGACTCAATAGTGGAGTCATCCATTAATCCGAGTACCGTCATTATATTAGCTCCACCTTTATAAGCTATAACGGCTTCGACGTCTCCTGCATCGGCTGTCTTAGTGTCTGCTAATAAAATAGCATCCTTATGATTTTCCCTTAACGTTAAAAGTCCGTGGATTCCTTCAGCCTTAACTAAAGGAGTTCCAGCTTCTATTATATCTGCTCCACCTTTTCTAGCGGAATCCGCTACCCTTATTGCATCGTTAATATTGATAAAGTCTAATGCTACCTGCAGATGTTTTTTAGACTTTAACAAGTTTAAAAGATCTTCCCTTCTCATCGATGTAAATGAGGATATGGTAATAATTAAGTTAATCTATAAAAGAATTTTTAATCTAGACTTGAGATTCTTCATTACTGTGATTATTAAGTGGTTAAATACATTATAGTAACAGGTGGAGTACTTTCTAGTGTAGGAAAAGGTACAGTAGCAGCGTCGATCGGCCTACTTTTAAAACAACGAGGCTATAAAGTAACTGTTGTAAAAGTAGATCCTTATATAAACGTAGATGCCGGTACTATGAATCCGTACATGCATGGAGAGGTATTTGTAACCGATGACGGTGCAGAAACAGATTTGGATCTTGGCCATTACGAACGTTTTCTAGATATAAACATGAGTAAACATAACAATGTTACGGCAGGTAAAGTTTACTTTGAAGTTATAAGAAAAGAGCGCGAAGGTCAATATCTCGGACAAACAGTACAGATAATTCCTCACGTTACCGATGAGATTAAAAGGATGATTCGCAATGTAACTGACTTAGAAAATGTAGATATTGTTATAGTTGAAATTGGGGGTACTGTAGGAGACATTGAGAGTCTACCATTTTTAGAGGCAGTAAGACAAATGAAATTAGAAGAGGAAGAGGGAAATATAGTTTTTGTCCATGTTGCTCTTGTAGAATATCTTGAAGTTACGGGCGAACTTAAGACAAAACCACTACAACATAGTGTCCAGGAGCTACGTAGAATAGGAATACAGCCTGACATAATAATAGGTAGATCTACTGTGCAACTAGATGATGAAACTAAGAAAAAAATAGCATTATTTACTAACGTCAAACCAGAGTATATTTTCTCTAACTTCGATGTGAAATCAGCTTATGAAGTTCCACTTATCCTAGAAAAAGAGGGCTTACCATTAAAAATACTTTTTAAGCTTAATTATCCAGAAAAATCTGTAGATTTAAGTCAATGGAATAGTTTTGTAGCATCTTTGAATGATGGGAAAAAAAATGTAAATATAGCTTTAGTAGGCAAATATACAAGATTAAAGGATAGCTACTTAAGCATTAAAGAGGCTTTATACCATGCTGCAGCTTTCTTAGGAATTAAGCCAAATCTTATATGGATAGAGTCTACTGATCTAGAGACTAAGAATCCTGCAGAAGTCTTATCAAAGGTTAATGGGATTATAGTTCTTCCAGGATTTGGTGCAAGAGGGATTGAGGGAAAGATAAACGCGATTAAATACGCTAGGGAAAACAATATTCCGTATCTAGGAATCTGTTATGGTCTACAACTTGCAATTGTGGAATTCGCTAGAAATGTATTAGGTCTAAAAGATGCTAATACAACAGAAGTAGATCCAAACACTTCTCATCCTGTTGTTACACTTCTAGATGAGCAAAAGAGAGTCATACAGGTAGGTGGTACAATGAGACTAGGAGCACAAAAAATAATTCTAAAAGAAGGCACAATTGCTTATGAATTATACAGAAATCATGAGATCTATGAGAGGCATAGACATAGATATGAAGTTAATCCAGGATATGTGGATAAGCTCCAAGATGCAGGTCTTATAATATCTGGTGTAAGTGAATCAGGATTAGTTGAAATGATAGAACTTAAGAACCACAAATTCTTTGTAGCTACACAAGCACATCCAGAGTTTAAGAGTAGACCACTAAATCCTGCCCCTCTGTTTCAAGGATTTTTGATAGCAGCATCATCAACTTGATTTTCATTTATTATAATAACTATTCTATTATATTTGTTTTTTATAGTTTTCCTTATTCCCTTATTTCCGTTTTCATAGTTTATTTCGATTAATCCAGCTTGCTCTAGGTTAGCTACCTGAGAGCTAATATTGCCTTTAGTCATTCTTAATTCGTCGCTTATTTCTGTTATACTCTTTGGTTCATTTGCTACAAGTTTAAGTATATTTATCCTAGTCATGGAAGATAGTGCAATGACGATATTTAAGATATCCTCTGGATCTGTTACTACTAGTTCCATGAATACGAGTGGTTTGATTTAGTGTTGATAAGCCTTTTGGCTGATTTATGGTAAGTCATTCTTTTATATGAGTTTTAATGATCTGTTATGAAAGAGGGATTATTTTGCAAGCAAAAGTAGAGAATCCTCTAAAGAATATTAAAACAGCAATGAATAGAGTGGTCCTTGTGAAACTAAAGGATGGTTCAGAATACATAGGAAAGCTTGAGCAAACAGATGGAACGATGAATTTAGTCCTTAGAGACTGTTTAGAGCTTAGGGAGGGAACTTCAGATCCTGTTGCCAAATACGGTAGAGTTCTTATTAGAGGAAGTAACATTCTCTTTATTAGTGTAGATTATGAGACAATAATGGATAAGGATAAAAAAATTTAAAGACCAAATAGCTCAGTGAGTTGTAATGAAAAACGTGGTTGTTGAATTAGCGAGAGTTCAGGATATGGATCAGTTGCCTGTAGAACTCGCTGAAAGAAAGGGAACAGGACATCCAGACTATATTGCAGATTCTGCCTCGGAGGAATCAAGTAGAAAGTTATCTCTTTACTATTTGAAGAAATATGGGATAATTCTTCATCATAATCTAGATAAGACTTTGGTTGTTGGAGGTCAGACAACGCCTATATTTAAGGGTGGACAAGTTTTACAACCTATCTATGTAATTGTAGCTGGCAGGGCAACGACAGAGGTTAGGACGGATGATGGAGTAGACAACGTACCAGTAGGTACAATAGTAATAGAAAGCGTTAAGGAGTGGATAAAAAACAACTTCAGATATCTTGATCCTGAGAAACATGTAGTAGTAGATTATAAAATAGGAAAAGGTTCTACAGACTTAATAGGTATATTCGATAAAGGCAAAAAAACGATTCCATTATCTAATGATACGAGTTTTGGTGTTGGTTTCTATCCTTTTTCCACTTTGGAGAATATGGTATACTCAACGGAGAGACTTTTAAATAGTAGAGATTTTAAGATGAAGCATCCTGAAGTAGGAGAAGATATAAAAGTAATGGGCTTAAGGAAAGAAAAGGAAATATATCTAACAGTAGCTATGGCTACAATAAGCCAATTAGTAGAAGACGTTAATCATTATCTGGCAGTTAAGGACGAAGTAAAGCAAAAGGTACTAGATTTAGCATCAAAATTAGCACCTAATTTTGATGTTAAAGTAAATATCAATACAGGAGATAGAATAGAACAAGGTATTTATTACTTAACTGTCACTGGTACTTCTGCTGAGCACGGAGATGATGGAATGACTGGAAGAGGTAATAGAGGAGTTGGTCTAATTACACCAATGAGACCAATGTCTCTTGAGGCTACTGCTGGAAAGAATCCAGTTAATCATGTTGGCAAGATTTATAACATTATGGCTTCATTAATAGCTCAAAAAATAAAGCAGAACGTTAAAGTTCATAACGTGCAGGTAGAAGTATTGGGTCAAATAGGTAGGCCTATAAATGATCCTTTGGTAATAAATGTGGAAGTAAGTGCTGAGGATGGAAAATTAACTGATGATATAAAGAACGAGATTAGTGGTATAGTTGACGAATATCTAGACTCCTATACAAAGGTTACAGAGTTAATATTAGACGGTAAAGTTTCCATGTTTTAGTTTTTCTTTTCTGTATTCGTCGATTATGTTTTTCATTTTTTTGTTGTCTATTTCTATATTATTCTCTTTCTCTTTTTCAAGAATTTTTAGATCTCTTATTAGATTATTATCTACTATAATAATTTCGTTGTTCATGAATTCAACTATAGCTGGGTTTATTTCTTCTTCCAAGGCTTTAATCTTACCATTCTCTAGATGTATAATTCCGTGATTTCTTATTATTGTTGCTTTTCCATCTACAAGATTTTCTATTACTTCCCTTAACTTCTTAGATTCGTTTTCCAAGTTATTCTTATATTTATTAAGATTTTCTATTTCTTTATTTTTTTGTTCAATTTCTAATGTTAATTGGTAAACTTTTCTATCTCTTTGTATTTCAACATTAAATTCAGATTTTAATTCATCTATTCTTTTTTCTAGTATGTATTTTTCCTTGAATAGTGCCGAAATTGTTCTTCGAAGTCTGTTATTTTCATGTCTAAGCATTAAAATATCGTAGTCACTAGTCCTCTGAGATTTTGGTCGATTTTCTTGGACTACTTTTCTCTCTATTATGTTGTTTTTATCGAAATCTATTTTTTTCTCTATTTCCTTTTCTACACACTCAGCTATTGTATTCCCTTCTATAACGCATCTATATACGGCTTCGTTATCTAGGTCTAAGTCAAGTCTTTCAAGAATAGAACTAGTTTGATTTAGCTTCCTCTCTAACTCTCGATATGCCTTTAGTGCTGCTGCTAGAGAATCTCTAATATGTACATCTGTTATTGAAAGGCCAAACTTAGAACAGAAATAATTAAGCAATTCCTGCTTTTCTTCGACACTCATTGATTTCTCTGGATAGTATATCTTTGCTTTCAAAATTCCACTGATCTTTTTCACAGCATCTGGAGGTGGATAAACATCGGTAGCAATTATTACCGCATTTCCTTTTTCTGAAATTAAAGATATAATCTCTTCTCTATCTATAGATCTTTTAGTAGTTAATGTTATCGGATTTCCATGGATATCTATAATAGAAATGCCTACTTCTAAACCCGGATCTATTCCTACTATAAGAGGTTTTTTGACCCTTCTTTTTACTTCAAATTCAATTCTAGATTTATAAACCGGTCTTATATCTACTTTCAGATCATGACCAGTCATTCTTTTTACTATGCCATATAGATTTTCTCTGGATGTGTATACTATAAAAGTAGCACTTTCTAGGCCGGCTTTAGTTCTTTTGACTATTACATCATAGTCAAAATTATGTTTATCCAGAGATTCTTTTGTTTCCTTAAAAACTCTTAACAATAATCCTCTTATATGTCTCTTGAATCGGTTAGCGCTCATTCCACCATGTCCAGGATGCCTTCCTCTAGATATTATTATTTTAGTCTTATTCTCTGTTAATTTTAGATTTGTACCTGCTCCCTTACTTGCTAAAAGAGCTACAAGATACGCGGTTTTACTTGAAGTTGGTTTTCCTTGAACGTCTACGCCAAACATTTTAGCTACATCCTTTAGATCGTAAAATCTGCCATCCTTGTATGTTACCTGGACTAATTGAGTCCCGTCGGGGAGAAGAGATACAAATTTTATGACATCTCTATCATTTTCTCCTAATTCATAGACGTTATCTGTAGCTATTAGATTTACATCGCTTTCCCAGACTAATCTTATAATTCTAGCTAATCCTATCTCTTCCCATTTATTAATTAAATCGCCTTTTTCATCAACTAATGCAACAGCATATTTTGCTTGATAGATAGACGACGGACTACTTCCTGGCTCTATATCTATACCCATTATCTTCATGATTCCCCCTTTACATATGCCGAAATTTTTTCCATATTATGTTCTATTTTGTATTTTTTATAGAAGAAATCAAGGATATTTTTAATATCTCTATAAAGATTTATATCAGAATGCTTTGCCTGGGGCCAATCAATGATAAAGGGTTCCTCATTATTTGTAGATATAATTATATTATATGGGCTTAGATCCGAATGAACAATTTTACAATATGTATATGCAATTCTCATTGTGGCTAAGATTTTGTCAAGCACTTCTGACGGTTTAGATAACTCAGCATGGGCTAGCTGAACGCCTTCTATAAACTCCATTGTAACTGCATTAAAAGCATATCCTAGAGGTGAAGGAACGTTACCAAAATTACTTTTGACACACTGCAGAGCACTGAATTCATTTAATGCATTATCTAACGTTATGGAGATCCAGCTTTTTTCTCTTCTTAATTCTCTTAATTTTCTTACATTTTTGAAGCTAGTTTTTCCAACTCTATGGAGTTTTATAGCTATTAACTCACCATTAAAATCATATCCATAATAAACTGAACTTTCTTTTCCTTGTCCAATGGATTGACCTAGACTTTTTACAACGTGTTTTGCATATAATGACTTAATTGCTAGGATATCTATGCCAGTAAAAGTTATTTTGAACATAATTTCTCCAGATATTCTCTCTGTGTCTATTGCTTTTACTGTCCTAAGTTTTGTGAGTATAGTATCTACTTCTCTACTACTTAACCCTAATCTATCTTTAAGAATATTCTTTGGTAAATATTCGTATTTATCCTTGTTTTCAATAAACACTCTTAATGCTAGGTATTCTTCTGGTGTTACTAGGGAAACTCTTTCGGCTAATGCTAAAACTGGCATAGGTTAATAATATAAAAGTATTTAGGGTTATTATTGTTTCTCGTTTCTACCTTTATTGTTATTTATTACCTTTAGAATTTTGGAATTACCTGGTAATATTTTGATTATTTCGTCTCTAAGTTGATTTATAGTACCTAACTCATAAGCTTGAGATAGTATTCTTCCTAATCTATCTGCCGTTCTTTCAAATTCTTCCCCTGGTGCTATTACAGCATATGATGCGGACTTTTCTTTTATAGATTCCTCAGAACCTACAATTACTCTTATGTTATCACTAACTTCTAGCCCTATTGCTAAGTCAAGTTTAACATTTCTTATAAAATTCTTTTTTCCATATATCATAAAAGATCCTTTAGGCAAATATTCACCTGTTGGAGGAGATTTCGAAACTTGACTTCCATAAACCCAGAACACATCTACTGCTCCAAGACCGCTCTTCCATGCCTTAGAATAAGAAGCTGCAATTTTAGCAGCATCATTAAGATCTTCTTCGGTTATACCTTTAGGATCCTTTATAATTGTTGTAGCAGCCCCTTGTATATCAGCATGCATATAAATGTCATTATCTTGAAGAATTTTTCGAACTAAACTTTCATTTTGATCCACGTCCCGTCCAGCTATTACTACGTAGTTGTTTCTTGTGATGCTCCACCTATACTTTTCATACCACTCTTTTTTCCTTATAGTTAGACTAGTTCCTCCCTTAGTTTGAGTCATTTCCTGATCGATTTTTACCAGTTTTTGTTTCATTTCATTTAATTTTTCCTCTGCTCTCTTGGCCTTTTGAGCGTATTCTTTTGCCATATCAAAATACATTGAAGAGTTTCCAATTGCTGAAAGTCTAGGGTTTAATTCTATAACTATATCACTTATGTTCATCTTTCTGTTTCCTGATTTTAGTACATTTTCTACATAAACATAATTTTCCATTAGTATTTTACCTATTTTCCTTAGTTCTTCAGCTTTTTTATTATATTCATCTATAGTTTTTTCGATATTTTCTATAGTTTTCTCAATTTTCCCCCTTTTATTTGCTAATTCCTGTGATGTATTTTCAGTAAATTGATCTTTTTCGATTTCAATAAAATAATCATCTATAGCATCATTAAATGTATTCTTTTCTATACAATCATCAAATCTTATTGGCATAAAAGTCTGCCCAGTTTTTAAACATGGAGTTATTTTCCCTTCTATAATCTTTTCTTTTAAATCTTCAACTTTACTTTTCACATCATCTAGATTATTTTGCGTAATTCCTAATGCTTGTAAAATCTCTTTAGGAACACCTAATGAATCAGACCTCCCGCCTTTTTGAGGAGGAAGAATGTATTGTAGACCAGGTTTTATTATTCTATCCTTAAACTCCTTGTATTGTGTTGAGAATTTGATCTTACCATTATCCGTTATAACCAATAATCCGCGAGGAAGGAGCTCTAATATGAGTTCTTTACCATCTGATAACAATATTTTAACTATTCTTTCTTCATTTACAGCACTTATATCGTTTATTATTCTGTCCCTAATTAATTCTCTCAATATTTTTGCTTTATTTGATAAAGTTTTCTCTCTTTCATATTTTGTTAAGTGAATTCTAACACCTGGTTCTAGGATAAGCGATTTATCTCCATCTTTACAATGAATTCTAAGAAGAAATAAATTTTCCAAATTTCCTACAGAATAAATATTGTCTATTCTACAACCGATAATTTTAGATCTATTCTCTACTATCCATGCTAAAAGATCTATGTAACTCATAGAACTCTTTCTTGTCAACTTTAAAGGCATAGGTCCACAAGATCATAATGTGAATAGAGAAGATAAAATTCTCCTATTAAGGGGAATAATAGGTCTAATAGCTGGGTTAATTTCAATCTTTGTTAATACGTTTATTTTAGCGTTGCTATATCTTATTATAGGATATATTATAAGTATAGTTGTTGTAGCAATTTTATTTCATCCAGATAAGAAGTGGAATTTGTTAGGAAAGGGAGTATTAACCTTGATAATAGCGTGGTTTTTAATACTACTGGTTATATATAACATCATTGTCTAACGATGCAGAAGTTTATATTAGATGCAATGATGGGAAGGCTAGCTAGATGGTTAAGAATATTGGGTTATGACACTTTATATAACAATTCTTATGAAGACTGGAAAATTATAAAAATTGCTCAAAATGAGAAAAGGATTATTGTTACAAGAGATAGAGGATTATGTGCAAGAGCTTTAAAAATAGGAATAGAGTGTTTTTTGGCTTTACCAGCAGATAGCGTAATAATAACTTTAGCCAAATTATCTCTTAAATATGACATAGATCTCTCAGTCAATCTAGATGCCTCAAGATGTTCTGTTTGCAATGGAATTTTAAGAAAAGTAGAAAAGAACAAATGGTTATGTACTAGTTGTAATAAAGAGTATTGGAAAGGAAAGCATTGGAGCACAATACCAGAGATACTTATTAAAGCTCAAAAAGAAAGAGAAAAAATGTATGAGCAGTATAAGCATCCAAGAACTAGATCTAGAGAGGGGGAAGATTCTAGTCAAATTAGCAAGAAGAGCGATAGAGAGGAAATTAAGACTATCAAATAACGATATTTTAGTTAATGATCCTATAATAAACAAAAGAGGCTTGGCATTTGTTACTATCGAATCCTTTAATGGTATTACATATTCACTTAGAGGCTGTATTGGCTATGTTCAAGCAGTAGCACCCCTAAAGGATATAGTTCAAAAAGCGGCTGTAGCAGCAGCTTTTTCTGATCCTAGATTCCCACCAATTTCTAAGGAAGAATTTAAGGAACTAGTAATTGAGGTCACTGTTCTTACAGAACCTGAAGAAGTTTATGTAAATGATAGATTTGATCTTCCAAAAATGATAAAAGTGGGAAGGGACGGCTTAATTGTAGAGAAAGGAATAATGTATAGCGGATTACTTTTGCCTCAAGTTCCTAAAGAGTACTGTTGGGACGAAGAAACTTTTCTAGCAGAAACCTGTGTGAAGGCTGGACTTTCTCCAGATTGTTGGTTAATGAATGAAGTTAAGATAAGAAGATTTTATGGTGTTATTTTTAGAGAGAAATATCCTGGATCAGAGGATATTTTGATGAAATCTCCGGATCAAATAAAATGCAAGAAAAGTGAAGAAATATTAGAATAACTTTTTAGGCTAAATGCAAAGATAAAACAGTGAGAATAATGGCAGAGCAAGAATATGCAGAACTTTTTACAGATGATGTAAAAGAAGCTCTTAAAGATGCACTAAAGGATATGAAAAATCCAGTTGATGTATATGTTTTTATAGATTCTAATGATAAAGCGTGTAATTACTGTAGCCTAACTGAGAAGTTGATGAACTTTGTAAGCGATGCAACACCTAAGGTTGATGGTAAGAGTTTACTTAACGTTAACGTTATAGATAAGTCAAAAGATCCTGGATTATTTTCAGAGTTTAACGTTAGTAGAGTGCCTACAGTAGCGTTTATGAAGGGGTTTATAAGATGGACTGGCGCTCCAGTAGGTGAAGAAATCAGAGCTTTAGTTGAAACAATCGTTAGACTTTCTCAGGGAGACAGTGGCTTAAGTTCAGAAACAGTTAGTGCATTAAAGGAAAAATTGAATGGAAAAGTAAGAGTTGAAGTTATAGTTACACCATCATGTCCTTATTGTCCTTATGCTGCACTTTTATCTCATATGATTGCGTATGAAGCGTGTAAAATGGATAAGTGTAACGTTATCTCTGAGGTTGTTGAGGCATACGAGAATCAAGATATTGCTGAAAAATATCAAGTTATGTCAGTTCCAACTTTAGCGGTTAATGAGTCTGTGGAATTTATAGGAGTTCCCAACGAGGAGAATTTTATAAGTACTCTTCTTGATAAACAAAAGTAATATTTATTTTTCCTTCTTCTTATTTAATTTAATTGTACTCTAGGCTGTGAAGTTTTAATACTGTAGAAAGTTAAGAAATAGATGAAAACATGAAGGTTATCTCTATAAAGGTTAATGAAGAGGAATATAGGGAATTAGAGGATTCTGCTAGGAAAGAAGGCTTTACACTATTGTCGGAATACGTTAGGTATAAGTTATTTAGCGCTACAAATGAATCTAAGTCCGCATCACTAGGGGAAGAGGATTTAAGAAGACTAGAACGAAAAATTCAAGATTTAATTAATCCATTTACTGCAGAAATAGAAAATTTGAAGCAAAGAGTAGCACAATTGACTGAGGATATAGAAGAATTAAAAAATTCTGAAAGACCTCGTGAACAGGTTTTCCAAAAGTCTTATCCTAAATATGAGAAACAAGAAGAAGAGAAAAAGGAAAGAAAGACTGTTATGGATATTTTGAGAGAGAAGAAAGTTATTTATGAGAGTGAACTTGGCAAATTAAGAAACCCCGATCAGTTCTTTGATAAGATACAGAATAGTGGTGGTCAAGTTATACCAACAGAAAAGGAAAGAATAGCTATCGATCCGTCTTTCTATAAAGAATTCGTAAAGAAATTAGGAGAAATACATACATCGGATGAGGTAGAAGCTCAAAAGTTTCTTTCCCCTGTAGAGTATAAACTATTCCAGAAGCTAAGGACTGTAGGTGGGATAGTGTTTGATGGCATCTCTAGATCGTGGAAAATCAATATTTAATAATTTATATAAAAGTATAATATATAAGATAAATTAATTTTAATTATAGGGCATATTTTATGTTATAGATTGAATTTAATACCATTAATATGTATCAAATATTACTAACTTTATACTCTTCAAAATATCTAATCTAATAAGAATATATTTTAGTATATTATAGTTTAAAAAATAAATTAAAAATTTTTTGAAATTTTTCCATCGTTTTTAGGTAACGTTACTCCTCTTTGCCCTTGATATTTTCCACTATAAGGTTTCTCTACGGGTGTTAGAGTCCTAGCAAAGATTAGATGAAGGAATCTATCTCCCCTCTTCACTTTAACAGGAAATGCTGAACCTATAACTTCAATTGTTAGTTGACCTTGAAAACCTGCGTCAACTATCGTAGGCGGAATGAATAGACCAAGTCTTGCTAGAGAAGACCTCAAGTTAACAAACGCCATAATATCTTGAGGTAGAGAGACTACTTCCTCCGTTACTAGTAAAACATGTTCGTTTTGGTGGATCACAAACTCCTCTCCCTTTTCCTTGATGTAGAAATCATCAATTTTTCCATCATATATTTTGTCAGTTTGTTTAAAACGAGCAATCTCTTCTCCTATTCTTAGATCAACACCGTTTTCTCTTATACTATCTTCCTTTAGCGGTTCTATCTTCACCCATCCTTTCTCGAGGAAATACTTTAGATCTCTGTCACCTAGAATCATTAATTAATTAAATAGTAATAGAACCTAAAGGTCTTATGGCTCATTATCTTATCTGCTACGCTCTATCAAAGTTCAGCGTAACTCTGAAACTTCATCTATTCCGCTTATTATGTCTCATCATTGCCTTTTAATTAGGTATATTATCAAAGATCATATATGGAGTTTAAAATTATAGCTGATTACTTCGATAAGCTAGAAAAGATATCATCTAGGATACAACTTACTTCTTTATTATCTGAATTATTTAAGGAAACCGATAAAGAGAGTATAGATAAAGTAGTCTATTTAATCCAAGGGAAATTATGGCCGGATTTTAGTGGAATGCCAGAAATAGGACTGGGAGAAAAATTTCTTGTTAAATCTATTTCTCTAGCTACTGGTAAAAGGGAAGAGGAAGTTGATAAATTATTCAAGCAAATAGGGGACCTAGGAGAAGCCACGTTTCAACTTAAGCAGAATGAACAAGGAACGTCAATTCTAACATTTTTGGGAGCAAGCTCTGCTAAAACACTAACCGTAGATGAAACTTATACAACTCTTGTAAAGATTGCCACAACTACGGGGGAAAATAGTAGAGACATCAAGATAAGGCTTTTAGTCGGTCTACTCAAGAAAGCATCTCCATTAGAGGCAAAATATATTGTTAGATTCATAGATGGTAGATTAAGACTAGGTATAGGCGATGCTACCGTAATGGACGCATTAGCTATAGCGTATGGTGGAGATCAGTCAGCAAGACCTATAGTCGAAAGAGCCTATAATTTGAGAGCAGATTTAGGGAATATTGCAAAGGTAATTGCTAGCGAAGGAATAGGAAAAATTAAGGAAATTAAGCCTCTACCCGGTATACCGATAAGACCAATGCTAGCTGAGAGACTCTCAGATCCAGCAGAAATGCTTGAGAAAGTAGGCAAAAACGCTCTTGTTGATTATAAATATGATGGAGAAAGAGGGCAAATACATAAAAAAGATAATAATATATATATATATTCAAGGAGATTAGAAAACATAACATCACAGTATCCAGATGTAGTAGAGTACGCTGAGAAATTTATCAAAGGTAACGAGTTTATCGTTGAAGGAGAAATAGTTCCAATAGACCCAGGAAGCGGTGAAATGCGTCCTTTTCAGGAACTTATGCATAGAAAAAGAAAGAGTGAAATTCATGAAGCTATAAAAGAGTATCCAGTAAATGTCTTTCTTTTCGATATAATGTATTATGAAGGGGAGGATCTAACTGTAAAATCTTTACAGGAAAGAAGGAATATTCTAGAAAGTATAATTACTAATAATGAAAAGATTCATATAGCTACGCATATACAAACGGATAATGTTGAAAAACTAAAGGAATTCTTTTATCAGGCAATCTCAGATGGAGCCGAAGGTGTTATGGTTAAATCGATTGCACCGGATTCAATTTATCAAGCCGGCTCAAGGGGATGGTTATGGATAAAGTTCAAAAGGGACTATCAAAGCGAAATGGCAGATACTGTTGACCTAGTCCCAGTTGGCGTCTTTTACGGTAAAGGAAAAAGAGGAGGAAAATTTAGTTCTATATTAATGGCAGCCTATAATCCAGATAAGGATGTTTTTGAGACAGTATCTAAGGTTGCTTCAGGTTTTAGTGACGAAGAACTTGATGACTTACAGAAAAAAGTAGCTGAACTAAGGAGAAGCGAACCCCATCCTAGGGTAGTTTCTACAATGATTCCAGATGTATGGTTAACCCCATCATTAGTTGCGGAAATTATAGGGGCGGAAATAACTATTTCCCCGCAACATACTTGTTGCAAGGATCAAAATCCTATGGGCGGTCTTTCTATTAGGTTTCCTAGGTTCATACGTTGGAGGCCAGATAAAGCGCCAGAAGATGCAACTACTACGAAAGAAATTATGGAAATGTATAAGCTACAACTTAAAAAGATAGAGGAAAAAACTACTGACGAAAATTTATAATTTTTCTTTGTTGTGGTTAAGGATTATATGTCTATAGATATACTAAAGAATGGAGCAATACTTTTAGGGGAGAGGTTTGTTGTTGATGGTCATTACTCTAGAGATTTTAGGGTTATAACTCACTTTCACGCTGATCATATAGCCCAACTTAAGAAGAGTATAAGCGAATGCATAGGACTTATTTCAACTCCCGTTACAATAGATGTTCTCTCAGTTTTAGGTTATGATATACCATTTAAAAAAAGATTTGGAATAAATTATGGAATTAAGATGAAAGTAGAGGATGAAGAGTTATCTCTTCAACCCTCAGATCATGTGTTTGGTTCTTCGCAAGTAGTAGTATCAAATAAGGAAGGTGAAAAAATAGGTTATACTGGAGATTTTAAGAATCCAGGACATGGAACACCAATACTTGATGTAGATATACTAGTTATAGATAGTACTTATGGAAGTCCTATGTTTAGAAGGAATTTTAAAAATGATATAGAAATGTTATTTGCTGATCACGTTAATGATTCATTAACTCGCGGGCCGGTAAAAATTTTTGCATATCATGGTAAAATCCAGGAAGCCATGAGGGTATTGAGAAAATACGGTGTTGTAGCCCCCTTTATAGTTGACGACAAGATACGAAAAGTTACTGAAATAGCTAAAAAATATGGCTATATTAAGGATGATATTTTTACGTCAGAATCTGAAGAAGGTAAAGAAATAATTAAAGAAGGATGGTATATTGAATTTGAGCATTTTAATAAATCTAAACAGCGAGATGGAAGGTATATGAACTATATACTATCTGGTTGGGAATTCGGCGAGCCAATTAGATCTATAGACTCAAGAACTAAAGTTGTAGCAATGAGTGATCATGCGGATTTCGATGACACTGTTTATTATATAGATAATTCTTTAGCGCGTCTAATTATTGTAGATGGGAGCAGAAAAGGGTATGCTAAAGAATTAGTTAGTTATGTCAAAAGACACATGCATAGAACTGCAATATATTTACCAGGAGATTAGATTACCATTTTTTCATCTATAGTTTTTCCAGATTCAAATCTGGATGGTGAGAAAATATCTATAAATTCACTCTTTCTATTGTCTGCAACTAGATCAGCCATAATCTTTCCAGAATATGGGGAAAACATCATTCCATGCCCGCTATAGCCAGAATCTATATATAATCCTTCGGGCCAGTTCTCTGAGTATCCCATTATATGTGAATGATCCGGTGTCATCTCATAATATCCACTCCATCCTCTCAATATTCCTATTCCTTCTGCCCCCTTAACTAGATTTGCCACATACATTCTAAATTTTAGTAAACTTGATAAAGATATCGAAAAATCAGAGAAACCTCTGGGGTACTCTAAATCTATTCCTCCTATAATTTCTCCCTTGAGCGTATGTGAAAAATATACTCCACTAGATAGATCTATTACTAGCGGCTTTACTCTAAATTTTAGATCTTCAGTGATAAATATTTCCCTTTTTTCAGGTTCTATTGGAACATTAATTCCGGCGTTCTGTAGGAGTTTACCACTCCATGCGCCTGCTGTAACTATAACATCTCCTTGTATAAACTTTCCACTAGACAGTCTAACTCCTTTTACTTTCCCTGATGATATTTGAATCCTGTCTACTTGATCATATAGTATATTATACGAATCTTTAATTTCTTCGAAAAGACTATATAAAATATAATCATGATGAAAAGCTCCATCTTGGGGTGCAAAATAGCATTCTCCTTCTCTCTTAAGGAAACCAAAGTTTGAACAATCCATAAATTTTCCTCCAATTCCAAAACTTTTCCACATCGAATCTAGGCTTTTAAAAAGTTCCTTATTTCTCTCATCTAATAGCCATAGATATCCAGTTGTATAAATAAAAGGATTATACTTTAATTTGTTTTTTATTCGTTTTAAATAATTTATTCCGTCAAGTGCGAATCTAACGTTATCCTTATTGTAAAAGTGATATCTATATCTACTTGCATTTCTACCACTCGAACCATAGCCTACTCTATGACTTTCAATAATTGTGACTTCACTTATTCCTTTTTCCTTTAAGTGATATGCGAGGCTTAGACCATGTCCTCCTGCCCCTATAATTATCATTAAACTATCGAGTAAATTGGAGATCTAAAAGTTATCAGTCTTTCTGATTTCAGGTAACTCCCTATTAAGTATGCGCATAATTTACCTTGACATTTCCCTGTACAGGCACCAGTAACTCTCTTTATACTCTCGACATCGGTATATCCTTTTTTTAATTTGGGAATAATATCATCTGCAGTTATATCCTCACACTCACAGAAGTAACCAGTGTCATCAAAAATATATGGTGATGGAATTTCAGAGTAGTCATTATTATAGAACCCATAAAGTGGTGTTTCTTTTAATTTTGAAATAAAATCATCCACATATATTCCTAAAGCTGCTTTACTGCTTAAAAAAGATAGTTCATCATCATATATTCCTCTAGAACCTCCAACTATTTTGAATTGTTCAAACTCCCCTAGGATGTTATGCGTTGGACTATAAATATGCATTTTCTTATAAAATTTATAATTTATACCTAGATTATAAGTTATTTCAAGTTTAGGTTGTTTTACAATATCAAATACTAATATATCTACTTCTTCACTGTTAGCATCATATTTTACAATTAACTTATTTCCTTTTCTCTTAACGTATACTTTTCTTACAGGGATGAGTTCTATACCTTCTTTTTCCGCTAGTTCTAGACCTATCTTAGTAAAGAGTGAGGCTCCCTCTCTATATAATACTTTTCTTTTTCCTACATAAGCCGTTCTTATAGCCTCATCTGTTGAACCCATTATAATCGCCTTTTCGGCGTGAGAAAAATGACTAAGGTACAATCTCCTGGATATTATACCAGGCAGATCATTATTAGCAAATAATGGTGGTATATATCTACCTCCATGAGCGAAAATAATTTCCTTAACTCCCTTAAGGATTACATGTTTTCCACTTATAAATACTCCAATTCCTTCATCGAATTTACCTAATATTATGCCTTTTATTATTCTTTCTTTATTTTGTTTGATTATTTTTTTAATTCTTTCTTTAAGTTCATTTGATGTTAAAGGATCGTAGAAAATATCTGTTGCTGTTTCATTAGATATGAGTAGACAATCTCTGCACTCCTCGAGCATAGAAAATCCAGCAGTTCCTCCCCCAATTATTAACTTCTCTATCTGTAAGATATCTATTTGACTAGAAGAGTTTATATTTTTATCGTATTTATTTGGTACATTAATAAAATTGGCTGACAGACTTAAAAGTAACTCATTTCTCATAACGGGAGAGTTAATAAATGTATTTTTTAACTTAGGAAAATAATTGATAGACTGTGATATAACTGATATTTCATCGCATAAATTTTTTCTCTTACCTTTATAAATAACTTCAGTATAAGGAAGACCTAATTCGCAATCCTTTGGAGTTCTATATCGACGATGTCTTTTACTCCTTACGTATTTCAATCCTTAAATACCTCACTTAGAATTCTTCCATCAGTCTTATTATTCTGAATTCCGAATATTTTTAGTATAGTAGGTGTAATATCAATTATCTTTGCATTTATATTGCTATTCTTTGATATCCCCTTTCCATAAGCTATTACGACTCCGTATAGGTCCTCCCTCCTATAATATCCGTGATCTGCTGTAATTGTTCTATAAGGTAAAACGTTTTCAATTTCTACTTCTTTTTCATTATTGGCACTTATAGAGAATCCTTCATTAGCTGTGATTTTGATATCGCCTTCTCTATCTCCTGCTGGTATTTGATTTTGATATATAGCCATAAACACTTTTTTTCCTTCATCGTTAACAACATTCTCAAGGTTCTTTACAATATAGTTTACAAGCTTTGGATATTCATCTGGTTTCACTATTCCATTATCTTCTCTTCCCCTTAGGTTAACTCTTATAGTTCCACCTCCAGTATAGAGTGCTTTAGTTCTCTTCCAATCTAATTCATGTTCATTTTTCCTTTTTACAATATTTATTTTTTCGAGTATTTTATTAATATAAACTATTTCCTTTACCTTGGCTATTCCATGATCCGAACAGATAAAGATTATGTCAGCATAGTTAGAATTAACCCCTATAAATTCGTCAGCCATAGTATAAGCTTTAAATATATATTTTCTAGCATTATCGTCGTTAACACCATAAAGTAAGTGTTGGAAATTATCGACAGTGGGCAGGTACGTTATTGCAAAATCCCATGAAGCATTTTCCAATAGAAACTTTGTGTATTCCATAAAGAAATTAAATGATAATTCAGCAGTCCTAATATATTCCTCAAATGTAATTAATCCAGCGTTTAGGGACTTATAGTCCCCATCTAATAATATTCCAGTTTTAATTATAACGTTACTCCATATTTTGTTCAAGAGTTCTGAATTATTACCCCATTCTGTTAAAAAGCCAGGAGGTGAGACATAAATCTCATTTTCTCTCGCATGTAAAATTGTTACACCTTTTATTTCCTTGTTTCCTAAATAAGTGGTAAACTCTATGGGCGAGCTCCAGGTCTGTTTATTTAGCAGAGATTTATCTCCATTATTTCCTATTTCTATTTCGAAAAAGTTTCCCTTGTCTGAAACTTTCCACATTATTCCATAGGAATTATTTTCGCCCTCCTTAAGGATTGTTCCCTTAGATAATCTCTTAATCTTAGTCCTATATGGATCAAAAAGAGTAAGTCCTATCTTCTTCCACTTATCCGGAAGAGCTTGAGGTGCAGAACTAACAAGAACATTAAATCCCTTCTTAGCTAATATGGTCCAGATGGGTTCTACAAGTAAAGCCGAGCTAGAGAAAGCTGATATAGGATTAGATAGTTTTTTCCCTTTTACATGAATTTTTGAAGATACCACGCCGTTATTTTTAGGCAATAGCCCAGTATAAAGTGATGCAAGAGCCACTGGCGTAATTGAAGGATATGAACTCTCTAATCTGCCAAAAGAACCTTCAGTAATTAATTTGCTAATCCATGTCAGGTCTTTTGAGAATCTTTCCATTAAGTGAAACGCCATTCCATCAATTATCGTTAGTATAACTTTCAAAAACGTCACACCTTATTCTCTTAACCTCTTTTCTAGCTCATCTCTAAGTTTAGAAGGTTCTATCATATTTATATGCTCTCTTTCAATCTTCCCTTTAAAATCAAAACTTATTGCAAATTCGAAGATTCCATTTTCATCTCTGAATTGACCAAATACATCATATCTATTTTTACCTTGTTGTATAAACTTAATATCAAGGCTATCTTCTTTCAAAGTAGGATTTCTCTTCCTTAGGAAATTGAGTATAAAATCTCTTACATCATCCATTTCTAATCACTATCCAAACCAACAAGTATTTCTATGATTCCTTCCAAATCATATTTTTTGCTATCAATGATCTCTAGATCTGGTCTATTCTTCTTTAGAGTTGAAGATGTAACAGGTCCTATGGATATAATCTTGTAACATTTCTTTAAGTAAGGAGATGTTACTCTAGCAATCTCAGAACTAGTTAGAACTACAACGTCAACGTTGCAGTCTAGGAACTCTTTAGCCTTCTTTAGCATCTCCTCATTTAAAATTATGTCATAATTGTAAATCTCTTCATATTTAATTTTATCTGACAATATGTTCCTAAGAGTATCATTTGCCTTTTTACTTCTAAAAGATACCAAAGACTTTACTCCATAATTAATGATAGTTTTTCCTAGATTTTCACTATCAAACTTATCGGGAATTATACTTTCTATTCCATGTTTTTGTAATTCTGAGGCAGTTGCAGGACCTATGGAGAACACTTTCATAGATTTGATTCTATTAATATCCTTACAACATCTTATTGCATTTTTGCTTGTAAAAGCTACGCTCTCAAAATTATCTAACTCAATACTGTAATCTACACAAAAAGGAGTAAAAATAGGAACATTTATTATCTCTATGGATGGTAATCCTGAAATATTCACCGGTTCAGATCTAAAGAATAATACCTTCATTTTTCATCTGCCTTAGTAATGTTTTACCTAATTTTTCTCCACTTATCTTTTCGTTTTCCCTTGACCATGTTTCAACAGTAATTTTTTTCTTCGAATCTGAAAAAGTCGCTATTCCATGAAATTCCTTATCGTAAAATTCGAAAAATATGCCAAATGGAGAATTACATCCTCCTCCTATTATATTAGAGGCTGTTCTTTCTGCCTCAGCTATACTATGAGTTTCCTTATCATCTATTTCTGATAATACTTTTTTCATTTCAATATTATCTTTTCTACTTACTATTGCAATTATACCTTGGTTAACTTCTGGCGTAAAATCATATGGGGAGAAAACAAAATACTTAGTTTCTATATTTAAACGTTGTAAGGACGCATGAGCAATAATAATCCCTGCATATTGGCTAGTTTTAACCTTACTTAGTCTTGTGTCTATATTTCCCCTGATATCAGCTACATTAATATCACTTCTGAAGAAGCTAATTATGTTTTTTCTACGAAGACTGCTTGTACCTATTATTGAACCCTTCTCTAATTTAAATAATTCAGAATCCGCAACGAGTGCATCATAAGGACTATCTCTTTTTAGTGTTGCTATAACTTCTAGACCTGGATCTAACTGTGAAGTAAGGTCTTTCATGCTATGAACTGCAATGTCAGCATTCCCTTCCATTACAAGCCTATTTACTTCTTTTTCGAAGACTCCTTTACCTAGTTTTTGTAAAGGTTCATTCAAGAAGAGATCTGCTTTAGTTGTGACCTTAATTACTTCTACGTCAAATCCCTTTTTTAATAGGAATTTTTCAACCTTTTGTGTCTGTATAAGACTAAGTTTACTACCTCTAGTAGCTATTCTAATTTTCAATTAAACTCACTTTTAGCTTTCTTTATACCTTCTATAGCTTCTTGCATTACATTCTCGTCATGTGCCAATGATGTGAAGACTGTCTCAAACTGGCTAGGTGGGAAGAATATACCTACGTCAAGTAACTTTAGCTGAAATTTATTGTATAATTCCTTATTGGCCTTCCTAGCGTCTTCTGCATTCTTTACGGAACTAACTCCAAAGAATATCTGAAGCATGTTCTCTACTCTATTTACTACATGTGGAGTACCAATCTTATCTAACTCGTCTGCAATTTCCTTTGCAGATTGAGATGTTTTGTGTATTACGTTTTCCTTTTCTATTACCTCTATAGTAGAGAGACCGGCAATCATTGATATTGGATTAGCATTAAATGTACCTGCATTAAATACTTTACCCGAGGGGGTAAGAAAATCCATGATCTGTCTCTTTCCGCCTATTGCGCCTATTGGAAATCCTCCACCAATTATTTTGCCAAGGGTTGTAATATCTGGTTCGATTCCATAATATCCTTGAGCACCTGAAATACTTACTCTAAATCCAGTTATCACTTCATCGAAGATCAGCAACGAACCATAAGTTTTAGTTAGTTCTCTTAGTCCTGAAAGAAAGTCCTTCTGTGGTGGTATAACACCCATATTTCCCATTATAGGTTCAACTATAATAGCAGCAATATCTTCCTTTTTTAGAATATTTTCTACACATGTAAGATCATTATAGGTACACACATTTACTGTCCTTAAAACTTGCTCTGGAATTCCAAGAGAATTTGGAATTCCAAATTCCATAGCCGCACTTCCAGCATCTACTAGAGCATAGTCATGAGCTCCATGATAATTTCCATCAAACTTTAGGATTTTTTCTCTTTTAGTAAAACCTCTAGCTAACCTTATTGCGTTCATAGTAGCTTCTGTTCCAGAGTTAACAAATCGTATCTTCTCAATCGAATTCATATGCGAGGATATTTTCTTTGCTAACTCAATTTCAACCTTAGATGGAATTCCGAAAAGCCAGCCCTTATCTATCTGGTTAAAGATGTTTTTCTTAACATAAGGATATGCATGTCCTAAAATTAAGGGCCCATAACCTAATACAAAATCAATATATTTTTTATTATCTTCTGTAATAACGTAAGCACCTTTTCCCTCCTTAACATAAAATGGATAAGGTTTTACAGCAGCTCTTACAGGACTATTAACCCCACCAGGGAATATTGATAATGCTTCTTTCCATAAACTCTGGCTCAAAATGGAACTCCCTCTCTTATCCATTTTACAATCTCATTCGCATAATACGTAATAATTAAATCAGCTCCAGCTCTCTTTATTGCAGTAGTTATTTCCATAACTGCTACACGCTCGTCTATCCAACCATTAATCGCTGCAGCTTTAATCATGGAATATTCGCCACTCACATGATAAGCCGCAAGCGGATATTCTGGAAAAGCACTTTTTACAAGCCTTATAATATCCAGATATGTATGTGCAGGTTTTACCATTACAATATCTGCTCCTTCTTCTATATCTAATCTTACTTCCTTTATAGCTTCATATCCATTTCTCGGATCCATTTGATAAGATTTTCTGTCTCCAAACCCGGGTTTAGAGTAAGCTGCTTCTCTAAAAGGGGAATAAAAGGTCGAAGCATATTTAGCGCTATACGCCATAATGGCAGTATCCTGAAATCCATTTTCATCAAGTTCTTTTCTTATAGCACCTACAACACCGTCCATCATACTAGAGGGGGCTATTATATCGGATCCTGCCTCAGCTTGGGATAATGCAATTTTTGCATGAAGCTTTAAACTTTCATCATTATCGACGACGTACGTACCTCTTCTTTCCTTAACTATTCCACAGTGTCCATGAGACGCATATTCATCTGTGCACTCATCAGTTATTATAATAAGTTTCTCTCCAAATGTATCTTTAATCATCTTAACGCTTTTCTGAATTACTCCGTCTTTAGCGAAAGCTGAAGAAGCTATATCATCTTTATAAGAAGGGATACCGAATAGGATTATATAACGTATACCGTTTCCATAGCTCTCTTCTATAAATTTTAGCAGATTGTCATTTATAGGATATCTAAGAACACCTGGCATCGAATTTATTTTCTCAGGTTCACTAAGGTTTTCCTTAATAAAAATCGGTAAAATAAGGTCTTTTTCAGTTATCTCCGTTTCCGCTATTATGTCTCTCATTAGCTTGTTCTGTCGTAATCTTCTTGGTCTTACTATGGGAAAGTTTGCCATTATCAAAGAGTTCTAAAATCAAGTTAATGTAATTTGTCTCATCATTTTTTACTGCCTCTCTTACTTTTTCTAGCATAGGCGACATAATCTTCTTTAGCATAGCTTTAGACATTGAGTTCAAGACATCCTCGGTGTCTCTTTTTTTAAGCTCTTTCAAAGCTCTTTCAACCTCTTTCTGCCTTATTTCTTCCATTCTCGTCAGTATATCCGAAATAATTTCATCATATTTTAGATTTGCTAAATCGCTTATTAATTCATTTAGTCCCTCCTCTATGATTTTTTCAGCTTTCCAAGTTTCCATTACTCTAAGTTTATTCATTTCGGAAGAGAAATCCTCTAATTCCTTTAAAGTGATTACATTTTTTCCCTCAAAAATATTTGGCGAGGAGATATCTATAACCAAAGTATTATTAGCACTTATTTTAGTAGGATAAAATATCGCAGAAAATATAATATCATAGTCATTGATTTTAGAGAAGTCTAATTTTTCATATCTAAAACCAAATTTTGTCGCAAGACTCTCTCCTTTTTGTTTAGTTCTATTCATAATAGTTACATTTGAATAGCCATAACTGTGTAGAATCTGGGCTATTTTGTTCCCCATTTTCCCTGCACCTATTATAAGTATTTTTCTGTTATCAAGATCTTTGATTCTGTTTCTAGCCATTTCTACTGCAACAGAATATATTCCAACTTTCCCCTTTGATATATCAGTTAGCTGTCTTACTCTTCTTCCTACTTTTATTGCTCTTTCAAATATAGTTTCAATATATTTGTTTGATATATTCATCTTTTTGGCGTTTTGTATACTGAGTTTAATCTGACTTAATATTTCGTATTCACCCACTGACATAGAATCCAAACCAGCAGCAACTTCGAATAAGTGGCGTGCAGCTCTTGTTCCTTTGAATATTGTTGCATCCCTTGTTATATCCTTGTTATGAATGTGATTTAGATAGCTTAAAATTGAATCATAATTGTGATAATCCGTAAAAAGATAAAGTTCAACTCTATTGCATGTTTGTACTACATTCATTTCTCCTTTAAAATGGCCATAGAGATCCTTGATTTCCTCTTCTCTCAAATAGTGATGAGCAAGATTATCTATACCAACGGTTTTATATGTATACACTATTGCATAAAACTTTGAATTTAATTCATCTATTATACTCATTTATCAACTCCTCTGCTCGTCTTAATGCACCTGTATAGTCCTCTTTTATAATCATAGATTCGAAATTTGTATCATTAAATATCTTGTGATATAACTCATATCTCAATCTAGGATCCGTTATGGATCCTTTCATTAATGTTTTTACTTTGCTCATAACGTCTATAAGACCTCTTATATAGCTTTCCTCTCTTAGTGCAGTTAATGACTTTTCCAAAATGAGCTTAGAAACTATGCTTGACTTTCCATATGTTGTTACTGCTATAGATAAGTCATTATCTGCATAAAAGATAGGTACGATAAAGTTTGAGTCTTGAGGATTAGTGGGATTATTGCAGAGTTTTCCTAATCTTTTAGCCATATCACATATTCTCTGATTTATGTCTAAATCGTTTGTTGCAGTTACTATAATGTTAAATTCGGAAATAAAATTCTCGCTTATTGTTGAGGCATCAAATCTAATTTTTTTTATATTTTCTTCTTTTTCAATATATTCATTAAATACTAAGCTTACTACAGTAACGTCTGCTCCATGATCTAAAAAATTTTTTGCCCTCTTACTTCCAACAGTACCTCCTCCTACTATTAATACACGCAATCCGTTAAGCCTAATGAATATAGGTAAGTAATTAGCTTCTTGCACAAATTAAGGTTTAACATAGTAACATTTAAACCTAAGTCACCTAACATTTAGATTATTTTATAATTACATTATTAATACCGTTAAAACCACTGATCTAATCCAGTTTGTCTCGAAAGCCCTTTAGTTTCTTTTTTTGATTTTATTAGTCTATCAATTCCATTCTTGACTCTATCTTCACTAAAGTTATGTTCTTCAACTAAAATCCTTGTAATCTCATCAACATTTGGATCCCCTAAATCTAATGATAAATTAACGTCAGATACCTGAGGCTTGAGGAAAAGTTGTCTTATTTTATCTATATTAAATTCAAGGATATATTTAGGAATCTCTCCTCTTTCTACGGCCTTTTCTATATTTCCATATTTTGTGATTAGTTTTAATGCAGTCTTAGGTCCTATTCCTTTAACTCCTTCTGGATCATAATCTGTCCCAATAAGGATAGCTATGTCTATGAGTTGTTCTCTACTTATTCCTAGATTTTTTAATAAATTCTGTAATTCTATTAGTTCAGGTTTTACTTCAACATAAACATCCTTATTGGGTAATTTTCTTTTTCCGGTTATTGTCAAATTCCTTAAAAGTCTAGTGGAACCAAATAAGAGTGAGTCATAATCTTGGCTAGCAGCTCCCCATGTCTTGTTTATAGAGCATAAATAAGCAGCTTCTGCTTCTCCCTCTGACGGTGCTTGGACTACTGGTATTCCCATTGCGTTTAATAATTTTTGACTCTCTTCTGCCATATCTGAAGTAAGTCTACTTGTCATTTGAGAGTATTTCTTCATCTCTCTTTTTGACCCTTCTTCTTTTGCTTTCTCAAGTTTTCTTTCGGCTTCTTCCTTAACCTTTCTTCTTCTCTCAAGTTCTTCTCCCTTTTGCTCTGGAGGTTTACCATCAAAAACGTAAATGGGGATTATCCCTTCCTCAATAAGGCTTATCGTTCTGTAGAATACACCACTTAAATGGCTAGTTATCTTTCCTTGAGAGTCCATTAGTGGAGTTCCATCAGGTTGCCTTATAGCTGTTAAAAATTGGTAAATTGCGTTATATGCGTCTATACTAACCTTCTTTCCCTTAATTTCGGCTAAGGATATCTCTCTCTTTGTATCCTCTACTAGTCCGGATAAATCTACCCCTATTACTTCTCACCTATGTAAGTGATCATTCTTGAATTCTCCCTTATTAATGATACGCTTATGTACCCTCTTATTTCCAGGGACATCAAAGCTCTTAAAAAATCATTAAAAGAAATATCATAGTTCGTTTCTTTTTTTAAGTCAGAAAAAAGTTCTTCATCTTTGATTGGTCCGTTAAGTTTCTTCAATTTTTCAAGGATTATCGTAGTAAGAGGAACTTGCATCCACATTTAAATCACGTGAAGGTACTAGGCTTTACTGTTTGTTTAGGTAATTGTTGTCTAGCTTTCTCTACCCAGTTCTGATAGAATTGTACCATTTCTTGCGTTACCGATGGCTTTACCTTCTTCATAGCTTCTTCAAAGTGCTTAGTTTCTACCTTAATACTAACACCTTTTATACATTCCTTCATCTTGACATCCCTACAATCCTTATCTATGGGTTCGCACATCTCTGTTACCTTCTCTATACATCCCTTCATCCCCTCTCTTATAGCCCTCATGGCTGCTTCTCTGACAAGCGCTGCTAAATCAGCTCCGGTATATCCATCAGTTCGTTCCGCTACTTCTTCAAGATTTACTTCCTCGGCTAAGACCACTTTCTTAGTATGAACTTTTAGAATCTCGTATCTTGCAGGTTTATCTGGAGGAGGTACATATATGAGCTTTTCAAATCTACCTGGCCTTAATAAAGCTGGATCAAGAATATCTGGCCTGTTTGTAGCAGCTATAATCACTACGTTTTCCAGCTTTTCTATTCCATCCATTTCAGCTAATAGCTGATTTACCAGTCTCTCTGTAACACCAGTATCAGACGAAATACCTCTCATTGGAGCTATTGCATCAATCTCATCAAAGAATATAACTGAAGGGGCATACATTCTCGCTTTTCTGAATATCTCTCTTATTGCTTTTTCACTTTCTCCAACCCACTTTGACAATACCTCAGGTCCTCTTACGGCTATGAAGTTTGCCCCACTCTCTGTAGCTACAGCCTTAGCCAGCATTGTCTTTCCAGTACCAGGAGGACCAAACATTAGAATGCCCTTAGGTGGTTCAATTCCTGCCATTTCATAGTATTCTTGAAATTTTAGAGGATATTCTGCAACTTCCCTTAACTCCTCTTTTATATCTATAAGACCTCCTATATCATCCCACTTTACTTCTGGAACTTCTATATATATTTCTCTCATTCCACTTGGTACAATCTCCTTTAGAGCATTCATGAAATCATCCATCTTTACTTCCATCATTTCTAATATTTCTGGAGGGATTTTGTCCTGCGTTATGTCTATTTTAGGTAAATATCTTCTCAAGGTATTCATTGCGGCTTCTCTAACTAAGGAAGCAAGATCTGCTCCAGTATAACCATGAGTTATTTCACTTAATTTTTCTAAATCGACATCTTTAGATAGCGGCATGTTCCTTGTATGTATTTGAAGGATCTCAAGTCTACCCTGCTTGTCAGGTAAAGGTATCTCTATCTCTCTATCAAATCGTCCTGGTCTTCTTAAAGCTGGATCAACGGCATTTGGTCTATTAGTAGCGGCAATTACTATGACATTACCTCGATTTTCTAATCCGTCCATAAGTGTCAGTAATTGAGCTACTACTCGTCTTTCAACCTCTCCTATAACCTCATCCCTTTTTGGAGCTATTGCATCAATCTCGTCAATAAATATTATAGCTGGTGCATGTTTTTTAGCATCATCGAATATTTCCCTTAGTCTTTGTTCGCTCTCTCCGTAAAACTTGCTCATAATCTCTGGGCCGTTTATGGAGGTAAAATATGAGTCTGTCTCATTCGCTACTGCTTTAGCCAACAATGTCTTACCAACTCCTGGTGGTCCATAGAGAAGAATTCCTTTTGGAGGCTCTATACCGAGTCTTTTAAATAATTCTGGATGCCTCAAAGGTAGCTCTACTAATTCTCTAATTTTCTGGATAACATTTCTCATTCCACCTATGTCCTCATAAGTAACTCTAGGGTATCTAGTTTGCTCAAGTGGTTTATCGCTAATATTAATACTTGTATCATCATTGACCATTACTACTCCTGCAGGTCTTACTTGAATAACAGTGAATGGTATAGCTTGACCTAAGACAGGTATTAGCACAGTATCTCCTTCTACTAGTGGGAATTCCTTCAATTTTTTCTTAACATATGCTACAAATCCAGGATCAACAGTTATAGAGAAATTGGAGGGAGCTAGCTTCACAGAAGTTGCAAACTTCACGTTAGCTTTTCTTACTATTACCTTATCTCCTATAGAGACTCCTGCATTTTTCCTCGTTATACCATCCATTCTTATTATGTCTTTTTCACCCATAAGATCCTCGTTAGATAAGACCCACGCTATCGCAGCAGTTTTCCTTTGGCCTTCTATTTCCACTACATCTCCAGCAGAGGCATCTATTTGAGCTAATGCATCTATATCTATCCTTACCTTGCCTCTTCCAACGTCCTTTTGTCTTGCTTCTACTACTTTTAATATAAGTTCACGCCTTCTCGGTTGCTCAGCAGAAGAATTAGTGCTCAATATTATCTCCAAGTAATCTATTGTGAAAACTAGCTAAAAGAGATTAACTTATATCAGAAACCTAACCTTGTAAGTCCTACTACTTCTGCGTGACTTACTCCTTCTATTTCTGACGCTTTTTCTTCTAATACATCAGTTCCACCTTCTGTCTGTTCAGGCATCTGAACATACAGAACTAAAGCCTTAAGACCAAAAGCTATTGGTTCTGTATCTTTTCTAACTACAGTGTAGCCTGTTGGGAGTCTTTTGCCAATTTCCTCAGCTAACTTATCTAAATCTATCTCATCACTATCTGGGAATACCTTTAAGACCACAAGAACATCTGTCATGATAACACCTTAAGGTCCAATAAACTCACAATTTGGGCATTTATACTCTACTCCTTGGAGCCTACAGTACATATCTCTCTGAATTAATACTTGTCCACAGTTTGGACAATAAAATGCAACTCCTCTTTCCTTAGGATGAATTATTCTTCCGCAACTTGAACATACAGGTGGTACTATTTCCTCTTTTAAGCTTAGGTTTGTTGACATTCTAACTCCTTTATACAGTATCCGCAGAGTTTAAAAAAGTGACATTTGATGCATATTATATATTTTGTATCATCTTTTTTCCAAACAACTGTTAGAAGTTAATCGAAATCATTTAAGCCTATAGAATATGTTATACTTCATTGAGTTTAGTGAGGGAAAGATAAAAGTGAAAATGGTTATTTTAGTACGTAATGATATTAAAATAGGAAAAGGAAAAGTTGCAGCTCAAGTAGCCCACGCTGCGGTATCGTTAGTCTTAGAAATAATTAATTCTTCTAATAGAGAGTGGAAAATTTGGTTGGACTCTTGGATTGTTGAGGGGCAACCGAAAATAGTGGTAAAAGTTAACGATTTAGACGAATTATATAAAAAGGTGAGAATGGCCAAAGAAAAAGGATTGCCGGTTTCCGTTATTGAAGATGCTGGCAAAACGCAGATAGAACCAGGTACGATTACATGTGCAGGAATAGGCCCTACAGAAGATGGACTAATTGACCCAATAACTGGTGATCTGAAATTATTGTAAGCCCAGTAGATATAGCAATAGGGATTGAAAGGTATATTCATGATTGGGAACCATTAGAGGCAGAGATTCCAAGACCTCAAGGATTTGAGGTAATTGAAGAAATTGATTATTTATCATGTTTAAATTGGAAAGGTAAAAATAATATAGGGAAATATGCAGTTTATCTATTAGAAAAAAATGATATTGACCATTTTACAGCATTAAGAAAATTAAACGTTTTGCTGAGAACTAAGGTAAATTATATAGGTATAAAAGATTCGGCTGCTCATACTTATCAGCTTATTTATATCAGACCTCCAATAAGGATACAAGAATATAAAGAAGATAGAATAAATTTAAGATTTCTAGGTTATACTGATTCCAAGTTTAATCATACAGGAAATATATTTAATATAGTTCTAAAAAGAGTAAATAAAGATAAACTTAGCAAAAGGGTAACAGATATTTCGTCAGATCCTTATCTACCTGCATTTTTCGGTTATCAACGTTTTGGAAGTAGAAGACCGATTACTCATATAGTTGGTAAGTATCTGGTAAAAAGGGATTGGTATAACGCTATAATGTTTATTTTAGGTCATCCATTTGATGATGAATCTGAGAATATAAAAAAAGCCAGAAAAATGGTAATGAATGGCGAACTCTTAGAGGCATTAAAAGAGATTCCGATCAGTTTCAAACAAGAGCGAACAATCCTTAAGAATTATATTAAGACAAATAACCCATTTCAAGCCTTGAAAACTTCTTTGATTCCATTAAGTTTTTATGTGGAAGCCTATCAAAGTTATATATTTAATAAAATTTTATCAAGAAAGTTAAATAATGTAATAAATGATAAAGATAAGGTTGAAATAATAATATCCAGTAAAGATAATTTGTGTGATGAAGATTGTAAATTAGTTTTTGAAGAGGAAGGAATAGAAGGAAAACAATTCAATATTAGAGAGATTAAGGTTAATAGACCATATCTAAAGAGGAAAGCGTTTATGAAAGTGAGAGATATAAAATTTAAGGACGAAACGTTATCTTTTGCTTTGGATAGAGGTATGTATGCTACAATCGTCTTAGAGGAACTTCTTAGACTTGATCCAAGAAAGATAACGTGAGAAATAAAACTATATTAGAGATTAAAATTATGGGACAAGTCTCTTCTTATCTCTTGGGAATAATGATATCTCTTTTACATTTTGAAGCCCAGTAAACATTAACATAAGCCTCTGTAGACCTATTCCTACTCCTGCATGTGGTGGCATTCCATAATCAAACCATTTAAGGAAATACTCGAAGTTATATGTGTTAAGTCCTCTAACCCTAAGCTCATTTTCAAGGACTTCTCTTCTAAAATTTCTGCTACTTCCAGATGCGAGCTCCAACCATCTAAATATCAGATCGAAACTTTCACTAATTTCTGGTTTATTATCTTTTCTTTTAGTGTAGAATGGTCTAGCTTCGGCTGGCCAGTCTATTACAAAATAAAGATCAGTTTTTAAATGTTCATTAAGAGTTCTTAGTTCTGGCGTAGCTAAATCATCTCCAAACTTTATTTTTACTCCAAGGCTTTGTAATGTCTCTATTGCCTCTGTATATGTTATTCTTTTTATAGGTTTACTTATATCAGGCAGCCTATAATTTAGCGTTTCTAGCTCTGCCGAACATTTCTCCTTTAGTTTATTAGCCATGGTAATTATAGTATCCTCAACTATACCCATTACATCGTTATAGTCTGCAAATGCCATCTCTATATCCGCACTTATAAACTCGGATAGGTGATATGGGGTATCCGAGTCTTCCGCTCTCCATGCTGGTCCAATCTCAAATACTCTTTCAACGGCTCCTGCTAATAGTTCCTTGTAAAGCTGTGGACTTTGAGCAAGAAAAGCCTCTTTTCCAAAGTAAATCACAGGGAATAATTGTGCTCCACCCTCAGTAGCCGTAGCAATAATCTTTGGCGTAAATATTTCTACGAATCTATTTTTATACAAGTTCTCTCTGAAAGACCTAACAGCTTCAGACTCTATTCTTATAACTGCCTGCATTTCCTCTCGTCTTAAATCGAGTAATCTTTCTCTGAGCCTTGTGTCTATATCTGCTTTTACCTTGCCATAAACATCTAAAGGTAAAGGTGATTTAGCCTTACTTAAGACTACTATATCCTCAGCATGTACCTCAACTCCTCGAGGTGCTCTCTTATCACTTTTAACTATACCTCTAATTTGGACTGCAGATTCAAGACTTAGATCGTTTGAAGCTTCAAAAGCCTTTGTATTTCTTTCTATTATTACCTGACCTATTCCAGTAGCATCTCTAAGTAATATAAACTTCTTTGCCCCAAGATCCCTTATGTTATGAATCCATCCAGCTACTACAATCTCCTTTTGTTCCATTTCTGGTGTAATATCTGCTATAAAGTTTGTTCTATACATTTATTCTACCCTAATCTTTACTCGAGTGTCATGGATTTTTGAAAGTGCCGATTCTAGTACGAGAGTATCAGCAGGTAATAATCTTGTCTCATTTCTAGAAACTCTAATCACATATTGAACTGAACCGTCAGGAAGCCATACTGTATTAACTCCTAAAACTCTTGCAGGAGATAACAACTGAACAGCACTACTCTTTATGTTGTTTGTTTTCTCCATTATTCTGACCTTCATACCAAGTTTATCTTGAAGGGCTTTAGCTACTTTTACCCACTTTTGTATCGTCATTCCAGGTCCACTGCCTACTAAAAGTATAAGGAGATTGTTGTTTACCTTAATTGCCTTGTAATAGGTTGATTCTTTTAGTTCTTTAAACTGTGATTCTTCTAAATCCAGAAGGGCCTCCATAACCTTTATTTCAAAGTTTTCTACTTCACCTCTATCGACCAAACTTTGGCACCTGTTGCAAAGGAGACCGCTTTTAACGCATAGATAATCTAGAGGAATTTTCATCCAATCACTCTCCGTTCTACCGCAATATTTTTGAATCAGACAGTTATATAAGTACTGGGTTCTTAAATGCCTATCAACGAACCAGAGAAGGTCAAGATAATTCAAGACAGAATATTCATGAAAAAAGTATGTAGAAACTGTGGAGCATTAAATCCTATAAGGGCTACCAAATGCAGGAGATGTCATAGTAGAAACCTTAGACCTAAGAAGAAAGAACTACCAACTAAGAAAGCTTAAAGCCAATCAGCTCAAGTCTTTCTTTTATATTTTCAGAATTTTCTTCAAATAATTCAGTATGTTTGTATAAATAATTTTTATCAATCTTAAGCTTTTTTTCTCCTATAAAATGTAAGATTGTTTTAAGTTCGTCTTCATCTTCTTCTCTATAAGCATTAGCTTTCAGGAGAATGTAGTCTTCTAGACGGATTACCTTGAATTCTGAATCACCTATACTCATAGCTATAGCGCTCTTTAGGATCTCTTCAGGAACAAAGAAATCCTGTATATTATCATAAATATCTACTTGGAGTTGTGAATCTCCTAGTGGTACTAATAGTCTTGGCGTGTCTATTGGAGTAGTTCCATAATCCCAGCCATTATTCTCGGAAAAATTCCTTATTTTGTCCTCCTCAGCTACTGCGCTTAGTTCTAATGGAAAGATATCAACATCGCTTTCTGTTCCTTTTCTCTTTAATAAAAGATCGACTACAGTATCACCTATGATTACGAAATCAGTAAGTTCACTAATCTCTTTAAGAACTTTACCTACGTCTAAGAAGCTTATCAAATAAGCATCACAATCTAAGACATACAATTACTTTATAATTTTTAACGGCAAAAATTATGTGCCGGGGTGGCCGAGCGGACTAAGGCGGCACTATCCCATCGATAGCGCTAAGGGCCGCAGTGGGTCTTGCAGAGACCCGTTATTTCACGGGTTCGAATCCCGTCCCCGGCTTTTTCAGTCTAAAGTAAATTGTGAGTCAATTTAATGTTCTATTAAAATCTAAACTATGACAGCCAGTAGGAGAAGGGTTTTCTAAGATCGTATATATGCAATTCTTAAATCTTTTAAGTATCTAAAAATTGGTGGTGACATATTGAGTCAACCAAAGAGGAAAGAGGAGACTGTAGGTAAAGAGATGAGTGGAGATGAAGCTATAGCATTTACGTTAAATGATATTGGAATTAAGAAAATATTCACTACATATAATTTACCAGATAATCTTAGAGAGAGACTACTTCAATATAATATAAATATCGATACTTCAGTTACGCCTAGAGATTCTTTCTTACTAGCTCAAGCCTATGCTATGAGCAATAATTCTGCTGGTGTTGTTATTCAAATTCCTTCTACTCAGATTTTAGAAGCGGTAGATATAGTAGCCCAATCATTCATTGAATCTGTTCCATTGTTAATTATAGGAGGTCTAAGATCGTATAGAGATACAGGTAGGGCGCGGATAGGAGAGCTAAGAACTCCGGATGATGTAATGTCTCTTTTAGCTCCAGTAACTAAACTTAGAGAGAGAGTTGTTACAATTGAAGAAATAGTTTTTACTATAGAGAAAGGTAATAAGGAGGCTCTAAGCAATAGAACGCGGCCTGTGTATATTGAGATCGCAGAAGATCTGTTCAAGATGAAGGCATATCCGCTAAATCCAGCTGAACAAAAGCCCGAAAAACGTACTCCAGATAAGAATACGGTAGCAAAAGTAGCGGAGGTTCTCTCAAATTCTAAGTTACCATTGATTGTAGCGGGATATGGGGTAATAGCTAGTGGTTCATCCAAAGATCTAATCGATCTAGCGGAATTAATAGACGCCCCCGTCATAACTACAATTAAAGGAAAGGGAGGTTTTCCTTCATCTCATCCATTATTTGCAGGTGAAGGATTAGGTTTAATGGGAACAGATATAGGGAACAAAATAATGGCTGAGTCAGATGCTATACTCTTCATAGGTACTAGATTAACACAGCTTTCCACAGGCGGATGGTCAATGAAGTTTAAAGGTTTTACAATGTTCAATAATATCGATGGCGAAGATGTAAGCAAAGTTATTATGCCTCACTTACCTATAGTATCAGACTCTGGCCTATTTATTAAGGAATTAATTGCCTTACTTAAGCAGAAAATCCAAAATATAGATAGAGGTATTAGAAAAGAGATCTATGTATCAAAGAAAGACCAAATGTTACGTCCACATTCTACTCTTTGGCCATATGACGTAGTCAGGCTTCTAAAGAACTATCGATTTTCTAAGATATTTATAGATCTTTCAGCTCCCACTTTTGATATGATAAGGTTTCCAGTAGATATGCCAATATGGTTTACTTCTGAAAGCATAATGGCTAAAGGATTAGGAGTTTCTGGAGTTATACAAGAAGATGACTCTAGTGCCATAGGTATAACTGATATTCATGGCGTGTTTAGTACAATGCAATTATTGCAAGCAAGAAGAAAATCTAAGGGTACAATAATTATATTTAATGATGAAGGACTAACATATTTAGATACTACTAAAGCAGATACCCCTGTTATAGGTAAGGCAAATCTAACTTTGAACGTTGATAAACAACTTGAAAAATCTATAGGTGCAATAACGGTTTACAGCTATAGTGAACTTAAATCAGCATTATCAAGCAGTCAAAATGAGCTTAGGGTTATAAACGTTAAGATTGATCCAACGTATGATTCTATTGTTCTCTATAGAATTTAATTACATATTTTTCCTATCTCTTTTTCTATATAATGATCTCCAGTAATAACTAACAATTTTTTATCGTTATTCTTATGTAGGAAGTCCTTTAGTACACTTACTACGAGATTTTTGTCCTCTTCTATCAGAAACTCTTCAGGGTTTTCAATAATTACCAAAGAATTATCTTTAGCTGCCAATAATTCTAATAAAATCGCTGAAATTGTTTTTACATGTAAAGGAGCCAGGACTATTGAGTTATTCTTATACTTTAGAGATTTATTTTCGACTTTTAACTCTCTAATAAAATTGTCATTCTTAAAGCTCATTTTACCTTCTCTTATCCTATTTATTGCCATTACACAACCGTCTGAGAAAAGTTGGGCTATTTCTTCTTGAGAAAGGGCAGATTCTTCCGCGTTTAATAGAAACGGTCTTAATGCTGGAATATAAACAATTTCTGAGATTTCAGATTCACTTGATAGAATATCCTTAATTGCTGAGAGAGCCGGTTCTATTGAACTTTCAATAAGTCTAACACTGAAGTCTTCAAAGATTGGGTTCATATCGAAGGACTTACTATTAACCTCATTTGCTGTAACGATTAGAATTTTCTTTGCGTCTTCCACACTAAAGTTTCTCTTTAATCCTCTAGAATAAAGGGGTAATTTTAGATCTAAATTGATATTAATTTTATTATTATTATAGTCATTTTCCAGTATTATTTCAAAGTCTTTTATACCTGTAAGTTGTTGTAGAGGAATGGTTACCTTCGATGAGTATGGTAAGTTAATATCCTGTAACCTTCTCCCTATCATCTTCATTAACATTTTAGTTAAATCCGCTTCTATTGAAAGATGAATGGGTGAACTTAAGTATATAGTATTATTCTCAACCTTCAACTTGAGCGAAATAGGAATATTTGATATTATAGAGGGTAACGCATAAGAAGGATCTATATTTCTAAAGTTTAACTCTCTAAAAATGGATGATATTTCGAAAATAGTGAAATAGAGAGTTCTTATATCATCCGAATATTCTCTAGATATCTTGAAATATATATCCCATGCAATTCTATGTCTTATAGATTGATATCCTAAAGTATCGAGTATTTGTAACGAATTAACAACGTTTTGGACATCATGGTACCCATAAAGGACTAGACAATTTTCAAATGTATATGTTTTTCCATCTATTTCTAACCTAGTCATAGAAGTAATGATTAACTTATTGGATTTTATTTATGTTTTCAATACGCTGTCTGAACTAGTTTAGCTAAAGCTAATATATTTATATTTTTATAAATAATAAATGATTTTAGTTCTATGTCCATTAAGGTTAAGAGATGGTAGACCACATCCATTAGGTGAGGGAAGATTGTCTCGTTCTGAAAAATATAAAGTATTTAGATAGTAGTCAGATGGTGACTGTAGCCTCTCTTTTAGATCTTATACTTATTCTCAAACAGTAAGTTAAAAAGTCCAGTTAAGCGTATGAGTTGTACAACACAACGGTATACATTAATCTACTTCTATGAAAGGGATGAAAAGGGATAAACAATACATTAAGAAAACTATTCCTGTATCTGAAAAACAGGATAAGGAACACAAACAACTACACCCCAGACTGTCCAAAACACTGTTGGCCGCTATTACGAAGTGTTAAGGGGTTTTGGGAGGAACAAAAGTTGGTTTTCTGAAGCGTAAGACGGAAGATAAATATTGTCCTTGTATATCTGCAGAGCGGTCGAAGAAATTATAAGATAAAGCAAGAAGTTCAAAATCTTTTACCTCTTTTACCGAGGAATTTCAACGTTAGGGTGGGTAGAGGTTTTTCTCAAGATAAGTTAAAAGCGTGTTACTAACAAGCTAGCAAGGAATGGTAGAATATAAGTGAACTTCATTACCGAGGGCTACTAGTTCTTCGAGTTAAGGGAGACAAGCAA
>NZ_JFZT01000046.1 GCF_000632495.1 Candidatus Acidianus copahuensis | reverse complement strand
GAGGGAAGATTGTCTCGTTCTAGAAAAATATAAAGTATTTAGATAGTAGTCAGATGGTGACTGTAGCCTCTCTTTTAGATCTTATACTTATTCTCAAACAGTAAGTTAAAAAGTCCAGTTAAGCGTATGAGTTGTACAACACAACGGTATACATTAATCTACTTCTATGAAAGGGATGAAAAGGGATAAACAATACATTAAGAAAACTATTCCTGTATCTGAAAAACAGGATAAGGAACACAAACAACTACACCCCAGACTGTCCAAAACACTGTTGGCCGCTATTACGAAGTGTTAAGGGGTTTTGGGAGGAACAAAAGTTTTGGTTTTCTGAAGCGTAAGACGGAAGATAAATATTGTCCTTGTATATCTGCAGAGCGGTCGAAGAAATTATAAGATAAAGCAAGAAGTTCAAAATCTTTTACCTCTTTTACCGAGGAATTTCAACGTTAGGGTGGGTAGAGGTTTTTCTCAAGATAAGTTAAAAGCGTGTTACTAACAAGCTAGCAAGGAATGGTAGAATATAAGTGAACTTCATTACCGAGGGCTACTAGTTCTTCGAGTTAAGGGAGACAAGCAAGGCTTTCAGCGTAGACGTTAATACAATAGACATTCTACTACGAGAATTCAATTGATGAAATCAAGAGAAATCTAGACTATAAGGTTGAGCAAAGGTATCTCTTCTCTCTCATTAATGATGATAACACTTTATGTACTTATAGTAAACGCGGTTATTGTCTCAAAGGATCACAACCTGAGATGTGTATTTTAAAGTGTATAAGTTGTGTTTGCGAGGTTTATAGAGATGGGGATTCTTCTAAAACATAGATGATTTAGTTTTAAATCTCATAGTATCAACATATCATCTTAAAAAGACATGGGCCCGCAGGGATTTGAACCCTGGATTACTGCCGTGTCAGGGCAGCGTCCTAACCAGGCTAGACGACGGGCCCTTTATCCTACGCTTGGGCCCGCAGGGATTTGAACCCTGGACCACCCGGTTTCTCAGATTATCTTATGAGCCGGGCGCTCTACCTAGCTGAGCTACGGGCCCACTTTTTA
>NZ_JFZT01000045.1 GCF_000632495.1 Candidatus Acidianus copahuensis | reverse complement strand
TTAATACAATAGACATTCTACTGCGAGAATTCAATTGATGAAATCAAGAGAAATCTAGACTATAAGGTTGAGCAAAGGTATCTCTTCTCTCTCATTAATGATGATAACACTTTATGTACTTATAGTAAACGCGGTTATTGTCTCAAAGGATCACAACCTGAGATGTGTATTTTAAAGTGTATAAGTTGTGTTTGCGAGGTTTATAGAGATGGGGATTCTTCTAAAACATAGATGATTTAGTTTTAAATCTCATAGTATCAACATATCATCTTAAAAAGACATGGGCCCGCAGGGATTTGAACCCTGGATTACTGCCGTGTCAGGGCAGCGTCCTAACCAGGCTAGACGACGGGCCCTTTATCCTACGCTTGGGCCCGCAGGGATTTGAACCCTGGACCACCCGGTTTCTCAGATTATCTTATGAGCCGGGCGCTCTACCTAGCTGAGCTACGGGCCCACTTTTTAATAAAACTGCATAATCTCTTTTAAGACTTACGTTAAAAAACTACGTACCATATTTCCATTGTTTCATATATTCCTTCTGTTCCTTGGTTAATTCCTCAATTTCTATGTTCATTCCTTTAAGTTTAAGAAATGCTACTTTCTCATCTATTTCAGCTGGTACATTTAACACTTTTTTCTGCAATTTTTCTTTATTATTATATATATATTCAACACATAGAGCCTGATTTGAGAAACTCAAATCCATTACCTCGCTTGGATGTCCTTCTGCGGCTGCCAAATTTACCAATCTACCTTCCGCTAAGAGATATATTCTTCTTCCGTTTGCTAAGGTATATTCATCAAGATAAGGTCTTATCTCTCTGACGTTTTTAGCAATTTCCCCTAATCCTTTAACATCAATTTCTACGTTAAAGTGACCAGCATTAGCTAATATAGCTCCATCTTTCATATTTTGTATATGTTCCTTGCTTATTGCATTTATATTACCAGTTGCTGTAACAAATATTTCCCCTAACTTCGAAGCTTTTACCATAGGCATCACATCAAATCCGTCCATTACTGCCTCTAATGCCCTCAGGGGATTTGCCTCAACTATGATCACTCTAGCTCCCATACCTCTGAACCTTATGGCTATTCCTCTTCCGACCCAACCATATCCTACAACAACAGCAACTTTACCTGCTATTAACACATTTGTAGATCTTATTATCCCATCTATTGCACTCTGTCCTGTTCCGACTCTATTATCAAAAAGGTATTTAGTAAAGGCATTATTTACAGCTATAACTGGATATTTAAGGACATTATCTTCTTCCATTGCTTTTAGTCTAATTACCCCAGTAGTGGTTTCTTCTGTACCTCCTATAATCTTGAGGTTGGAGTGTTTCTCATGAACCAATGCGTGAAGATCTCCTCCATCATCCATTAAAATATCTGGATTGTAAGATAGTATTATGTTCATGTTTTGGTAATAATCATCTTCGCTTTCCCCTTTCCATGCAAAAACTTTTATTCCATCTTTAGCTAGAGCGGCAGCTACATCGTCTTGTGTAGATAGAGGATTACTTCCTGCTAAGGCTACTTCAGCCCCTGCCTGCTTAAGAGTTCTAACCAAAGCTGCTGTTTCTTTAGTAACATGTAGTACAGCGCTTATTTTTAAACCTTTTAAACTGTTTTTTGCCACTAGTTCTTTTCTTACTTCCATTAGAGCAGGCATATGGAGTTCTGCCCATTCTATTTGTTTTCTACCTTGTTCAGCTAATCCGATGTCCTTGACTTTATAATCCATAGAGAAAAGAAAGCTGTTTCTATAAAAAAATTGATGTGGGAGATCGCTGAAAAGAGTAATTTTAAAGCTATGATAATTAACAGACATTGACCTCTAAATGTTTAAGGATAACGATTTCATTTACATAGATTATGTAGCAAAAATTAAAGATACTGGAGAAGTAATTGATACAACAATTGAAGAAGAAGCCAAGAAGGCAAACGTATATAATACAGAACAAAAGTACAAGCCTCTTCTTGTAATCCTGGGTGAACATAGAGTTATTCCTGGATTGGAGGAGGCTCTATATAATCTTAATGAAAATGAAGAAAAGGAATTTGAAATTCAACCAGAAAAAGCATATGGAAATAGAGATCCTTCAAAAGTAAAAATAGTTAGTCTAAGTGAGCTAAAAAGGCAAGGAATAAATCCTAGACCGAATATGATAGTTAGAGTTGAGGGAGGAGGATATGCTACTATTAGGAGTGTTACAGGAGGCAGAGTAGTTTTAGATCTAAATCATCCATATGCGGGAAGAACTTTGATGTATAAAGTAAAAGTCGTAAAAGTCTTAAAAGAACCAAAAGAAAAAGTGGATGCTCTCATAGAAAGATGGTTTAAGGAAAATAAGTTAAATACGGAAATACTGCAGGACTCTAAGAATGTAAAAATTACGATTCCAAAGGACTACTTCTTAGTTGATGGTATAGAAATAGTCAAATACAATCTAGCGAGGGATATATTAACTTATGTATTACCAGGATTTACATTAACTTATACTGAAGTATTCAATGAGGATACATTTAAGAGATAACTTCAGTATCTTTAAGTATTTTCTCAGCCGAATTCCATGTAACTCCTCTATCTCCTAATATAGTATATCTTTCTGGTCTTATAGTATGAGCAATGGTAAGCGCTTTAATCGCGATCTCATCAGGTACTCCAATTTCTTTTACTGAAACTGGTGCTCCAATTCTTTTTAATGCCTTTCTTATTTCTTTCCAGTCTATGCCATGAATGTAAGCCATAACTATTGCACCAATTCCCACCAATTCTCCATGCATTGGTCCTTCGGGATATAGCATTTCAATTGCATGAGCAAACAGATGTTCAGATCCGCTTGCCGGTCTTGTACTACCAGCCATTCCCATAGCTACTCCACTACTTATAAGCGCTTCCATTAAGAGCCTAATACCATACTTTAGATCCTTATTTATTATTCTAGAGCAAATTATAGCATGTTTTGCAGAAAGAAGGGCAAGGGAAGCAGTAGTGTCACCGTAATACTCTCCTCTTAATTTTGCTGCTAATCTCCAGTCTCTCACAGCTATAATCTTGCCTATTGTGTCACCTATACCTGCATTTATTAGCCTTCTAGGAGCTGAGCTAAGTATATCTATATCAGCTATGATTATGTTAGGTTCTTTTGCTTTTAGAGAAACAGGTTTACCTAGACCTTTTATTGAAGCAAATGGAGAAGTTATCCCATCGTGGGATGGAGATGTAGGAACGCTAATAAAGTTTAGGTTAAGATCGAATGCCGTCAACTTAGCAACATCTATTGATTTTCCTCCACCTATACCTAGTACTGTTCTGATGTTTTTGGTTTTTGATAGTTCTTCAGCTTTTTTTACTTCGTCTAAATTAGCATCGTCTACTTCAGCTACTAATAAATCTGCGGACGATAATTTATCTAAGACTGATTCTACAACCAATCGTCTAACGTTATGACCAGTAATTATTAGATAGGGTCCTTCGAGTCTACTTTCTAAAAGATATTCTTCTATCTTTGATATAATTCCATTTCCAATAAATATCCTTCCTGGTAAGTCTATTACGTGTTCTCTCAATTCCATACTCTATGTTAACAAGATTTAAATATTAAAAAGTAAATAGCGATTAGTGTAATTCTTCTTCTACTAAAATTGGTGATTAAGTTTGGCAGGTAGGCTTGAGTTAATAGCATCTATATACAACGGTATACCGAAAGATGCACAGATAACTAGGATTGAATTTGAGGGTCCAGAGATAGCTATATATGTAAAGAATCCTTCATTTTTAACAAATAATACTGAAGTTATTAGAAAGATCGCCAAGGAAATAAAAAAGAGGATAGTAGTGAAGGCAGATAGAAGTGTAAGAAAAAACGAGAAAGAAGCTCTTGAAATTATAAAGAATATCGTACCTCCAGAGGCGCAGATAGCTGATGTAAAGTTTGACGAAGATTTAGGCGAGGTATTAATAAAGGCAAAAAAACCAGGTCTTGTAATAGGGAAAGGAGGTCTAATTCAACAAAAGATTTTTATGGAAACGTTCTGGAAGCCTGAGATAGTTAGGGAACCGCCTATAAAGTCTAGGACTGTAGAAAGCGTTCTTACTCATATGTATAATGAAACTGAATATAGATCTAAGATACTCAAGACGTTTGGTGAAAGGATTCATAGAGAACTCTTATTTAAGGATAGATATGTTAGAGTCACTGCATTAGGAGCTTTTCAAGAGGTAGGTAGATCTGCTGTATTGGTAGAGACTAAGGAAAGTCGAGTACTTTTAGATACAGGAGTTAACCCTAGCGCTAGCTTCGGAGAAAGAATGTATCCTAAACTTGACATTGATCAACTAAGATTAGAGGATCTAGACGCTGTCGTTATAACACATGCACACCTAGATCATTGTGGTATGGTTCCTTTTCTATTTAAGTATGGATATGAGGGACCTGTTTATACCACATCTCCAACAAGGGATGTTATGGCATTAATGCAATTAGATTTACTAGATGTTGCAGAGAAGGAGGGGAGACCCCTACCATACTCCGCTAAAGAGGTAAGAAAGGAGCTCTTGCATACAATTACTCTAGACTACGAAGAGGTGACAGACATAGCTCCAGATATTAGGCTAACATTTTACAACGCTGGTCATATAATAGGTTCTGGAATGGCGCACCTTCATATTGGCGATGGTATGCATAATATTGTGTACACTGGGGACTTTAAGTATGCTAGGACTAGGTTATTGGATAAGGCTGTCAATGAATTTCCTAAAGTAGATACGATAATAATGGAAACTACTTATGGAAAGCAAAAACAGACAAATAGAGAAGAATCTGAAAAAGAATTGGTCGATATAATAAATAATACGGTTAATAAGGGAGGTAAGGTGCTTATACCAGTCTTGGCTGTAGGTAGAGGTCAAGAGATGATGTTAGTAATAAATAACGCTATAAAGGAAAAATTAATTCCAGAAGTGCCTGTATATGTAACAGGATTATTTGATGAGGTAACTGCTATCCATACAGCTTATCCTGAATGGTTATCTAAGGAAGTAAGAGATTCTATACTTTATCGTGATGAGAACCCGTTTACAGCGCCTAACTTTAAGAGAATTGAAGGATATCGTGAGGATATCGCACACGGAGAACCCAGTATAATACTGGCGACGTCTGGAATGTTAAATGGAGGACCAGCGGTGGAGTTTTTCAAAGAGATGGCTTCAGACGCTAGAAACTCATTAGTGTTTGTAAGTTATCAGGCTGAGGGTACTTTGGGAAGAAAAATAAGGGACGGCGCTAGAGAGGTTCAAATAATTAACAGAGATGGTAGAGTAGAAAATATAACTATTCAGATGGAAATTAAATCTGTAGAAGGTTTCTCTGGACATTCGGATCAGACACAGTTGTTAAAGTTCCTCGAGCATATGTCACCTAAACCTAGAAATATATTACTTAATCACGGAGAGGCCTCTGCAATATCAGAGTTTAGGGATTTACTAAACAGGAATAGGAAAAGGCTTGGTCTATGGAATACAAACGTTTATGCTCCTACTATTCTAGATAGTTTAAGAGTAGCGTAAAAGTTTAATTTTTTATTTTAGAATATGACTAAGCATCTGGGCCTGTCGTCTAGCCTGGTTAGGACGCTGCCCTCACACGGCAGTAATCGAGGGTTCAAATCCCTCCGGGCCCATGTAGAGATATTCCTAACTTAGTTCTCTAAGTATTATTAATAAAATCAAAGAACTTATCATATATAATTATTATTAATTCTATTAGGAAAAAATTAACTTAAATAGACATAATACATTTAACCTATTTAACGTTAGTATTAATATAAATTATTATAAGAAAGATTATGTTTCAATTTTTTTATATAATTTAATTATAATTAATAATTTAATCTTTTAACTCTGCTGCAAATAGGACGTTCAGTAATGAGAATTCAGTTGACAACCTCAAAGGAATTTTATATTAATAATATAGATTTCGAGGATATATATTTCTCCGTTATTGACAGGAAGGACACATTACGTACTTGCAGGGCGTGTAGTTATGCTTAAGAAATATGCTAGAATTATTTTACTTCTGTGGTCTAACAGTATAGTTATAAAGTAATAGGGACATCATTGGCCTAACAACAGGTGAAATAGGGCTATAATAAGTTAGAGGGATCAAACTGAAAAACCAAAACAGAACAAAAGATACCCGACAAGCGTCCTCCTCTTCTTAACCTAAAAGTTCTATCCATAGCTGTTTCTTTAGAAATGTCAATCCTTGCTTAATGTTGAAATGTAGTGACAATGCTACTGTGCAATTTCATCTTATGGATAAATCCAGTTTTAGTAAGCTGAGGATATCAGAAAGCAGGAACTCCTTCTCCAAAAATATAATCATTTGTTTTGTAAATTTTCTTCGTTTTCCTCTCCTCTATAAGTTCTCCTTTTATTAATCTATGAAGTTTTTCTTTACATTCTTCATCTGAAAAGTAATCTATTACAGTCCTTTTACCATTGATTTCTATTGTTGGGCTATTATATTGATACAGTAGATCAGTCTCTACATCTATGGATATAGATTGTTTATTAGGCAAAGTCTTCACGACTTCAAACAGTAAGAATGTAATTCCATTATCTCCTTCCGGACCAAATATTACTTTTATTGTTGGCATATGGACTTCGATAAAATATCTAGTTGATAGACAATATATAAGGTCTAAAATTCCATATTACTATGGAATAACCTAATATTTTATGAGAAGGATGTAAAAGGATAGAATGCATGTTTCTCAAACGCTAAAGCGTAAGGTATTTTGAAGGTGTGAGTAGAACTAGTTTGTTAATAAGGTGAATATGGTGAGAGATCTAGATATTGATCATGATGAAACTATAGTAGACAATATGTATACTAAAAATACATTAACCTGAAAGCTTGTTAATAGATATTATTTCTCCAAAATGAGAGTAGACTTTAATGCTACGTTGTTGAAGAAAAATACGTATCTCTTTTCATCAAAGAGAATTTTGGATCAAATATAGAGGATAACCATTAAAAAGTAGAACGTTATTATGAATCCCATAATCCCTAAATACATGGAGTAATTATAAAGTGTATAGAAGTTAACAATACCTTCAGACTTCTGCTATTGATCTTAAAATATTATTCTATAAGAGTAGTATAGATAATTAATGAAATCAGTTTTCGGCCCAGTGATAACTGAGGGTGCAGGGATATTTGACATACAACTGTCGAAGGCTCAAGCTATTAAATCATTAGAGATTGCAAAAAACATTTACCAAGATTTTAAGGTTACCTTGCTCGATCTTAATAATATCAATGATAGACTCAGAGCAATTGATGTAGACGTTGACTTAGGGGATATGAAAGGTTATGTAATACTAATTGAGGTCCCAGAAATTTAGAGCCATTAGTATTTACTGAATTATATAAGGAAAATTTATTTTATACTAGGTATTACATTAGGTAGATGGATGTAGTTTTAGGAGGAGGCATTACCGGAGTTACCGTGGCAATCAGACATAATTCCTTGCTGATAGATCAGCAACCCCAATTGGGAGGTTTATACTCAACAGAAGATCTAGGAATCCACGTTACTCTTTTACCACCGATAGTCAGAAATCCATCGGTTATAAGTGATTATGAACTGGAATTTAAGGAAATTGATTATACATTAACAATCGAAAAGGAGTCAAGATTAAAAGATAAAATATGTCCAGAGTGTGATTCACTTCCAGCTTGGTTGAACTTTGATAGTAGATTATATTTAGTAAAAAATCTACAAAAATATATTAACTCCGTCTCATCTAAGGTCAGATTAATAAGGGCATATGTAAAAGAGATCAAGGATAACCTAATAATTACTAATAAACAAGCCCTTAAATTTGATACTGCTTATGTGACTATACTAAATGAGAGTATGGAACGTAATAAAGCAAATTCTATTGATTGTTTGCTTACTATTATATTAAATAAAAGGAATAATAGCGATACTAACTGGAAAATCTACATTAATGGAAGTTCAGGTATTTCTTTTTCTCACATAATAACTGTCCCAGAAGAAGACGTTAATGTTAATTATGTTTATTCTTTCTTTTCAAAGAAATTGATAGATACAGAAAGAGTTTTTGGAGATCTTAAGAGATTGAAAATTTTAGATCTTAATTCAATAATAGGTTATAGATCGCATGTGATAAAAAATTCAATTTTATATGGTGAATCACAAAAATTAACCAAAAATGGCAAAATAAGATATTGCGGTAGATTGGGTGAATGGAAAAATCTCACGTTGGAGGAAGCATTAATTTCGGCCCAAAATTGCTGAAATTCTCTGTGAGTTCTAGTGCCTCTTCTCCAGCCTCAACTTCCGTATATCCTCTAAGTCTTAAGGTAAAATATGCAGCTAAAAGGTAATCCCCATTTCCAACATTCACGTTTCCTGGTTGTCTTGTGAAATATCTCCTTTCACTATCTCCATAAAATAGAGAAAAACCTTTATCGCCGTAAGAAATTATAACTTCTTGTGCTCCTAGGTTTAGTAGTTCTTTTACAGTAAAATTGCCATATTGCATCTCATCGTAATTTGAGTGTATTACGGTGTATTTTCTTCTTGGCAAGTTTAACCTCGTATAAGATATTTCCTGATCTTCAACACAATTTCTTATAAATCCTTGAACATCGAGAGCTATCGGAATATCTACATCAATAAATCCATTCGGGTCTACCTCATTACAAACCGGACTAACTATTACTCCATTATTATTTTTTATTTTACTCCAATTAATTGTCATTTTTCCGATTGAATGTTGAAGTATTAATCTTCTTCCAGAGCTATTTATCTCGATCTTAAATCTAAGACTTTTCTCTACAGTTTGTATATCTCCTTCCTCGATAAGAGCACTTACGTTAAATTTGAAATCTTTTCCCTTTGCTGAATATACAACTGGCTTACCACCTGCACTTATAACTCCTAAGCTAGAATAAACTGGAGATCCTCCTGGACTTTCTGTAACTTTATCATCTAACTTTATTTCATCAATTGTGTAACTGCCTACTATAGCTATTCTAGTCCTCATCTTGTTCAATATCTTCCTCCTCCTCTTCTTCATAATGATATCCTTTTCTTAACCATAAAGAATCCTTATGGGCTATTAGATGGTTATCTAGATCCTCTATAGAGTAAAAATAAGAGCTATAATCCGGAATACCGCCTTTTTTACATTCTGGACTACATAATGGACAACAGTAGAGTTTCAATTTATCATCATAGCATACTTCAACATCTTTATCTCCTACCTTGATTTTAACAACTTTCCATTTAGGAAGCCATCTAGAACTCATTTGAACCTTTACTACTTTTAGTTGCCTAGACTTAAATATTTAGGATAAAGTTCTAGGATCATCTCACTTTTTAGAGGCAGGATGAAAAGGTGTATCCGAGAATTATGTTGTTATAATATATAAGCTATATTAACCCTAAGTTGGCTATTTATTCTTCCAATAAGGAAAAGATTAATCAAGTAAAACCTTGAGGCTCATTAAATTAGTGTCAGTGTCGTCTAATTTATTAATACAAACAGTATTTGTTGAGGGAAAAATATTGTCGGACATATATCTTCTACATATAGTAAACTTTATAATTAGTCTGCGTGAAAGAACAACTTGAGTCTCTGTGTCCTCATCTTCTCTCAAGGATTTTCCCCTTAGTTTAAAGACTATGTATGATCTTGCAGAGTTTGTTATAAGATCCGTTGAGCTTATAAAGCCCGAACAAGTAGAGAAAATGGTTAACACTTTAGAAGATTTTTATGTGAATAATAGGAACGGAAAAGTTTTAGTTATGGGAGCAGGAAGGAGCGGTCTAGTAGGCAGGGCTTTTGCGATGAGGTTACTCCATTTAGGCTATAATGCTTATGTATTAGGTGAAACAATAGTTCCGGCTGTTGGTAAAAATGATCTAGCTATAGCAATTTCAGGTTCTGGAAGAACTAAGTTGATATTAACAGCTGCAGAAGCAGCTAAAGAAACTAAATCGACGCTTGTAGCTATAACAAGCTATGCTGATAGCCCATTAGGTAAGATTGCTGATGTAGTTGTTGAGGTTCCTGGAAGAACAAAGTATAGTCAATTCGAAGATTATTTCGCAAGACAAATTATAGGCATAACAGAACCTCTAGCCCCTTTAGGCACATTATTTGAAGACACAACGCAAATGTTTTTAGACGGAATAGTAGCTGAACTTATGCTTAGGCTTAAGAAGTCAGAAGAAGATCTTAGAATGATTCATGCTAATATAGAGCTATAATTTTAGATAATATAAAATTCTCTTAATTTCTTTAGAAGATTTATTAAGTTAATATTTTTTAAAACTCATATATCAATTCTTTTGCTTTCCAATATATACACTTGCTAAAAATATTCGGTGTTCTCTCTGACTATTTTAACAAAAAACTTAGATGTGGATCAGGAAAAAATATATCCAATTATAATGCTTTCTATTGGTATAATATTAGTAATTATACTGAGGAACTTTTTCTTGTTGGCAGTTGTTGTAGCTGCTATTCTAATAATTTTGATTAAATTTAGATATCAAATAGTTCAATTTAAGCTTTTTAATATAATAAGAAAAATTCTAAAGATAAAAAGGAAAAATACTGATATCGAGCCAGAGATAGGTGATGGTTATTTTAAGACCTCAAATGAGTTTATAGGAGTAATTCTCATTTATGATATACCTCTTGACTATAAGGATTTAAATGATAGTTCTCTGAAGAGCTCTATAGTAAGTTTTCATAAGATTATTCAGACGGGAGATCAGGTAGATATTCTCTTTCGAAAAAGGTATGTGGAACAAAACAAGTTTAAGAACTCATTATTAAATAAGGCTCAAAATCTGAGAGTATTGATCGAAAATGATCCATCAAATACCAGAGCAAAAAAAGAACTTGATATAGTTAGCTTTATTCTAGACAGGATGTCTGAAGGTGAGCCTCCATTTAGATATGAAGTGTATTTATTAGTTCATGCGGATTCAAGAGCCAAGGCTATAGAACTCTCTAATGTCATATTACGAGGACTTTCTGGTTTAAATATTGGAGCTAGATTAGCAAAGACCGATGAAATAAAACGTATTCTGTTTTTTGATAAATGTAAATGTAATAAAATTTCTATACCATCGAGAATATCTTTTATTTCGCCTTTCTCTATTCCGAAACTTCCTTCATTTGAGATGAGAAATGATGGAATAGTACTAGGTGTCGATATGGAAAATAATACATTAGTCTCTTGGAATTTCGATACATTGGAAAATCAACATGTAATAGTTGTAGGTCCTACTGGAAGTGGAAAAACTGAATTTTTAATAAATCTTGGATTACAGTTAATTTATTTTAGAAAAATTGCTATAGTATTTTTTGATATTAAAGGAGATATAAAGGAAAGACTTAAGAGAAGGAATATAAGGTTTAAGCTTTTGAATCCAATATCGCAAGGAATCTCGTTGCTAAATCTTCAAGGGCTTTCTTCAACCACAAGATCACTTCAAATTGAGAGAATACTTGTTAACTCTTTTAATTTAGACAGGATTTATGCTTCAGCCCTATATAAGGCAGTAAGTTCAGCTCTTGGCGATATTGAACGTAATGTGGTTAGTCAAATATCTTGGGATTACGTGGAAGATAAGGCTAAGGAAATAATGGATAATATATCATTCCTAATGATTTCTGAGATTATTGATATAGTAAAGTCTTTAGACAACGGCGGTAATCTAGTTGAACTCATAAAACCTGGAATTAATATAATTGATTTAACTCAAATAAAAAATGAAGTAATGAGAAGAATTGTGATATATTCTATTATAAACGATATTTATAATAAATTCTCTAAATCTGTAGACACTGGACTAAAAGTTGGCTTAGTTATCGACGAGGCGTGGACTGTCCTCAAGAGTGAGAAAGTTGATTATCCAATAATAGCTGATTTAGTAAAACGTGGAAGAGGACATGGCATATCTGTGTTTTTAGCTACTCAAAATATTGAAGATTTAGGGGATATACGTGATGTATATCTAGATAATGCTGGACTTTTAGTAGCTATGAATAACGGAGACAAGAATTTCTGGGAAAACACTGTGAGGAGATTAGTTAACGTTAGTCATGAAGAGATATCAAACAAATTAGCGTTCCTTGGAAGAGGAGAAGCGTTAATCAGATTTATAGGAGATCCAAGACCTGTTATAGTAAAATTATTTTCAATGATTGATAGCAGGTCATCATAATAGTGATACTTAAGTGAACTATCCTAGCCTTTAGGTTAAATCATCTGCTTCATTTAACCATACTTTATAGATAGGGCTTACAAACTTCCTTGGTAAATATTGAAAAGAGAGTCCCTAAGGGATCCGTGCCGTTGATCTCGATGCCTATCATCCTACATTGGAGGTAGTTTTACTATCAACGAAGGTTGGGGTGAGGAAAAAGTCCCTAGGATATACCTTGAAGTACACTAAACTACCTAAAGATACCCTCTAGAGACAAACGGTTTATCATAACGGTTTCATAAGGGAGACCTTCACTGTGGTGATAGGGGATCAAGTCTGAGAGTGAAGCAGGAAGCTTCAACTGAAAGGTTGGGGGAAGTTCGCCTTACATTGAGTCTTTCTATTGTCTCAATTTCAATAAGAGAATTCTCTATGCAGAGGCTCTTTCTAGAATTGTCTGTAGTCCAACCTTAAGTTTATTATATGTTATATTATCTCTAATATTCGTTATATTAATTTCTCGTAAATCTTCTTTATCCGATATTATATTATATTCTATTTTATCAGAATTTTTTGCATCTTCTAAAATTTTACTCAGGGCATTCATGTATGCTTCCTTAATGTTAATCTTCTTCTTTATTACAACTTTCATAAGCGGAGGAGTAAAAAACACCTCAGCTATTGTCTCTCCTTTCCTATTCTTTATATATTCTAAAGATCCTTTGTTTCCTTTTATTGGAGTGTATCCTGACTCTAGTAAACTGAGTAGGTACTCATAGTATTCAACTTCTTTTTTTAGAGAAATAATCTTATTCTCAAGAAATCGCTTAAGTTCATCAGTATTTGGTTCCATCGTTACAGATCTTGCAACATTATTTATAAGCAAAATCTCGCTTTCTAACCTAAATGGTTAGAGTTGCAGTAATTGGTGGTTCTGGTTATACAGGTGGAGAATTATTAAGGCTGTTACTAGTTCATGATAAGGTCGAAATAACTATGGTAACATCAAGAGAATATGCAGGAAAACCTATTTCACTTGTTCATCCTAATTTAAGGGGATATCTTAATCTTAATTTTTCTCAGTTCTCATTAGATAAACTTGGAGATAAGGCGGATACAGTCTTTCTATCATTACCTCATGGAGTTTCATTAAATTATGTGCCTAAAATTTTAGAGATGGGAATGCAAGTAGTAGACCTTAGTGCTGACTTTAGACTAAAGGATCCTAGTGTATATAAAATTTGGTATGGAATAGAACACCCATATACTGATCTTTTGGAAAAAGCCGTATATGGATTACCTGAATTGCACTATGATGATTTAAGGAGAGCAAAATTAATAGCGTCTCCAGGCTGTAATGCTACTGCTACAATTTTGGCCTTGGCACCAGTAGCGTATAATAAACTCGCATCTCAGATGAGATTTATTAGTGACGTTAAAGTATCAAGTAGCGAGGGAGGAGCTAAGCCAACCGAAGGTAGTCATCATCCAGAAAGACAAAATGCTATAAGACCTTATGATGCTGAAGGGCATAGGCATGAGGCTGAAGCAGAACAGGAACTATCTAGGCTAGCGGGTTCCCCAGTTAAAGTCAGTATTGTCCCTCATGCAGTAAGTAGTGTTAGAGGAGCCCTATCTTCATCCCATATTTGGTTAGATCAACCCTTAGATGATATGGATGTATGGAGGAAAACTGCAGAGTTTTATAGAGGAAGGAAATTCATAAGAATAGTCAGAGGAGGAATTCACCCTTACCCTGATCCTAAATATGTCTTAGGTAGTAATTTTGCTGATATAGGTTTTGCACAGGAAAGAAGGATCAGTAGATTAACTATGTTTTCCGCTATAGACAATCTTATGAAAGGTGCTGCTGGTCAAGCTGTTCAAAGTTTTAATATCTCAAATGGCTTTGCTGAAGATACTGGCCTGAAATCACCTCCATTGAGGCCTGTATAAAATGATTGTTATCAAGTCTGGCGGAAGAGTAATAAAGAACTCATTCGATAAGCTAATAAACAGTTTATCTAATTATAATGAGAGTGCGGTTTTTGTTCATGGAGGAGGGGATATAGTTACAGATTATAGTAAAAGAATGGGTATAGAACCTACCTTTGTTGTTTCACCTGAAGGAATAAGAAGTCGGTATACAACTAGAGAAGAATTGGACATATATGTTATGGCTATGAATTTAATTAATAAGAATATTGTTAGCAGTATAAGTTCTAAAGGGAGAAATGTTGTTGGAATAACTGGTGCAGATGGTCCATCCATTTATGCCGAGAGAAAGAAAAGAATTATGATTATCGATGAAAGAGGAAAGAAAAGAATTATCGAGGGAGGGTACACAGGGAAAATAATTAAGGTTAATAATGAGTTCTTGTTAGGTCTAATTTCTTTAGTTAATTATGTCGTAATGGCTCCAATAGCAATAGATGTTAATGAAGGTGTTCTATTAAATGTTGATGGAGATCAAATGGCTTTAGCGGTAGCTAAGACCTTAAGAGCGGATGCGCTAGTTATTCTTACTGATGTTGAAGGGGTCTTAGTTGATGGGAAAGTTATAAATAAACTTAGCGTAAATGAGGCTAAAGACTTAGCTAAGAAGATTGGACCCGGGATGAATAGAAAAATTCTTATGGCAGCTTCAGCTGTTGAGGAGGGAGTTAAAAGAGTTATAATATCATCAGGTCTAAAAGACAATTCTGTATTGGAGGCATTGAGTGGAAAAGGTACGGTGATAGAATGAGTAAAGTAGATGAAAATGATCTAAAAATTCTTGATACACTTAAGAAAAATGCTAGGACACCATATACGCTCATTGCCAGAGATCTTAAGATAAGTGAAGCGGCAGTTAGGAAGAGAATTGATAAACTTACACGACTTGGAATAATTAAAAGATTTACTATAGAGTATGAACTAGAGAATGAAATAAAAGCAATAGTTATGGTTAAATCTACTCCTCAGATTTCTACTCCAGATGTATCCAAGAGGATAATAAAAATCCACGGAGTAGAAACAGTCTATGAAACAACCGGAGATTACGATATTATAGCCTTGATAAGAGGAATAAATATAGCGGAAATTAATAAAACAATAGATGAGATAAGAAGTCTTCAAGGTGTTATAAGTACAAATAGTACTATTATACTTCGAACATGGTTCTAACTTAGAACCATTTATTTTCATATAAGCTTTTGAACACTGAACCAAGTAAGATAAAACTTGACCAAGAATGGTTACCTTAAAATGCCCAATTTGTGGAGGAAATGTAGAAGTAGAGGACAATGCATTACCAGGAGAGATAATAGAACATGAATGCGGTGCTCAACTCGAAGTTTTTAATGACAATGGAAGGTTGTCTTTAAGGTTAGCGGAAACTGTAGGTGAGGACTGGGGAGAGTGATAATTGGACTAACATACGACATTATAAGATGGGAAGAGAAGAGTATTATAGAAGAGGCAAATAAATTAGGACATAAGATAACTCCTATTTTCACGAAGGATTTTTACTTTTCATCAGATGAGTATCAATTAGCTACAATGGATGTGGTTTTGCAGAGGAATACTTCTCATGCTAGAGCTTTTTCTACATCGACGATATTAGAGGGTTTGGAATACAAGGTAATCAATGACGCGAGAACACTAGTGAATTGCGAGAATAAGTTAGTTACAATGAGTCTTCTTTCTAAACATAAGATACCTATTCCCAAGACTGCAGTAGCATTTTCTAAAGAGAAGGCATTAGAAGTTGCGGGAAAAATTGGATATCCGACAATAATTAAGCCTGTCGAGGGAAGCTGGGGAAGAATGGTAGCTAAGGCTGATAATGACGATTATTTAAGAAGTTATATGGAATATCAAGATTATACTACCCTTCCATTGAGGAATATTTACTTTATCCAAGAATTTGTAAAGAAACCTGATAGAGATATTAGGATATTTGTAATAGGAGACGAAGTCCCAGTAGGAATATATAGGACAAATACTAAAAATTGGAGGACGAATACAGCATTAGGGGCAGTTGCAGAACCTCTCAAGATTGATGAGGAACTACAAGATCTTGCAATAAAAGTGAAAGATATTATTGGAGGATTCTTTTTGGGTATAGATGTATTTGAAGATCCCGAGAGGGGTTATCTAGTAGATGAAGTTAACGGTGTTCCAGAGTTTAAGAACACTGTTAGAGTGAACAAGTTTAATGTTTCCGAATATCTTATTAAAAAGGTAGAGGAGTGGATAAGGAAATGAGGCTAATTGAATTTTATCAAGGAAGAGGATTAAAGATAGTCAAAGGCGAAGGGCAATATGTATGGGATGAACAAGGAAACAGGTATCTTGATCTTCATGCTGGCCATGGAGTAGCGTTTCTTGGTCATAGAAATAAGATAGTCTTAGAATATCTACAAAAACAAATGTCAGAAATAATGACATTAACTACTGCTTTTGATACACCTATAAGGGAAGAACTAGCAAAGGAACTTGATAATGTAAAACCTGATAACTTAAATAATGCCTTCCTGTTAAATTCTGGTTCAGAAGCTGTAGAACTTGCGCTTAAGGTATCAAGAAAGGTTACTGGAAGGAAAAAATTCGTAGCGTTCGTTAACTCATTTCATGGAAGAACTTCTGGTTCATTATCTGTTACATGGACTAGGAAGTATAGAGAACCCTTTGAGCCCCTTCTAGGTCCAATTGATTTTCTCAGATTTAATAATATAGATGATTTGAAAAAGATTGATGAAAGTACTGCTGCAGTTATAGTTGAACCGGTTCAAGGCGAAGGAGGAGTAATTCCAGCAAATGATGAATTTATGAAAGGTCTAAGAGAGATAACTACTGAGAAAGGTATAATTCTAATAATAGACGAAGTTCAATCAGGTTTTGGTAGGACAGGTAAGATATGGGCCCATCAACACTTTGGCATAGACCCAGATATTATGACAGCTGGCAAGGCGATAGGAGGAGGATTTCCTGTTAGTGCCACCTTTATGCCTGATTGGATAGCTGAAAAACTTGGAGAAGGAGATCATGGAACTACTTATGGGGGAAATCCACTTGCAGCAGCAGCAGTAGTAGGTTCAATAAAGGCACTTAAAGCAGATAATGTACCGGAACAAGCTAAAGTTAAGGGAGAGATATTCATAAAGATGTTACAGGAAACTCTTTCTGACTTTAAATCTATAAGAGAAGTCAGAGGGAAGGGTCTAATGATAGGTGTTGACCTTAAGTTAAACCCTGGATTGGCTATAAAGGTTTTACAAGATAATCGAGTACTATCTTTAAAGGCAGGAGTAACTACTATAAGGTTCCTTTCTCCTTATACAATCACACATGAAGATATGGAGGTAGCAGTGGATGCAACTAGAAAAGGAGTTCTTGCTACAGAAAGAAAAACAACTTCTTCTTGATCTTATCTCAACCTATACCCCCTCAGGAGAAGAAGATAAAGCATTACCTTTTTTTGAAAGAGTTTCAAAAGATCTAGGGTTATCCTTAAAAGTAACTAACACTAATTCGTTTTATTTGAATAAAGGAAAAATATTATTTGTTTCTCATATCGATACTGTACAAGGGTTCATTGAGCCTAAAGTTGAAAAAGACGTCATTTATGGTAGAGGAGCGGTAGATGATAAAGGTCCTCTAATTGCAATGCTTCTTTCAACTTGGTTGCTTCATGAGAATGGATATGATGTAATGTTTGCGGCTCTTTCTGATGAGGAGAATAAAAGTGCAGGAGCAAGAGAACTCTTGAATTCAGGTAATACCTTTGAGAACATAATTGTAGGAGAACCAACAAATGGTAATATAGTCATAGAGTATAGAGGAGTAATCCATCTAGACATTGAGTGTAAAGGTAAAGGGGAGCATTCTTCTTCCTCTAGTGAAAACTTAATTGTAGAGTTAGGAGAAAAAATAAGGAGGGTTTATCTTCCGCCAAGCTCGTATGATAAGCCTTCAATTGTTCCTACAATTATTAGATCTGGAGATAGACTTAATGTAACTCCATCTGACGGTTATGTACATTTCGATATAAGATATCCATCAACGGTAAATGAAAAGGCTATAATATCAGAAATAGTGAATGTTTTTGTCGATTGCGAGTTCAAGGTTGTTGAAAGTGTTCCACCAGTAAAAGTTCAACCTAATAATCCTCTTGTTATCTCTTTATTTAGAGCATTATCAAGAGAAGGAATAAAACCTAGCTTAAGTAGAAAAGCTGGAACTAGCGATATGAACATTCTTTTTCCTATAGCCAAGAATATAGTAGCTTTTGGACCGGGAGATTCTAAACTCGAACATACCGATAAAGAAAAAATATCTTTGGAGGAAATATATAAAGGCATAAGAGTATATACAAACACGATAGAAGAGCTATGCAAAGAAAACTGATGACGCCATTATATTTCTTTTACGAGAAAATTCTATGGAATCAGATAAAAAATGGACCTATGCCAAATCATGTTGGAATAATTCCAGATGGAAATAGAAGATGGGCTAAGTCAAATAATTCTAGTGTTAGTGAGGCTTATCTTCAAGGATATAAAAAATTAAAAGAGGTTTTAATTTGGCTTGCAGAGCTAGGAGTTAAAAATGTTACAGTATTTGCATTATCAACGGAAAATTGTGATAAAAGAACAAAATACGAACTTGAGGCCATCCTTAACTACATTAAAAAAGGGATTGACGACCTATTAAATGAGGAGTATGTATATAAATACCAAGTTAAAGTAAGGACTATTGGTAAGGTTGAGAAGTTATCGGATGGTCTTAGGTTATCCATTTCCAATGTTGTGGAGAAGACTTCTTCTTTTAATAAAAGAAGATTAACGTTAGCCATCTGTTATGGAGGAAGGCAAGAGATATTGGATGCAGTATCAAAATTAATGGATGACTATAAGAAAGGAAGTGTAAAGAACTTAGTACTTGACGAAGAAGTTTTAAAAAAATATTTCTATGATAGTGAACTAGAAGATATCGACTTAGTTATAAGGACTTCGGGCGAGATGAGGATAAGTAACTTCTTACTCTGGCATCTCGCTTACTCAGAGCTTTTCTTCTGTGAGGTTTATTGGCCAGAGTTCAGGAAAATAGATCTTTGGCGAGCTATAAGATCATATCAGAGGAGAAAGAGGAATTATGGGGCTTAATCTTTTTTACTGAATGTTTTATGCATATTGATCAAGATGGGTGTATTTCAAGGTAATGATATAAGAAAAATCACAGGAGGATTAAAGGGAACTCATAGGGGTAAAAGGAAATTCGAAATGGGAAGCGTACCTACAGAGACGAAACTAGGTAATACTGATGTGAAAGTGAAGGAAAGAGTTATGGGAGGGAATATCAAAGTTAGGTTAAAATATGTTACATTTGCAAACTTATTTGATCCGGCAGAGAGGACATTTAAGAAAGTTAAAATTATAGAAGTGGTTGAAGTTCCAGCTAATAGGGAATATGCAAGAAGGGGAATAATAACTAAGGGAACAAAAATCAGAACAGATGCAGGATTAGCTATCGTCACATCTAGACCTGGACAGGACGGAGTAGTTAATGCATTACTGATGCGCAATGAGTCTTAGAGATTTTGAAAACAAGAAAGTTGCTATTTGGTTAGCTTACTTTACTGCTAGTAGTAGAAGAAATGGTAGAAGATTTAAAAAGATTAAAATTGATTTGAATGATATTGTTAGTATAGCTAAACAGCTTGATCTAGAGCCAGAAGTAATGGAAAAAGTTCATCCAGGCAGTAGGATAAAGGGACTAGTTTTGGTAAAAAAGGTCGCTTCTAAAGAGAAAGTTTTAAAGATGGTATATAGCTACGCTTCACAAAAGAAATAGATTACTTTATATATTATTTTAGTCTATCGTTATTAACCCTAATGGGCCCGTAGCTTAGCCAGGGAGAGCGACGGGCTCTTAACCGCTATAGAGGGATACCCGTAGGTCCCGGGTTCGAATCCCGGCGGGCCCGCCACATCTCATTCACGATTTTACTACAAAGAGTTATCTATTTTTCAAATATCTAGGATCTTGGTGTATGATAAGATGTTCTGAGATTCTCTAATGAAATAGCAGGTCTAAATTAATATTAGGTTATTAATATACATAATTCTAATAATTTAGAATATATATTAATTATATTTTATATTTTTAAATAAAGTAAAATAAGGAAAGATAGAGTGTTAGAGTAAAAGGAATAATAGTTCTTTTTTATAATTTGTTTTGAGGCTCTTCTAATCTTTTCTTTAATAGATGAAAAATTTCTAGAGAACTAAATATTTATTCTTAAGCGAGAAGTAGGCGTATGAAATATACTGAGACAGCGCCCAAACTTTTTATGAATACTGGAACAAGATTTCCAAGAAAGATAATATGGGCAATTGGGGTTGTAAAACTAGCATGCGCGAGAGTTAATACATCTCTTGGATTTTTAGATTCAGATATAGGTAAGGCTATAGAAGAGGCTTCAATAGAAGTGATTAATGGAGGACATGATAAAGAAATTACTTTAGATGTTTTTCAAACTGGTTCAGGTACAGGCTTAAACATGAACGTTAACGAGGTTATCGCAGAAAGAGCAACCGAAATATTAGGAAAAAAAGTTCATCCTAATGACCACGTAAATATGGGCCAATCATCTAATGATGTAGTTCCCACAGCAATTAGAGTGGCAGCTGTTTCTTCTGCAGTTGACCTTTTAATACCGTCACTAGAGAAGATAACTTCAGAATTATATAGAAAATCACAAGAGTTCCAAGGAGCTATTAAGTCAGGAAGAACTCATTTGAGGGATGCGCTACCTATATCGCTGGGACAAGAGTTATCTGCTTACTACGATGCCATTGATCATGAGTTATCTCAAGTAAAAACAGCTATAGAATATGTTAAGGAACTTCCAATAGGAGGAACAGCAGTTGGAACTGGGTTAAATACCGCTCCTAATTTTCAGGAGTTAGTTATAAGGGAAATAAATACTATAACTTCCCTCGGATTTAAACCAGCTAATAAGTTTAGAGCAATGAGATTTTTAACTGATCTCTTGCTTCTGAGCGGTACTATGAGAAATATTGCTGTTGAAATGTATAGAATAGGTCAAGATTTTAGGCTAATGTTCTCTGGTCCATTTACTGGATTGGGTGAAATAGATTTGCCTACTCAAGAGGAAATTGCTGGTAGCAGTATTATGCCCGGAAAAACAAACCCTGTTACTGTAGAGTCTACTCTTCTGGTTTCTGCACAAGTTATAGGACTTGATCATTCTAACCAGATAGCATCAATGTTAGGAGAATTTGAGTTAGCTATGGGAATACCTCTTGTAGGATATAATATTGTAGTTCAGGAGAGCATTCTTGCAGAAGCTTTATCCAAGTTTAGTGATCTAGTAATAGCTGGGATTAATCCGAATATAGAAAAGATGAGAAAGTACGCTGAGAGCAGTCCCGCTCTAATAACGGTGATCTCACCAATAATCGGATATGATAAGGCATCTCAAATAGGGAAAATGCTAGCTAAAGGTCTATCGATAAGAGAGGCATTAAAGGAGCTTGGATTTAAGGAAGAAGAAATCAATAAAATACTTAATCTTCAGGAACTAGTTAAAGGTGGAATACCTTCTAAATCTTGAACACTAATCCTTTTTCTTTTACAGATATATCTTTACTTATTTCGGATAGTATTGATTTAGCTGTTACGGAATTGAGCGCAACGGATACTGGTTGTATCTCCTTCTTACCTCTCTTTTCCATTACCTTTATTACAACTTCCTCTGCTGTAAGCTCATTACCTTTTATTATTTCCTTAATATCATTGACTAATTTCTTTCCATATTCTAAGTTAAATTCCATTAATTTTATCATTCTTTCCTTACTTAATACAGGTCCATGCGATATGATTATATGATTTACTGATGAAGCTATATCCTTAATTTTCTCTATACTATCCATTGATCTCCAGAAATCATTATAAAATGGGAAAACGAAGTTTTGCAATACTTTCTCACCAAAAAATGTGTCTCCACAGTATAACGTATCATCTACCAAATAACTTACGTGTCCAGCTGTATGTCCAGGAGTTTTTATAATCTGTATTTCACCTCCCTCTGTTATATTTTCTGTAAAGATTAGTTTTAGTTCATCCTTAATAAGGTCATACGAAAAAAGTGGAGATTGAACTGCACTAAAACCGTATGTTAACATGTGTCTACCTATCATGTTCAGAGTACAGTAATCCTCTATAGGGAGAAACTTTTTCTTTGCACTTCTAAAAAGCCCCGCTATATGATCAGCATGACCATGAGTTGCAAGCTGAACTTCAGCATCTAACTTAACCTCTGAATTGTTCCCTCCAAGATCTATCAATATTCGTTTATCATAAAATAGAACGTTTGGACTACCAGGAAAAACTTCTATATTATTGGATATCTTCATGATATCATTTTTGGAAATATATTGTATAAAGACTTATCTTAGGGTGGATTAAGTGATTCGAAGATCTCCTATTAGTATGAGCATGGAAAGATCTCTTAAACCATATAAAACCTTTTTGTCACTGTTTTCATTATCCTCCGAGTTCAGACTGAAGTGATTATGTTACCCTTATTATCGATAATTATTAAAGTTTTAATTTGCTAAATATATATTTTTTCTCATGATCATAACTGCACCATATGCGGGTCCAGTTTCGTTTCCACTTTTGGTAGGGAAGGAATTAGGTAAAATAGATATAGATTTGAGAAATTCTTGTAAGACCTCAATCATAGGCGATGTAATATTAGATTCAATAACTAACATTGCATCTTTAGGACTCGATTACAAAATAGTTGCGGCTGTTTATATCGATATGTATTCGATTTTGGGGGATAAAAATTCTAAAAAGCTGTTTACCTTAAGGGCAGGAACATTAGCTGATATGAATGCAAGGCTTTACGCCTTGTATACTGGGAAAGAAGTTATCAATACTGATAGTAGAACGGCAATAGAAATGGCTCAAAAAGGATATATGGCTATAGTTGGAAACGAGATAAAACTCGGTGAAAGTCTTGAAGATGAATTTAAGGCTTTAGGAATACTGTCACCATCATGCATAATATACAGTCACTTAGACAATAATAAGAATATTTTAGACTACTATAACAAAGGTATTTCCCTTATTTCTAGTATGCCAAAAGAATCAGCATACGTTATTTCTTCTTATAGTGAATATTATCAGTTTGATATAATGAAAGAAATTGTATCAAGGTATAATCATAGGTTAACGGAGAATAAAAATGAGATTAAGAAATCATTAGAACTTTACTCTAAGGTCTTTCCTCCCGTAGCTACTTTAAGTCTTTAGCTTTCCTACATATGATAGATGAATTTGATAGTGTAAAGCTATTAGGAGGTCTCTTTCAGTTATAATTCCCTTTATCTTTCCGGCATCATCTAAAATTACAAGCGAACCGATACTTTTTTCTATCATCATCGATGCTGCCTCGTTTATAGATCTATCCTCTTCTATGACCACTAGAGGCGTTCTCATTATATCCTTAACTGTTTTAGCAAAAAAGATATCAGGATCTAGTTTCGTGACAGACTTTGCTGCAGACTTAATACTATCAGCAGCGGTTATTATTCCTAGAACGTTTTTATCCTCGTCCACTACTGGTAATCTTCTAAATCCTCTTCTGAGCATTTGCTTAGTTGCAGTGGTCAAGTCTGTATGCTGATCTATTGTAGAAACTTTTTTAGTCATAAAATGATAGACTGGGAATAGAGGATCTAAATCCTGAAACTCTAACAATAGCTCTCTTTCAGTTATAATCCCTGACGGAATACCTTGTTCATTTATTACTACTAAGGAACCAAAGTTCCTTGTTACCATGAGAGTAATAGCCTCTAACGTATCTGCGTTTTCTGTAATTACCGTTACTGGAGACGTCATATATTGTGAAGCTTCAACTGTACTTAGCTTGTATAGATCTCCCTGAGTACATCCATTTGTACAGAAACTGAGAAATATTGAAAGTAAATCTCTTGTAGATAAAATACCCTCTACTTTGGGATTTGCAATAATTATTCTTCCAATTCCTCTTTCATTAATTTTCTTAAAGGCTATTGTAAGATTATCCTTATCGGAAATAACTGGTGGATTTAAAATCTCAAGAGTTTTTACTAACACAAGAATTATATAGTCACTGGGGTAAATAAGGTTGGAATTAACTACTTGCCTAACGATAGTAAAGAACTCTAATCATCTTCTGATGATAGAGAAGAAAAGAGGTTTAGGTAAAGGATATATTACTTTTCCTGGTGGTAAAGTAGAAGTTGAAACTCCGGATGTATGCGCTGTTAGAGAGCTAAAGGAAGAAGTCGGAATAACTGGATATAGTCCAAGGAATGTGGCACGTATAATCTTTGTTCAAAAATCAGGCAAGATAAATGTAATGTATGTTTATCAAATAACTAACTTTTCTGGACATATGGTAGAGACTGAAGAAGCTAAACCTTTTTGGATTGATAAAAATAAACTACCCTTTGAAAAGATGTGGATAGATGATAGATTTTGGTTACCTAAAGTTCTTGGTGGGAAATATGTTGATTGTATCTTTATGTTTTCAGACAATTGGGAAAATCTATTAGAGGGAAATTGTTATGAAATTATGCAAGGTTTATCTTAATGGGATTAATGGGCAGAAGATTTTTATCTCTAAGGGTGGAAATGTTTTGTTCCTTCTGAAAATATATTGAATTCACTATAAACGATAATCAGATCTTGTTCTAGAGTTCGTTACTCGATCTCATGCTGATGACCAAAACATAAGGTTAAAAGCATAGTTGGAATTAACGCCTGGAATATATAATATGTCACAGGAAAATCTACTTAATTCTATGAAGAGATATGAAAAAGGACAAACAAAAGGGTTAACACAGCTAAGTCTAACTTAGGAAACAGACGAGCAATCAACTCTTATTAAATTTGTTCAAAGCGTTAATTTTTTCAATACTTAGCTTAAAATTTCACGTTTTATTCATGGTACAAAGGTGAAGAGTTTAAAGGGTATAACCTAGATCTTAAGTCTTTGCTTATAGTAGTTATTTCTACTGGATGAGGAAGATGTTAAGATGTCAAAGGAGAAAGCGGGGGAGTAGATCAGAAGTTAATCCAGCATGTATACATCAAGGTTCTATCTGCGTTATAGTTATGTGAAAAAGAAATCATTTTCAGCGGGGGATTTTTTAATAATTGTGGTTACAATACTGCTCTAGATTTCTGCTTTTACTTAACATCTCACTTCATAGCGATTTGTAACTCGCCTCAAATCCTGTAGAGTTGACCCATTCCCTTTTTGGGGAAGGACTGACTGTGAAACAGAAACGTGTATCGAATAGTGAAGCTGTTGTCTTATTAGCATATATAAATCCTAAAAACTACTATTTTCTTACAAGTTGTCTCTCTAAGTAGGCTAATGATAAATCATATCTGAATGATGTGTTCATATGACCTCCATCAAACTCTTCGAAATAATGTGTTAATCCTAATTTCCTCATTTTTTTATGTAAAATTCTAGTTCCATATTGAATATTAAACTCATCCTTGTTTCCTACATCTAAATAAATACCTTTTCCTCTAAGTTTTTCATAATATTTATCTATCATTCTTACAGGATCTTTTTCTAGCCATTTTTTCCATATATCTTCAAGGATTTCCCCAGTCTCTAAATCAAAAGGCAAAAGGATTTCCCCATTTTCTCCAGGTGAATAAAATGCTGACATGCCTATGAGAATTAATGCGTTTAGATCTTCCCTTCTCTTCTTATTTGATTTATTCCAGTATGTATTAATTAAATCCAAGGGATCTTTAAATTTTCTGAGATATGGTATTACCTTTGGGAAAAATGGTAGATAGGTATATTCAAAATACGCATCACCGGAATGAGATGCAATAGCAGACACTATATCGTATTTCATTCCTAAAACTAGTGAGCCATAACCCCCAGAGGATTTCCCCATAAGACCTACTTTATTTGTTTGATATAAGTCAAGAAAATAGGGAAGCAACTCCTTAAAGAGGAAATCCTCGTATAATCCTACAGCATTTGAATTTATGTATTGATTTCCACCTAACTTCGTGAACATATCTGGGAGAATGATATTGCAACCCGTGATTTTCCCTTCTTTCTTCAATCTAGCTAATTTAGTTGGTAAATTTTCAATAATTGGATCATAGTTAAGTTGTGATATGGATGAACCAAAATATCCACTTAAGAAAACTATAATTGGCTTACCTTCTGGGTTTTCCTGTTCTATTACCGAGACTTTTCTTATATATGGATCATTTAACGGATTATCTCTTAAAATATTGCTTTCAAATTCCATAGATTTAACTTGCATTAAAAACACACATTAATAGAATAATAAAAAATCTTCCATTAGTTTACTATAACTATAGTTTCTTCTTAATATAGCCAGATAAGGTAAATGGAATCACTACAGCAATACAGGAATTAGTTATTTTATTATATATTAAAAATAAGCCTTGTTATAAATGATAAAATGATTCTCTTTATTTTAAAAATAAGAACCTTTGCCCTTTTGGGTTTGTGAACCAATAATCAACCTAAAATCTTTTGATTGACGTTGAAACTTTAGGATTAAAGTTTAATGAAAATAGTTGTAAGGTAATTTATATTAGAGAAGTTGAATTATTTGAAAACTCCTGATTATTCAAGACAAAACTTTATAGACAAAGATAAAAATTATCTAACCCCCCTTAAAATATGAAAAAACCAATAATAATAATAAACTTTAAGGCCTACGATACCTCGTTTGGGAAAAAAGGAATAGAAATTGCTAAAAAAATTCAAAACGTTTCCAAACAATACAGTACTGAAATTATCGTTTCTGTTCCAGCAACTATGATATATCAACTTTCCTCTGAATTGGAAATACCTGTTTTCGCCGAACATGTAGATGGGGTTCCATTGGGAGCTTATACAGGGTCTATAATGCCTGAAATGATAAAAGACGTAGGAGCTAAAGGGAGTTTGCTTAATCACAGCGAAAAGAGAATTAGACTTGATGAGATAGATGATGCCTTAAAAAGACTTAGAGGTCTTGGGTTGGAGTCTGTAGTTTGTGTTGATAGATATGATTTAGTCGTTCCAATGTCTCTTTTAAAACCTACAGCGGTATTAATTGAGCCACCAGAGCTTATTGGTTCTGGAATTTCAGTTTCTAAGGCTAAACCTGAGGTAATAACTAGAGCAGTAAATGAAATATCAAAGGTAAAAGATGTTTATCTGGTAGCAGGAGCTGGTATAACTACAGGTGAAGACGCTTATAGGGCAATTGAGCTAGGTGCTGATGGAATAGGTTTGGCCAGCGCTGTCATGAAAGCCAGAGATCCTGAGAAGATTGTAGAGGAACTTGTGATCAACTCATTGAAGGCCTGTGATGAGAATGAGTGAGGAAGTAAGAACTCATTCAGCTCTTCATGTGATTAAAGGAGCATTAAGAAAGGTTTTGGGAGTAAAATGGACGGCTGGAACTTATGTAAATGGGCTCCATGGTAGAATAGAAGTAAAATCAAGTTATAAACCAACAAAGGAAGATATAGAGAAAGTAATAGAAGAGTCGAATAAAAAAATCGTAGAAGGTTCTCCTATAATAATAGAGAAATTACCCAGAAAAGAGGCGGAGAAAAAATATGGAGATGAGATCTATGATTTATTTCCTGTACCGGCTGAAGTAAATGAATTAAAAATAATCATTATCCCAGAATGGAATATTAATGCATGTTCTAAGAATCATGTAAGTGATATTAAGGAAATAGGAAATATTGTTCTTTCTGATTGGAGATATAGAAATACAAAAGGGCTGCTCGAGATATCATTTGACATCATTTAACTCCTCAATCATCTTAGTATACTTTTCAAGAATTTTTTTCACTTCTTCTTGTGCTTGGTCATATATTTTAAGCATTTCTTGGATTTTTGGTGATAAATTAGTTCCTCCAGCATTTTTTCCTCCCTTTTTCATTTCTACTCCTCCAACTTCTTTTTCAATTTTTCTTATATACTCCCATGCAAATTTATAGGATAGGTTGAGATTTTCTGCAGCTTTAGAGATCGAGCCTGTTGTAGATATAGCTTTTAGAAGTTCTACTCCACCTTTTCCTATAACGCTTTTACCTTCATCATCCTCTATCCAAAGTTTGAAATTAAATTTCATAGATCTAATCCTTGAGGATAAATTAGTTTCAAAAGATTATCAATTTTTTCCCTAACATCACCTAGATCTTCACCTCTTACATTTATATGGCCCATTTTTCTTCTCTTTCTTACTTCATTCTTTCCGTACCAATATAATTTTCCAAGACGTAATGCTTCTAAAGGAACATTACTTTTTCCTATTACGTTTACCATCCCAGAGGGAGTTAAGAGACTAGTATCTCCTAAAGGTAAATCAGTTATTGCTCTTATGTGTTGTTCAAACTGTGAAGTAAAAGTTCCATCAAGAGTGTAATGCCCCGTATTATGCACTCTTGGGGCAAACTCGTTAATTAAGATCTCATTATTTCTTATAAAAAATTCTATTCCAATTGTACCTACATAATTTAATGACTCAGTAAGTTTTTTTGCTATATCCTCTAATCTATCATCATAATATGGACCATAATTATAGATAAGAATTCCATTCTCATTATAATTAAATGTTGGCGTATAAGCAACAAAGTCTCTCCGTTTTCTTACAGCAATAATAGAAGTTTCAAAGTCAAAGTTAACGTATTCCTCAACAACAAACTTGCAATTGTTCTCCTTTAAGAAAGAGTAGTCCTGAGGATTTCCCTTAATAAAGTATTGCCCTTTTCCGTCATAACCATTAGTAGATTGCTTTATCACTCCAATGTTGTTGAAAGACTCCTTAAGGATCTTGAGCGCTTCTTCTCCCCCTTCAGCAATCTCAAATCTTGGGACTGGAAATCCATGGTCTTTAAGATACTTTTTCTCTTTCCATCTTTCGCGTTTTAGTTCAACCGAGTTTATTCTGGGAAGTAATTTTTCTCTATCCTCAGCATATTGTAATGCCATATCATTTACATGTTCGAACTCAAATGTGACTACGTCAACTTCATCTATCATTTTCTTATACTCTTCTTCAGAAAAGCAAAAATCGGCTACTTGGCAAGCCGGTTCATCCTTATTTCCTAGTACGTAAAATAATATTGGAAAATTTCTTCCTTCGATAATCATCATTCTTCCTAGTTGTCCACCGCCTAGTATCCCTATTTTAATCTTCGAGTTTTGTTGAGAGAACATCATTCTTCATCTCCTCCATATATTTTTCAAGTTTTATTTCTAAATCCTTATATTTTAAGGAAAGTATTCTAATAGCTAGAAGCGCAGCGTTTTTTGATCCACCAATGGCTACAGTGGCAACGGGTATTCCAAAAGGCATCTGAACTATAGAGAGAAGGGAATCTAATCCATTTAAATTCCTGGAAGGGATTGGTACTCCTATTACTGGTAAGGTTGTCATAGATGCCGTCATACCAGGTAAGTGGGCCGCTCCACCCGCTCCAGCTATTATTACGTCTATTCCTTTAGATTTAGCTGTTTTTGCATATTCAGCCATCAAGTCTGGTGTTCTATGGGCTGAGACTACTTTTAGTTCATATTCTATACCAAACTCTTTCAGAACATTTATTGCATCCTTCATATATTCCCAATCGTTTTTACTGCCCATAATTACTCCAACTTTTGGCATAGGTTTAATTATGAGAGAAGAGTAAAAGCGTTACTACTACATTTTAATTTTTATATATAGAATTATATTAATTTCAATAAGTAACTTCATCTATTATATTCAATTTATTTTCCATTATTCTACTTTAAATGACAACCAGAATGTCTTGAGTCGATTTATTTTTAAGCCTTTTCTCTTAATGTCAAAAATATGATCGATGTTTATACTGAAAGTGAGCTTTTCAATGAAATTCGCGATGCATATCTTAGCAGAAGGAAGGTAGCGATTTTAGGTTATGGAAGACATTCTAAGAAAGGAACCGAAGAGGAGATAATCCATATAAAAATGGAAGATTTTACTTTAGATAAGGGTAAAGTTATAGCAGAAGCTGGGGCATCGGTAGAGGAGATTAGGAAAGTGGCATCAGAAGAAGGACTTCTTTTACCTTCTTTTTATAATGGAAGTGTAGGTGGTCTTTTAGCCAATAATGATCTTTCACCGCTATTTACCCATTATGGGTCCGCTAGAGAATTTACAGACTGGGTGATTTTCATGACACCATATAGGGCCATAAAGTGGAAGGGAGTTATAGGTTCTAAAGGAAAAATAGGAGCTATAACTAAGGCTCAATTCTCTCTTTTTCCTAAACCCGATAGGGTTTTTATGTTAGAGCGAAAAGTGGATCCAAATAACCTCGTTAAAGAAGTTACAGAATTACTAAAGCTCAAACCATTGGCGCTGCTAATAGATTATGATGGGTCATTTTACATTCATGCTAGTTTTAGTGAGAAAATAGAAAGAAATGGATATTCTATTGATGAAGGTGTTCCAAATGTAGAAGAATCAAATAAGAATAGTTTTATAGTCAAGTTAAACTCACTAGAAGATTTTATCTCTTTAGTGGATAAATCTGAACCCGTTTATGCTTATACCATTGTAGACTCCAAATTAGCAAAAATCTATATAGCGGATGAGTCTAGCCTTTTGGGTTTTAACTATTATAAAGCAGATGAACCACAATTAGTTTTTAATAAGCTTAAGATAATATTTGATAGAAATAACATTTTTATATGACATTTCAGCAATCAAATTTACTACATACAGTAAATTCCATGTCATCGATCAATTTTCTCATATAAATGTAATGTTTGTAAAGTTCACTAAAACCTAAATCAGTTATCGAAAATATCACATCTTTACCTATAAATGCTCTCTTTTCGATATACCCTCTCATTTCAAGATATTTGACGATTTTAATAAGTTTTCTCTTTGCTAATCCAGTATACTCGGTAAGCTCATTTACGCTCAATTCTCCTTCTGCTAGATTTGTTAGCACGGTAAGCTGTTCTATGTTCATGGAATATTTTATTTTAATTATCGTTTTTATGGGTTGCTTTTATTTTTCTCCTATTATTTTATAAAAAGTAATATAACTCACTTTAGTTCAAGATTAAGTATTTTATATTTATTTTTAATATATAATTCTTTGACTACTTTATTTACGCTCTTTTTAAAGTTTGACCATAATAGAGAGGAGAAATGCTTATAAACGAATAATTACATTATAAAGGATTAAGTGAGCGAAAATGGCAGAATACAGAAAAATCTTTGAGGGAGTTGCCTACTCTATAGTAGAGGACGATGAGGCTTCCATAGTTTTTTTGGAAGGAAAACCAGTAGCTGCTTCATGTATAAAACATGGAAACCACGAAATATATCAACTCGATTGTCCATATGTAGAAAAACTATTAAAAAAGGTTTTTTCCTAAACCGTCGCAATAACGGCTATTTCTATTAAAACACTTTTCGGTAACTTAGATACTTCTACAGTAACTCTTGCTGGAGGTTTATCTTTGAAATATGTAGAATAAATTTCGTTGAATTTATTAAAATCATTTAGATCCTTTAAATAGACAAAAGACATCACTACATTACTTATGGAGGAACCAGATTTTTCTAATATAGCGATCAGATTTTGCATTACAGCCTTAGTTTGTTCTTCAATATTTGTTCCAACTATATTCCCCTGAGGATCTGAAGGTATTTGTCCAGAGACAAAAACTAGGTTGTTTACCTTTATAGCTTGAGAATATGGTCCTATTGGTCTTGGAGCTTTTTCTGAAAATATTACTTCCTTTTCCATAGGTATAAACATGGTCTCTAGTAGAAAATCTTTTGGATTTGATACGAGACAGATAAATTTTTATTTTAATCAGTCTATTTTTCTAGAAATAAAATTATATTGAGGAAAATACATTTTCATCTCTTATATCATAGATAGTGCTTTTTATTTGTCTTAACTCTGACTTAATTTCTTCTAATGTTATTTCTCCTCGTAGTCCTCTAAGTATTAATTCCCTATACTCATCTGGTACATAGTCCATTTTAGGTTCTATGGAGTAAAAATCCTTTAAAGCCTGGTCTCTTTTTGAAGGATTATTTACGGCCTCTTCAATTTCTCTTTCTAACCATTCAGGAAATGGGAAGTTATTAGTTAGTGTTACAAATAATGATACAGTAAAGGAATAAACATCCATATCAGTTGTAGCTCTCTGACCAAAACGCTGTAATGGATGAGCATAATAGGGGGTGTAATGGACTACTGGAACTCCTATTTTTACTGCACTTCCAAGATCTGAGAGTTTTGGTATACTTAACTCTAATGATAATGTCTTAACTCCATCCTCTCCATATGCTGGCAATCTACGAGAAAATAATATATTGGACGGTTTTATATCGCAATGTATATATCCTTCCTTGTGGATCTTTATTACCGCATCTACAATCCTAGAGAATATTAGCGATACTATCTGAGGCCATAAAACTGAGTGTCTTAATGACGAGAACTCTTCTCTAACTAATAATTCCCTTAGATCTCCCCCTTCCATGTATTCCATTAGTATTGCTGGAGGAGAACTGAAGTAATCCACCCAATTTTCATCAATAAAGCTAGCTAATATTCTTACCATATATTTGGAGTTTTTACTTATTTCTTGCATCTTAGCAACTTCATATAACATTTCTGTAAAGTTGTACTCTTTTTTCATTATTTTCATTGCAAACTGTTTATTGTTTCTTTCGACCAGTAATACATAGCCCATACCTCCATTACCTATTACTTTTTTAGCTTCATAACCATAAATGACGTAACCTATCCATTGCTCAGGTGTGAAATCTTTAGGATAGTACAGTTGAGATGGATTAGCTTTCTCACAAGCTTCAACTACTCCTTCTCTACATGCATATATGAACTCTTTTTCTGCAGCCTTTTTATCGTTTAAGTTAAGAAGAGATAACCCTTTAATATACGCGGAACTACCTGTTCTTCTTATTTTTTCAGCTTTCTCGATTAGTTTTAAGGCATCCATATACCTTTCTGCCTTTATATAAGAATTGGCAAGGATTATCATGTTTTGATAACTTCTAGAACGTCTAAGAGCCTCTTCAAAGTTCTTAACTGCTTCATTAGGGTTTTTATTGAAATAATAAAAACCTAGCTTTAACGCTGGCGCATCATACGTTGGAAGGTAATTCATGGCCTTATAAAGAATCTTTAGATTTCCACTATTCTCGTAGTCCAAGATCATATTATTGACCTCTTTTCTCATTTCATTTTCAAGTTCTCTATACTTTTCGTCAGAGAAGAATGAGTATATCTTTAAAGCCTCCAGCTTATTATCTAGCTTAATATAGCACTCTGCAGCTGCCAAAGACTCTTCCGGAAATTTCTTATCTAGAGAAGCATAAAGTTCCAACGCCTTTTCACATTTGCCTAATTTTGAATATGATATTATTGCATTTCTTACTATATCGCTATTATCCTTAAATTGCTTTAAGGCAAAATCAATTATTTCTTCTCTATTCATTGCATTTATTAAGTCATTTATGTTTCCTTCTTCAATTACCGATCCATAAATAATGTGATATCGTTTCCCTACTACTAAATCAATGTTATTGAAAAGTATGCATGGCGAATCCTTAGTTTCGAATACTAGCCCTGAGGGGTTGTCCATTTTCGCTATTAGCTTACCCGTTACTTCACGTTTAGAACAATCATAAACAGGTATTTTACTTTGTTTAACTTGTCCATCATTAATCATTACTAAATAACCAATAATATCATCCTTTATTTTGAGCTTCCCGTTATAGTCGTAGACCTTTCCATTATCAAAGACATACTTGTTATTGCCATTGGTAAACACAAACTGCATGCGTAATATCTTGCGAAAAAACCTTTTTTAATGAAGGGCTAAGTAATACCAACTGAGAGTTTAGCCACAAACTCCTTCATCCAATTGGAAGCTAAAAAGTAGTCCTCTTTATATATATTCTCGTTAAAGGAATGAATATTTGAACCAGCATAATCTACACCTATACCATCAGCAATTTGCCTTATTCCTAGTATAGATGCAAATGATTGCATTGGACCAGTTCCAGGACTGTTTGGAAGAACCACAGGATTTATACCATAAACGTCTTTTGCTGATGATATTAGTTCTCTCGCTATTTTGCTCTCAATAGATGTTCTATACGGCTTTACTCTTCCTAGAGGAATCACTTCTATTCCCTCAGCCTCTGCCTTTTTCTCTAAGCTTCTTAACACTTCGTTTGGATCTTGTTCCGGTACTAATCTAAAGTCAATTTTTACGATAACATAAGAAGGAATTACTGTCTTAGATCCTTCCCCTGTATACCCTGACTGAATTCCATCTATGTTACAAGTCGGCTCCTCTATTAACTTTTCAATAAAATTCGATTGAATTTTCTGGCCTAGAGCATTTTCCATTTCACTTTTATTTCCTTTAAGATATTTTATCTCTTCCTCAGACAATCTCTTAACTTTACTGTAAAATCCCTCAAGGTTAACCTTACCATTAGGAGATCTGAGATCCCTTAAAAAATATATAATTTTCCACACAGGATTTTCTATTATTGGCGCATACATAGAATGTAAATCCTTTGTCGTTCTATACCTTAATTCAACGTAAAGTAGGCCTTTAACTCCTAGTACAATTTCTGGCGATCCATCGCTGCCTTTTCCTGAACCCTCCCACAAGAGGTAATCCGCCTTTAATGTATCCTTATATTTTTCGAGAAAATCCACAATATTAGGACTACCTATTTCCTCTTCCCCTTCATAGATAAATTTTATATTTATTTTTAGTTTTTTCTCTTTAACAAGTTCAATTATTGTTTGAAGACGCATCATTAAAGTTCCCTTATCGTCGGCAACTCCTCTTGCGAATATCTTTCCTTCCTTTTCGGTTGGAGTAAAGGGATCAGAATTCCATTTGTCTAATGGTTCTACTGGTTGTACATCGTAGTGGTTATAAATTAGTAATGTTTCCTTTGAACCCACATTTATTTCACCATAGACGTATGGATTTTTTGATTTTCCTTTTAATAGTTCTGAATTTATATCTTTCTCTCTCATATAATCTAAGAGGAACTTAGCTCCCTCTTCTCCCTTACCTTTAGCGGATGTTGTATCAATCTTGAGGAATTCAAACAAATCTAGAATAGATAAAGACATTTCAGTTACATGTTAAAATTTCTCTAATATATTTATATATACATCTCAAGTTCATGAGATAAATATGAGTTATAGTGAAGAGTTAGTTGTTAAAGCTGGAAAAAGCAGTCTATTTAGCCTTTTAGCTGATCCTTTTAAATTATCTGGTATTATTGGCCATTTTTCCATATTAGGTATCGAAGATGGTAAAACTGGGAAGCGTTATCCTCCTTCAGAAGTTAAAAAACAAGAGGACAAATATTGGATTGCCATTGTTTTTGGTGCAACTTCAGGGAAAGTTATCTCTTCTGCTGGTACACTTGATGGTCCAATTATATCTCCTAATTCTATTCAGTACAAAGCAGAAACTGACGATGGAAAGGATAGTTTTAAAATACTTTTTATTTTGCAGGATCATCCTTTAGGAACTAAAGTTAGCATTACTGTTGAGTTTAACGTAAAGGCTGGTTTACTTAGTAAGCCATTCTATGGCGATTATTCATCGTTTGCAGAACATATAGTTAAGGGACACATAATTCCATATATAAGATCTATTTCCTCGATAGATATTGGATTGAAAGAGATAAAAAGGGTAAGAGGTAATGTGGAAGAACTATTGAGAGAGTTAAGAAACCTGCATAACATATATGGAGCTGTCGTAATTAAAGGAGAAAACTTTCGATTTGCTAGTTTTATCGATGATAGAGAGCTCAAGGGTAGTAGGATAGATATCTCTGGAAACACTTTAGGAGGAGGCGAGGCGTTATCCAAATTACTTATATTAAGTGGATTAGCTGAAATGGTTATATATGAAGTGCCTGCAGATGATTTGATTGAGAGCTTATTAAAAAGTAAATGAATACAGATCTATAGACATTTTTAAACACAAGCGATTATGAGTTGATTTTTTTTAGAACAAATTTTAACTTGTAACCATGATTAAACATGTTGAATACACTCGACACAGCTTAACAGAACCTATGCTTCTAACATACATCTATAAGAAAGTAGAGGACGGAAAAATAGTCTCAGCTTTTAGAATTATGCTGTATAAAGATACAATAATCTCAGTATTTGAAGACGACAGTCTTCAAGGAGGAGAAATATCAGATGTGATTAGAGGAAATATTAAGTGTTTTATTAATTTAATAAAAAAATATTATGATGAAAATACTGACGATCTAGTAATATATGGTGAGCAAAGATATGTTGATGAATTGCTTGAAGAAATATCTAATGTTGTAAGTTAGTAGTCTCTAATAGAGCATAGGAACAGAAAATATAGTTTCTGATCATACGAGTAGACACCGACTTGGAAGATAGTTTTATCTCTAGACTTAAAGGATAAAACGTCAGGCATTGGATTAGATCAATATCTTACTTCTGGAAAATATGAATGTCATTTCGCATAATTTATCAGTATCAATGCTAGATTGGTGTAACGGACTTAGTCAAGTCGTACCTTAACCTCGGGAACGGGGATAAACCTGTGAACTTAAAGATCGTCTAGATCCCTATACACGCTTGCCGAAACGATTTTGGGTATTTAGAGTGTAGAGGATGAATAAGCATGATCCCGAAAGGTTTGGATAGTTTATTCATGTTGTTATTTAATGATGCTGAGGTCCATCAAGACTATAGCATCCTTACCGCTACTATGTAAAATTCACTCTTTATGACACTCAACTACCCAAAAATTATCCTTCCATTTAACTTTACTTATTGAAAACTTAATTACAAACTTAAGTATATCTCCTATATCAAGCCCTTCATGAATTTTATCTCTAACTATGAGTCTCATGATACCTTTTCGTTTGATAACTCTATATGCCTCTTTAACTAGATCGTAATCAAGAATCTCAAAGAATGTAATCTCACTTATACTAGAGTCTCTGAACGGAAAAGGATAAATAAAAGTTAAAGGTTCTTCATTTATCTCTCCAATAGCATCAGGTCTATTTCCTATAATTAGACCACCATGAAAATGCGGATAAGAGGAGTTCTCAACTCTTATTATTTTTTCTCCATCGATAACTAATGAAAAAATAATTCTTAAGACGTTTTTTTCTCCTAGAAGATAATCTTTTCCAAAAATTAGATCCGCGTTTTGTAAAGCCGAAGATCTACCAAAAGCTAGGGAGAAAACCTCACTTTTACCATTCATTAATTGAAGTTCAGTAGATCTCCATAAAGGTGATAGCTTACCTTCCATTAATAAAAAGCCTGATGTCACGGCAATCTACTATGTATATAAAAATAAATATTTTTCTTTATACTTATTACTTCAAGGTCGTAGGTCTTGGACAGCCTTAGATGCATCTACTATGGATAGAATTCCAACAATATTTCCCTTTTCGTCTACCACTGGTAAATGTCTTATTTTGTTTTGTAGCATTAATGTTACAGCTTCAGTTATATCAGTGCTAGGTCTTACTGTAATTAGGCTTTGCATTGTTGATGCTAGTCTTACTTCATCATTCGGTGAAAGACCTGATGCAATAGCCTTAATAGCATCTCTATCAGTGAAAATTCCCTTCGGTGTACCGTTTTCTGTAATTACTATTGAACCAACTCCTCTTTCCAACATTAGCTTGCACGCTTCTTGTAAGTTTGTATTTCCCTCAACCATAAAGACTGGAGTATTCATGTAGTCTTTTACGTACTTCATACTAGAGAATATTATGACTCTTGTTCCCAATAAGGTTTTAGCTCAATTCTTTTAGGTTCCCCATATTTTAGCATATCTTCGATAACAGTCTTGTAGTACTCTTCGTTTTGTACTCCCCTAATAAGCCACATATCATTAAGTAAGATAGCTGGGACTCCTCGTATTCCCATAGCATGGGCTTCTTCTTCGTCCTGAATTACGGCAAGTTTTGCTTTTTTTGACTTGAAATCTTGCCTAAACCTTTCTATATCAAGACCTATCTCTTGAGCTACCTCTATTAATACCTCATCAGAAGATACGTTATCTCCTTCAAAGAAGAATTTTTCTTGTGCTCTTTTATAATATTCCCAGTGTCCTTCATTTCCTTTCTGGAATTCTGCAGCTTTACAGGCCATCTGAGGTGGAAGAGACCACACATAGGTTATCTTTCCTTTTCCTATTACTTTATCTGGGTCATAATCAGGAATGTATCTTTTAAGGATTGAAAATTCATTTTTAAATACTTCTCTAGCGTCTTCTTCTGTGGGAGCAATTGTCTTTAGATCGTCCAGTGATGATATCATCATGAAAGATTTATGGATTATCTTTACCTGTTCTTTGTACTCATTTACTACGTTTGCAAGTCTACGAGATGTTACAAAACAATAGGGACATAGTACGTCATGGAAGAACTTAAACTCTATCATTGAATATAAGAGAGAGAGATAATTTTTAACTCTGTCGTTGTACTATATAGGTCTATAAGGGATTTTTATTATAAATAAAAATAATATAGTTAATATGATTCAAACTTCTGGTAGGAATTTTAGTACTTTAATTTGGGAATTAAATATTAGCTTCTTGTTTTACTTGATTAATTATACTTGCATCTTTCATTATATCAGTTAATTTATCCTTAATTTCTGGTAACGAATTCATTTTTAATATAACGTTATATAGATTATTCCAATAAATTTTCATTACTAAGTCAAGATCATACTTCTGCATTGTCACTAGTTCGATTGCCGATAAGAGAGTTGGCAAAATTCCATTTTTAGCTAGTATATCTTTATTATCCTCTATTAGAGAGTTTAACTGATCTAAGAGATCAAATAAATAATCTTTTATTTCGAGTAAAGCTCTCTCTTTTGGAGTGACTAATTCTTCAGACATCTTTTATCAAAAAAATTTAAAATTTAACACTTTTAAGTCTTATTCTCCTTTCCGTTCCTAATATCCCAATTAACGTTGATTTTTACTGGTCTACTTAATGTATCTTTTAGTGGGCATCTCTTAATTGATTGTTCAAGGATCTCATTAATTCGTCTATCCTCGCTTTCAACTGTTATGTAGTAATTAACTTCCAATAAGCCAGGATGAACTTCAGGATCTCCTTGGAATCCTCTAGGATCCATAGTTCCTTCAATATATCCTTCTATGTTATTTACTTTTACATTTCTTTCTTTTGCTATATAGTAAATTGTTAAAATCATACATGAGAGCGCAGATGACAAAAGTACTTCTTCTGGCGTAGGATAGTCTGAACCCATAAGACCTATCTCTATTTCCTTACCAGCCACACATGCCCTTACTATATCTCCTTGAAGTTTTCCCTCAACAGTAAAGGTTATCATTTGAAACACTTAATTTAAGAGTCCTATATCTTTAAGTATTGCCGCTTCGATAGCGAACCTTATATAATAGCTTGTTTTCTCTTCCTCATTGAAAACTCTACCCATCTTTCTTTCCATTTCATTTATCTGATCCGTTATAACAACGCTTATGTTAGTCTCTATATTTGGTTTATTAACTTTAAATGTATAATAAATATCTAGAATGAGATTATACATCTCCTCATCCATGTTAAATAAGAAATCATCTAATGCAGGTATCAATTGGCCATTAAAATCTATCATTTTCCCTCTAAAAAATGGCCTCCAACTGAGCATTTTTGATTTCACGAAATCCCAAGAAGGAGGAAAACCTTTGAAATCATCAGCTCCTGGTACAGATACTACCTTATACTCTTTGCCATCTATTTCTATGATAGCTTCTATCTCTAGTTCTAAATTTCCTACTTTTTCTTTCAACAGCCTTTCACCTAATATATAAATAAACAAATATAGTAAAGATTTTTTTCTCGAGCTATAAGAAGTCTACAGGTGAAATCATGCAAGCAGAAATAACTGACCCATGTGTTCAAGAATGTTTTAAGCCAAATTCAAATTGGTCAGCTGATATAAGTATAGAAGAATGTTTAGCTAAGTGTAAATCTATTGATATAAGGAAGCCGATGTAATTATGTTAGTAAAGGATATAGCTACTTCTAACGTAATAAGCGTAAGTAAAGATACTCCAATAATTTCAGCTTTAGAAATAATGGAAAGAGAAAATATCAGAAGGCTACTAGTTGATAAGGAAGGAATAATTACAATCAGAGATATAGTTTATAATTGGAAAAGAATCTCATCTGGGACAGTCGTAGATATAATGAATAATAATCTTCTCTTTATCTCCCCTAGTGCTAACCTTAAAGAAGCCATGAGAATAATGACAAAGGAGGCTGTTGGCTCCCTTATTTTAGGAGATGGAGAGAACGTTAAGGGTATTGTAACGGAAAGGGATCTTATAAGATATGCTAAGGTAGAGGTAAATACATTCATAGGCGATATAATGAACGTCGAACCAGTTATGTGTACTATTGACGCCATCCTATCTGAGGTTGTAGAGTTTCTAAAGAACAATTCTGTAAGGCATGCAGTAGTAGTATGTAATAACTTACCATGTGGAATCTTGTCAGTGAAAGATATAGGTAAAGCACTACTAGCCAAGAGAAACCTTGAAAAAACTAAGGTTAGTGGATTTATGTCAACAGTGGTCTATAAGGTAACTCCAGATTCTAAGGTAGAGACAGCTAGACTACTTATGGCTGAGAAGAACGTGGGCTTCTTACCGGTAGTAGACGTGAGGAGTTTACTTGGAAGCGTAAGTGAAAGGGAAATATTAGCTGTACTATCCATCTAATTTTAAGTTTCATGGATTTCATACGAAAAATTTTTAGTATAGCAAATTCGCTAATTTAAATAAGTGGTTCAGCTTGGTAACCGAATCGAATTGTGAGATCCCTGAAAACCTTCTATACTATATTGAAGGTAAAAACACGGTTTGGGCAAAACAGGAATCATCTGATACAATATTAGTTGGAATAACAGATATCGCTCAAACTATGGCAGGAAAAGTAGTTAAAGTGAGGATAAAGAAAAAAGGTATTAAAGTAGAGAAGGGTAGGCCAGTTGCTACTATGGAAAGTGGGAAGTGGGCAGGACCTGTACCAGCTCCTGTTTCTGGTGAAGTAATAGAGTCAAATGCTGCCGTGGAAAAAGATCCAGTCCTGGTGAATAAAGATCCGTATGGACAAGGTTGGTTAGTTAAAATGAAAGTAAATAATCCAGAGGAGTTGAAGCAACTATATTCTGGAAATAACGCAGTAGCTAAACTAAAAGAGCTAATAACTAGTGAGAAGCTCTCATGTAAGAGGCTGTAATATGAGTTGGCGGTTTATTTCCCTCCCGCCACAAGACGGTTATCATATGGTAACATCGTTTGTAGCTACTGCAGATTATGTAACCAAGGGAGGTAAAAATACACTAATGGTTTTTTATGCAAAAGGCCCTTTTGTTAATGTAGGAGTTAACCAGGAGGTATGGCTGGAAGTAGATCTTGACTTTACTAGGAAAATGGGAATTCCAGTAGTAAGAAGGGATTTAGGCGGAGGAACAGTAGTTATTACACCTGGGGAACATGACTACTTCGTAGTTATAAGGGAAGAAGATGCTCCGAGAGATTCTGGATCTCTTTATAAAAAGTATTTGACGCCAGTAGTTGATGTATTGAGAGAATATGGATTAGATGCTCAATTGAGAGAACAGGATATCGTGGTTAATGGAAAGAAAATAAGCGGAAATGGTGCAATGACTCATGGAAAGTCTGTTGTAATAGCTGGAAATATCTTGCTTTCGTTAGATATAGAACTTATGAGTAAGTCAATAAAAGTACCATCAGAAAAGTTTAGGGATAAGATGGCAAAAAATATGGCTGAATGGCTAACTTCGATGGAAAGGGAACTAGGTAAAGTACCTTCCAGAGATGAAATTAATAAGAAATTAAAGGTTACATATGAGAATGAACTAGGAGCAACTTTTGAAGAGTCCTCTCTAACTCCTGATGAAATTGAAACTTGGGATAAGCTGGCTGAGGAAAAGAAGGCAGAAGAGTGGATCTTTTATAAAGATAATAGACATCCAGATCTAAGGACTGAAAGATGTGTAAAAATTTCTTCTTCAGTAGCCTTATGTCACGTTGACTACAAATCTAGAAAAATGTTAAGGATTACAGCAAAATTCACACACGATGAACTCGATGAGGTTTCAATATCTGGAGACTTTTTTGTTATGAACCCTCCCGATTTTCTAGATAGGTTAGAGGATTATCTTAAAGGAACTAAGGTAAAAGATATTACTACTAAAATCAGGGAAATATTTACAAATAGTAAACCTGTATTATTTGGTTTTAATGCGGATGACCTAATCCATGCATTCGATGAAATATTAAGTAAACCAGAAGTTATCGAGGTAACTTCTCCCTAAATAACCTTTTCTTTTCATATTCCTTGTTGGAAATTATACGATAATAACTGTTGAGTAGAACAATGAAATTTAATCTTTAATCTTGGAAAGTAAACTATGGAAAACAAGTTAGTTGATATAAGAGATGCGTTAGATCTAATTAAGAGTGGAGATACGATAACTGTGAGTGGCGTTTCTATACATAGGAATCCAATGTCAATGGTAATGGAAATAGTTAAGGATGGACCTAGGAATTTAGGTTTTATAGATAGAGAGCCAGGTCTAGCTTTAGAGGTTCTTCTTTCTTCAAATGTTTTAAGGAAAGTAAGGGTAGCAATGGCAACTTTAGAGTGGTTTGGTATGCTTCCAAGCTTTAGGAAGAAGATAGAGAATGAAGAAGTTGAGTTTTTAGAAGATACATGTGGTGCATTCATGGCTGGAATTCGAGCAGGCGCTTTCGGTATTCCATTTATGCCAGTTAAGGGAATTTTGGGATCAGATCTGATTTCATTGCATGAGAAGGTTAATTCGTGGAAAGTGGTAGAAGATCCATTCTCAAATGAGAAAATAGTTCTCGTTAAGGCTATAACACCTGATGTAGCTATAATCCATGTAAATAAAGCTGATATTGAGGGTAATGCGGAAATAGAAGGCCCTGTATATGAGGATGAGTTTAAGGCTAGAGCCTCAAAAAAGGTAATAGTAACAACTGAAGAGATTGTAGATAAAAATTACTTCAAAAAAAGAAGGCCTTCCTTAATAGCTGAACATGTAACAGCTGTGATAAATTCTCCTAGAGGAGCTGAACCCACCAGTATGTTTCCACTTTATGATGCAGATTATGATGAAATACTCAAAATTCTAAAGCAAGCCTAAGCTTACTTGTATCTAAGGAGTCTAAGAACATTTTCTCCCTCTCATTAAGTTCTATTCTTCCAATTACATTATCCTCAACCTCAAAACCAGTATTGTCTTGAACAGTCTTGAAATCGCTCCATGGATATAAGTATGTTACTTTCCATCTATGATCTGCTCTTGAATATTCCATCACGCAAAGATTTGTCACTATTATTACCTTGTTTTTAGAATACTTTGCTGTACCAGTTACAAAATCAACTCTCTTAACTAATGAGTTTTTAGAATGTTTAACATTCCAGAGAATTGCCTTTCCAACTAAGGGTAATATAAAAGCTGTTGCAGCGCCGCCTGGTAATCTTACCTCTGGTTTATAGTAATTTCCAATTACTGAAAGATTAACATTTGTTTCGGAATCTATTTGAGATGGACCAAGAAACATGACATCTATTTTCCCTTTTTGAACTAGATCAAAAGCATCTGTGGTAGTCATGACTGGAGATTCTGAGACAAAGAATGGATCTCCAGTAGAGGGAGAAATAGATACCCTCGCTGGATTATATGCCTCAGAAACACTAAGTATTTTTATATCTTTATTGTAAAAATCTCTTGCCATAAAAGAACCTAATAAGGCAGGTATAGAATTGAGGCCTACATAGACTCTTTCACCACTATTAATATGAATAGCTATCGCCTTTATGACATGATCTATAATCATTAGAGTTAAATTTCTTCAAGAGACTAAAAAGAATATGCAAGTATATAAGTATGAAGAGATTTACATTGCCGGAATCCTACACTCTGTTCCAGGATATTTTCAAGATATTGTAATTATATATAGAGATGGATATCAATGGAAAGCGATAAGTGCAGAAAAATATAAACCAAAAGATTCTATTCTAACAAGGATTAAGGAAGCTGTTCAGTACTCAGTTCATGAAAGCGATCTAGATAACGCTATTGAAAAGCTTCGCAAAAACGGAATCAAAATAGAAGAGGCTAAGAGTTTTCCTTTTCCCAAGAAGCTGATTGAGGGAAAAACGAAGATCCAAGCCGAGTTTGACTAAATTTTCTAAGAACTTTGTCATTTGGCTTTAACCATAAGATGGCATCACGATAATTCCCTCTGCTAGCCTCAAGAACTAACCTAGAAAACTTGTCCGAATTTGTTTGCATTTCTAGAATTGCCTCTTCAATTTTTTCTCTCAATCTTATTTTCATAATGATCTCGATAATTCTATTTATTCTATCAGGTACTCCAACAGTAGAGCCCCTTAGGCTAATTCTTACATGTGGAAAATCATATCCAGCTTTTTTTGAGAGTTCCTTAGTGGCTTCTTTCCATCCTGATTTATCAACTATTCCGCCTATGATAAAATAATTAGTTTTTCTTAATATCTCTTCGGTAGCTTCGACGTCTCCATATGGATCTAGAACGATAGTTGAGTCATCTGGTATTACATCCTTTCTCAGATTATTTGGAACATTAAGTGAAAAATTCTTTGGGTAGTTATTTATTGCTAAATTATAGTCCCAAAGATAATTTCTTATAGCATTTAGAGAACATAAAATCTGTGTTTTTAATCTACTTCTTTCATCTTCTACATGTCTCTCCCAAAGAGAGAGATCAATAATAAAGGTTGGAACTTTAGGATATTCAATTAAGATTTTCTCTCCTTCTCCTTTCCATATTTCATATTCAGAAGTTTCTACACCTTTGCCAGAAAGTATAGTTATCCCAAATTCTTTCCCCATTATCTTTCCTCTGTTTTCTTTTTTTAGAAGGGAAAAATTCTTTAATAGGACATTAACTGCTATATTCTGTAAAATAGTTCTATTTCTTTTTATTTCTCCCTTAAAATAGATTTTATTTATTCCAAGTTCATTTAGTCTTTTTCCGAGAATTTCTCCAAGTATCAAGATCTCATCTTTTTTGTAATTTCAGATAAATCGTTCTTTGAGTCTCCGGTTAATTTCTTTGTCTCTTCAATTATTAAAGGGTTTCTTGTTTCCTCCGCTATAGACTTTAACTTGTCTATGACTTTAGTAGCATCTTTTCCATGCTCTAGCGTTTCTGAATACTCTTTAAGAAGTCTATAATATCTAATTTCCGCTAGGACATCAGAATTAACAGTAGTATGAATCTTTTCCCTATCTCCTCTCTTAAATATAAGAGTCGAACTTAGTGTCTTTTCCTTAGAATCGACAGGATCTTGATAAGTAACGAGAAAAGTGACATTATAATCCTCATTACTAGCCGGTATTATTAGCGTTCCATATATAGTCGCTAAGTTCTGAAGTATTGGTATCCTAATAGGTTTTTTGTAGTTAAGCGAATTATATGTTTCTGGTACCTCTACTCTCAAGTTCTTTGCTACTATCTCCTCGTCTTCTCCACTTCTAAATAATGACGGTAGCTGAGATATGTCTTCAACATGATAAAAGAATCCAGCTGTTCTATCAGCCAGATTTTTTAATATTACCTCGTTATAATCTCTACCTATTCCTATGTTAATGAACTGTAGATTTGGCGGTATACTAAGTTTTTCATAGTCCTTTACATTCCTTTTATCTGTGGGTTTTCCATCAGTAAGAAGGATAACCTTTGTTGGCATACCGTCTTTAGAGATCTCAATAACTTTTTGAATCATCTCATAAAACCTCGTAGTACTACCGAATTCCTTATCTATATCTACTCTTTCTGTAGGATTTCCTCTATAGATAATCTTTGGATGATTAGAGAAGGTTATAACAACCATTTCATTGCCCTGAGGAATCTGTGAGAGTAGTGAGTTCATTGATTCTAAAGCGATATCATATTTTTCCCCTTTCATTGAGGGACTATTGTCTAGCGCAATAACATACCTAATACCGGTAGTTTTTGTAGCATATTCGGGGACGATATATATAACTATTCCCGCTTCAGTTTCCACCGACTGGCTTACAAAAATATGCGAAGATTTTACCTTTAAGGATACAGTCAAGTCAACTCTTTCATTATTTGGCAAAATCCTTATTTAGACTTTTGTATAATAGCATATGTTATGACATGGAAATGTTCAATATGCGGTTATGAAAATCCTGATGATGCAGTTTTTTGCCTTCATTGTGGAGCAAAGAAACCTGAGGCTAGGGAAGTATCTGAGAATGCTGAGGTTCCACAAATTAATGAACAATTACCTCAAGAGGGAGAAAATATTCAACTAAGCGAACAGCAAACTCCACAGTCAACGGAACAGCAGGTAACAGGCGAACTAAAAGAGAACGTATCAGAACAGCAATCCATATCAGAACCTTCATTACCTCAAACGTCATCTGCGTTGCAGACAGAAATTCAAGATCAGAAGAAAGAGGAGACTATTCAAGAACAACAAAGTCAGCAAGTCCAAGAAAGCAAGTACTATATTATTTTTATAGCCACACCAGCCTCAGCTCTAAATAAGAGCAAAGTACCGCTAGACTTTGATGTTTTCGAAAACATATCTTTAGGCAGAAGTCCAGAAAATGTTATAGTTATACCCGATTCAGAAATATCAAGAAGACATGCTGTCCTCTCCTTAAAATCCGGTGTATTGTATATTGAGGACTTGAATAGTACAAATGGGACCTATATATACGATGGAAAAGTATTTCAACCGATTAAAGGTTCCGCTGAAATATCTCCAAATACCGTTGTAAAACTTGGAAATAGTACAATAATAAAAATTGTGAGAGAATGATGTCTACAGTAAATAGCAAGGAGGAAGTGATAAAATTACTTGATGATGCTTATAGTTTATTTGAATCCTTACCAACTTTAATTGAGTTACCTAATAAACCAAGAGTACTTTTTGTAGGAGATACGCATGGTGCAGATGATGTTACAAGAAAAGTTTTTTCAGAATTTAGCGATAAAGTTGACTTAATAATCTTCATAGGAGATTACGTAGATAGAGGAGTTAATGGAGTAGAAAATCTTACATTAATACTTTCAAGAGCTCTGCAGGAGAAAGATAAAGTGATAGTACTTAGAGGAAATCATGAGAGTCCTTTAACAAACGAATATTATGGTTTCAAAAACGAAGTTAGTAAGAAATTAGGTGAAGATATTTATGAAAATTTTGTTAGAACATTCTCAATAATGCCGTTAGCAGCAGTAGTCAATGGATACTTTTGTGTTCATGGTGGAATAGCTAGAGGTCTACATTCATTAGATCAAGTAAATGCTATTCAAAGGCCAGATGTTAATCCAGATAATGAAATAGCGTTTGAAATGCTCTGGAACGATCCTAGGGAAGAGCTTGACGGTTTCGTACCTAACATAAGAGGTGAAGGTACTTACTTTTATGGCAAAGATGTTACCTTGAAGTTTATAGAGGATAATAATTTGCTGGGAATAATTAGAGCGCATGAGGTAGCTGATGGATTTAGATTTGAAATGGATAACAAAGTTATCACTGTTTTCTCGAGTCGTTATCATGGTATGAGGGCTGGAGCCCTTCTACTTAATAATAATAACTTAGAAACTATATTCCTGTAGGTGAGAGTACAATGACTCTATCTCTTAAAGTTGACGTAAGCCATAGATACTCATTTAATTCAGAAGTTAAAATGATGTTTAAGATATTGCTAGTTCCTGAAAAAACCTCTACAGCTACCGGTTTCCATTATATTATACTTTTAGATACCAGCGGTTCAATGGATGGCCTTAAGATAGAGAAAGCTAAAGCTGGAGCAATAAATATGTTTAAGAAGATTCCACAGGGAAATAAGGTCTCGTTTATTGAGTTTTCATCGAACGTTAGCGTTGTCAAGGAATTTGCTGATCCACAAGACTTGACAGAGGAGATACAGAAAGTATCAGCTGAAGGACAAACAGCATTTTTCTCGGCATTATTAACAGCTTTAAAGTTAGCTTCAAAATATGAAATGCCTTCCTATATAATACTTTTGACTGATGGCAACCCAACTGATATGACAAATATAGATGCATATAGAAAAATGTCTATCCCAGATAAAGTTCAGATAATAAGTTTCGGGATAGGTGATGATTATAACCATGATTTACTCTATATGCTTAGCGAAAAAAGTCGTAGTGTATCTTACCATCTTGAAGATCCAAACGAAATAGCTGAATCTCTTCCGAAGGCGGCAAAAACAAAAATAGGCGGAAAAGATATAGAAGTTAATATAGTGGCAGAGTCCAAAGTTAATTTACTCAACTATTCCGAATTACCTGTTAAAATAAACGCTGCTGAGGGTGTTATAAAAATACTTGGAGACACAATAGTTCCGCCTAACTATTCTGGCAATTTTATAACTGTAAAAGTAAATTATTTTGATCCTGCTAAAAATAGGGGGGATAGTCTGATGAGTGTGATTTCACTAAAAGAGGCTAATGATCAAAATACGTTTGTTTCTGGTATAAATAAGGATATTATAATGGAATATGAGTACTACTCAAACCTTCAAAAATACTCAACCGATATTAATTCTGGCAATCTAGTGGAAGCAACTAGGACTCTTAAGAAAATGGAAGAATTAGCTCAACAGACTAGAAGACTGGAATTGATAGAGACTACTAGGAGACTCTCAAGCGATTTGGAAACTACAAAGAGAATAGGTTCTATAGAACAAACTAAGAGACTTCAAAAGGAAGTATCAAGTGAAGTTACTAGAAAACTTAGAGGAGAGTAGGTTTTATTTCCTGGTCCTTTTATAGCTCAGAGTTTGCTTATGTATCATAAACAATGCGGATCGAATGAGTAAATAATTTATATGGAATAGTTACTCTAAAATGTATGGATAGCCTTAAGGTTAAGTTGAGTACAGGTAAAGAAATAGAAATTAATGAGGATGCGATAAGGGTTTTAAATAAATATGTCAGGACTCAATTAACATTAGACGACTTATCTAGGGAATTAGGTTTAAGCGGTTGGGAAGAAGCTTATGAATTAATAAAATTAGTTCCTTCATGGATCATGTGGTATCCTTTATCAATTTATAAAAGAAGTTAAACTTTTTTGTAACATTCAGGTTTTACCTCGTAAATTAATCCACTTTTTCTCATGTCTGAGATTATTTTTTCTATACTAGACCTTTCTATTCCTTCTCTATTCCCTTCTTTAATTATATCCTTTAATTTTGCACATTCTTCTGAGCTAGAAATGGAATCTATTATGCCAATGACCTTTACCATTTTCTCTCTTGTGCTCTTTGGCCTTCCAGTCATTATCGTATCTATATCCATTGTACCTGATTCGACATCAATTCCAACTTTTTCCAAGAATATCCTCATAATATTTATTGCGCTTTCTGCGTCCTCTTTTGTGATGTAATTTCTTAGAGACATTCTAGCGTAGGCTTCGGAGAGTCGTATGAGGGCCTCAAGCTGTCTAGGAGTAATTAGTATCGGAGTGTTAGGGTTATCGCTACTTTTCTTTCTCATTTCTACGTAAAAGTCGGCCAGGAGCTTTTTTGCCTCATCTGTAAGTGATGGATTTATATATTTTCTAGCAAAAGCGATGTATTTCTTAAGTAGGTCTGTATTTACTGTATCTTTTACTACTTTTTCACTATGCATATTTAAAATATGTAACGCTAATCTTTGATCTTCACTTCCTGGTTTGTCTATAAGTATGAAAATTAAGTCAAATCTGGAAAGTATTGTTGGTGGTAAATCTATATTTTCTGATATTCCTCTTTCTTCAATATATCTGCCAAATTTTGGATTTCCTGCAGCTATTATAGTTGCTCTAGCGTTAAGCTTAGCTACTATTCCAGCTTTAGCTATACTTACAGTCTGCTGTTCCATAGCTTCATGAATCGCTACCCTATCCTCATCCCTCATCTTATCTATTTCGTCTATTACTGCTATTCCTCCATCTGCAAGGACTAGGGCTCCAGCTTCTAGGTAGTAATCACCACTGTTTTTTTCTCTAACTACAGCGGCCGTAAGTCCAGCCGCAGTAGCTCCTTTACCAGTAGTATAAACAGATCTTGGTGCAACTCTAGACGCAAATTGTAATATCTGAGACTTAGCCGTTCCTGGATCGCCTATAATTAAAACATGAATATCTCCTCTTATTCGAGTGGAATCAGGCATTACCTTCGGAACTCCTCCAAATAAGGAGAGAGCTATAGCTTCCTTTATTTCCCAATGATCAAAGATTGAGGGAGCTATAGACGAAATTATCCTCTGTTTAACCCATGGATCTTTGGCAAGTTCTTCTATTTTCTTTTTATCGTCATCAGTGATTTCAACTTCATCGAGAACTTTCTGCGAAACTTCTACACTCATAGCTTTCATATAAGTATCAAACACGGACCTGCTTCCTCTTCTTATTAGGCTGTCCTGTTTTATACCCAGAATGCCAGAGATTCTAACTCTATCTCCTGGTCTAACAGAATCCACTAAATCATCTTCAAGGATCACCTCTAACTGTCTAGGAAGCTGTCCTGATGGGACTTCTTCTGGTTTTTCTTGGAGTACAACTTTTTGCCAATCAACTAGTTTTGTCCTATCCTCTATCATTTCGAATTGGCCAGGTTTCCCACATTTAGGACATATGGAAGGCATAGTTATTAGCTCTTCAAATTCTCCCTCTTCTGGCCATATAAATTCTTGATTACAATCTGGATGCGTATGCTTTAGGACGACTCTATAAGCCCGTTCCTTTACTGGAGTTTGTTTGGTTAGTATTCCCTCAATTGCGATTAACTTATTAATATCTGAACTGCGGAGTTTTCTTAGTTCTACAGTTCTTGGAATATTTATAAGTCTAAGATGAACTCTCTCGACTTCATCTGCATATAGCGGATCTATATCACTTAGCATTCGTAGTAGTCTATCTTCAATCTGCTGAAGTATGGCGCTAGGAGAATCTATTAAATCCGTAGCTAGTTTTTCGTTAAATGAATACAAATCCGTAAAATCAACTATGAGGCTTCTTTTTCTGTAAGCGATCATTTCACTGAGTTGACTAGAATATTTGTAATTTCCATTACTGTCCTTAAAGCCTTTTATGAAGTTCTCAAATTCTTCAGCTAAATCAATCTGTGCCTCCAACTACCTCACCATTAAATGCTGTTATTATCTTTCTCACGTTTAGGTATACCAAATATTCCTCTTTAGTCATCTTGCTTATAACATTTTGGTCTACAATGTTTAGTAAGGCTAGTTGGATAACTTTTCTTAATCTGATAGAAGAAAGATCATTAGTGGATGATTGAACTTTTTTAACAAGCTCGAAGTTTTCTATTCCACCTTTTTTTAATTGGTCTCTAAGATCCTTAATCCTTAAATATAAATCTGGATACGACTTTACGATGGAGGCTGGAGTGCTCACATTCTGCCTCTCTTGAAAGAGAAGTCGACCTAGCTCATCTAGAGATAAGGAAGATACCTTTATTGAACCCTTTTCTTGCTCAAAATATCCTAACCAAAGAGGAATCTCATCTTCACTGCCCTTTCTTAGGGATATTTCTGAAAACCCTACATCTATTGGTTCTATATCGTCGAGGATTGTCACTTTTCTGCTTTCCACTAGTCTTAGTCTTTGTGCAGCTCTCAACATTACTTTGAACATATATAAAATGTTATATGAATAGATGCTAAATGAATTACGGGTCTAGATCTTCCATGTGTATTTTACGTAAATTATTCTAACCTTATGAGTAGGGGTTTGAGCTTTACGGACATTTATTGGCTTATCCATAAAGCCCTAGCTCCTCATCACATTCTGGAAGAACCATCATATCCTAGTGGAATAACCCATCCCCTATCGAAAGGATGTGGGAAAATCCAGTACATCCTTAGAAGAACGTTAATCCATGCATTTAACTATCTATCAATTTTAACCAACACCTACAATCAAAAAGTCTTCTTTGATCCTAAATACAGGTCTACTCACCCACATCTGAGACTCAATAATTCTATTATTTTTCGGTAAAAAATGCCTTGGAAAAATAGTGACATAAAAATTTCACGGTCTAAGAGGAACTGTTATTAACAGTATCGTATTATTAGCTGAGAAAGACATTATATATTTTTAGAATGTAGTGCCTTCTAGGGACAAACGGCTGTCTATTCTAGTCTTTCTAGATTTCCGTCCCCTTTAACTTTATAGGGATAAAATCAGACGTCTTACTGCTATACTTAATATAAAAACATTAAACAAAACTGCTAGTAATGGCTACTATCTTTAGTTTGCATAAGAAAGATAGTTTTCAGACTTGATATTACTTGATCTCATTAGTATGAAAGCGTATAGTACTCTTGAACCTTAAAATATAAATTCATAAGTTTTTAGTTTTTAAAAAATGGAATCTAAAGGAAAACAACCTAGGTTAATTGTTACAACTTATACTGGAAAAGACAAGAAGTGTATCCCTGAAATTCTAAATCGTTTATTTATTTCGGATCCATATGCTGAAGCTTTTGAGATAAAAAAGAACGTTATCCTGGTTTACTCTACTCTTTCCTCTATCGAGGCTTATGGCCTTCTTAGATCGGCTCCACCATCATGTGCTGCAAAGGTATTTTATATTGACCTAGTTGTAAAAATTGATGAACTAAAAACTCTATTTGATTCTGTAACAAAGATTCTTCTAAATAAGAAAATAGATAGGTTTTATGTTGAATGCATAAACAGAGGATCTAATGTAGACTGTAGAGAAATTGAAATTGGGATAGGAATTGCAATGAAAAATTTTGCCGTAGTTGATTTTAGTTCGTATAATATCGTATTTATTAATATTATTAATGATTATGCTTATGTTTCGGTCATGAATAAAGGCCAAGAAAAGTTTCGGTCAACTCCCTCAGATAAAATATAAAGTATTACCTCTAAATTAACATATGAGTGAAAGTATATGCCAACTCCTGCGGAAATAATAAGTAATAATATAGAAGGACCAACAGTCTTTAAGGAAATCTATAAGCTTAATCCGGATTATGTACCTGACGTTCTTCCACATAGAGATGAAAAGATAAGCGAACTTACAGTAACCTTTAGAGATGTGATAATAGATCCTGGCAGGTCCTCAATAAGAGCAGTAGTAGTTGGGAGGACGGGTACAGGTAAAACTGTTACTACAAGGCTTTTTGGTTCTAAATTTGCTGAGCTAGCTAGATCAAAAAGAGGTCTGAAAGTAGAGTATGTTCATATAAACTGTCATAGGCAACGTACTCTTTATCTTCTTACTATAGAGCTAGGAAATCAGCTAAAGCTTAGTGTTCCTTCTAGAGGTCTTTCGTCTCAGGAAGTGTTCTCTACTATTCACGATTACTTAGACAGAAGAAATATGCATCTAATAGTAACTTTAGATGAGTTCGATTACTTTGTCAATACGTCATCGCAAGAAGATATATACTTCCTAGTAAGACTCTACGATGAACTTGCAACGTCTATAAAAAGGATAAGCTATATTTTTATAGTAAGGGACATATCAACTATTCTTTCTTTGGATAAGGCAATTAGAGATCATATACTCAGAAATATTATAGAATTTCAACCTTACAAGTCTAATGAATTATATGACATTTTATTGAATAGAGTTAACTTAGCGTTTTATGATGGATCTGTCTCTGACGATGCATTAAAATTCATTTCTGAAGTAAATGGGTTTGACAAGGGAGGCAGTGGTAATGCAAGAGTATCCATAGAGACGTTAGAGTTAGCCGGAAGGTTAGCCGATAGAGATAGATCCCCTATAGTTTCTTTAGTTCATGCAAAAGAAGCCAACTCTAGAGTGAATCAAGAGAGTAGTAGCATCATAGACGAAATGAAAATCCTAGATCTGCATCCAATACTTCTTCTTAAATCTTTAATAAATCTTGTAAAGAGGGAAAGAAAAGAATATTTCACTATGGGAGAAGCAGAAGAAGAATATACGAATGTTTGTAAGTTGATAGGTGAAGAACCTAGAAGGCATACTCAAGTCTATGAGTACGTAAGGAGGCTAAAGCTTATGGGTATCATAAGCACTCAACAGAGCGGTAAAGGAATAAGAGGAAAGACTACTCTTATTTCCTTGACTTTTCCCATAAGTCAAGACCTAGAAAATTACGTAGATAAGTTAATAGAGGGGACGCTGAATATTAAATAAAGAAAGTATAATTAGACTTAAATTAATTTTTGCGTTGATGAAATATGGAGATCTTACAGTAACAAAATTATCTAAATTGTCTGGAGTTAAGCCTTGGATAGTTAAGAGGGAGTTAGACTTTCTTTCCAAATCTGGATATATAGATCTAATAGAAGGGAGCAGGAGTACTATAGTGAAACTAAACTATTCCAATCAAAAGGTTATTATTCTAATGAACCTACTACAAGAAATAGAGGAGCTTTGAGCGAAGCTAGAATGATAGATATAAGTGAAAAGTCATATAGTTTAAGAACGGCAATTGCAGAGGGCTTTATAAAATTAAAGAATACAACCATTGAAAGAATAAGAAAAGGAGATGTAGAGAAAGGTGATGTTATATCTGTTGCTAAAGTTGCAGGGATATTGGCAGCAAAGAGGACTCCTGAACTTCTGCCTATGTGCCATCCTATACCAATAGAGTATATTACTGTTAACCTAAATATAGAGAATGAAGGAATTAGAGTAGTTACTGAAGTTAAGGCTTATTATAAAACAGGAGTAGAGATGGAAGCGCTAGTTTCTACGTCAACAGCTTTACTTACTATTTGGGATATGGTAAAGAAGTATGAAAAAGACGAAAATGGGCAATATCCTGATACAGTGATAAGCGAAGTAAAAGTAATTAAAAAGACTAAGCTCGTTTCCTAGAATATTTAGTATAACCTTTCTTTTTACTTTCTGCTGCTTTACCTTCTTCGCTTTCTTGTAGCCTTCCTTTTAGAGAAGATAAATAGTTTATTTCATCTTCAGAAAGTTCGAGTTCTTCATCTATTTTTGATGAATATTTTTTATAATATTGTAGGAAAACTGGATAGACATCATTGAGAGTTTTAGATTGTGATGCATGAAGTCTTACCGCTAATTTTCCTAATATCCTATCCCTGGTATCTCTAACGGACTTGGACTTTGAGAGAAGTTGTATTGTTTGAGGAAATTGATATTTTTTCCATTTGGCTTTCCAGTTAGGTTTAGATTTACCTTCTTCTGCCATAGCAACCCCAGGTCCCATCATATCAAACATATAGTTCAACATGTCCCAACTTGATCTCTTAGCTCTAGAAAGAAAAAGCGTTGCTCTAGACAGGGCATCATATGCTCTAAATACATCATTAAGATCCTCATATTGAATAGGTATATTTTCATCAAACCACTTGATTAATAACTCATAATCAGTCTGTGAATTAGTAACAGTATTCCTAGCTTGCCAACTGAATCGTGCCCAGAAAGTATTTCTTACTGTTTCAAAGGAATCATACTCTCTTTCCTTTTTTCTAGCGAATTCCTTAACGTTTTCTGCTGTGACCTTTCTAAAGCCTTCAGCAGTAGCCTCTAAAAGGTTTATTGCGTATCTAGCGTCACCTTCGCTTAAATCAGCTATTGTGCTTAGTCCTTCGTCTTCACATTGGATCTTTTCTAATTTGCATATATTCTGTAATATTCTTTTCATAGCATATTTTCCAAGTTTTTTTACCTCAACCATTAGGGCTAAATTCCTAAGTTCTCTTAAGGATGGATCCCAAGGGTCGTTTGCAGCCATAATTATAGGAAACTTTGAGATCTGAACGAGTTCAGCTATTGCAGGAATTGCTCCAGTATCTTCTCTAGAATTTATTCCATCAACTTCATCAAGAAATATGAGCTTTCCATTTGTTCCAAAAAGGCTACTAGTTATTGCTGCCTTTTGGGCTATATTCTTCATTGACTCAATGTTTCTCTTGTCGCTGGCGTTCATTTCGACTAATTCTAAGCCGTAATCATGAGCAATTGCCTCTGCAATGGTTGTTTTACCACTTCCTGGAGGACCGTAAAGTAGAATAGCTCTTCTATTTCCTTTTCCTTTTAGCCAAGAGTCTAACCATTGTTTTATCTGATCCTTTACATCTTCTTGATTCTCTATTTCCTTTAGAGATTTAGGCCTATACTTTATGATCCAGGGTAATTTTGACAATTATTTTACCCCTATATACTTATTTCCGAACACTGCCATCCTCGCTAATAAAGCAGAAACTTGAATTTCGTCATCCGCTCCTTCTATTATTCTATATTCAGTTTCGCCTAGATAATCCATGATAAGAACTCTAAGTTCTTCTGGAATTTGAAGTTCGTTAGACAACATCTCTCTATGAATTTGCTTAACTACATCTTCTCCAGATAATCCATAAGTAACAAGTAAAGATCTTAATTTTTCCCTAGAATCTACAAACTTTCCTGCTAGAGCTAATCTCACCATTTCTCTAACTTCCCTAGGTTGGGCAAGACCTAAAACCTTGAAAACAGTTTCAGAGTCCACTTTTCCATACGAGGATGCTGCTTGCAATACGTTGATTGCTTTCCTCATATCCCCTGATGTCACATCATATATGGTCTCTATTCCTTTTTCTTCACATTCTGCTTTCTCTTGTTTGCAAATATACTCAAGCCTTGAAACTACATCTTCCTTCTTAAGCGGATAGTATCGGAAGAGGGCAGTCCTAGACTGTATTGGGTCTATTATTTTACTGAGATAATTGCAAGCCAAAATAAATCTAGTTGATTCAGTATAAAGTTCCATTGTCCTTCTAAGGGCTTGTTGAGCATCTGTTGTCATATTATCAGCTTCATCCAACAGAATTACCTTAAATGGAACAGATGACTTAACTAGAGTTCTCGCGAAGTCTTTTACCTTGTTTCTTATAACATCTATTCCTCGTTCATCACTAGCATTAAGTTCTAGGAAATATTGTCTGAACTCATCACCATATAGATCGTGAACTAAGGCTAAGGCAGCTGTAGTCTTTCCTGTGCCTGGTGGACCTGCAAAAAGTAAGTGAGGCATGTTTTTTTCCTTTACAAATCTCTTTAATCTTTCAACAATATCTTTCTGATTTACAATTTCATCCAAAGATCTAGGTCTATATTTTTCTGCCCAAAGAACTTCCTCAGACATACTTCACATTTATAAAACTTGACTAAAAGAATTTACGTTCTCTTATATTTTCCCATTAGACTACCACTGTCTATAACAATTTTGGCCATTTTCTCCTTTAGTTCTTTAGCGGTTATTTTGGATGATGAGGGAATATCTTGAGACAGAGCATAGACATTAAAGTAATAACGATGAAATCCATGACCTCTTGGTGGGCAAGGCCCGTTATACCCAATATTATCGAAATCATTTAATCCCTGTATTCCAAAATCTGTTTTTTCCTTTTTTGGGACATTCTCCGGAAGACTATTTTCTTTTATATTATAGATTATCCAATGAATGAAAACTCCACCTGGAGCATCTGGATCCTCTACTATAATTGCATATGATGAGGCATTAGATACCTTATTCCAGGAGAGGGAAGGCGAATAGTCTTCACCATCACATGTGTATTTGCGAGGAATAATATCCTCATTTTTAAAGGACGGTGATTTGATTTCCAACTTCACACCTTCTTCTCAGGATAGATTTCTTTTTCTACATGTCCTGTTTGAGTTAGTTTAGTTACTATAACTCCTGTGCCAGTAAACGAATCTCGTTTTATTGCAGAAAGTATAGCTCTTGTCGCTATACTCATTGCCTCATCAGCAGTTAAATCATCTCTGTAGTTGTCCTCAAGTACTCCCATTGCTACAGGAGAACCTGAACCGGTAGCTACATATTTCTCTTCCGTCATATCTCCTAAGTAATCTAAGTTATAAAGTCGAGGAGCTGTATCATATCCTCCTAAAAGTATTTGAACAACATATGGGAAATACTTAGATTGAGATAATATGTTATCAAGATATGTGGCGAGAGCTTTGATAGTAATTGGACGATTTCCAGAAATTATATTATAATGATAGAGATTTTTAAGATAATTATATATGAACTGCAAATCTGCAACTCCTCCAGCAGTTGTTACTCCAATACTATCAGTTATATAAAGTATTTTTCTTACCATTTTATTTGCTACGAAGAATCCTTCGCTAGCTCTTCTATCAGCTGCTAATACAACACCATCCTTTGCAACTAGGCCAACTGTAGTAGTTCCCTTAAGGTATTTTATGTTTTTGCTCTCCATGTGATAAATGTTGCTCTTATGTATTTGAAACTTATCTTTTTTAAAGTAGAACAAGATCAGCATGAAGCTATTAATAAGTGGGATATTACCATTTGATTCAGGAAAGACAACTTTTTCCTTATCTATAATAAGAGAAATGAAAAATAACGGTATAAGTTTTTTCCCACTAAAACCAGTTGCAGGGCATAATGCATGGTACAGTTTTTCAACTCTTGCTAGAAGCTATGAGATTGGTGCCTTGGCTGGAAATGATGCGTTAAAGTATTATGATGAGGTAAAGAAAGATATAAGGAAGATAAATCCTTTCGCTGCCCTTCTATCTCCTATTGATATTGAGAGTGCAAGTAGTATAACTTATTACCAGCAAATTATGGAGAGGGGGTATCCAGTCTTAGTCAGAATCTCGTGTGGTAATGAAATTTATTTTGGAAGTGATCTACATAGAATTCCCAAGAGTTTACGGGAAACACTTTCCAAGCTTTTTGCTGTTTTTAAACCAAAAATTGTTACTACTAATGAACTTGCAGAAGTCATAAATAACTCACCATCTCTTGTGGAAGAATGTGTTAAAAATGTTATGGAAGAGAATGACAATGTAATAGTAGAATCGTATAACGATGCTATAGCCCCTACTCTTGCTTCAACCTTTGTGGACCTAATGTTCTTAATCACGCCTGGCAAAGCTCTTCTAATTAAGGGTGATGAACTAAGGAAAGTCCTCTCTGTTATTTCCTTACCTCCATGGATTACACGGTCGTCAAGCATAATGGAATATATAAAAATAGAAAAATCCTACGATTTGGATATTTTAACATCTAAAAACGATAAAATAATAGAGTATTTATTATCTCAGGACTTATAATTTTGTCCTATTTTCTTAAGTATATCTATAACAACCCCTAAACCTTTTTGGACTTCTGGATCTCTTAGTGCTGACAGTAGTCCACCTAATCCTACTGGTTTTACCTTTTCAGTACTTATTGCTTCTCCTATTGAATTAATTAAGTGAACATAGTATTTAAAATTCTCTAAGTTAAGTTTTCCCAGATCTTTAGTTATATTATTCCAGTTGCTTAAGACTGACATTGTAAAGTCATTAACTAATCCTCCCATTATTTTTCCCATTGTTTCTTCATCTGATAGCATTCCTTTTATTGGATCTAATATTCCTATTTTGTTCATTGTTTTAATCATGTCAAGAACCGACTTTAGGCTTTCTGTAGTATCTTTATCTGATAGCATATTCACTAAGCCAATAACATCATCCCACTTAGTAGCTAGCTCCATAGTTTTATCGTTTATAAGTGCGTTCATTATTTTTCCTATAAATTCCTCATCACTCAGCATTCCTATTATTGGCTCAAGTATACCAGAATCTCTTAAATTGTCTAAGAGTCTTATAACGTAGTTTAAATCCTCAGATACGTTTCCCTTAGTCATTAAGTCTAAAAGACCGCTCATCTTGTTCCATTCGGTAATTAATTGTAGAGTCTTATCGTTAACAACTGCTGACATTATTTTTCCTATAAATTCCTCATCATCTAGTACTCCATTAACTACATCAATAATTCCAAGCTTGTCTAGTTTCTCTAACATTTCTAAAAAATGATTTAGTGTAAGTAGTTTATCCTGAGATAATATGTTATCAAGCGCTGACAGCTCTAATTCTGACAAAATTTTCACCAGCTAGCTAGGAATTTCTCTAGAGCCATATCTCCCTTAGTCCACATGAAATATTTGGTAAAGAGCTCCTTTTTCAAATGGTTCGCTGCTGCCGGTTGAGCTATACTAATGTTCCCTCCATACCACGTATCGTCTTGTACTGATACAGCAAAACCTTCATACGGATTATCGGCTACGCAGACTATAGTTGGATAATATGTATCTATCTTTGTTGGAACTCCTAGTCTATTAGCCAAATGTTGTGCAGCTATTCTTCCAGTTTTAACTGCTAAGTATCCAAGTTTAGGTATTGTCATGGAGTTAGAATCTCCTACAGCATAAACATTGTCGTACTTAAGAGAGAGCATATTAAGGTCTGTAGGTATAAATCCTCCATCGTCAATAAGATCAGGTGTCGAGTTCTTTAGAGCGGGATTTCCAGCGTAAGGTGGAAGGACAATAGTTAGATCTGATTCTAACTTGTTTCCTTTTTCATCTACGATTTCGTGTTCTTTAATTTCCTTTATTCTGAAATTGTGCACCAATTTAACTCCTAACTGGTCATAAATACTTGCTACAGCTTTTCTGGACATTGGTGATAAATCTGACAAGTACTCGCCAGGGGAAAATACAGTTAACTTTACTTTATCAAGCATTTTCTTATGCATGAAATAGCCGTGTAACATCAACGACATTTCGAATACAGGTCCTTCACATGCCGAATCCGCTTTAGGTACAAAATTCTCTGGTACTTTTGGCTTCGGGTTACTACCCTGGTAGAAAGGACCGGAACCTATTGCTATAGTGCCTCCCTTGAAGTTTTCTAGTTTTTCTCTTAACTTTGTCGCATAATCTGCTTCGCATACACTGTATCCGTATTGATCCCAACCTTTCATCATATCAGTAGCAAGATAAGCTCCTATACCAACCATAACGTAGTCGTATTCTTCTTCACTAGCTGAACCGTCTGGCTTGCTATATATTACTTTATTAGCTTTGGCATCTATCTTTTCTACTTTTCCTTCTTGGAACTCGATCCCTTTCTCCGGAAGGGCCTGAGAAAGATCAATTTTAAGATCGTCAGCACTTCTTACTCCTATTGCAACATGTGGTAAACCTGGCCTAAAATATGTAAATCTACTTTGATTTATTAATTTAATTTCAGCTTTACTTCCTACTAATCTCTTTAACGTATATGCTGCAGTCAAGCCTCCGAATCTTCCTCCTAATACTAGGACTTTAGTCATGTTTTATCTAGTCAACCTTACGCATTATAGTTAATAAATCTTTTTTAAAGTGAATATATATATAGTTAATTTATCAATTTGTAGTCTAATGTCTTTTTTATCTTATAATTGTTCTAAAACTTTTTATCTTTCATGTACTTAAATGTTGATATGCAAGCTGTAGAAAAGTTTATTGAAATCAATGGGGCAAGGATACATTACCTAGAACAAGGAAGTGGTAAGGCAGTAGTTTTACATCATGGTGCAAGATTTAATGCTAGAACTTGGGAAGAAGTTGGAACAATCTCCACAATAGCAGATGCAGGTTTCCGAGCAATATCTATTGATTTTCCTGGATTCGGCAAGTCAACAAATGGGAAATTTAATTCGCTTTCTGAATTTATTGGTAGTTTTGTGGATGAAATGAAACTAGAAAAACCAGTTCTCCTAGGCGCATCTATGGGAGGGGAAGCTGTTTTAGAGTATTCTGTAGATAATCCAGGAAAGATTGGTGGACTTATCCTCGTTGGTGCAGTGGGTGTTTCCAATTACGAAGAAAAATTGAAAAGTCTCGACGGTATTCCAATCCTTCTAATATGGGGAAGAAAGGATTCCGTATCCTCAAAATCTAATGCAGAACTTATATTGAAATATGTAAAAACTGCAAAATTTGTTAATGTAGGGAATCAACATGCATGTTATTTGGATGATCCAGCAGGTTTTAACACACAAATAAGGGAATACTTGAAGGGACTATGATGGAAGAGGCCTTAAAGCCGAAATTACGAGAAGTGTTAAGGGATGGTCGTTTTCTTAAAGTCTTATTACATCTAAAGAAAGCTAACGTTGATTATGGAAAGTCGATAATGCTTAATACTAAAATCCCAATTCAGGAAGTTATTGACATTTTAGAGCAATTAGAAAAGATTGGTCTCATAGAGAGGGTTCATGGCGCTACCTTAAAGAATACAGAAGCAAAGTTTAAGCTCAGTTCTGAAGTGCACAAACATCATACTTATTATAGGCTAACTAGAGATGGAGATCATCTCTTAAGGAATCTAACTCAACAAGACATGATAGATGCATATATAGAACTTGTTAAAAACGATGAACTATCTAGGGATATATTACGACTTGCTGAAGAACTAAATGCTGATCACGCCTTAACATACTCTAAGCTAACCCATAAAAAGCTTGAGGAAGTAACTCCTAAACTCGAAGAACTAGAGAAAATGGGGTTGCTTGAAGAAGCAGGTTCAAAAATTATTAAGTTTGGAGAAAGGAAGTCAAAACCTAAAAAGGAAACAAGGACACATCACAAGTATTATGGTCTAACCAGAATTGGAGAGCTAGTAGTAAGAGAAATGAAAAGGAAGGGAATTATCCCCAAATAGACATGTTGAAATTATAATTAGCAAATATTATTCTTGAATTTTGAAAATAGAGCATCTAAAGTCTTCCTAAGTTCATTTTTCTCATAAATTAAGGAAGAATTTTCCTTAATTACTTTAGATATTTTATCGTTTGCCCATTTCCTAATTATAAGTTCTATCATTTCTCTTCTTCTTTCCTTTACTTTATCCTCAAATTTTCCAGTGTTTCTTAGATATTCTAAGTGAGTTTCGATCTCATTGACTAGTTCTTCGATTCCTAATCCTTTTAATGCACTTACTTTTATCACCTTAGGTATCCAATCTTTCCATTCTGCAGAATCAATAGAAAATTTAATTGCGTCATAAACAACGTTAGCGTCAGGTAAATCGGCCTTGTTTACTATATATATATCACCTATTTCCATTATTCCAGCTTTTAATGCCTGTATTTCATCTCCAGTTCCCGGGACTGATGTAACAATAATCGTGTGAACTGATGACATTATTTCTGTGTCAGTTTGTCCCGCACCAACTGTTTCAACGAGTATTTTATCATAACCTAACCCATCCATTGCCTCAATGAGCATTATCGCTTCTGATGAAACTCCTCCAAGATGTCCCCTTGAAGCTATACTTCTTATAAAAACGTTTTTTAGCATTGTTTTATCTTGCATTCTTATTCTATTTCCCATAAACGAACCAGAGGATATTGGACTACTTGGGTCGATCATTATGACTCCTACTTTAAGTCCTCTCTTTGAATATTGGGAGATAAGGCCAGAAATGAGAGAGCTCTTGCCTGCACCTGGAATTCCTGTAATACCTATAGTATGTGCCTTTCCAGCTCTTGCCGATAGCTCATCAAGGTACTCTAATCCGTCCGGCGTCATATACTCTATTTTAGTTAATATCTTTGAAGTTACTAGCTCGTCTCCTTCTAATGCTCTTTTTACAATTTCACTCAATTTTTATTCCTCTTTTATTATACGCAATTCTCTTTATTTTATCTACTATTTCCTTTAGACTTGATCCCGGTAAAAATATATCATCTACCCCCATTTCCTTTAGCTTATCTATATCCTGAGGTGGAATAACACCCCCTACTATTAAGCCAACATCATTAAGTCCTTTATCTTTCATTAGCTTAACCAATGGAGGTACGAGCTCTAAATGGGCTCCACTTAGAATGCTTACTCCTATAATGTCAGCATCTTCTTGTATAGCCGTCTTAACTATTTGCTCTGGAGTTTGTCTAAGCCCTGTATACACTACTTCCATTCCAGCATCCTTTAGAGCTCTGGCGATAACCTTAGCCCCTCTATCGTGACCATCTAGTCCAAGTTTAGAGACAACAACTTTTATCCTTTTCTCCATACTAATCTCTATATCCCATCGTTTTAAAAAGTTTAAACTTTTCTTCAAGTGTCTTGTAGAACAATAAAACGTATTTATTTTATTATATTTTTATAAAATTATTATATAGGAATTTTTATTAGAGATCCAAAAATAGTAAAGATTATCGTGTGATTATAATAACTAATGCAGATTTGGGTAAACGCTTAAAAGAGAGATTTAGGTTAGCTAATTTGATGTTCGAGATATGGTATGTTAGCATTGGATTAGCTATAGTGTCTATTGTGTTTTCCATTTTCATAATCTATGAGTTTGCTAACCTAAGAGGAATTGCTTCATCTAAGATTACTAGAATCTTTGTATTTATTTCAGTAATATTACTTTTGGACGGATTATCAAATTTGATAGCATTTTCTATGTGGAGCGGTAATAGAGATCCGTACTATGTATATCCAGCATTGTCTATAGCTATTTTCAGTACGGCTGGAATAATTTTATTATATTATTATATATCTAGAGTGTAATTATATATCATGTAAGATTTCAATTAAGGTAATATAGGCTCATGCCTGTATTTTCTTATTCTCTTCTTTTTGTATATCTACAAATTTAATATATTTTTTAAGAAATATGAGTAATATAAGAACTATTGGAATCAGCGAACCAAACATAGCTTTTAGTCCTATATATTCTGCTACTCCTCCAGATACTAACGGAACTATGATGCCTATTAACATCATTACAGCAAAGAATTGACTATTAGCTGCATTTCTTTCTGTAGGGGAGAAAGTTCTGCTAATTGATATTATAGAAATTGGATATGTTAATCCATGTGGAAACCCTAAAATAATTAATGCGATAGAATAAACTAGTAAGTTAGGTGAAATTAATATTAGAGTAAGACCTATAATTGTTAGAGATACCGCAAAGAAAGCATAAGTAGAAATTTTCTGAATTGGTTTTATTGAAAGGTATACCCTAGAGAGTAAAGAGGTTGTAAAGAACAATGAGAACAATCCAGTGACCGTAGCTAAATTTACGTGAAGCAAATCTACTGCATAAATTCCACCAAAAGTCAATATAACCGAAAAAGGAATATTATAGGCCAGAATGTTTATTATGGCAGATTTAAACCCAGGATTGGAAACAACTTTAATTTTGTGATTGTTTTCTTCAACTTTAGGGAATTTTATAAGAAATGATATTGCTCCAACAGCTATACCGAATGGTGTAAAGAAAAGGAAAACGTCTTTTAACGCAGGATGAAACTCAAGGATTAATGTCTCAATCGAAGGTCCAGCAACTAAACTCGCGCTTAACGCTAGTGTGTAAATAGCCAATAGTCTTTCTCTAGCTTTTCTGTCCTCCAATAGGCTAGCTGACGTTATAATATTAGGCATTATCATGCCTAAAAGTAGTCCGGAAACGCCTGAAATTGCCCAAATTGTTATATCATTACTTAGATAGAATAAGGGTAAAATGACTGCGTAGCTCAAAGATGATGCGATGAATAATTTTCTTCTAGTCTTTATATTTAATTTTGAGTTAATTACTCCACTTGATAAAAATGTTCCTAATGCCATTATTGCTGAGATTATTCCTACTTCAGTTTGATTAAAACCGAAACTATATTTAGATAAAAGAGGTATCGTTGTTGAAAGCATGTTATTTGAAGCTCTTACAGAAAAGGTCATGGGAACTATAACCAGCAATGCCTGAATAAAACTCAGTTTGCTCTTTTCCATAAGGTCATATAACAGTATATTGTTTATTAATGTATACTATATAGGATCTAATGATTAACTTTTTAATTTATGGATAACAAAGTTACCTATGCTGAAAGTATTAGCCGCACCTGGACCTGTATCTTATCCAATAATTGCATCTTCAATGAAAAATAGAGTCGATATAAGTTTTGGTAAAGAAGGTAATTTGGATGTAATCCTTGACTCAACTGTATCTTTAGTAAAAAGAGGACTAAAGATGAATTATGTGACAATCAGAGGTCTAATGGTGGTCGTACCTGAAATAGGTAGTAGAATTGGAGTCTGGAGGAAGGGTAGTGCTGCAGATGTGTTAACAAAAGCGTTGATTTTTACGAAACAACTAAACGCATCAATAATTTATGTGGACGATGCAGAAAAAATAGTGTCGATGCTAAATTCAGGAGAAATTGATAGTGCAGTAGTTTCATCGGCTGTAGGAAAAGGAAAGACATTTGAAGAATTGCTAGGAATACCGGGAAGCTGTGGGGCTGTAATTAATAAAGGAGAGGATGAGTTTCTAAGGCTTTACAATGAAGGAATTGAATTGATAAGAGAGGATCCTGAAGGCACTTCAGAATTCATAATGTCGAAATTGCCAATCAAGCAAAAGAAAGAGTTTATCATTGGAACAATGGTCAATTCAGATTTAGAGATAAGGAAAGTAGATAATTATAAAGAATTTGAGGAATTAGTGAAAAGGTTTTTATGATATCAATTTATTTTATATAACAAAATAAATATATTATGTAATAATTTTTATTAAGACACTGTCTAAGTGGAATAGTAAATCCTTTAAACTTGTTAGTATTAAGGGATGATATGAGCTATCAGCAAAAGACAATTAAGATCATATTATTTTTGATAAGTTTAGCCGTATTGTTGGTAATACTACATTTTCTCACTAGATATTTTTCTTCCTATTATCCGCCAATAATTCCTTACCTCCGCTATGTGAATTTGGGAATAGATGCGACTATTGCAGGAATCGGCGGATACTATATCATTAGAATGTTAAAGAGGTCAATATTAGATCCTATATTGTTAAAAAGAGTAGAGAAGAGTACTGCTAGAACAATAGAATTATTTATTAATATATTATTTTATTCAATTTTACTTTTAATAGTTTTAGCGACGTTAGGCGTAAATCTAACAGGAGCAGCGATAGGAGGTGCAGTAGGAGGCATAGCAATTGGTTTAGCGGCTCAAACAGTACTTTCAAATGTTCTTTCTGGCGTTATGGTAACTGGAGGAAAGACATTAAGGCCCGGAGATCCAGTATCATTAAGTTCGTGGATTTGGGGTTCTCCAATAGTGGGAGAAACGACTACTGTAGGTATACTATTTACTGAGGTAAAGACCACAAATGGAAATATAGTAAAAATTCCAAACTCGGCTTTTTTAGGAAATACCGTATTTACGAAACTTGAATCTGATAATTCTTTAATTTATTCATTTTTAGTCTCAATTAATGCTGATGTCCCAGCTGAACAAGTCTTAGAAAAAGCATCAGCATACATTAAAGATAATCTATCAAAAAGAAAGGCAAGCTTTGAAGCATATTTCTCTGCTAAGGCTGGTGGTACTAATCAATTCACCATTATATTACATTTTATGGAATTAAATTCATTTAATACTCTAATGGATATTATTAATAAATCCTTTGATAAGGCATATTGGGAGATCAAACAACAAGGTCTTCAACAACAAAAATAATTTATTAAAAATATCTTTAATAATATTTAATAAAGTTTATTATATATAAGAATTAAACATTAAGTTACTACGAAGCAACTTTAAATATTTAGATATATCTTTTTGACATATGAAACTGCACAAACTAGTCACTATAATGATAGCTTCATTTTTTATATTTGCTATATTTCCACTCATTCCTACTGTCTCAAGTAGTAGTGTCCCAATTTACGTATATGCTAAACCTTCAACTATATTAGCTCCAGGAATGTATAATGTTCCAATAACTTTAACCATAGTCAACGGATTACCAGAAAACCTATATGATGTAAATATTTCAGCACCTAATGATACCTTTCCAATCAGTCGTAGTAATTATTATAATGGAACTTATAACGCTACTATTCCTGAGATTATTAAAGGAGGAGAGGTTAACGTTACCTTCTTGTATAACGTCAACCCAAATGCGTCGACTGGAGTCTATAAAGTTCCTTTAAACATTAGCTATAGAACTGCTTATGTCGTGGATGGAATAACTTTCTTTAAAACTAGCAATAAAATTCTAAATTTCTCTATTCCAATTTTAGGTTATGTTAAGGTAGCAGGTCAAGCGGTTTGGGGAACTGAGTCTTCTCCACAGTTAGCTGCTCCAGGAGAGACTAATTTACCTCTTACACTTATTCTTACAAATGACGGTAACGTAGAGTTAAGTAATGTGACTCTATTGCTTCACTCCATATATCCAGTCCAGTTTGAAGAATCTAACGTAAGCGTTGGCTATTTACCACCAGGACAACCAGTACCAATAACAGTTTACGCTAACGTTATGAAGAACGCTACAGAAGCTGTATACACTATACCAATAACAATAGAATATTTCCATAATTCTAAAAGTGTGGTTGGCGTTAAGGTTCCTATCTTAGGTAATGTGCCAGTAGCAGGAGACGCCATTTGGGGAACTGAGTCTTCTCCACAGTTAGCTGCTCCAGGAGAGACTAATTTACCTCTTACACTTATTCTTACAAATGACGGTAACGTAGAGTTAAGTAATGTGACTCTATTGCTTCACTCCATATATCCAGTCCAGTTTGAAGAATCTAACGTAAGCGTTGGCTATTTACCACCAGGACAACCAGTACCAATAACAGTTTACGCTAACGTTATGAAGAACGCTACAGAGGCTGTATACACTATACCAATAACGGTAAAGTACTTTAATGGTTACTTCATCCGAGGAAATTCTACTTACTATTCCAATTTTAGGTTATGTTAAGGTAGCAGGTCAAGCGGTTTGGGGAACTGAGTCTTCTCCACAGTTAGCTGCTCCAGGAGAGACTAACACTCCATTAACTCTGATATTAACCAACTAT
>NZ_JFZT01000044.1 GCF_000632495.1 Candidatus Acidianus copahuensis | reverse complement strand
GTTCCTCTAGCTTATAACGCAGCTAATAAGACTGTATTCCTATATATTGTCTCGTTGAGCTCTGGAAATCCATTTAACTTTAACGGAACAAGCGACGGACAGCTAAAAATTTACATACCTGCAGGATGGCACGTGTATGTAGTCTACACAAACCAGGAATCAATACCTCACAACTTCAACATAATAGCTAACGATACTCCAACGCCCAATAACGCAAACGTACTTGCTGACGGTAAGTTTATTCTTAACGTTGGAACCACGAGCACATCATATGAAACTGTAGGTATAGCTAGTGGTCAATCTGCATCTGGCTTATCTCCAGCAATTCCTGCAGGATACTATTGGTTCGCATGCGGTATCGCTGGTCACGCTGAAGCAGGAATGTGGGGTGTACTAATATCTTCCACATCAGTAACTACACCATACTACGTTACAAGTAGTTAAGATAAGGTAATTCTTTTATTTTATATCTTCTTTTTTATTCCTATAGCTTATGTTATAATTGGCTAATCTTAATTTCTATCTAATCTCTTATAAAAGTAGGATAAAGTAGTAAAATATTTTTGAAAAATAAAACTTTATATATTGCTTAGTTTTATCTATCAATGAGGAAAGGATGAGCGAACATAAGGGAAGAGATTGGGAAAAGATATGGTTTGTAGTTATGCTTGTTATAGTCGCTATTTTTGTGGGTGTAAGCTACTCTTCAATAATAAGCGGATCTGCTGCAACATTCAGATATGGTCTACCACTCCACAGTGGCGTTCCTAAATTACCAAACGGTACAGTGGTCATCTACATGTTAGCGGTACAATGGGCTTGGCTTCCTCAAAATGCTACAGAAATAATCTATGCCCCAAACGGGACAATACTTCATATACCAATAACAAACTTTGTTACGTATGTTAACGGTTATCCATATATAAAAGTTCAACCAGGACAACCTGTAGAAATGGTTCTTTATAGTAATAACGTAGTTCACGCTTTCTACCTAAGGTTACCTCATGGACCTCAAAACTGGAACATAGTACCTGGCATAAATAGTTATGCATTCTTCTACGCTCCGACAACGGCCGGCAACTACACTTTCCACTGTGCGGAGTATTGTGGAATAGGCCATTCCTACATGTATGGTTATTTATGGGTGATGTAAAGTGTTTGCTGAGATATTTGCAGCTGCAACATATGCGCCTCCTTCAAGCATCCCATTTGAAGATATATTCGGATTTGCACTAGCTGGTATTGGAATAGTTGCAGGAATCCTTTTCTATCTAGTTATGAGAAAGAAAGCAATTTAATTTTTTTATTAAAATATTAATATTAAGTAAACAAATATTTTCTACATTTATATAAGATAGGTTTTTAAAGGCAAATGTTTTCACATATTTTGAAATGAAGTTATATCCTAAAAGCGAACTAGGATTCTCACTCCTATTCACAGGAGCTACAATTGCATGGTTAGCTGTTCTAGGATCAGCAATGCTAGGATTTAGAACAATCCTCTTAACCCCACACTTAGTTCCAGGTCCTAACTATTCTCCTGCTTCTCTTTACTATTTCCTAGTGACTATGCACGGACAAGTAGGGATGATGATAGTTGTTGAAGATCTAACTTTAGCCGTTTTTGCTTATGCGCTATACAAAGCGAAGATGGGCATTATCCATAAGAAGACTATGATGATAGCATTCCTTCTTCTTAACATACCTATGATATTTTACTTTGCTGGAGGCCCATTAATGGGATGGTATATGTATCCTCCATTAGCCCTACAACAAGGTAGTTGGTTAATATATAGAGGAGCAATGATCGGCGTAGCTTACTTCATGATAGTCCTAGATGCCTTAGGAGCGATAATTGGTGGTTTAACGATGTTCCTCGACGCATACAAAACCAGACCAAAAGAAGGTAAAGTACCTATATTTGCAGCTTACGGGATGACATTTGGAGGAGTTTTCATGCCTATAACTGAATTCGCTCTATTGGCTTGCGCTCTCTGGTATTCACTTTACTTCTGGGCTGGGGTACCAGTAAATCCATTGACTTGGGTAGTCCTATTCTGGTTCTGGGGGCACCCAGTAGTCTATTATGCACCATTTGCTATATTTGGAGGATTATACGAGTTAATCCCAAGATTCTCTGGCAGATCGCTGTTTAGCGAAAGATGGGCTAGATGGAACATGATACTCCTATTCACCTTCGGAATGCTTGTTTGGGTTCATCACCTTCAGACTTGGCCTTTGCCTGTCTATATAAGAGCTTTCATAACTCCTACGACGCTAATACTTGCAGCTGGATCTGGATTAACCGTATTAAACCTTGGATTAACGATCATGACAGGAAAGGGATATAAGTGGAAGGATCCAGTTGGGCTTGCTGCAGTAATTGCTCTAATTGGGTTCATATTGGCTGGTTTACAAGCGCTAATATTGCCAATAAACCCGTTGAACGTTATAGTCCACAACACTTACTATATAATTGGTCACTTCCACTTGATGATATGGACAATAATAATAGTTGGATATACTGCAATTTTGCTTGACATGCTAAGATCCAGGATGGGAACGTTAGACTTTTCCGAACTAAGTAGAGGAATGTTAATCGGTGGACTAGTTACATGGACTAGCATTGCTCTAGCACTAGGATACGATATGAGTTATGCAGGATATGTAGGGCTAATTAGAAGATGGATGGCATATCCAGTTAAGTTCCTACCATTCATGGACTCCATGACTTACTTAGCAATTGGCATGGCAGCATCTTTCATAATGTTTGCGATCCCGGTAATTTCTACGTTATTACCTATAAAGACATCAGCTTTCTGGAGCGGAGTAGTTGGAGGAGAGATACCAACAGGCTTTTCAGCTCCTGGAATTTCTGGAACAGACGGAGGAAACTCTCCTGCAGTAAAAGCCAAAAGTACTTCGCAAAAATAAGTCAAATATAAAAAAGAGATAAAACTTTTTTAAATAAAACTTCTATCTATTAATATGCATACTAACTTCAGGCAGATCTCGATAAAGTCACTTATATTACCAGTAGTATTTGTAGTTACATTTGTAAATCCTTATGTAGAAAGCCTTATGTTCTCAAATCCTATTCCTTATATGCTTGATCACTACGCCCTATATGCAGCAGGGGCAATTATAGGTTACAAGTTTTTTAAGACGAATTTTCCAGAGTTCATTCTAGGCTTAGTACCAGCAGTATTTTGGCACATTCCATTATTCTTTGACCTAGGTGCTGCCTTTATTCAATATAGAGCACTTGCCGAGATTACTCTCTTTTTGGGCGGATTATTAGCCGGTGGATATATATCATCAATGAAACTATCGTACAAGCTTCTATGGCTGGCTATATATATGTTAGCTGACACAATTCTTAGCATCTTTTTTATTCTTGGATATCCTCAGTATACGCACACCGACTACCCTTTCCTTTCTTACACTACCCAATACTTGCCTGTTACAGGAATAGCAATGTTTATTGTTATGAATGCAGTCCTAGTTTATGCTTTAATAAATATAATGAAAAATGCATCTATTTTTTAACGTAACTAATTTATATCATTTTAATTTTTTAAAAAATATAATTATTACATGAATTATACATATTCTTAAAAAGAAAACAGATAATAGTCTTAAATAATTAACAATGTACTACTACTATAATATCTTTTCCTTTTTATTTCTAAAAAAGACTTATTCAGTTACGTTATATAATAAAAAATTTTTATTACTTTCCTCTAACTAGAGAGACTGCCAAACCAGCAATAGCCCCGTTTATAACGTTAAAAGCAATTACTAAACCTATATACGTTTGAGGATAAGGAACTTTAAAAGCATAAGGCATTAATGAAAGCACTAAGTAGCCAATACCCGCATAAATGGCCAAAGTTCTGATTGAAAGAAAAGATTCTTTCTCCACACTTGTCCTAACAGGATAGGAGAAAATAACGAGAATTGCTAAAACAACAATTTCTACAATTCCCTCAGCTGGTATGACAAAGAGGGCTAGAATAGGCGAGATTAGAAGTAAATTAGAAGGAGGATAGAACAATTTAACTACAAGAGATGTTATAAACATGATTATAGTTATAATAAAAGAATAACCAATACCTGTAGCTACGCTATACGACATCTGTCTAGAATTCATTGTCCACCTCCACTTCCCTTCTCTTGTTCATTAGTTTGTCCACTTAACTTGGTTGATAACGCTCTGAATACTCCATCTGACAGGTTCACTAATGTAGCTAAATTAGGGAAATATGGAACTCCTATAGCCATATTAACTGACGCTGGATTTTGCTGATCTGCTAATACTCTAGCTAGACCTAGTCTAACTGAGTCGTTTATTGGAATCCCTAAGTCTCTCAACTGGATTATCCTCCTTAGCTCTGGATCCTGAGGGAGAAGCTTAGTAACTCTAACGGATATTAGGTCTATTCCAATTTCAGAAAGAAATTGCTTTAGAGCTGCAGTAACTGCTGTAGAGATATCGCCGAATTTCTTATAAACATCAGTCAGTTTTACTTGGTTAAGGATTGAACTAACTTCCTGATCAACAATAGGCGAAATGTAAATTCCCAGATCTTGATCCTTAAAGTAATTTCCTCCAAATTGAACGTTTGTAACTAGAGAAGACGGATTATTTACTCTAAAGTATGCTGCGGTTTCATATTCTACTGGAACTAGGTCATCAGTTTGACTTAATCCTGTAACTTTAACCTCATGCCTTGTTGTGGAAACAAAGAAAACCAAAGTGTCATATGGTAGTTGCTGATACCTAAATTTTGATAGAAATGATGATACTGCATTACCTGGACTTTGAATATTATGAGAACCAGGAGGAAGATCTGCTGCTATTTGACCTTGGACTATTACGATGGCTCTTTCTGTAGGTTGAACTAGAAATAAAGATTTTGAACCTATTGCTTCTCTAGGATAGCGAAATATTATTGTATCAGCAGTCATTTTACTTGCTCCAGTTGATTCATCTTCTGTTGAAATTACTTGACCTCTAAAACCTATATTCGACATATTCTCTAGAATATATTGGGTGTCACATTAAAAATTTTCATGAAAGAATGCATTGAGGAATAAACGTAAAGACTTTTTTCTAACTTCAACTGGGCTTAACTCGTAACCCCTCTTAATTTACGTAAGATCTTAAACGGAAAGCTAAAATAAGCATCTTTTTTTGTATCTGAAATATACTTTAACTTAGAAAGGTCAATATATCCCTTACAATCTTTTTTACCTAACATGCATGGAGATAAAACTTTATAACTATACGGAAGTTAATTAAATTTGTATGCCAAGGGAATTAACGCCAATTGAGCAATTACAACTTCTTCTTCCCGGATACAGGGGATATAAGGCAAAGGATCTAATTAGACAGGACGATTTCCTTATAAGGAGAAGTGTGGCTGATAAAATAGAACAGGCTATTTCAGCAATTTCAATGAAAGAAAGTATTTTAGCCTCAACTCAACCCTTTTCTCCACAGCTTAAAGTAATGGAATTTATACTATCCAATCTAAGATCGTTAGAGACAGAAATTATGTCTAGTCAAGGAGGAGGGGGAGATATTTATGCTAGATGGAAAATTAATACAGAAGAACTTGATCAAATAGTTAATCATGACCTTAATATGATACAGATAGCTCAAAAAATAGCCGATCTCGCTAACTCGGATCAGTATGAACAAATACCTCCTCAGATCCAGTCACTGAAATCCCTATATTATGAAAGGAAGTCGTTATTCTTTCCACCAGAATATAGATGATATATTTTCAGCAATTACTGAAGGGTTTACAACAGAAATCCTTGCTCTTTACCTTAGATCCATACACAATATAGTAAAAAATATTGAGTACAACAACTTTTATATGATTATATAAAAATTTTATTAAATAATACGATACGGAAAATAAAAAACACTATATTTACAGGAATAGAAACAAAAATATTGAAAATAAAACGAGAAAAGCAAACACACTTGATAAATTACCTTACACATAAATCTATTTAAACACTAAAGAATCAAGTTTAAACTAAACTAGTTAAGAAAACATAAAAGGATTAGGGGGAGTTGATATTACCAAGGGGATCAACATGAACAAACACATAAATCCCTTAACCAACGTGCAATAAGGAAAATTAAAAAATAAATTATTTCTCTTATCTTGAAATTCAAGTTAAGAAACACAAATAAATGCATCCTCACGTTTTTACAGTCTTGAGGAAATAGCTAAATCTCTTGCAGCACACTACCTTTACCAAACAAAAACGAGAAGTTCGGAGTAGGAAACGTGGTAGAACAAGTGTTTAGGATTGTAAAATACAGGCTAGCAAGCATGGATAAACTTTTCCCAGCAAGATCAACAAAAGAAACAATAATAAGGTTGGATGAAAATATTCTTCACAATCTACAATGAATTTATACAATTTCTCTCAGAGGGGTGAAACTGTTGAATACACGCCGCACTACACATTACCACTAATTAATTTCTTACGTTAAAAGAAAGTAGGTCTTCAATTACTGATTAACAAGTGACATTCTCACAGCTAAGGTTTCTGTTACAATTCTTGTGTAGCTACGTAAAGCTTTGGGAAAAAATTAGTAAAGTGATACACTTTTTATTTACATAGATTCAGGGAAAGACCATCATATACACTCTTACAACCTTCTTTTAGCATTTGCATTATTATACGTTCTTTCAGTTCATCCTTTGTAATAACAATTATATCTATAGGTAGAAACGGTGATAATGAAAGTATTTTTGATGCTAATAAAAACCTATCTTCAACTCTTTCGAAAATAGATAGTAAGTCAAAGTCACTGGAAGGTCTATTAGTCCCTCTACCTCTACTCCCAAATAATATTAAAGTGCTCTTAGGAAACTCAGTCTTGTACTTCTCAACAAAATCACTAAACATAAAGTCATACTTTGAGACTAACTCCTCAAGTCTCCTTATAAGGTCTTCAGCCATGACAAGATCACTTCTGCGTTTCTCATGCATAATTCCGCTGTGTTCTTACTATAATAGTCCATTTGAGAGTATCTTGAAGCGGTATAATGTGGGTTTAGAAATTCACATGCGTCTAAGACCTCTTGAGAAGGGTTCCCTAAAAGACGTATCAAAGTGCAAATATTATGAGTAAAAGGAAAAGAACCGGCCTTGATGTAAAGCTTACCCTTAGCTACAAGTTCTACTGATTGGTGTGAGAGGAAGCAGACAAGCCAATAAACTCCTTTTTCCATCGACATCTTTGCAAGTTCAAAAGACTCTTCTCCCTTACTTATTAGCTCCATATTTGTACTAATATTGTCCTAAACTGATTTAAGCTTATCTTGTTAACTAGGATTCTGTCTCTTGTTAATCTCACTATAATTCTCTACCGGAAAACTTACAACTGAAAGCCTCGCCTTTTACCTAAGATCTAAACTCAATATAGTAAAAAATATTGAGTACAACAACTTTTATGTGATTGCATGAAAATTTTGTTAAATAAAACAATATGAGAATATAAAACACTATATTTACAAGAATGAAAACAAAAATAATGAAAATAAAACATGAGAAAAACAAAACACACCTATTACCAAGACAACTAGACAAGCGCGTACTCAAGAATTATTAAAATGACACTAACCATGCCCTACTCCTCCATAAAACATCAATAAGTCCCTCAGGATACAACCTAAAACGCTTAGGCAAAAAAGAAGAAAACAAAACACTTGACATAGGTTTCTCTAAACTAAACAACATGTAGATGAGGATGCAAGAAAAGGCAAAGAACCTAAAAACCCACTTAGTAGTAATCAAGAGAAAATACTTAACATCCCTAAAAACCAATTGGATCTAAGGTAAAGAGCAAGGAGACGGGCGGCTCTTAACTTCACATTTGTTTAATGTTTTGGATTTTTCCATTTACCAAAAAGTACAATGAGGAAAAAACAATAAAGATCTTTTTTTAAAAAAAAAAACTAACTTATAATCCTGCGTATATCTCAGTTAAAGGTAAAGCCATTACCCAACCGTAACTATTCGTTAGGAATATGGTATTTCCAGCTATTACTGGATAAACTATCCCAAACCTTCCTCCTATATTGTACATCGAGATAACTTTTCCATCTTCTGGGCTAATTACATAGACAGAACTGCCTGCAGCTGATATCAGATATCCATGATAGATCACAGGTGCACCTCTAGGACCACCAGGCTCTGTTGGAGGAATTCCTAGATCTGGCAACCTAGTGCTCCAAATTATGTTACCGTTGCTAACCGAAATCGCATCTATTTCTCCTAACGAAGGAACTCCTACGTAAGCTACATTGCCGTTAGCTGATATCATTGATGCCTTAAATGCTGGAGGAACTGCTCCTCTGCCGAGGTTCTTCACCCATAGAACGTCTCCGTTAGTTGCATTTACTGCAAAAATCACCGTGTCTACTGTTCCATTTCTAAAATTAGCTATAGTATCCTTAAGTATAATACCCATGCTCTGTAAAACAGTTGCAGGAGAATCACCCATTCCTGTATTATATGGGATATAATCACTAGGTAATTGAGATTTCCACAATACATTCCCGTTCTCTCCATTGACCGCTACTAATTCACCGTAAGGATAAGACGTTAAAGTAAAACCTGCTATGAAGATAGGAGTACCATTAGGCAAAACATAGTAATTAACGCTGCTCATACTGTCAATATATCCTGGAAGTTTTGTAATCCACAAGACCTGACCAGTTGTTGCGTTTAATCCAATAAAACAACCTCCACCAGTCGCATAAGCTAAGATTCCTCCGTAAACTGCTGGATCAGGCATGTTCTCTCCAAACGTAAATCTCATCCATAGTAGTTGCCCATCGGAGGCGTTAAATGCGTAAATCGCTCCATAGGTAGATCCTCTATAAACTCCAGTAGTTATATTCTTTAATGCATGTTCTACTGCAGTAAAAGTGAATCCTATGTCTCCAACTGGAACATAAACTATTCCATTATCCACAACTGGATCTTGCATAGCCATACTAGCTAATCCTGTAGCGTACCATACAACGTTTCCAGTTACCGGATTAACAGCTACAACTGTGCCTGGTCCACTATCCTCTTCTACAAAAAGTAAGTTATCAGCTAGACTTACTCCTAGAGGTTGACCTACATCTTGAGTCAGAAAGACCAATGCAGCTTTTTGACCTATTACTGAGGATGCTGGTAACTGTGAGGCTGGAGTAGAAAGAGGTATTGGTACTCCTCCGCCAAGCATATCGGCTGGTAATTCCCATGAAACTCCTCTTTGAAGATCTAAACAACTAGTATTCACCACTGATTCAAACTCCTGGTTATAGTTAGTCACAGGCCAGTTATCAGGAAATCCCATATTAGAACTAGCATTACCGGGGTAATACGTGACCTTAATTATGTATGGAAAATATGTCCCATTATACTGATAATAACTAGTTGTAATTGGAGAGAGAGCTTGTACGTTAGGCTGAACTTGGGGTTGGGCGAGAAATGTTAGGTTTAGGAAAAAACCTACAAGAATGATAGAGACAATTATAGCAGCAATTAACTTTAGCTTCATTTCTATCAGATTATGTGTATTTATTAATCGATTAAAAAACGTAACTATGTTATCTAGTAGAGATAAATTTAAATTTATTGAATATGATACTCATCATATTATTGATTAATATTATAAATTCAGTAAAAATTAAATTATATAAGATTAAGACAAGAAGACTTAAAAAAGGCTATACTTCTTTCTCCTTAATAAGATCCTCAATATCCGTTAGAAGCTTACCCTCTTTCTCTATTTTCACATTTGCTGGACCCATCGTCTTATAGCTAGGAGATACCTCAGCTATCCTCTCTTCTAGAGTTGATGTATTGTATTCATAGAATATACCTATAGGTATTCTATCACCCCATTCCATAGCTCTCAGTAGGCCTTTGGCCATTTTCTCATCTTTCTCTTCCAATCTTTTAACTATTGGATCCCAACCCGGCTCTGAATCCAACTTATATATCCTCTTATCATACCATTCCTTTGTGTTTATATCATTGTAGGTAGGACATGGCTGAAGAACGTCTATTAAGGAAAGCCCTTTGTGTTGTACTGCAGCTTTTATAATATCTTTTAAATGTTTGACGTCATATGCGTAGCTTCTAGCCACAAAAGTGTAACCTGATGTTATAGCTAGCGCCAACGGATTTATATTATCGTTAATGTTAGGTCTAGGCAAGGATTTTGTCTTGACACCTTTCCTTAAGGTAGGAGCTGCTTGACCTTTAGTTAAACCGTAAACTCCGTTGTCATGAAGTATTAAAGTTATGTCGGGATTTCTTCTCCCAATGCTTACAAAGTGACCTACTCCTATTCCGAGCTGATCTCCGTCTCCTGCATTCACTATCACTTCTAAATCTGGATTAGACTCCTTTATCCCTAGAGCGAAAGCTACAGCCCTGCCATGAAGAGTGTGAACTCCTGATATTGGATTCCTCATGAAGTGAGGTAATTTCCCTGAACATCCTATTCCAGATACAATTACTACCTTATTAGGATTTAGCCCCAGTTCGTTTAACGCCATTTGTTCTGCGTTAAGTATACCAAAGTCCCCACATCCGGGGCACCAATCGTTCCACTGAGGTTTAGGCACCGCCATTTAGCACCACCTTTCTTTCTCCGCTTAATGCCCTTCTTATTCCTTCCGTTACTTCGTCTGATCCCATAGGCCTTCCGTTCCACTTTAAGACGTAATGCGTCGGCTCTATTCCAGTATATTCCTTCATAACCTGAGCAGCTTGTGCCTCGTAATTTCCTTCCACGTCAATTATAGCCTCTTTGCCCTTAAGTAAATTAGGAATTAACTTTCTTGGAAATGGGCTAAATATCCTTAACTGGATAACCTCTATGTCCTCACCTAAATCTTCAACAGCATCTAATACTGATCCCTTGGGAGACCCCCAGGTGATTATAGCTATCTTACTGTTGGGATTCCCAAACACCTTTATTCTTTCCTCTTCTGGTATTTCCCTATCTGCTGTTTCTAGCTTTCTCATTCTTTTTGCGTACATAGTAGTCCTATTTTCAACATCTTCTGAAATGTGCCCCTCTTCATTATGTTCATCTCCAGTATAGAAAATTGGATGTTCGCCTAGTAAAATCCTTGGAGATATACCGTCATCAGTTACCATGAATCTCTTATCAACTTTTAGTATTTTTCCGCGTTCCGCTCTAATCTTATCAAGTCCAAGCTCGTCAACGTCCATTATGCTGTATGCGTTTGCCAATGCTTTCTCAACTAAGTGTATAACTGGAGTTTGATACCTTTCAGCTAGATTAAAGGCTAATACGGCATCTGCAAATGATTCGGCGTGATCCCCAGACGCTATTACTATTCTTGGAAACTCCCCGTGACCTGCATGCATGGCAAATAATAGATCTGACTGAGACGTCCTGGTAGGTAGACCAGTTGATGGACCTCCCCTCATGTAAAATGTGACAACCACCGGAGCCTCATTCATTCCTGCCCAACCTATTCCCTCAGCCATTAAGGAAAATCCAGGACCAGACGTTGCGGTTGCTGCCCTAACTCCCGTTAAAGACGCGCCTATAGCCATATTCACTGCAGCCAGTTCGTCCTCTGCCTGAACTACAACGATAGTCCTCTTTCTTTTATCTCCAGTTTCTGGATCTTCGTAAAGTACTTCTTGGTGTTCCTCTATGTAAAAGCTCTCGTCAGAAGCAGGTGTGATAGGGTAATAGGATTGGAATCCAATTCCACCATATATTTTTCCCATTGCGACAGCAGTATTCCCATCTAACTGCACCCTTCTTCCCTCTCTAGGTATCTCATTTAAATTGAACATAGATGGGACACTAGTTTGCTCAACAACCAATGAATTGAGCTTAACGAAGGTCTCTTGCCTAAACGTCCTCTTTATAGCGTTGAAAAGATGAGACCTATTTAATCCCAATAGAGAATAAGAGGCTGCAATAGCAGCGGTATTCTTACCTCTCTCTGCAACAGAAAGTGGGACGGACATGGCTGAAGCTACTTTCTTAAGAATCTCATCATAATTCACTTCGATTGTCTTTACTCCCTTGTTCTCAGCGTACTTTAAGGCTCCCCCTACAGTAGTATCGAACCCCGCTGACTTCAGCTTTGCCTTAACTCTCTCTGCCACCTCAGGCTCCATGCTTTGCACTCTATCAATAGAAGTATCTTTAACTCCTGTGTTGTATATTATTACCTTAGTCACATCATCGAAGTGTTGGAAAACTGTCTCTGCGTCGAACGACGCTAAAATTTCGACTTTCTGTCTTATGCTATGAGTTCTCTTATCGCTTATTGTTAGGTTAAAGTAACTATGTCTACCCTTAATGTTAGAGTAATATTCCCTATTACCATAAATGTAATATCCAGCTTCTGCTAACGCATTTCCGAAAATATTAGCAGAGGTATCGACACCCGTACCTTGGGCGCCCCCTATCATCCAACTGATCTTCATGTTCTCAATCTATAATGTGAAAATCAAGTATTTAAAACAACCGCCTAATTTACTATAGATTTCTAAATTAGTTTATATTAAAGCAAAATCTCTTTCTTATAAAAAGAGTATTTTTGTAACTGAAGGAAACAGATAAAATCTTTGTTAAGTTCTATTTAGCTAGAAGGAATGTGCTAATCGTTAAGTCAAGCTTTCTGCTTCTCTGTTTCCTCAGCTAAGAGTGATACGAAAAATCCACAGGATCTAGTGTAGTTCCCAATTAACACAAGATGAAACGCTATGAGAACATAGAAGTCGCGATCGGCAAGGTAAAAAACAAGGTAATAAAAATGTTTTTCCTCTTTCCTCCAGAAGAAGAAATAGCTATTGCTTTGGATTTGGCATCTGATCCATTATATCCCTAACTATCTTTACATAATCCCGCTTTTTATCCCTAAACACTTCAGTATAAGTCTGAGCCCATCTTAAAGTAGGATCTCCTCTACTAAACCTATCGTATTGTTCATATCTAATTCCGCTCTCGGATCCTATAACATCCCACAAAATGTTAAACAGTTTAACTCTTTCTAAAGCTGATAAACCCTTAGAGGAAAGATATTTCTCTACAAGCTTTGCCTCCTCAGCGTTTTCAAAGTCTTTCATTCCCGCTGGTACTGGAATAGATGAACCTCCCGGAATAAGCCGAAGAAGTTCGTGCACTCTTGGCAAGACATGCATGTTAAAATGACTTGCTGAAATGGCTATCTGCGCATTAGGTCTATAAATGTTTGGAAGTTGCACTCCAGCTTCTTCTGACGCTATTATAGCTGCCTCATTTAACGAAAGGTATATTAAGATTTCCCCTAATTTCTCCTGGACGTTTACAAAGTTGTTTATTCCTACCGCTTCAGCAATAGCAATAGCTAATCCTGCGTAGAACTTTAACCTAGAATAGTGCTGAATAACGAAGTGCCAGTTAAACCACGTCCTCAGCTGAACTGTGTGCCACATAAATCCTTCTATTTCTTCAGACTTCTTGTAAAATATTATTCTATCCCAGGGAACTAGTACATCGTCGAAAACTAAGATAGCGTCAGATTCCTCAAACTTAGAACTTAAAGGATATTCAAATTCATTGAATCCCTTTGGCTGAAATCCTCTTCTCGCTAGGAATTTTACACCTTTTGTATTAGTAGGTATAGAAAAGAATATAGCGTACCTCGGATCAGTATCCCTCCTTATGTTTGGCATATACCAAAGCATCTCAGCATATGGACCTGCAGTGGATAGTAACGATGCCCCTCTAACAACAACTCCTTCCTCTGTTTCTTTAACAACGCCAACTTGGATGTAAGGGTCTTCCCACTGAGATGGGGGTCTTGATCTATCGTACATTGGAGCAACTATCGCGTGAGTGTAAAACAAGTCCTTCTTGCTCGCTTCCCTATAGATATTTATTACGTTCTCCATGATATTATTACCGAAAGATTTAGCAAAGTAATCCTCCGAGTGAGCATAGAATACTGCTGACCATAAGTTTAGGTAATCTGGACTTCTACCAAAATAGCCATGATAGAAGTCATATATCCTCGTTAACCCTTCCCTAATTTTCCTTAAGTCGTCCTTTGACTTTGGCCTTAAAAAGGATATACTAGTTTCCTCACCTACATCACGATTGTAAACCCTAAGAGATGGATCCTTAAAATGTAAATCGTAATAGTCAGAGATTGTTTTTATAGGTATGCGAAAAGCTGGATGATCTACTATGTTAGTAACTTTTTCTCCATTGTAATATACCTCACCGTGGTTTCCTTCCTCAAGGCTTTTTACGTAATCTAACCCTCTCCTTATCATGAATTCCATCCCCTTAATTTACCCGTTAAGTCCTCCACAGGAACCCATTCCTTTAACCATGACTCTGGAATTGGTCTACCCCAAAAGTCACTCCTATACCTGGATTGATCGTAAGTCCAGACTTTTACCTTCCACTTATCCGGGTCTAATACCGTGTAATCTGAAGTAAAGAACTCAACTCTATTTTTATCCATATCTCTTAGGTAAATATAAAGTCCCTGGGTTACTCCGTGTCTTCCTGGACCTCTTTCTATTGAGTCCCACAACTTGGCTGAGGCTAAAATGTCAGCCGCCCTAATTATATCCTTTACGTCGTGAACATAGTAAGTTGAGTGATGAAAACCGGGTACTTTTGAGCTAGACCGTGCCATAGCGATGTCATGTGATTGTCCTAACCTGGTCATCCAAACTATATTGGGATTTCCTTCCTTATCCAGGAACTCTTCAGTCTCGTAAAATCCCATTCTTTTGTAAAAGTTAACTTCCTCCTGTAAATCCTTTACCATCAAGTTAACGTGGGCGAGCCTCACTGGAGAAACACCTTTATGAATGTGAAAATCTAACCTTAGATCGCCTACGTATTCCATGTCATTATAGAAAAGAGTTGGAAATCCCTGCGGGTCAATAAAGAGAAAAGCGTCATCTACTCCATCCTCTTTAAATTTCCTAGTCTGTATCTTCAAATCTTCCAACTCTTCTCTTGCCTTGTCAAGGTCGCTTACTCTATAAGCTATGTAAGAGAGACCTGGTGAATCCGCAAGCTTTATTCCTAAGCTATGATGTTGGCCCTCCTCTATTCCCCTTAGGTAAATCATATCGCCTTTTTTCTCAGTTTCTTGAAATCCAAGTAGATCTTCGTAAAAATACCTGGCTTTTTCCAGGTCAGTTGATCTTATACAGACATGTGATAGTCTTAACACATTCATGCCGTTCATCACAAATATTGTAATTAGAGAAGAAAAGGAGTTTATGAAACCAGTTAAAGAAGATCAAAAAATCAGTGGTCTGTCTAATTATCATCTTCTGAAAAGGCTGGGTAACTAGACCTCAAGAAGAACTCTATTAACCTCTTCTCAGATGACCTTAAATGATATAAAAACGTGATTTTACTTATTCCCATTTTTCTAGCTACTTCTTCTGCTTTTACATTTCTTGGATAGTTAAGGTACCCGTACTTGAACGCATATACCAAAGCCTTTATTTGTGCATCTGAAAGTTCTGGCAAAAAATTGATACTGTTATCGCTCTTAATTACTTTCCTCACATCCCCAAAGCTTTCCAATCCCTTAATTATCTCCCTTGCCTTACTTCTTGGAGTTACAAACTCCCAGTTTTCAACTCCGTTCTCAATAGTGTTCTTAAGAAATAAGACCTGCTGATCATATAAGAAACCAGCTATAGAATCCTTATACCTGTTTATGAAGTCCACTAATAACCTTTGGCCCATATCGTGAACGTGTAATACGGACTTAACTCCTTCTGAATTCTTCATCTTCATTACTTCTACCCTTAATTCCTTTGGCACTGAAATTGTTGATCTTAGATAACCCCTTTCAGGATATACAAAGTAATTTACTGTAAAAGTATCGACAAAATTAAGCTGGGAAGTCCAACAATCTTCATGAGTTAAAGACACCTTAACGGTAGTTAAAGAATTCATACATATATATCTCGTTTTAACACTTTAAAAGTATTTATTTTTAACTATATCTTTTAAAAAATAATTATATATTTTATGGAGAAATCTCGTCTAACCTTTTATTTAGAGTGTAATGACCTAATACCAGAGCTATGATTGCAGCTATTACCATAAAAGTAACTATAACTCCAAAGAGTTGAATAGCTGGAAGTACGACTGCCAGAGCTGTGACAGCAACCACTCCTATTCCACCTCCTAAGTGACCAATACCATCGTTAAGGGCAAACCCACTTGTTCTAGCCCTAGTTGGAAAGCTTTCGGCTGTCCAAGTATATGCTATAGGAACCCAGATGTTAAAACCAAAGAATAATATTATTGAACCTAAGAGGTCTATAAGTATATTCGACGTTATTCCTACAATAAGTCCACCAACAACTGTAAGGGCAGCCCCGATCCCAAGCCAGAACTTTCTCTCTATTTTATCACCGTAAAGGAACGCTATGGGTCCGACTAGAACAAATCCAAAAACGCCTATAGCTGAGATTATTCCTGCCTCTGGCGTACTATATCCAACAGCTGTAAGAAGCGATGTAAGACCAGAGGCTATACTATAGACTGTTGTGTAAGCCAAAAACCACATAGGTAAAAGGAAAGCTAACCTCTTTAAGTAAAGCTTATTCCTAAGGACTTCAGTATAGGGCATATTACTCGCTTTCATAACTGGCCTAACAATGGAAGGTATTGGAGGTAGCTGTAAACCTTTTTTGGAGACCTTCCTCTCCATTGCTGAAACTATGTTTTCTGCCTCTATCATTCTACCTTTAGAAATTAGCCATCTTGGAGATTCAGGTAATCTAACCCTAAGAAGTATCCCAATAATTGCTAACAGCGCACCTATGGCGTACATTATTCTCCATCCGTCAGTTGCAAAAATTCCTAATCCACCTAGAGCAAAGGGGAGGCCGTTAGGAAAAGGTGCTGGTGGAGTTGTTAACAGTAAACCAATCCATATTCCTAAGAATGCACCTAACGTGGAGAAAGTAAAAACCAACGAAACATATCTAGCCCTATACTTAGTGGGAGCTACCTCTCCTATGTATGTATTTACCACTGCAAGATCTGCTCCTATACCTATACCTGTTATGAACCTGGCCAAAAAGAAGGTAGCATAGTTGAAAGATACAGCATTAAACGCGGAACCTAGAGCTGTAATGATCATTGTGATCATTAGCATATTTCTTCTACCTATCCTGTCAGACAATGGGGATAAAGCTAGAGATCCAACAACGTATCCAATCAAGTTCCCTAGAACCACTGGCCCAAGCAGTGGAGCTGCTTTAGATGGTGGGACATGAAATAATGTAACAGCTGTCTGAATAAAACTAACATTTATGTTAAAAATATCGAAGAATGTGAAGAGCTCTCCAATTCCAACAATCCATAAAAAAATATAATCAAACGCCCAAGTGGGCAGTCTATCCATTCTTGCTACAATTTCACCTGCCTTCTCTTCTTGACTTGCTCCCATACAGAAGTTGATAATTATGGACATTTATCTAATTCATTAAACTAGTTTAATAACTTACGTTTTATTTGAAGGAAAAAAATTTATCCATACCTTAACGCTATGCCTAGACCATACCTTGGAAAATTCCACAAAATATTTTCGTAAGGACATGCGATCTTACACGCACCGCATTCGACGCAGTTCTCATAGGAAATAACTATCCTCTTATCTATCCAGGAATATACGTTAGCAGGACAAACCAAAATACACGGCTGAGGTTCTCCGTTCTTAATAGTACAGTCTAGACACTTTTCCCTATCCTTTATCTGAAGGTGAGGGTTTTCATCCCTCTTATACCTTAAGGTATAGAGTTTCTCTTCAAGCTTCATCCAATCACCCCAAAACTCAATATAAGATCCTTAGCTATCTTAGGCAAAAACTGCCTTACGCCTGAGTCTGTAAGATTTCCAGAGATCCACGAATTCATGAGTCGAGGGAACAAGTTAATGTAGGTTGACATCTTTTCTGGCTTGAGTAGCTCCCTGACTAGGGGTCTAGCCCTAATAACTTCCGAAATTTCTTTATCCTGATAGAGGGATTTCTCGTACTCATAGCACGAAGAACTGTTAGCAACAGACTTTCCAGCTAAAAATCCTGAGGCTATTGCTGGTCCAATACCGTTAAACTCCAGAGGATTAATAAGCCCTATGGTGTCTCCTGTCAAGTAAATTCCTTCACTACACGCTTTCCATGAAGGGAATCCTTGTTCTGGTATTATTTTTGCGCTGTATTCCCTTAAAGACATGCCCTTAACAATTTCATTTAATCCTGTTCTATCCTTAAATATTTCCAGCAGATCGGAGGGTCTTACCTTCTTTTCTAGTAAGAAGTTAATAGGCGCACCTACACCAATAGAAATGGAATCCTTGTAAGTGTAGAGAAATCCTGCAGAAGGTAATGGATAGTCAATGAAGAATCTAAACGCTACACCTTCGTCTCCAGACAACCCAAACCTCCTGGTAATGTCGTCCTTGGTTGAACTATAGACCTCTTTTACAGCTTGTACTGCTTCCTTAGGAGAGAACTCTGGCCTTATTTTTAAAGCCATGGAGATTAGGGCATTTGCACCTTCCGAAAGAATTACTGACTTTGCTTCAACAATACCTCTATCTGTTAAGACTTTCTTTTTCCCGTCTGAAGGCTCAATACCAGTGACAGTTGTCTTAGTGATAAGCGTAGCCCCTGAGTTCTCAGCTTGTTGAGCCAGCCATTTGTCAAACTTAAGCCTGCTTAGCGTAACTAGCCTTGAACTTGGTCTAAAAGACACTTTCAAGTCTCCTTGAGAGGAAAAGAGGCCTATATCCACCCTTTTTACATCCCTGTCTACTGGAGCAGAGGATAAATCCACGTAGTTTTGGATCGAGGTGGGTCTTATCATAGCCCCTGAAACGTTCTTTGATCCAGGTTCTGGACCTCTCTCTAAAAGAAGGACTTTCAAACCAGCTTTAGATGCAGTCATAGCTGCCACTGATCCAGAAGGGCCTGCACCAACAACAACAACATCAAACTCCAATTCATTCACCCCTCAAATACTTCAGAAGGGCTGGAACTACTTCAAATAAATCTCCTACTACACCATAGTCGCAATTGCTGAATATTGGGGCTTCAGGATCCAAGTTAATTGCTACGATCTTCCTTGATCCCGAAATTCCAACTAAATGTTGAACCGCGCCAGATATTCCTAGGGCTATGTACACCTTAGGCCTTATAGTGTTTCCAGTTTGCCCTACCTGCTTATCCTTAGGATACCAACCCATATCTGCTAGAGGCTTACTAACTCCAACTACGCCGTTCAGTTGAGAGGCTAACTCCTCAGCGAGCTTTATGTTTTCAGGACTTTTTATCCCTCTTCCAACTCCAACAACAACATCAGCCTCAGTTAATGCGTTTTTCGTTTCTATATACTTATAGTCTTTGACGCTAAGTCTAGTAAACAAGTCATCAATTTCCTCCATTTTTACCTCGCCTTTACTTTTCATGTTTACAGGAGAGAAAACTCCAGGTCTTACTGTAACCATTATTGGTCTATGTCTAGGAAAAACAATAGTAGACATTTCCTTACCTCCAAAGTCTGGCCTAATCGATAACAAGTTCCCCTTATCATCAACGTCAAACATTACGCAGTCAGCAGCTAAACCCGTATCAACTTCTATTGCAGTTGTAGATGCGAGTTCCCTGGAGTTCTTTGTTCCAGGGAAAAGGACAACTTCAGGCTTATTCTCCCTAATTAGCTTAGAGAGAGCCCTCGTATAGACCTCATTATCATAACGTTCGAATCCTTTTGTTCTAGCGTAATAAACCTTGTCTGCACCATAATTTGACGCCTCCTCAATAATGGAGTCAACCGAATCACCTACTATTACTGCTCCTAGATCAACTGACATTAAATCTGCAAGTCTGCGCCCTTCTGACATTATCTCCCAAGAAGATCTGTTCACTCTTTCGGAAAAGTGATCTACGTAAACCCAAACTTCTCCCTTAGCCTTTATTTTAGGTTCTGGTTTCACGTAGCTTTTGGATCCCTTAATCTCCTCCTTTAGGGAGGATCTAATCTTATCAGCTAACCATTTACCTGCTTTTTCGGAGTCTTTTTCTTGAAATATCTCTGGGTTCCTAGTCTTAGGTGGGGGAGATACTTTAATTATTTTAGTTGGAGAGCCTGCTAAACCTAATTTTTCAGGTTCTGCAGAAATGTCATCCTTTGTGAGCCTGGAAATTTTTGCCCTTTTAGCTAATATCAGGCTTTCTATTGACGGTTGTCTAGGCTTGTTTGCCGTCTCCATAACTGTAAGTACAACTGGCATTTTTGCCTCAATAACTTCCTCCTCATTTTCGGTCTTTCTAGTAGCTATTACCGTATCACCTTCTATCTCTACTTTTGTCACATAGCCTATGACTGGAATCCCTAGCCACTTTGCAGTTTGTGGTCCAACTTGTTCAGTTTCACCATCAACAGCCCTCCTACCGAATATGTAAATATCTGCACCTCCTATCTTCTTTATTGCCTTGAAAATAGCATAGGATGTTGCCCACGTATCTGCTCCAGCCATTGCCCTATCCGTTATAAGGTAAGCATTGTCAGCCCCCATGGCAATAGCCTCTCTCAGTGAGATTTCAGCTTGGCTCGGCCCCATGGTTATTACATCTACTTTACCTCCGTACCTTTCCTTAAGTTCTACTGCCTGCTCTATAGCGTGGAGATCGGGAGGATTAGTCACAGCTGGTACTCCTTCTCTCACCAAGTTATTTGTTACCGGGTCAATTCTCAGATCATCAGCATCGGGAACCTGCTTTATGGATACAATAATCCTTGGCATATTCCTCATTATAGATTATGTTTTCTTTGTATTTAAAGTTCGTTACTAATGATTTGATATTCTTACTCAATTTTAAACTTGAACTAGATAGCTTAGATAGAAAAGCGTAAAGAAAAAAAAAATTAGAGATATTTGCAGGATTTACTCCAATAGCTTACCGTCCCTAAATTTTCTGAACTTAGTAACCCCAAAAGTAATTTCGTCTCCAACATCAACGGTCTTCCTTACTAGGATTGTGATCCTGTAATCTTTAACGGTGCAAAAAGCGTATACATTTTCTCCTAATACTTCAACGGACTCAACAGTACCCTTAAGTTCTCCGCCTTCCTTTATCCATTCTGGTCTAAAGCCTATCTCTATGCCTTCCTCTAGACCTAATTCTTTACCTGGGAGAAAGTTCATTGGAAAATCACCTATGAACTCTCCAATCCACCTTGTTTTAGGGAACTCGTAAAGATCCATTGGCTTACCAACTTGTTCAAAGTTACCATTATGCAAAACTGCAACTCTATCAGCTAAACTCATCGCTTCCTTTTGATCGTGGGTGACGTATATGAAAGTTCCATTTAGTTCCTTTTGTATTCTCTTAAGCTCCCCCCTAGCTACGAACCTTACTCTTGCATCAAGATTTGATAGAGGCTCATCTAATAGGTAAAAGGAAGGTTCTCTAACAATGGCTCTAGCTATTGCAACCCTTTGCTGTTGACCACCACTTATTTTCGTTACATTCATGTTAAGTATATCCGATATGCCTAGAAGTTTTGCTACATTTCTTACTTTTTCATCTATTTTGTTTTTGCTTAAACGTCTTACCTTCAGCGGGAAAGCGATATTATCATAAACGGACATATTGGGGTATAGAGCGTAATTCTGAAACACCATTGCAACGTTTCTTTTCTCTGGAGGAAGGTTGGTTATATCTTTCCCATCAACAATGATTTTTCCCTTATCTAACTTTTCTATACCTGCAAATACCTTTAATAATGTACTCTTCCCGGCCCCACTAGGTCCTAAGATCACAAAGAACTCTCCAGTTTCTATTTTCTCTGTTACTCCGTTAAGTATCACCTTACTTCCATATCTTTTTGTGATATCATCAAGTTGAATCATGCCTTAACGCCTCCTGTTAAATATTCTCCTCTTAAATATTTTTGTAGAAATAAAGTTAAAACTATTACAGGCAAAGTGAACACCAGGGCAAAAGCAACAGCAGCTAATAAGTTTCCCCTAGTAATATTAACATAAATTTCTATAGGAAGGGTAGGATGTATTGGAGACAGTATAATGGCGTAGGTAAATTCGTCCCAAGAAAACATCCAAGATATTAGGAATGCTGCAGCAATTCCGGCCGACGCTACTGGAATTAAGATATCCATGAAGTATTTCAATGAGGATGCGCCATCAATTTTAGCTTGGTACTCTACCTCTCTAGGTACAGCTGAGAAGGTTCCCCTAAGTATAAACGTTGCTAAAGGTAATGTGATTAGCTCTTGAACAAAGGCAAGTCCGGGGATACTGTCAAAGAGACCTAATCTGATGAATTCAGCGCTTATAGGAATCGCAACAATTAAACCGGGGACCATATTTGTTATCAATAAGAGGACTAGGGCGGGATAAGCTACTCTATCTGGAAGCCTACTCAAACCATAACCGGCAGGTATACCTATTATTACAGCTAGAACTCCTACTAACGTGGCAACAGCTAGACTCTTAAAGAATGGACCTATAAAATCGTACTGGGTAAACGCAAATATCAGATTATTCAAAGTAAATCCCTTGAAAATTAAAGGCTGATATAAGGTTTCTATTGTGTACTTAGCTGGACTGAAGGCTATGAGTACTATGATGTATAGAGGGAAAACAAAATAGAGAGCTAAGATTATAGGTATAATGTACTTTATTTTATTCACTTATTACCACCTCCCAGTTTTATATTGATTGCTATAAATACTGAGATAAAAGCTAATAGAATGACAGCAGCCGCAGAGGATAGATAAATTGTTGAAGTCGAATATAGATCGTAAGCTAAAGTCGTTAGAATAGAAGGATGATAACCTATGAGTATAAGGGGTAGGGCAAATATGTTAAATTCGCTTACCCCCCTTATGATAAGGGCTATAGCTATGAACTTCTTGAGATTTGGTAACGTTATATAGAAAAATCTCCTAATCGGACCTGCTCCATCTAACGCGGCAGCGTTATATAAATCCCTTGGAATTGATAACATGCCTGAAAGAAGTATTAACGCTACTATTGGAGTATTTTTCCAGCTATCTGAAATTGCTACTGTTAGGAGAGAAATATATTTATTCGCGTACCAATTGAAGGTTGGAAGATCAATCAATTTAAGGAAACTATTAGCGTAACCGCCCGAAGTCTGAAATATAAAGGAGAAAGCGATCGCAGCAACTACTGTCGCTACACCCATAGGAACTATAACTAAAGTTGAGAAAGCCTTCTTCCCTCTAAACTCCCAGGTTAGCACAGCAGCTATTCCTAAGCCTAATAATAATTCCAAAAATAGGGCGAGGCTAACTACGATTATGGTGTTTATTATTGTCCCTCCAATATTGAAATAAAATAGTTCTTTATAATTTGATAGAGTAAACTGCCCTTGAGAGTTTAGGAAACTGTAATAAACTGCTTCTCCAGAGGGGAAAAAGGCAAAAACACCAATATAAGCGATAGCTGGAATTACAAAAAGAAAATATTTTAGATTTTGATTCAAAAATAGTTCACCCATATAGTGGCTTGAACATCCCTTGCTCATATTCATGAGCAACTGTAGCGTTGTAGTTTGTCGCTAAGTAATTATACATCTCTTGATTGGCACTACTCAATATGCTGGGTATTTCAGACATTGGTGCATGATCTTCGACGATCTGGACAAATACGTGGTCCGCTATAGTATTCCACTCGCTTATCCAAGGCACTGGTTCTCTAAAGAATGCTGAACTGAAAGCTTGTTCCTCTGCTTTAAACAGGGCTGAAATATTAGAAGGCAAGTTTTGATAAGCTTTGCTGTTAACTGCAGGTTCTCCTAAGATTGTTATTATATCCCTTTGTACTTGATAGGATAACAAATATCTTACGAATGTGAGTAAGGCGTGTATATGAGTAGCTCCTTTTGGTATAGCTAATACGTCTCCACCTACGAGATGATCGCTATTAACTGGACCAGCAGGTCCTGGATAGAAGCCAATATTAGTAACGTTCAATCCTTCACTCTTCATCGTAGAATAGATATAAGGCCATTGATAGTCTAGTATATAATATTCACCGCTAGCTAGTCCCTTATAGCTTCCCCAATATCCATGTACATAGTTAGGGTTCATATATGTTGATAAGTTATCCAAATATGCAAAGGCTTCGATATCTCCACTATCATTAAAAACAAAGGGATTTCCTCCAGCTTGACCATCCATTGATATAGCTCCGTAGAAGTACTCGCTCCTCCATGACCTTGGAACATTACTGGCTTAACTCCTGTCTTCTGATAAATTATCTTCGCATCTTGTAGTAGTTGCGACCAATTCTGAGGTGGAGTTATTCCTAATTGAGAGAAGGTTGTCTTATTGTACCAGACTAAGGGTATGTTACCTCTAAATGGTATGAAGTATATTCCGTGATACACACTTTCCTCATAATTCATTAAGTGAATCATGGAAGGAATCATACTTGACGGGGCAATAGAGGAATAATAGGAAGATAAATTCATCAGATCTCCTGCGTATAATAGTTCGCCTATAATCATGTTGTCCTCCGCTATTACCGTTGAACCTACATCATTTCCCTTTTCTAGGGATTCTATAGTTGAAACCATAGTTCCAGCTGACTCCACTGTTAAGTGAACGGAGATATTGGGATATTCCTTTTCAAATTGAGGTATTATTACGTCATCAAATGCTTTTGCCTCGCTTGGGGCCAGATCGTCATAATAATTTATGGTTATCTTCTTCGTAGGATGATATGTAACGAAATAGTATCCAAGACCTGCCACAATTGCAGCTATGACAATTATTGATACTATAGCTATTCCCTTGCCTATAGCTTTAGTATTCTTTTTACCCATTTTGAATACCCGTATTATCTTATACTTAAGCTATATAAAAAATTAATTTGGTGTAGTATAGTTTAGACGTGTTCATTCGAAATTAAATATTATGGAATAAAATATAATTATACATTAAAGCTCTAGATATATCATGATTATATTCTATACATCATACTGAAAAGTTCTTTTAATTATTATAGATGATATAGTATAAAAATCTGGAAAATTGAGAGCAGAGAACAGGACTGACCTCCTCCCCGCTCTAAAGAGCGAGGCTTTCAGTTGTAAATTTTTGTGATGAACTCCATACTGATGCCGTGCACTGCACAAAGGTATGGGGCGATGTCTAGAGGGATCCGTGCCGTTGAGTCCGATGCCTTGTGATCTCACACTGGAGGTAGCTGTGCTATTGATGAAGGTGTGGGTGAGGAGTAAGTCCATAGAGAATACCTTGAAATGCACTTAACAACCTAAAGGTATCCTCTAGGGACAAACAGTTATTACGTATCTTTCCTTATACAGTTAGTTGATTTAGACCAATTTATCTCTATAGGAGGAGAGATTCATAACCCGTCCTCCTAAAAAACCGATTTGTTTAATTCGTCCTTAACTATCTTTATGTATCCAGCTATAATTATAGCGCTTGAGATGATAAGTGCATACCAACCAACTAGATAATAGGAATTAGTGATAATCTGAAATATTATCTCACCATAAGTAGATATACTTAAGTATATAGATCCTTTCGTAGAGAAAAATGATGAATAACCTATAACTAAAGAAACAAAGACTAAGATTTCCTCCAGAAATGGTATAAAATTTGGAAAAATGCTGTAATTTAACTCATAAGTATCTAAAAGAAGTTGAAGTATAAATATTGGAATAACAGAAAGAGCAATAGCTATAAGGTAAAACAGAATAATTTTTTGAATGTAAAACTTCAAAAACGATTTCTTAATTATCTCTATTGTTCCCTTCTTTAGAGGAGAACTAAATCTTTCTATAACAATATAAATAAGAATTAGAGGAATAATTAGTAGAAGTAATAAGAAGGGAAAAATTTCATCGTGCTTAGTAATGAATTCCTCAGCAGGACTTTTATGTGGACTAAGATTTGATACTACTCTAGGATAGTTCGTGGAGCTACTCGGAGTAATATTTAAGTGTGTAATAAGTTGATAGCCGTATGGAAAGTAACTGATTGGCTCTGTAATTTCCGTTAGATTAAGTATTACGATTTGAGAACTTAATTTAATAAAATTTTTCCCATAAATAATTGGAGAAACTGGAAAGGAAATAGGGTTTGGAAGCACACCGAATTTAAATGGATAATAGTAGATCTTGATGTCTTTAGGAATAAAGTTTAGAACTGTCGATGTAATAAAGGATCTAGGTATTATGCTTTGATTTTTATTATTATTAATAAATACCACCTTTTCCAGAATAAAATATGGGGACGAAATCAACACTCTATGTCCTACAATAAGTAAAGAAATCTGAATTGTATCATAAGGCCAAAGAGTCTCGGTTAATGACGAGTTTTTTGATGTATATTCATGGAGTATAGGTATTAACGAACTATTAGCCTTTGTCTGTAAATAAGTAATAATATTGTAATTATAGCTAGAGATATAGGAATAGGAAAAGGGGACATAGTAAGATGTAGAAATATTAGAATCTCCTTCGAAGGTGGAATTAAAAGCAGATGAAAAAGAGTGACTGGAAATATTACTGATAACATTACAGCTTAGCGGAGGAGCTAGAAAGGAAAACTTTTCCCCTTTAGCGTTTATATGTAACTTGACTGCAACGGGATTATTTCGTATACTTGAGTTAAGATCAATAGATATATAAAAAGAACCGTTAGATCTGCTCATTGTTGACGTTATAATATTGCGGAAAAATACTCCGCCACTTTGACCAGTGATCATACTAAAAGGACGTTCAGGATATTGTACACTCACATTTATCTTAGCCCCTGCAAATCCTTCCCCGTTGGGTTCAAGAATTAAACCATAAATTTGTAACTTATGTCCAGAAACCTTAACTAATCCTATAACGCTCAATAAGGGACTGTATTGATGAGTGTAAAAATTTATTATTATAATAGATGAAATTATAACTAAAGACAAAATGAAAACAGTGGATATGGACTTTAAGTCAGTTCTCAACATTTAACCTCTTCACCTTGTCAAAGAATATCTCATCACTTAGTTTATTTATTCGCTTTATCTCTATTATTTTGTATTCACATCCTATAGCTTTCGAAATATCTAAAGGATCTCCAGGATAGGATAATTCTACAACGTTTCCGTCACGATAACGTACGCCGAATTGCTTAAGCCTCTCCATAAGTTTTTCATCTACTTTATCAAAGGCTAAGATGAGATAACTAATATTCTTAAATTCAGAAATTTTATACACTCCTTCAATTTTTCCTCTATGAATTATGGCTATCCTATCTACAATATCATCTATCTCTGAAATGTTGTGGAAAGTTACGATAACCCCTTTTCCCTTGTTTCTAAGCTTTAGTATAAACTCCTTAAAGAAAGATAAACCGGACTCTCCTACACCACTTATATCGTCAAAGACTACATATGAAGGATCTTTTGCTAAGGCAATGGCTAAGGATAGTCTTTTCCTCTCAAAAAAGGAAAGAGAATCCGCTCTTCTTTTGGCTTCTAAGTTAACATCAGAGAGCAATTCCTTTGCCTCACTACCTTTAATCCCAAAAAATTCTACGTAATCTATAACTTTGTACTTATCAAAGATTGGAGTTTGCCAGACCAGTCCAACGGCAAACTTATCCTCTTTTCCATCAGCTAAAACTTTCCCTGAAGAGGGCTTCCATACATAGGACAATACCTTAGAAAAGACAGTTTTACCGCTACCTGAAAGACCTACTAAGCCTAATACTTCTCCTCTACCTACATTTAATGATATACCCTTTATAACTGTAACGTTGTTAATTATCTTCGTAACTTCAAGAGCCTCTAACACGTTAGCCATTTCGATTAGAAAAATAAAAACTCTTGCATAACTTAATTACTTTGAGGACAAAGTGAAGTACAATGATTACCGCTACTAACCTCACAAAGAAATATAACGACTTTGAGGTTCTCCACTCAATTAGTTTCGAAATAACGAAAGGTACAATTACCGCCTTAATAGGACCTAATGGCGCAGGTAAAAGTACATTAATAAAGATTATGGCAGGGATAACCAAAAGAAGCTCAGGGAAAATTTTCGTTCTAGGAGAAGATCCGTGGAATAACGCAAGGCTAAGTAAAAAAGTCTCGCTAATTTTAGAGAAACCATTTATCCCTAGCTCAGTACCCGTATCTGAACTCTTGGAAAGCGCCATAAGCGTTTTTAAGACAGATAAGAGAGAAATAATGTATTGGTTAGAAGATTTTAATCTCCTTAATTTTAAGGATAGGAAGGTCGGGGAACTCTCCGCTGGGACTAGACAAAAGGTACAACTTGTCTTTGCTTTATCTAAGAATCCAGAGATCATACTAGCAGATGAGCCTACTGCAAACCTAGATCCTCCCTCTAGATTTTCATTTTATGAAATGATATCTAAGATAAATAGGAAGTTAGGTACAACAGTCGTTATCTCTTCTCACTCCACTTCTGAACTCACTCTCATTGCCACTCATGTTCTTGTCCTATACAATGGGATCTTGAGATTCAGCGGTATGGTTAACGACTTTATTAGGATAGGATTCTCTGAAAACTTCTACATAATGGTTAAGGATATAGAAAAATCTGTAAAGCTACTCTCAGAATTTTCTCCTGAAGTAGTGGGAAATCAAATTAAGGTTAAAGGAGATCTCAGAGAGATTATAAGAATTCTTATGAATAATGATGTTAAGGTGTATTTCATCAGAAGCAGTATCCTGGATAAAAGCCTACAGGATGTGCTAGGATATGAGCTTGATTAACTTCATTGCAAAAAATAGGTACGGAAAATGGGGGATTATAACTTATGCTGAGGTAATATTTGATATCGCTGTATCTGTACCAATAGCTCTGTCACTGTTCAATCCAGTAACTCGAAATCCTTCAAACTATTCTACAATTTTTGACATAGTAATATTTACAGATGTTCTTATAGTTTTAATCCTTACTCTAAGAAACAGTATCTTTGGTCTTGGCCAAGACATAGCTGATCTAACAATTATCTCTCTATTTCAAATGGGATCTAGGAGAAGAGTGTTCTTTGAAGAGTTCTTAGTTGACATATTGTTTCCTGCAGTGCTTTTCTTAGCATCTCTATACTTCGTACTGTACTTATCAGGATTTTCACTCTCCTTTCAGATAGCACCTTACATAGGTCTTTATTTGTTTCTTTCAACAGCGTCATTTTTCTTTACTATTACGCTAAAAAAACCCCTGAGATCTCTCGGGGTTTTCCTTCTTTTTGCGTTCTCATTTTTCGTTCTACTCAATCACTTTAACGCTCTATTTGTTGAAATTAGTTTTTTACAAATAAGTGAAATTTTACTTTTTTCATCTCTATTCCTTTTATTCATTTCATATCTAGTTTTTACAAGGGTGTTATCCCTATGAGGGAAGGTTACATTTTTCTAAGCATAGGCCTTACTCTACTTGCATTAACCATTATTGTGTTTCCAGTGAGCTATACATTACCAAACCAGATTGGCAATGGGGGAAGAACGTTCTTTTATTTTAAGCCTTGGTATTCAAAAGTAGAATTAACATCACAAGGCCAGATCCTCGCAACTAGTAAAAATGTAGTAATAATAGGCAATAATATCACTTTAACTAAACCTGGGAAATATTACATTATATTTGTAAATAATGGGGGTAACATAGTTATAAAGGGATTTAGGTTATTCTACGGAGTAAAACCAATCATATTGGGTTTTCTATTTATAGTCTTAGGTATAATATTAACACTAAGGAAATCTAAAAATCGAATCTGACAGCATAGAATCTAGTGCAATTATCAAAAGTTAATATATAGAGTAAACAAACATATACTTATATGTCATTAAAACAATTCATCTCAAAAACTCCTATTACTTGTGAACCAAGTAATTCCATAAAAGAAGCAGCATCTATTATGAGGAAAAATAATGTGAGTTCGCTTGTCTTATTTAATGGCAAATATCCTGTTGGTATAGTTACCGAGAGAGATATAACACGTGCAGTTGCTGACGGAATCGACTTGAACAAACCAGTAGAGAGTATAGCTTCCAAAAATGTAATTTCTATTGATTCCTCAAAAAACGTATTAGACGCTGCGGTTCTAATGAAAACGCATGGAATTAGGCATCTTCTTGTTTTGGATGGAGAAAAACTAATAGGAGTCTTATCGCAAAGGGATATATCCGACGCGTTATCCGTAATGATGATGGAGGAACTTACTTATTAAGATCCTTAAAAATAAGATATAATTTTTACCTGATTTTTTATGTGGACTGCATGTCTTTGGTAGTTAGTTCCCTTGCAAAACATAAATAATTAAATTATATGCATATATCTTTACGTGTGGAAAGATCCTTCGTTATTGGTTGGATAGGGACTCTACTTCAACTGTCTTTGAGGTTAAGCTGGGGAATCATCTCCGTACCGATTTCAGGTTTATTTCATCTTGACGCAATCCAAATAGGATTAGTTGCCACGTTTTTCTATCTAGGTTACACAACATCTTCTATACCTTGGGGTTTTGTTATAGATAGAGAAGGTCCAAGTAGAAGTTTAACAATATCTTCTCTTGTATTAATTCCTCTTATGGCGCTAGCATATTTTGTAAACAATTTCATTACCCTTTTATTGATCTACTTATTTGCTGGCCTTATAGCATCGGGTATATTTCCCTCTGCAATGAAAATAGTTGCAATTAAGAACCAAGAGAATACATTAACTGCTAGGGTTGCCTTACTTGAATCTGCGGCCCCAATAACTCTTATACTTCTTAGTGTAACTGCATCCCTATTGGTTTCAGAATGGAGATATTTTTTTGTTTTACTTGCTATATCCTTTTCTATAATTTCACTAGTTTCTTCAAGAACGAGAATTCAAGTCATGCATTCTAACGTAAAAAAATCCCTAAGAGTGCTATTGGATAAGAAAATATTTACCGCAACACTCGTAAGGATGGGTGAGCTCTGGGCTACATGGGGAGCTGTAACATGGATTTTCCCTCTTCTAATATTGTATAGGCATCTTGGCGTAGAGTTCTCAGCCTTATTTCTCTTACTGCTTTCAATAGGACAACTAGTAGGTACATTACTTGCAACAACGTCTAGAATTATAGGAGAGAAGAGGTTTATAGCATTGGATCTCTTAGGATTTATTATAATAGCTATTTCAACCGTGTTTTCTCAAGGTTTTATCCTTCCAGTGGAGGCTTTTACTCTAGGAATATTCTCTTTCGCTTATAGGCCTCCTACTGACTCAATGATAATGAAAATGGCTGGTAGTTTAAGTGCAGGAACTTCAATTGGCTACGCAAATTCAATTTCTCAGATTGGAACAATGATAGCACCAACCTTAGTAGGTTTTCTGTTATATGAATCTCATAGCTTCCTTATAGGTATAGTCGGTATATGCTTAGGTTGTGTGATCTCTTTAATTTGCTTAAACTTCGTCTGAATACCGTTTTTCCCTAGAGGGTTAGGTCGTTTAGTGTATTTTACTCCTCTAAGGACTTTCTCCTCACCCGCACCTTTCTTGATAGCACATCTAACTCCAATGTAAGATCAAGGAATCGGGAAAAACTGCACGGATCCCTCTAGGTATCACACCCTTGTGCAGTACACATCATCGATGTGAGATTTATCGTAAAAATTTCCTAAAACACATCTAAAAACCTCTTGTTACCTTAGAATTAAAAACAGTTTCACGACCACTTACTCCAAAACGGGTAAAGATAAGGAAAAGGCGTAATGTACTAGAAGGACAAAAACTTACAAACTTTTAGTTTTTCTAAACTAACACATTTATGGCTGAAGGAAAAATCCAGATCGAGGCTCAGGTTAAATTGGATGGTAAACTTTTAGAGGGAGCTCGTGTCTATGTTCACATAAAGGGCTATAGTAGGGCTAGAGTTACTCACGTAGACTTAGAACATGATGAACTTAAGAAAGTTTTAAGACCTAGGCATAGCGATTACCCTTACGTAAACTGGGAAGGAAATAACGTTAAGATTGAGGTTAAAGGTCATACAATTGAAGTCATTAGTCAAACTCTAGGTTCACTAATACATATGAAGGGTAATCTTTACGTTGGGGGAAAAGGAAAAGGCTTATTCCTAGGTTTTCATAAGGAGGAAATCAAAGCGTTAGAAGACTTTGGCGTTAAAAACGGATTTCCTCCCGTCTCTAAGAGAACAAAATATGATAAGTGAAATACCCTAACCTTTCGGTTGATCTTGCCTCCTTGTTAACCTTTGCTTTAGACAAGGCGGAAGATCCTTTACAGGATCGAAGGGTTGGTTCAAACTAAAACGAGACAAAATATTGAGAGATCCATAGAGTCACGGTAAGCTTTATAAGCACAATGCGGATAAACGAAGGTGCTTTCTGAAATGGATATCTCTTTCATATATCAGTAACGTGGGCAAGACCTTGAGGTGTAGGATTAACTAATTTGAACTCTTACACTACTTTTTAATTTCCTCAGCGGATTTTTCTCGTAGTAATTATAATAAGACAACACTAATACACACAACTTTTTAAACAGAAAATAATCAATGCAGCAATCCTAGATAATTACTTTTAGCGTAACTCCCTTCCTTGAAAGGAAATCTGACGCTTTTTCAAACTCTCTATCTGCAGTAACTAGTTCGTCTACCTGAAAAAGTATTACATAGGAGATATGAAGTAAATCTAAAGTTTTAAGCCTTACATCTTTAGCAACGCGGAGCGCTACGTATACCACATTGCTAAGCTCACCGATGAAACTCTGTCTTGTGTCTTTAATTGTCTTAACATTAATGTTATAGTCCTTTAATAGTCTCATAGCATAAGGTATAATGTCATTATTTAAGTTCCTCGAAAGGTAGCTTACGAGTTCAATTAAACCTAGTTCAGAGGTTATCCCACCACTTTCTAACTCTTCTATCGCTTTCTTTCTTCTATGATCGTTTAATAGGGGGAGTATGAGCACGCTGGTATCAAAGTATTTCAAAACCTTTCCCTTTCTCCCAAGAAGTCTTCAAGGGTCTTATCTATTTTTGGTATTGACACTTTCTTAGCCTTTTCAAGCTCTTCTTTGAGGTAGTCTACTTCCTTTAGTCCCTGCGAGATCAAGAAGTTCAAAGCCTCATTCCTTGAACTAAAGAGCCCTAGTTTCACTAAATCGTCTACTTCCTTTACTATATCCCTCTTTAACCTTACTGATACTACTTCGCTCATATGTATACTATATCTCGTATACTATTATTAAGCTTTCCCTTAAAACCCTTTGATATTCCAGTTGCTAATATATCTTCTTGTTGAAAGGAGAGAATGTTGACATGTTTTCCTAGATAGACTCAATATTTTTCTCCTTTTTGTAAAAGGGAAAAGAAAACCCCCTGAGCAACGTGATAATCTTTCTCGATTAAACCCACTTTCTGGAAGGAATTTCTCATATTTCTTACTATTTCTAAATCTATAAGAATTAAGTATCCGCCAGGCTTTATCACCCTAACTACTTCTGAAGCTGCCTCATCTCTTCTGCTTCTAGGTAAGTTATAAAAGTAAAGAGGAGCATAAACTACGTCAAAGTACGAATCGCGAGTAGGCAATGGAAAAAGATTTTGAACCATGTTGGAGTCGACCTCACTTAAGTATCCCTTTACTTCCGGTATCCTCATTTCGTCATTCCATAGATCTAAAGATAAAAGATCTAATTTAGGGAACGTTTTTTTAAGAGTAAGACTAAATATTCCGTTTCCGCACCCTATTTCAAGGATTTTAGAAGGACTTAATGATTCAACGTACTTAGATAACATCTTTGCGTAAAAGATCTCCTCATCAATTGTAACTCCCATTCTTCTATATGGCTTAAAGTTCCATGAATGAATACTGTCAAAAATAGACGACATATTTAATCCTTGAATAAGGCAGTAATAAACGTATACCCTTATTTTCAGTGTGTTACGTGTTGTTCATCCTAACAACTTCCTCAAACCTTTCCTAGTTCATTGCTTATCAGATTTAGCAATTTCCCTTATCCTTGAAACTAGATCTCTCTCTATAATGAATTTTCGAACAGAGTCAGGTAAGAGCTCTTCCCATGTTTTATCATCAGAAAGCATACTCTTTCTAATTTTGGTAGAGCTAAACTTTTCTCTGTTAAAAGAGGGTGGAACAATAACCTTAATTCCACATTCCTTGAATGCCGTAATTACCAAGGGATTTCTTGTAAATACAACGTCAAATTTAGGCGCTAAAGACATCACTTGTCTAGCCCACATAGAACTTATAAGAATCTCTGATACTGGAATTATAAATATTTTTCTTAGATCTATTTCATTTTCTACCAACGAATTCCTTATCATTTCAATTCTTTCTCCAGCAGTAAATGGATTGAGAAGAGTATGGCTATCATTAACACTGCCTATAAGAATCACTAATTCGTCTACCCTTTCCAGAGCCCATTTTACAACTGAAAGATGGCCAAAATGAAATGGCTGAAATCTTCCTGGGAAAAGACCTCTCAAACCAGCACCTTAGTGTAAAAAGGGATTTAAAAATATATCAACATTTCTCAACGAGCGCAAAACAGCGGAACTATTTCTTGAAAATAAACATATAAACCTTGTTTAAAACGATATTTGTTTCTCTGCCAAAAACATTTTATTCTTCCTTTACTATATAATTTATGTTCTCAAATGATCCGTCTACGTTAAATAGAAAAGAGAAATTCAATAAAGAAGAAATGCAAAGGGCTATTAGAGGTTCATTAGCTGCTGAAATTGACGCAATAAATTACTATTTTCAACAAGGCAATTTAATCGCAGATCCTAGGCTAAAGGCTGCTCATGAAGATATAGCCTCGGAAGAGATGACGCACTTTGGTGAGTTTTTGAGAATGCTTTATGAGGTTTCTCCTGATGAGTTTAATTATATTAAGAAAGGATGGGAAGAGGCTTCAAAAATAATAGGAAAGCAAGAGACTTTTCCCATCCAAGGAAATAAGGAAGAAAAAATAGTACCAAATAGAGAAAATGAATTAGAGTCATGGATAAAGGATGCTGTAAAGGATTCATCCATAGTATCTAACTTTAGTAAAGTCAAATTTGACTCAAATATAATCACGTTAAGCGAAAGCAAATATTCAGATGGTTCAGTAATTCAAGAAAGCGCAAAGAGAATATCAGAGATACCTTACTTATCTCTAGAAGTTAAGATACTACTAGCAAATGCTAATCCCGATCAAGCTAAACCAGTAGCTATATCTTCGGCGTATAAATTCGTTAAGATGGAAAGTGAAACCATTCTTAAGTATCATCCATTATCGCCGTCAAATTATGGAATTAAGATTGATGGAAATGATTGGGATCAACCTGGAAATGTAGCTAATGATATACTTAAAGCTTATAGCCTTATGACAAGAGAGGGATTCGGAAAAGACGTTACTGTTTTCTTATCTCCAACCATTTACTCTAAGCTCTTTAGAATATTAGACAAAACTGGAACATATGAATTGGATTTAGTTAAGCAAGTAGGAAATCCAGTTATTACTAATGCATTAGAGGATAGTGAAATTATACTTATAAGTAGGCGAGGATTTCAGTTAGCGTTTACTAAGGATTTCTCAGTAGAATACTTAGCTAAGGAAAAGGATTATGATGTATACCTTTTGTCAGAACAAATATCCCCATATCCCCTATCGAGCTATAGCTCTAGCTTCATAAGGAGAAAATGATCTATCCGATCTCTTTATCTTCTTGATTCATCATCTGATTGGTCTATCACGATACTGCTTTATGCTATAGTTCTTAAAATCCAATGTGTAAGTTATTGAATAGTCCATAAACTTAAGTTCCTCCATTCACGGGTACAATACTACTTCACTAAGCCTACTACGATAGATCTTTCAGCGGTGATCTATAACTGAAGTGCAAAGGTTCCTGCTTCATCGTTAACTCTTTCCTTAGCTTTAAGAAGGTAGAGGGGTCAACTCCACAGGATCTAAGATGACTCCGAGCCTGCACGAGACAAAACGTTAAGGTAACCGACTAAATCGCGGTCTGCGATGTATCCACAACTTTCATAGAAGAAAGTCCTCTGTGTGAAAGGGCATTTCTTCTTGACGTAAATGCAACGAGGACAAGTCCTTGAGGTGTAGGCTGGGTTGACTAGTTTGAACTCCTTTGATATTTCTCCATCTGTCACTTTTTGTCTCATTTCGTAGAAACCTACGTCATGCAAATGAAGGTAGGGAGACGAGAAGATTTTGATATAACACGGTTATCCATCCTTACCTTATGTTGGATCTTTCTAACCCTTATCCTAGGAAAGATAATCTCATACAAGATACAAAGATTAATCGTCACAAGGAGTTAGACTTTTACAGCCGAAAGCCTCACCTTTGAGGAGAGGAGGTCAGATATAAGAAATTATTTAGGTTCTACTTCATCCTGTCTCTGAGTACTAAACATCTCGCCGGCTGAAAAGTACTTTTCAATAGAGTCTCCTAGAAATATTGCGCTATTTAATACGTCCTCAAAATACTTAATGCCCCGCTGTTTCATATTAAGTCTAGATTCCATTACAGCTAATGCCGAAATTATTGCCTCGTCTCCTAACTGTCTAAGATCCTCTCTCAGCAAAGTAAGCGAAGATAGAAGGTAACTAACTAACTCCTTCTCTCCACTTAAATAAAGTTCCTTAGCAACTTGATCTAGGGGTTTGGGTTTTACGGACATTTATTGTCATGTCCATGAAACCCTTGGGCTTCACCACGTTATGAGCCGAAGCTCATCATCACGCTCCGCCCCATTAGCGGGCTAACCCCACCCACACCACCGAAGACCGGGGTGTGGGGAAACCCGCACATCCTTAGTTCCTCCTTCACTCTTTTTTTGTCCCTTCTTCGGGTCTACACACCCACATTTGGGACGATATAATATTGATTTTAGAATATATATATATATTAAGTATTTTGGTTTGAAGTGAAAATCATGAAATGTATATAAATGTCACGATCTAAGCTAAACTGCTGACAACGGCGTAGGCCTATACTTAGAAGAAGTGTAAAAGGTGAACCCCTCAAAATAAGCCTGTAAGTTTGCTAGCCTATTAGCGTGGAATACTTTATCCCCAAGTTCAGTAATCTTTTGTAATAATGTAGAATAAACTGGGGAGTTTAAGTATTCATTAAAGGTTTCTACGTCAAGAGTTTTTTTATTTTCACATGAATATATATGACTTACTGGATTAAAAAATAATTAGTTTATCAGGAAAAGAGATAAGTAGTGTCAAAAAATAAAAACTTTTTAATGTGCTAGTTTCTTATTTCTCAGTCGTCTAAACAAAAAGGAATAGAGTAACAAACCAAGGTAACACATATTTCATCACTAAATCTTAGACCAGAAACCCACTATTGAACTACTATCACCTTTTGGTCGTGCTTCATAGTTAATCCTTGCTTGTTTCCTCCGGGTAGAGGGTAAAGCAGTTGAAAGTAGTTTCACTTAAATCGTGGTATTTTTACAGATTTTATGATTTTTCCTTTTCAAAATGCCTATATTTTAAAAACAAAAATAACTTGTCCTAAAGATAAGTATTGTAGACCCGAAGAAGGGACTATGAAAGGGGAAGTAACTAAAGGATGTGCGGGTTTCCCCACATCTTGGATGTCTGGACAAGTCTTCGGTAATGCGAGTAGGGCTACCGTTTGTCCCTAGAGGGTACTCCTAGATAGTTTAGCGCATTTCAAGGTATCCTCTAGGGACTTACTCCTCACCCACACCTTCATCAATAGCACAGCTACCTCCAGTGTGAGATCACAAGGCATTGGAATCAACGGCACGGATCCCTCTAGACATCACCCCACACCTTTGTGCAGTGCACAGCATCAGTATGAGGTTCATCATAAAACTTTCCCTAAAAACACATTTAGAAACCATTTGTTACCCTAGAATCAGAAACAGTTTCACGATCCCTTCTGTTTACTGTGAAGGGGTAGAAGAAAAGGTTTATATATAGTGACCTCCTTCTCGCTCTAAATAGCGAGACTTTCAGTTGTAAAAATTTCATCATTTAGGAAATAGAAAGCTATCTCATAAAGACTATTTCAATTTGAGGTAGACATTCATAAGTTCATATTAACGATACAGGGAACATTATTAGCTAGTTATATATGACACTAAATTGTTCAATATTTTTTCCTTGAACATCGATGGGTTCTTCATTGAAAAAAGCGAAGGTTCCAAGTAACATGCTAACCCGCAACTATTGCAAGACTCATATTTTTCCCAAGGATAACTGTTCCAAAGATCTATGAGATTAACCTCCCACACCTTCTTTTCTCCATAATACTCATTAAGTACATAACAAGGTAACACTATCCTCCCCTGAGGATCGATATTTATTGTTATCCATGGTTTGCATTTCCACCCTATTCCTCTGTACCAAGAGTTTAGAATAGCTTCAAAAAACTGAGCAGATTCTATTATTGGATAATCCTTCTTCTTTAGTTCAAGGAGTTCCTTTAATGCTATTTTAAGTTTCTCCTTCTCCGGGGATATTTTTTCAGCGGTAGAGTAATTATAGGCAATTTGAACGCTAACCTTAACTCCCAAATTTCTTGCTAGATCTACTACAGGTATTGCTTGATCTATATTTTCCGATGTTAAAGTAAAGCTCAAGGCAATTGGCATATCTGATATCCTCTTAGCCTCTTTTATTCCAGATATTGCTTTCTCAAAAGAACCTGGTATTCCCCTTATTTTATCGTGAACCTCTCCTATACCATCAATAGATACAAACATGTAATCAACGTAATCCCTTATTTCGCGAAATCTATCCTTTAATAGCCAGCCATTTGTTACAATGGAAGTATAGAATCTTCTATGAGATTCTTCAAGGATCTGTGGTAAATCACGTCTAAGCAAAGGTTCTCCTCCCTCAAAGCCCATAAATAAAACTCCAACTCTCTGTAGGGATTTCATCATCTCTACTTCCTTGTCTACAGAAAGCAAGTTTTCATCTTTTCTTCTCCAAAATGGGCACATTTTACATCTTAAATTGCAAGTATAAAGGAGCTTATGTCCAGCAATTAATGGGAGTTTCTTAACCCCCCTCCCCATTACTAGTCTCTTAAAGTTGCCAATAATAAAGGGCCTTACAATAGTCATAATTTATTTTCTTCTTATTACAATATATTAAACCTTCTTGTCAAAGGGTCAAGTGGACAGAAGATGGCCGTTGTCAGCAGTTTCGCTTAAACCGTGACATTTTTATGCATTTCATGATTTTATCTTTCCAACAAAATACTTATATGTTTTAAAAAAACAATATTAATTTGTTCCAAACGTGGGTGTGTAGACCCGAAGAAGGGACAAAAAAGGGAGAAGGAGGAATTAAGGATGTGGTGATTTACCCAAAACTCTGGGGTCTTTGACGAGATTTTCAGGGTTATGGGTGTGGTTATCCAGCTAATGGGGCAGATCGCGATGATGAGCTTTGTTTAGAATGTGGTGAAGCCCAAGGGTTTCGCGGGTAATAAATATCCGTAAAACCCAAACACCTCCTATGCTATTGATGTGAAGTACTCCTCATAGAATTTGAAATATGTGAAATAGAGGACTTCCAATCTAATCATAATTTATCTAGAAGACTTTGGATTTACTCACAAAGCGTTGTTTTGATCAAATTTATTATATATCGCTCTCCAAATTATCTATGAATACGTTCCAGAAAGCTGGGATAATAATAGCAATAGTTGGAGTAGTGCTACTTCTTGCCTCTATAGCAGAAATATATTCAATTGACTCATCTCTTTCATCAATTCTAGTCCATGGTGAGTCACTTTCATTAAAACCAAAAGAATTCTACAATATTTCAGTCCTCGTTCCGTCTAACCACGTTCTTGCGATGTATTATAATTCCTCTTTACCTATACAAGTAACAGGTTTCCCTACATCACCTACAAAAATTACAAATAATTCTTGGTTAGAGTTAGCAGTTTTATCTAAGAGTGAAACAGTTGATGTTTCATTTTACAATAACAACACTAATAACGTGAACCTCTTCCATTCATACAAGGTATTGCCTGCCCCGTCACCTCTTTTAACTGTAGGAATATTAGCCTCGATACCCTTAATTATTATCGGAATTGTGATTTTAGTTTTAGGTTTCATAAAATCTAGAAGAAAACCGACTACTTAATTTTTTTAATATTTTATTAAGTAATTGAAGATTTTCAAATATAAACGTAAGTTTATTGTACGATATTTAATATGCGTTGGAGACTTCAAACTTAAGGACATGTATGGTTCGACCTATTTAACATCGATTACTTATCTGCTAAGTTTTTTTTAAAAAAAAAATACCTATTGAGTTTCTTTTGGCTCGATCCCTTGTAACCTCTGTAAAGCATGCTGAGTTCCTTTCTTAAAGTGTTCCACACTTTTCCGCGCAAGAAATTTAAAAAAACCAGTAAATTGGATATCCCACATAGACTCTATATATCCCTCCTTAACTCTTGTTATCTGGTAGCCTGTAAAAGGACCTTTTTTATAATCTATTCTAATTCCATCCCCTATAATGGTAATAGTTGCTAATGCAGTTGAAGGAAAGGCAAATCTTATTTTTACATCTACCTTATTATTATCCTTATCTATAACTTGAATGCTTTTTGTCCCTTTCCAATATAGAGGTAAGGAATTAACATCCATCAATCTATTTAATACATCTTCGCGATTAGTGACAAGCTTTTCCCTAACTGTAAATACTACCATATAGTAATCATCAACCAAGTAGATTTAATTCCTTTCCATTAGTATTTTGAAAGAATTTTTCCAACAATTAACATTATTCGTTATTTGTATGTCCTTTGATTTCCTCTATTCCTCTCTTCATTATATTCTCAGAAGCGTTTACAACCGAAAGCCTCGCTCTTCAGAGCGGGGATGATATCAAAAAAAGTTTATAAAAGGTAGATAGTAATTCCTAATGAGGACGGTACGGTGGGTAAACCTAAGAAGAGTAGTAAGGGATCAGTCCCTATGCCTACCGTATCAGTCCTAAGACGCACCATAACTGTAGATCTAGTACCGACAAAAGAACAAGAGGAGGAATTAAAAGAACTAGGAAACTTGTGTTCAAAACTATGGAACCAAGTAAACTATGAGAGGAGAAGACAGTTCTTTAACGGTGAACGTAGTGTTGATATCAAGGGTACCTATACAAAGTGGTATAATGAGTATAAGAACATGATAGGTACAATAACAGCACAACAAGTTTTAAACAAAAATAATGAGGCGTGGAGTTCATTCTTCTCTCTATTGAGAGCAAAGAAAGAGGAAAAATTACTACCATTTATCAAGAACGTAAACCCACCAGGTTACTGGAAAGACAGGAAGAAGAGAAAGTTGATAATAGTGTTAAGAAAAGACCAATACAAGATAGATGAAGAGAAACAAGAGATAGAACTTCATCATTTAGGAAAATTCGAGGACTTGGCAATAAGATACAAGGGAGAAATTTACTATAGAGGGAAACAAGGGAGGTTAGAAATAATATACAACCCCGTGTTGCATAAGTGGTATGCACACATTACCATAAAGGCAAATGAAAGACTTGACAGAAAGAATGATGAATGGGTGAAAGTACCGCTAACACCTAAAGGTAATTTAGTAGGTGGGATAGATATAGGGATAAACAACCTCTTTGCTGTCTATGTCTCTGACGGTACACAAGTGTTAATCAAGACTAGAGTGTTAAAATCAATCTCGTACTACTTCATGAAACTGATAAGTATGAAACAGAAGTTATTATCCTTGTTCAAACAACCGTTCTCAAATAAGATAAGGAGGTTGTACATTAAGTGGAAGAGGAAGTTAAACGCTATAATAGACGCTACCGTAAGGAAAGTTGTTGAATTCTTATACAACAAAGGTGTTTCTCTAATTAAGGTTGGTTATCCAAAGAACATAAGTCAGAAAAAGGGTAACTTTCTAGTTGCTAACGTCTGGTCTTATAAACAAGTTATGGAAAAGTTGAGGGATGTTGCCGAAGAACACGGAATAACTGTTGAGTTTGTTAACGAGGCATACACTTCAACTACTTGCCCAATACATGGTAAGGGTTGTGGCGAAAGAGTTTCAAGGGGTTTATTTAAGTGTACAACATCTAACAAAGTATTTAACGCAGACCTAGTTGGTGCGTTTAACATATCCATAATCCCGAGTCCTAATGATGGTGGGATCACCAGAGGGATAGGGATAAGTTGGGGCAAGACCACCCCACTGGTCTATACGTGGACGAGAGGATCGGGGCTGGTAGTACCAGCTAGATATGATTCTATGAGGGTGAAACGTATGGATCAAAACCTATGAACCGCTCTGAGGGGAACCCTTCAGGGCGGGGAGGAGGTCAGAACATGGACTTGAGATGCATTCTCATCAACAACTATGAGCATCCCTTCTGCTTAACATTATATTAAACGATCTTCCTGAGGTCAACGACTAGATTTTCATTGCATATAATCCTAATCGCAGTAGAGTTGTCCATCAATGTTTCTCGAGAATTCCGACCGCCTATGAAAAATAAGTTACCTAGAGAAGATATAGATCAACATAATATTAATTTCTTCTCTTGAACATTATTCATAGCTAGGAAGTAATAGTTCTTAACGAAGTATTCTCCATCTTAAAATAATACGTTATCTTCTTAAGGATATTATTCTCTCATATATAGAGAGGAAACGACTTTATTTAATTTTATTGAATTAAATTCTCTTCTATATATAGAGATTAACGTAAACGCCTTAAATAAATCGTAAAAAATTGACGTTCTTTATGTAGAGACAAATAAGTGTTTTTTAATATATATAGCTTCAGTCCTTTCAAATTATAATAAAAATAAGCTTGAACTATGAAATTATTTTATGTTCCATGGAGGAATTTAGCATAAGTGTTTAGGGCATTTGAAGAAGAAAATTTTTATAAATTATTATTGTTCTAACCTTTATTTAGATAACAAATGGCAAAGAAAGGGAAGAAAGGAGAGCAGGGTAAGGGACAGGGAGAACAAAAGAAATAAGACATTATAGTTTTTAAAGTTAATGTAATGTTTTTTTATCTAAACATTGTTTGGGTTAGATAGTCTTGTAGATTCAATAATTAAATCAAGAACAAAATATATGAACTATTATTAACCTTTTACGTAGATATTGTAGAATAAAGATTAACGTAATCACCTTTTGATTATGATATACTGAATGTCTTTATGTTAAAATAATAAGAATTCTAGATTTTATAGACACAATTAATTTCCTCGTTAAAGACATTGATCTTTTGGTCGATCTTGCTACTTCATATTCTAGACTCGATCATCAGATCACTCAGTAGAGATTTCCTTTACGGATCCGTTTTATTAGCCTTGGTCACTATAGACATTGCGGAAGTCCTGAAGTAAATAAAAACTTTTCCTCAGTTTCTAACGTAGAGAATAAATTAACTAAACCCATTACAACTGATCTCTCGTGAGTACAAAGAAATTGTGCGAAATAGACTTTTTTTAGAAGTAGCTATCTTCTTACGCAAATGATGGTCTCTCACCCTTAAGCTTTATAAGGCTTCTCCAGTTCTCGTATAATCCCTAATTCGGGTCTGCATATGCGCATCTGGAACTTAAATTGATCTTTTAAAAAACATAAACCATTTTTGAAGTGGAAAAATCATGATACACATAAAATATCATAATTTAAGCTAAACAGTTATCGATAGCATCAAGCCTTAGCATCAAACAAAAAAAAGTTATCGTAACAACGAGATCTTGAGATAAACCTCAAGTAGTTTGATAAGATCGATTAAAATTTGGTAAGATTAAAAAACTCATAAAGGAAGTGCAGTTAAAACATTCTTAGCATTCTAGATCGAGAAAGCCGTTGTCAGCAGTTTAGCTTAGATCGTGACATTTATATATTTCATTATTTTCACTTCAAACCAAAATACTTATATATATTTTAAAATCAATATTATATCGTCCCAAATGTGGGTGTGTAGACCCGAAGAAGGGACAAAAAAAGGGAGAAGGAGGAATTAAGGATGTGCGGGTTTCCCCACAACCCGGTCTTCGGTGGTGTGGGTGGGGTTATCCCGCTAATGGGGCGGATCGTGATGATGAGCTTCAGCTCAGAACGTGGTGAAGCCCAAGGGCTTTAAGGACATGACAATAAATGTCCGTAAAACCCAAACCCCAAAAAGAGTAGGGTTAGTAGGTAATGTCTACGAGCCCTGTTTTTTCCATCATCACAACTGGTTCAGTACTATACAGAACTTAACGTTATTGAGTTAACTAGAGAAGGGATATTTTTAGCGTAGATTTTGGAGATTTACTTTTCTTCCTACATAAGCAGTCTTTGACGATATAAGTGGTGTAGTAGAGCCTAGTTTATGTATTTCCCCTTCTCAAACGCTTTTTATTTGGCGCGCACTGTTTCAGTAGATGGGGAAGCTACGTTATCCTGTTCTCCAGAGGCTTATTATTTCCTTATTATCCAATACTAGCATTAGTCTCTTAAGGTTCTCTAGAGATCTTTCATGAGCCGCTTTATCACCAGATGAAACAGCCTGCTTAGCTACTACTGGTAAGAAACCTAAGGCCTGGGCATGTCTTACCGATGTTTCCACCCCTATATCTGTAGCTATTCCTGTGAAAACTATCGTATTTATACCGACATTCCTTAACATTAATTCAAAGTTTGTTCCAACAAATATACTAGGTGTATTCTTGAGAAGTACAACATCTCCATCCTGTGGGTATACATCCTTTATTATGTCTCCTGGGTTAAACGATCTTCTTATAGGGGGCTGAAACTTCTCCGGATACGGAGTTATCTTTGTATATACAATCGGTATGTTTAGACTTCTAGCCTCGCTAATTAGTTCCTTAAGACTTGACAAGAACTCATCTTTATTAAATATAGAGCTAACTAAGGCCTCATGTACATCCCAAACAACTAGGACAGAGTTATTTTTCTTTACTAACTTTTTTAATTCTTCTACGTTAAACCAAGACATAAAGATAGTTCGGGGGCCAAATTAAAAGTTTAATTAGGTAAATTCAAGGAGGAATGGGAAATCAATTTAATTGCCAAACAAACTTACACTTATGAGTTCTTGTGAATTCTTCTCCGCTTTATCAAAGGTTAGTAAAGAAAATGAACCATTTGTAATCGTTACTATTCTGCAAGAAAACGTAATTGAAAGAACAATAATTGTAAAAGGAAAATCCCTCTTAGGTTTTGTAAGTAAAGATATCCTTGATTTGGCTGATAGATCAATTAAAGAGAATAAAGTGTTAGAAATGAACTTGAAAGGTAAAAGAGTAATAGCTGAACCTATAGAACCTAGACCGTCTATAGTTTTAGTTGGGGAAGGGGTAATAGCTAAAGCAATAAATAGGTTAGCTGTGACCATGGGTTACAATACTGCTGTGATAGGAGAGGGAATAAGGGAAGAGGAATTCAGCGGAGCAAGGATGATTTCTAACAACGTACAAGTCATGGACGAAATTGTTCAGGAGGACTCCTACGTTATAGTTGCTAACGAAGGAGGAAGGGCTTATGATTTAGATGCTCTATTTATTTCATTGAGGAGAAAAGCAGCTTTTATTGGTTTATTAGCAAGCCAAAGGAGAGCAGCTCTCATGATCTCTCAGCTCCTGAAGAAAGGTATAGATCTAAATGATGTAAAAGAGAGGCTACATACGCCTATAGGCATTGATATAGGATCTAAAACTGCAGAGGAGATAGCCTTAAGCGTTCTGGCAGAGGTTATAAAGTACATGAGGAACGGTTCTGGAAAGGAACTAAGAGAGGTAAAGAATCCATATGTCCTATTAGAAGATGCAATGGCAGGAAAGATTCAAGATCAGTGTACTTTTATCCCTAAATCTTTAAGCTAATTTGATTTTTAAAATTTACAAATTATTTTCCTTTTTTATCATGGAATCAAGATTTTATTTACTATATAACTAATAAAATTAATCAAAATTAAATTAAAGAGATATTTTAAAAATTAATTACTCACGGAATCTTGCTATTTTAATCCAATAGAGTAGTAGTTTATAGTAAAGTTTAAATCTTTAAAATCGATCATTGTTTTAGTGTAAACGTATGGTTAAGAGGATTCTAGTAGGATTTGATGGATCTAACGTCTCAATGAAAGCTCTACTCTTTGGAATAAAGATTGCAAAGAATCGGAATGGAGATGTGTTAGTCTTAGAGGTGATCGAATCTCCTATTAGATACGGTTTAGAGAATTATCAATTGGAGGATCATAGGATAAGAGAGAAAGTCGTCATTCATGAAGAGTTAATGAAGAGGCTTTCTGTTGAACATGACGTTCCAATATACTTTAAGATCGATAGAGGATATCCTCCTCACGTCATAGCAAAGTATGCAGATAAGGAGAATGTTGATTTAGTAGTTGTGGGTACTAGGGGAATTAAAGGATTGAAGAAGATCTTCGTAGAAAGCGTATCGACAAAAGTAATTGAGACAGTAAAAAAGCCTATTCTAATCGTAAAATGAAGACACAGGATATTTTATATCTTGTTTTGCACAATTTTGGTTTATGATCTTTGAGTATCCAAGGACGAAAGTTATTTATGGTGAGAAGTCGCTTTATTGGATGTCTTCATTAAAAGGCAGGAAAATCGTTATAGTTACGACTAAGAGCCTTATGCAAGGGAAATTAGTCAAAAAGGTGGTCGATCTGGTTAATGGAGACCTTATTCAAGGTCCACCTCAACATACACCTGAAAGCTCTGTTGAAAAACTTAAGCAAGAAATCTCTACTTATGATGTGGTTATCTCCCTTGGAGGAGGCAGTATAATTGATGGAGTGAAATTGACTTTTCCAAAATTTCATATAGCAATACCCACAACTTTTTCTGGATCTGAGCATACAGCATTTGCTGGCTATACTTCATCTGGAATAAAAATTTCCTCAAGTGCAAAGGAACCAGACATAGTTATTCTGGACCCAGAGGCAACCTTAGAAACTCCCATTGACCTACTTAAAACATCGGGTATAAGGAGTATTGATCATGCTGTAGAATCTATTTATTCTGTTGACTCTACTCCAATGATCTCTTCCCTTGGAACTGAGGGATTTAGCAGGATGATAGGATGTCTCCAAGATTTGGGAGATGTAAATTCAAGGATCCAATGTCAAATTGGTGTATGGTTATCCTCACTTACACTGCGTTACGTTAGAATGGGAATTAGCCATGCCTTTGGATACGTATTTGGTCCTAGTTTTGGAATACCTCATGGCATAACATCGTGTATCTCTCTTCCAAACGCTGTTAAGTTCAATTACTGGAAAATTAAGGATAGTATTAAGCCTTTAGAAAGAAGGATACCTCTTTATGACTTTCTGGACGTTATGCTGAAAACTCTTGGAATTAGGAAGAGACTTAGAGATTACGCGGATCTTAAGGATGCACTAAAGCTCACGGGAAAATTTACTGAAGTCGTAAATAGCAGTGGAAATCCAATTAAAATAACAGAGGAACAAGCTAAAGAATTCATAGAAGAAGTTTATTGATCCATTATAAAATGTATAAACGCTAGTTGTAATTATCTATATCTCAGCAACTTAGCTTAAAATCTCAGTTTAGAATATGTGATCATGAAGGCTATAATAGTAAGGCCTCCGGCAACCGGTGTACAGATAAGCGATGTAAACGTCTCAAATTCTGGAAAGATAAAGATAAGAACGTTGGAGAGTGGAATCTGCGGAACAGATCGAGAGATAGTTAACGGTCAAATGTCCACGGCCTCAACCCAAGAAGGAAAGGATTACTTGATTCTTGGGCATGAAGCTATAGGTCTAGTAGAACAAGGAGGTTATGGTTTTAAAGAGGGAGATCTAGTAATGCCAGTTAATAGAAGAGGTTGCGGGAAATGTCTAAACTGCATTTTAGGTAGACCGGATTACTGTGAGACGGGTGAGTTCGTTGAGGCAGGAATAAGTGGTCTAGACGGCTTTATGAGGGAGTATTGGTACGATGAACCAGTATATTTGGTAAAGGTTCCTAAGTCAATAAGAGATATTGCGATCTTAGCTCAACCGTTGGCGGATATAGAGAAATCGATGGAAGAAATACTTAAGGTACAGAGTAGACTAAATTGGAGTTGTAGTGACGGGACATTGAATTGTAGGAATGCCCTTGTCGTGGGAACAGGCCCTATTGGTATTCTCTTTTCACTGATCTTAAAGACCTACGGATTAGAAACATGGATTACCAATATAAGAGATCCTTTGCCAAGCGAGGAAGAAATATTCGCTAATGTAGGTATAAATTATTATAATTCTTCCTCAGGATATGATAAACTCAGGGAACAACTAAAATTTGACTTAATTATTAATGCCACTGGAGCTTCTGCGGAAACTAATTCTAGTCTGTTAACACTTTTAAAGAGAAACGGAGTATTAGGGCTTTTCGGTTTTCCAATTTCTGGAAGTTTTTCAGTGGATAAGAGCGCTACTGTTGATATGATTATGGGAAATAAAGTAATTGTTGGTTTAGTCAATGGACAGAAACCTCACTTTCAACTAGCTATGATTCACTTAGCTAGTTGGAAAACTTTATGGCCTAATGCTACTTCCAAACTAATAACTAAAAGTATAAAACTCGAGGATGAGAAAGAGGTAATTCAAGCGTTAAGGAAGAAGGTTGAAGGAGAGATAAAAATTAAGTTAATCTGGGAATAATAACTCAATTTTTACGTGTATAGTAAAGTATATTCGATCCCAATGATGAGACTATTATATCAAAAATTTTTGTAGACTCAATAGGTATATTCATTATCTGATCAGATACTTTACCTCCAATTAATTCTGACCTAACAACAGTGGTATCTCCAGCTTTAGCCTTAGCAACTAGATGCACATCTTTATCAACTTTAACTTTTAAGATTTCTCTGTCTACTCTTCTTAGCTTTACGTCGTCTTTAAAGATATTTTCGAGAAAGTTTGGTTCAACGTAAAACTTCATGTTTAAAGGAATGATCTTACCGATCTCAAGAACGATTGTTCCTACCGTCTCGTATTTGTCTGGTCTGATTTTCCATGTATTTTTCCTTTCTTTAGAGAAAAGTCTAATCGCTCTAACAATTTCGTCAATATAATCTCCTCTTTTCCTACCGCTTATAGCTGAGAGTTTTAGGATAATCTTTCCTAGGTAATTCTCGTTCATAAAATTAGATCCGAGTAGGATCATTTAAGAAATTCTAAAAGATAGCATCTTTTATATGCCCTCTCTTCACCGAAAGTAATTTTGCAGCAAATAGTTAGCTAATACGGCAAATAGATTAAATAGTAATACCTTCTTCACAACTTCCTGCCCGCCTTGAGGGAAAGGTTTTCAGTTTAAACCTTAACTCTTTAGGATTTATGGAATTTATACTGTTATTTCTTTTAAAATATTTTTAAAGAAATCCGAATGACCTTTGGTATTATTTAAGTATTGATAAAAAGAATTCAAATCAGAGAAAGATCTATTGGACATCTTCCGTTATTATCTAGCAAGACTTTTTTTCCAAAATAGGAAAAATTTTTTGGAGAACAAATTCTCTTTTTACTCTTTCTAGAGTTTTTTCGTAATTTTTTATCTCTCCTTTAGCGTAATTTATACCTAAAGATAGCAAAGCTTCTAAATCTTCTTTTGATAAAGATAGCATTCTAACTAATCTAGGACCAATTTTCTCAAAACCTGTGGACATCAAAGTTTTGAAAAGAGACATAAAATAATATGTTTTTAAAGTTTAATAGTGTATTTCATCCAATTTTTTATCCTTTATTATCTTTCTCATATTTTTAAAATCCCTATATGGATGGTTTCTTAACTTTCCTCTCGTTGTAGGAGGTATATGGATCAATTCCTGACTTCTTCCTACCCTGTTAATGGGGCGAAGCGTAGTGAAGAATGTTAACTCAGAATGTATTGAGGCTTTATGACAAAGTTACTTAGAATATTAATTTGTTCTTATAATGTAGGGAATTAATATTTAAATACACGAATATAAATTATTTCTGTTTTTATATAAATACTTGTTACGCTAGACGTACGGATATAAAATATTAAATACTTAAAAATCAACATTCTAACTATGCAGTATAAGTGGGTAGCTTTAAGCAATACTACAATAGGAGTTTTGATGGCTTCAATAAATGGAACAATAATAATTATTTCTTTACCTGCCATATTTAGAGGAATAAATATTAATCCTCTTGCTCCTTCTTCATTCCAGTATCTTCTATGGATCCTAATGGGATATAATGTTGTAACTGCAACTCTTCTAGTAACTTTTGGTAGGCTCTCTGATATGTTTGGCAGAGTTAGACTATATAATCTCGGTTTTGCAATATTTACTATAGGGTCAATACTTCTCTTTATAACTCCAAATACTGGATCGTTAGGTGCGATCGAACTCATACTTTTTAGGATCGTTCAAGGTATTGGAGGGGCATTTCTCTTCGCAAATAGCGCCGCTATAATAACAGATGCCTTTCCTCATACTGAAAGGGGAAAGGCCCTAGGAATTAACCAGATTGCAGCATTAGCTGGTTCTCTAGTAGGACTGATATTGGGTGGAATACTATCCACAATCAACTGGAGATATATATTTCTAGTAAGTGTTCCTGTGGGTCTTTTAGGCACAGTATGGAGTTATATTAAGCTAAAGGAACTAACGCAACCAGATAGAACACAGAAGATAGATTGGGCAGGTAATTCGACGTTCGGTATTGGACTTATCCTAATACTCCTTGGAGTAACTTATGGTATTATGCCATATGGTAGTTCGCAATTGGGTTGGAATAATCCGTGGGTAATATCCTCTATGGTTATTGGTACAGGTCTTTTAACTTCCTTTATATTTATAGAGAGAAAAGTTAAGTACCCAATGTTTAGGCTTGAACTCTTTAAGATTAGGATGTTTGCTGCAGGTAATATAGCTTCAATGCTAAGATCATTCGCTTATGGAGGCCTCATGATTATGTTGATAATATTTCTACAAGGTATATGGCTCCCTATACACGGTTACTCATTTAGCGAAACACCGTTTTGGGCTGGTATATATATGATACCATTGATGATTGGTTTTGTAGCTATGGGCCCAATAAGCGGATGGCTTTCTGATAGGTATGGATCTAGATTTCTAGCAACTCTAGGAATGGTTATAGTTGGACTAGGTTTTATAGCACTTACGACTATTCCTTATGACTTTGCTTACCCTGAATTTGCTACAATTATATTCTTTATGGGATTAGGAAACGGTATGTTTGCTTCTCCTAATACCGCATCAATAATGAATAGCGTTCCTAGAAAATACAGAGGATCTGCTTCAGGGATGAGAGCCACTTTACAGAACTCAGGTCAGACAGCGTCCTTAGCGCTTTTCTTTACTATAGTTATTATAGCGCTCTCTTATTATTTGCCTACTGCCCTCTCAACAGCCGTTACACAAGCTGGTGCACCGGTACTTTCCCAATATGTTAATAAAGTTCCTGTTACTGGAGCACTATTTGCAGCATTTTTAGGATATGATCCAGTGAAGGCAATCCTTTCTACAATTCCACCTTCTATTGCTGCGCAGATTCCAACGTCAGCTATACATGTCATGGAGCAGAGAACTTGGTTCTCCACTGCCATTGCTCCTGCCTTTATATCTGCTTTAAGAGACGCTTTTTACATCAGTGGTGGAATGACGTTTGTAGCAGCGGTCGTATCAGCACTGAGAGGAAAAGTTAAGATTGCGGAGGAGGAGGAATAGGTGAACATTAATGCAAGAAATAAATGAACAAAAAATTCAGATCTTTAGCAACATCGCAAAAATACATAGAGCTATTCAGAGAGAGCTAAACAAAAGGTTAGAAAGTTTAGGAATAACCTACCTTGACTTCCTAATCTTAAGAGCTCTCGATGAAGGACAGAAAAGCATGGTATACCTAGCTAAAAGGTATTTTGTGACCCAAGCATCAATAACTCTAGCAATAGATAGACTTGAGGAAAGAGGCTTAGTGAAGAGGATTAGAGACCAATCCGATAGAAGAGTAATTTTCGTTACAATTACTGATGAAGGAAAAGACATGTTCAAAAAGGGAATGGAAGTTTATAGCAAAATGACTGCTGATATCCTTGATTGTATGACTGAAGATGAGATAAAAGATTTGCTTGACAAATTAAAGAACTTACTTAATAGAGTTCAAAAAATCGAAGAAAAGCCTTAGTTAGCAATTTTGCTTAAATTATGGCATTTTTATGTGTGTAGCGATTTTTTCTCCTTCTAAAACGCTTATGTTTTTTGAAAGATTTAAGTCCAAGATACTGATGCGCAGATCGAATAGGTTCAAAGAAAGTATTTGAATGTGGTACAGCTAATGGATCGTCATGATGGTATTAGCCCAGAACGTGATAAAGCTCAAGGGCTTTACGGAGAAGGTAATAAGTGTCCGTTGAGCTCAAATCCTAGGACAAGTTATTCTGGAAATATTAATCTAGTCAAAAACAAAAAAAGATTGATATTAATAATTCATATCTCTATAAAAATAAAAAAAATCATAATCCCTTTGGAGTTCCTCTACCTCTCATTAACACTAAGGCCAATACCGCAATAATTACGATAACTACTACGACTATACCAACTACTGCAAGAGTAGGGAAGGATGACGGAGTAGTCGTTGTGTATGATGGAGGAGTATAACTGAAGTTTTGATAGTACATCATATTATAGAAGTATCCGGTAAATTGATCGTAGGTAAATCCTTTGAGATATGGCTGGACAAAGTAGTATGTATATGGAGAAGGTAACCAAATATAAGGCGCATCATTGTAAAGTAACTGGTAAGCCTCTTTAACCTCGTTTATTTGCTGAGTTTGACTAGTTAGGAATGGTAGAGTTTGATACATAGTATTTAACGTGGAAATGTTTACCCATGCGAAATTTCCTGATATTCCTCCATCACTAACATCGGTTTGAGCAATTAATTGCTGATATATGGGATCTGGCCAATCTGGGAACCAACCTAGGAAAATTAGAGCCGGAGTTCCGGATGGTGTAGTCCAGGTATCTGTAACTGAAGGAGTAACATACTCTGGAGAGGCAGATATTCCAACAGCCCCTAAATTCTGAGTTATTATGTCAAGTTCCTCTTGCTCTAGCGAAGTAACTGGAGCTATTGCATATATATCTAATGTTTTTAATTGTGGACTAGAGGAATTTCCTAGTACAACGCCATTAGGTAAAACTAAGGAAAAGTGACCTTCCCATGCTGCCTCGTTAAGGTAATGAATGGCAAGCGACGGGTCATAGTAGAATGGCTTCAAATTACCGGGATTATAATATTCCTTAAATTGTGGAGTTATTGGGCCTAAGTAATTATACAAGGCTAAAACTGTATGGTTGAAGGAGAATACATCCGCTAGTTCGGTATAATTTATTGCATACTCTAAGCCTAATCTAAAAGCAGTAATGTTAGTGGGAAAGATCTCATTATTCATGGAAACATAAAACGTTGATGGTTGAGAACCTAAGTTAGCGAAAATATCGCTAAATGGTATCTTATACGCATAGCCAGAGTACATCTCGTTAAAGAAGGGTACGCTAACGTAAGAAATCTGAGCCTCGTTCTTATCGAACATTTCGACTCTATCTTCATGAGAGAGTCCGTACTCTATTTCAATGATTTGAATGTGAGCTGGCTGAGCTACAGAAGGAACATTCTTGCCAGTTGCCCAGTAATTAGGAGTAGCCTTTAAAACTATAGTAGTCAAGCCTGGAGATACTGAATATATCTCATAAGGTCCTGTCCCTGGCATTCCGTGATCGTTCGCATACGAATTAGGCGTATTTGGTTGAACTCCTCCATGCTGATCTACGAAAACTGGATCGACTATTGCACCCCACCACGCTGCAATATCCTCCAAGAAGAACCTGTATGGTTCCATTACGTTTATCTGAACCTCGTAAGGTCCCTTAACAACTATTGCTTGGCCAGGATAGCTCATTATTTTCTGAATAGTGGCATTATTAGCGTTAAAGTGAGATAAGACATTAGCTAGTACCATGGCAGTTAAGGTATAGTTGTCTGCAGTCTTCAAACCAGTAGCGTATTGTATAGCATTATTAACTCCCCAAGGTATTGCATATCCAGTAGATGCATATACTGACGAACTAAAAAGTAGGCCTAAATAATTTGATACACCTGGCCCTTGTCCCATTAATATTGTCCTATATAATGAAAACCATACTGTTGAAGCATTTACTTGTACTCCGTCACTGAAGTGAACATAAGGTCTTATGTAAAATGTGTAATTTTCGTAATTTGAAGTGGAGTAGTTTTGGGCGATAACAGGAACTACTTGCGTAAAATGAGATCCGTTAAATTCCACTAACTCCTGATAAACAGCAGTAAATAAAGGTCCATCCTGTACGTAGAATCCGGTAGCAGGGTCTAAAGCATCTGGAGCAGCAGTTTGTGACACATCAATAAGCTCTGAAGATTTAGGAGGAGTTATAGTTATTGTTGTAGCTGCATTGCCTATTATGGTATTCCCTATTATCGGCATAATTCCCATAAATATTTCCATTGCTACTATAAATATTGCTATATATGAGAAAATTTTTCCGATCCTATTATGCTTTACCATTATTTTTATAACCGCCTTCTTTTAATTTTAAATCTTTTGTATATGTATAGGTTTTCAAGGTTCCATGATATCAATATTATATAATTGACCATAACTTTCCCTTATAGGAATGAATTATTAATAGAGAAAAAGGAAAGTATTAAAGAAAATTTTTATTTAGATGAAACTACTCCAAACTAGAAGGAAATGATTGATACAAAACTTGCCTCATTTATACTAAGACGACTTATAAACGCTGTAATTACATTATTTATTCTTATTGTTATTCTCTTTATACTAATTCATGCAATAGTAAAAACTCCTCAAGGATTAGCGGAAATAATTGCAGGAAATCCCCATGCCCCGCCGAGCGAAATACAAGAGATAATAAGGCAATACGGTCTTAACCAGCCACTTTACATACAAATTTTTACATATATTTGGAATTTATTGCACGGAAATTGGGGAACTGATGTAGTATATAAGGTTCCAGAACTCGATTTAATAGGAAAATTCCTTCCTATAACTCTAGAACTGGTAATTCCTGCAGTCATATTATCTACCATAATAGGAATAATTTCAGGTGCTATTGCTGCTGCAAACAGAAAAAAGTGGAGCGACTATCTAATTAAGGGAGTTTATCTGACTACTTGGGCCTCACCTCCATTCTTCGTAGCTGTTATTCTTCTTATCGTAGTATCTTACGACTTAGGACTGTTGCCAAGTGGGGGGATAGTTAACCCATTACTTAAGGCTCCTCCTTCTTATACTCCTTTTCCCCTCTTGAATTCTTTAATAGCAGGAGACTGGCCTTACTTCACTAGCATGATAAGACATATGATACTACCAATGTTTGCTCTTTCTTTAGTGAGCTTCGGTATAGTTACCAGACTGACGAGAGCCACAATGCTAGATGTAATGGAATCTGAATTCGTGAAACTAGGATTTATGAAGGGACTAAAAAGGAGAAAGGTCGTATACGGAATGGCTTTAAGAAATGCGTCTATACCAATTATCACATTGGTAGCTCTTTTCTTTGGATACTCCGTCGCTGGAGCAGTAGTAATAGAGGATGTGTTTGACTATAAGGGAATGGGCTGGTTTATAGCTCAATCTATAATCTCACTTGACTATATTGCAGTTCTAGATACTACAATCATCGTCGGTTTTTCAATAATTATAGCTAACTTAATTGCAGATATTCTTTACGCTGTTATAGATCCAAGGGTGAAGTTGGAATGAGCGATACTGGAGGACTAAAATTCTATGTAAAGATGTTGAGCAAAGACGTTCAAGGCCTAATAGGACTAATAATAGTCATACTGTTTTTTGGGTGGGGACTGATAGAGGGTTCGTTGCAAATCATTGGCTCATTGATAAAAGATCAGCAACTTGGACATATTCTGCTACCAAGTAATCCATTTGCTGGTAACCATGCGTTGGTTCTTCACCCTCCTATAATATCAAATTTTGCCATGATTATGGGTACTAACGTAGAAGGGGAGAGCATATTTTCTAGAATACTTTACGCTATACCTAGAGACGCATTAGCCTCAGTTGCAGTAGTATTAGCTGGAATAACAATAGGTAGCATAATAGGAATAATTTCTGGATATCTTGGAGGTATGATAGATGAGGTACTCATGAGAATAACTGATGCTATCCTTTCATTACCTGCTTTAATACTTGTAATAGCCATAGCAGTACTAACGAGAGCAAATTATGAGGGGGCATTAATAGCCCTAATAGCGGTATGGTGGCCAACCTATGCTAGGTTTTTCAGAGCTCAAATACTGAAGCTTAAAAATATGGACTTCGTTTCCGCTTCAAAACTATATAATGTAAGTAAGGTTAGGCTGTTCTTTAGGTATTTGTTTTTGAATTCCCTAGATCCAGTATTTGCCTATGCAGCGCTAGATTTCGGTAACGTCATACTAACATATTCTACTTTAGCGTTCCTCGGTATAGGTATTCAACCCCCAATTCCAGAGCTTGGAGAAATGGCGTCTAACGGAGTTGCGAATCTCCCTTATGCGTGGTGGTATGCTATATATCCAAGTTTAACGATTTTAATTATTGTAGTAGGTTTTGTCCTTGTAGGAGATAGACTACAAGATATTACAAGCGGTAGGATAACATACTGAGGTGCTAAGATGCTCTTGAATATAAAAAACTTGAGAGTTTATTACAAGACATTGCAAGGCTATACTAGGATATTAGACAATATTGACCTTAGTGTTGATAAGGGAGAAGTAATAGGAATTGTAGGGGAATCAGGATCTGGAAAATCTACATTAGGACATACTTTAGCAACTGTGCTCCCCCCTAATGCTATAGTAAGGGGAGAAATATACTTGGATAACGTAAATATAACTGAGCTTAAGGAAAATGACCTAGAGAAAATAAGGGGAAAAGAAGTTTTTATGATATTTCAAAATCCTCTAAATAGCCTAGATCCCGTTAGAAACGTAAAAGATCAGCTAGTTGAGACAGTAATAACAAGGAGTTTAAAGGGTGGGGAAAAAGTAAGTGCGAAAGAAGCCCAAAAGGAAGTTATTGATGTGTTAAAAGATCTTAGGATACCAGATCCAGAAACGATAATTAATAGATACCCTCATCAGCTCTCAGGAGGTCAAGTCCAGAGAATGGTTATAGCTATGGCCCTTCTCTTAAAACCAAAATTAATCATAGCTGATGAACCGACATCCGCTTTAGACGTCACTATTCAAGCCCAAGTGGTCAATATACTGAAAAGGATAAATGAGGAATTAGGAACAACAATTATGTTCATAACACATGATATATCCTTGGCATACGTGATTTCAACTAGAATAATAGTTATGTATGCAGGAAGAATAATGGAAGATGGAGACGTAGAGAAAGTGATTAAGAGCCCTTTACATCCCTACACTTCAGGGCTAATCTCCAGCATTCCCACAAAGACTAAGAATGAGGGAAAACTCCTGACTATTCCAGGCAATCCACCTTCATTCTTTACACTTCCGGCTGGTTGTAAATTTAGCCCCAGATGTCCAAAAGTTATGGATATATGCAAAAAAGATGAACCAAAAATCATTGAGAAAGACGAAAGGAATGTAAGGTGTTGGCTATATGGTTGAAATTTATACTGCAAGAGAAATTTACAAGTTGTATCCTGCTGAAAAGAAGGGAATAATCGAGTCAATTACTAGAAGACAAATATCATATGTTAGGGCTCTCGAAAACGTATCATTAAATATCGCTCAAGGAGAAGTCCTAGGAATAGTTGGGGAAAGTGGATCTGGAAAAACAACTTTGGGAAAAATTCTTGCAACGATTGAAAAGCCTAGTAGGGGATACCTTTACTTTGATGGCAAAGAAGTAGATACTAATTATGAAATGGTTAGAGAGAAAATTTCAATGGTATTTCAAAATCCTACAACCTCACTCAATCCAAGGATGAGAGTTAAGGAGTTAATTAAGGAGCCTATGAAAAAAGGTGATGAGGAGGAGATTAAAAAATACTTAGAACTTGTCGGATTAGATTACTCCTACGTCAAGGATAAATATCCTAAAGAGCTTTCGGGAGGACAAGTTCAGAGGGTCGCCATAGCTAGAGCATTAGCTAAATCTCCTAAACTCATTATCCTTGACGAACCAACCTCAGCTCTAGACGCATCAGTACAAGCTCAAATTCTAAACCTCCTATTAGACTTACAAAATCAAATGAACTTAACCTTCATGTTTATCACGCATAACTTGCTCGTTAGCAAATTTATTTCTGACAGGGTAGCTATACTCTATGCCGGAAAATTAATGGAAGTTGGAAGAACTGACGAGGTGTTATCTAAGCCCCTTCATCCATACTCCCAAGCTTTAATAAGCTCTGCCCCGATCATTGGGAAAAAGGATCTAAAACCACCGACCGGAGAAGTTCCAAGTCTAATAAATCCACCAAATGGCTGCAGGTTTCATCCTAGATGTCCTTTTGTCATGCCAATATGTAAGGAGAAAGAGCCTGAACTAGCTGACCTTGGAGGACACAAGATTGCGTGCTGGCTATATTCGTCCAAAGGTTAAGAAGACTATCTTAAAAGGGACCATTATCTTAGGGATAACCTCGGCTTTTTTGGAAATTAGTCCAGAAAAGATCCTTAATTATCTAATATTTGTAGGTATTTGGTATTTATTACTTTTTATTTATATTATATGGAAGAGATCATTTAAGTATAAAATTGAGGATTGCCAATTTACTATACAGTCACCCCTATCTAGACCAATAAAGTTAAGTTGCAACGAGATAAAAGAGAACTTTGTATCTCAGGGATTTTTAGCCAAGAAATTTGGGTGTGCTTCCCTGTATTTAATAACTGAAAAGAATACGTATATTATAAAGGATGTTGATGAACGAGTTGCTAGAGAAGGAGAAAAACTTTTGGAAGAGAAAAAATAGACGTGCTTCGACATATATCAAGAATTATATACTACTCGCTAGTTATTGGAACTTCTCTAATTCTCCTCTTCATTAAATCCTCAACTGCACTAGTTACAGCAGCTGCTGCAACTCCTACAGGTATTTCCCCTATTCCCTTAGCCCCCATTGGAGTATATGGTGAAGGAGTTGGAACTAAATTAACTTCAATCTGTGGAATCTCAACAGCAGTAGGCATACCATAATCTGATAAGCTAGTAGTTAACAGTTGACCTTCACTATTGTAGATATATTTCTCATAAAGCGCAACAGATATACCTATTGCAGAACCTCCTATTACCTGTTCCTTTACAAGCTCCTCGTCTAGAGGTGTACCAGGATCTAAGTATACAATTAGCTTCACTGGCCTTATGATTCCACTTTCGTCACTCCTCACTACTGCTATATCGCATGCAAATGGATATGCGTTAAATCGAGTTTTACCTTGCAAAGAGAAGACATAACTCACTTTCTCGTCCATTGAGAGTAAAGAAATCTTTTCGCCTTTTCGCGTCACAAAATATCCTTCAGTATACTCTCCACCAGTCCTTCTTCTTAATTTAGATATTAATTCCTCTGCTGCCCCCTTTAATGCTCCAGCCATAAAGACTGCCATTCTGCTTCCCCCAGGTCCAAAACTTGTTGGCGAGTGTTCGCTGTCTAATATCTCTACATCAACTAAGTCCACTGGAATTGATAATAACTTAGACGTTAATATCTTAGCTAAGTGTTCATTCCCTTGTCCCTCAGGTCCATAACCTATTCCTACAATTACTTTTCCGTTCTTAATAGTTAACCTAACCCCTTCCTCACCTGATGGAGTACTAGGATCTGTTGAACAAGCTATTCCAATTCCAAACCCTTTTTTCCTCAGCGAGAATACATCGCTTCTAGAGATCGCCAATTCAAGTAATTGTCTCGGGTTACCTGAGTCATAAAAAGCGTAAGGAGATTCGTAAGGAAGAGTAGAAAGAAGGTTCTTCTTTCTAATCTCCGATCTATCTATTCCTAGGTCGTCGGCAATTGCGTCCATAGTTCTTTCGAGCGCCCAAGTATGAGGAGGGGTTCCTGCTCCCCTAAAAGCTCCTGGTGGATTCTTATTTGTTGCAACTAAGGATACGTCATATTTCAGGTTTGTGATTTTATAAGGTCCTGCTATAATTCCAGTTGGCTTAAAGGCTTGGCCATTAAATAGCGTTGAACCGACGTCTTCCCAGATCTTGAACTCTAGCCCAGTTACAGTCCCATCACTTAAAAAGTGAGCTTTTACATTAAACTTTCTTTCCGGACCAGAACTATTAGACGCCTCTAAATGTTCAGTCCTAGTCTCTAACCATTTTATTGGTATACCAAACTTCTTTGATGCAAGACCTAATGCTAGTGCGTACTTAGTTACGGAAAATTTTGAGCCGAAACTCCCTCCATGCCTCACAGGAATTACTCTAGACTTGCCTAGTACTTTTTCAATCTCCTTTGCTTGAAATTGAGGAGCCTGTACGTTAGAAATTATTGTGCCGTCTGGATATGCAATTACTCCGAAAGTCTCTATAGGATTTCCAGAGGATCTACTCCAATATAATTCCAGGTCTAGTTGTCTATCTGAAGGCATTTTACCGTACTCAAAAGTTTTACGATATACCTCGTTAGAACCTACCTCCTCAAATACTAGTACTTCGTTCTTAATAGCAAAATCGATATTTGTCACAGGAGGTAATTGCTCATAGTCCACTGAAACTAGCTCAGCTAAGTCAGTAGCTTTATAGGGATCCTCAGATATTACAAGCGCTATTGGTTCTCCCAAGTATCTCACCTTCTTATAAGCCAAGGGTAAAGTTAGCATTGTTCCCTCATTCTCTGTTTTTTCACCATTTACTTGAGGAAAATCAGCAGCCGTTATTACCTTTGCGCCCTTCTCCAAAACGCTAGAAACATCCAATTTAAACTTAGCATGAGGATATTGACTTCTTACAAATACGCCATAAAATCCCTTAAAATCCAAATCGTCTACATAGTTACCTTTACCAAGAATAACTTGATCTAAGTCTGTTCTCCGCATGATATGATATCTTGTTCTTGGGAATTAAGTCTTATGTTTGAATTCTAACTTCCAAACACACTTAGGCAGAGTTGACTCTATTGAATGTCTAAACTTTTATAGGGGGATTTCTGCAGTTCGGGTTTTACGGACATTTATTTTCAGTGGAACCATTGAACTTCATCACGTTATGAACAGAGTTCATCATTACGATCAATTAGCGGGCTAACCTACCTACACCTTGAAAGTCTTATCAAAGACCTTGGGTGTGTGGAAAAACCAGCACATTCTTGTTCCTCTTGCTTTTCACCCTTTCACAGTCCCTTCTTCGAGTCTACACGCATATACAAATTCTGTATTAAGTTAAAAAAAAGGGAGGGATCATATATAGCATCTCTTTGTTCCTTCTAATTCTAAATATGTGCTATAATTTTTCCAATTCAAAGGCTTTTTGGATCAAATTACAACAAAAATTGTTGTTCCATTAGACAAGTAAACTAGTAATCGTCTATTTTGGATAGCTTGAGGAATATCAGAGAGAGTGACAACAATAGTATTAACTCCTTGTTGCAAGAAGCTAGGCTGGATTGACGTAGAGTATATATTTGTTCCCTCAACGACAATAGAGCTAATACCTACAGGGGTTCCAACATACAGCTGAAATGTAACAACATTTCCATTTATCTTTCCTACTCCCACCTGATAGACTGGAATGTATTGAGGAGTAGATTGTAATGGGGGTTGAGAAAACGTTAATAAATTGACTTTGTTTAATCCGAAGAAAATTAAGATGAAACCTAAAAACGGTAAAAAAATGAGAACAATACTCCCTAACTTAAGATTTACACTATCATATTTAGAACCTAACCTAAAAAACGCAATTGCTAAAAGTATAGTCCCTATTAACTCTACAAATGGTATCATAAAGATTATTCCCCCTATCTTTCCTAGGCGATCTATACCGTTGAATCCTTGGTAAAACTTTACTCCTACAAATATGTTTATAATGAGATATATTAATAGGAAAATAGCTTCAAAAAGAGGTAGACCCAATATTGAAAATATTATGAGAGGTATTCCTAATAATAAACTAGAGACTATTCCTATTAATGTCCCTTCCCTTATACTTCTTAGATGTTCATCGTTAATCATGTTCAATTTCCTTATAATTAAATCATTTTAGCATCAAAAGGTTAGCGTTTTAATCGCATTCCCTTATTTTGTAATATGATAGAGACTGAGAACTTAAGAAAGGTCTATGGAGATGGCACTGTTGCAATAGAGGATTTAAGCTTCAAGTTATCCTCTAGATTCTCATGCATCATAGGAAGAAACGGTGCAGGAAAGACAACTCTCTTAAGAATTCTGTCTACCCAATTACTCCCAACTAAGGGAAGAGCAACGATAAACGGTTATGACGTGGTAAGAGAAGTGAAGAAGGTTAGAAAAATAATTAGCAGTATTCCTCAAGAAGCCTCTCCCTTTGGAATTGCTAGCCCCCTTGAACACGTCATTGTTTACTTAACCGCTAGAGGTTTTTCTTTCTCTGAGGCACTTTCTTCAGCTAGGAGAGCTTTAAAAGAAGTCGGATTGGGAGACGCAATGAATAAACCAGCTGATGAGTTATCCGGCGGAATGAAAAGAAAAATCTTTGTTGCAATGGCTCTAAGCTCTAACGCAGAAGTTGTATTTCTTGACGAACCGACAACTGGCCTTGATCCTGTTTCTAGATTAGAGGTTTGGTCGGTAATAAAGGAAATGAGTTCAAACATGGTCCTCACAACTCACTACATGGAGGAAGCTGAGGAATTGTGCCAAGACATTGCTATGATGCATAAGGGAAAGTTGATAGCCCAAGGTTCTCCAGAAGAACTCCTATCTTCATTAAAAGGCATAGTTAGAGTCGAGGGAACAGGTAACATAAAAATCGGTTCAATGAGGATATCTTACGTTGATGAAGATGGGGCAAAGAAAATGGTCGGAAAGGGAGTTGTAATAAAGCCTACTAGTTTAGAGGACGTCTTTATCATGAGGGGATTGTATGAGGATTAAGTTTATTTTAGCTTTAGCGTGGATGTATGGATATACTGGAATAAAGAGAGCTCCAATATATATTCTCTCATACTTGTCCTTACCGTTATCTCTTCTCCTCTTCATATTCCTCATATCTAGGGGAGAGTTCGTGAAGTTTGGAGTCCTAGGAGGTCTAATTTCAATAGTTGTTAGCAATTCCCTTTCAATAATTGGCGATTTTGCATTCATGAGACTTCAGCTAAGATTTCAAGATCTTCTAGTAGCTACAGAGATAGGACCTTTAGACTACATTACCGGTTTAACTCTAGGAAACCTAATTAATAGTATACCGGGCATCGTAGTTTACGCTATTCTGAGTTGGATATTTAATATTTTTACTCCTCTTACTGCAATTATTTCTATAGGAATACTCATTTTGCTGTTAATATCAAGTTCATCCCTTGCAATAACTTTAGCCAGCTTCGTAAAACATACTAGACATTCATGGGGAATCTCCACTATCGTATCATTACTTTTCACAATCCTACCCCCCTTATATTATCCGTACTCCCTTCTTCCAAGTTGGGCATTAGACATTTTATATATCTCCCCTTCAACAGCTGGTTCTGTCTTAATGCAGGGAATTACAGGATTGCAAAGTTTGCCTTTAAGTCCAATCTTGATATTCTTAGTAGAAACTGCTATCCTTTCATTGCTACCGTTTTACGCTATGAAATGGAGGGAAAGTTAACTCACTTTCTTCGGAATATCTCTATGAGCGAAGCTCAGGAAACCCAATAAGGTTGATACAACAGAGTACACTAGGATGTAGCCAACTGACATGGAAATTGTCCCCTGTGCGGTAGGAAATATTTCTAAAGCCTCAACAATAAGACCGGATCCAGGGACCCCTTGAGCTACTATAAAAGGCAATTCGTCTCCACCCCAGGCTGGAAGAGCCTGAGCTATTGCTATAAATGTTGATACGTTGGTCAGTCTATCTACAAAGATAAGTACTGCCCCTATTATCACTGATCCAATTAGCACCACGCTAGATACCAGAAACGCAATGCTACTCCGCCTAAGAACTTCGCCAAACATAAAACCAATTGAGAAGAAGGTTAGAATGGAAAATATTACTGAGAGAAAAATTGATGGAAGATAGTAAAGGTCAACCTGCTTACCAAAGAACAAGTAAGACAAGATAAGTGAAAGAATTACCATAAAAGAATAGATTAACACAGCCAATATATACCCACCAACATATTTTCCAACAGCAAACTGCATCCTAGTAATAGGTTTTGTTAAGAAGAAATCAACTGTTCCCTGCTCATACTCCTCTGACATTGATCCTGAGGAAATTGAGAGAGCTATAAAGTGAATCAGAAGGCTTTGGGGTAATAAAACTCCAGCTAACCAAAGAAGATCTTGAATTGGCCTTACTAAACTCTCAACCCTAGGGGTTTTAAATTCGCCAATAGAGACATAAACGCCTATCTCAAATATTAGCGTTATTATTATTAGCGTCAATACTTTCTTTCTTGCAACAGCCCTTTTCATTTCGTAAAGAATTACCTTTTCAATCACTGGAACTCGCCTCCTTCACCACATTAAAATAGGCCTCTTCTAGTTCGTTGCTTAAGTAGAAAGATTTAACTTTGAAACCAGAAAGAATTAGCCTTTTTAAAAGTTCTTCCCTTTTATCCTCGGTAAGAGTAGCTATAACCTTATTTCCTTCTATCTCAAATGACTTAACGAACTCTACTTCTGAAATAACCTTTTCTAAACCTTCTAAATTACTTATCTCTATGATTACCCTAACCCCTAGAAACCTCTTTACTAATTCCTCTGTTGTCCCAGAAAAGTAAATCTTTCCTCTAAATAAAAAATAGACTTGATCTGCCATCCTTTTTACGTCTTCCATTTCATGAGATGTCATTAACACTGTTGTTCCGCTTTCTGCAATTTCCTTAACAATTTTCCTAAAGTTAAGTGTTAATATTGGATCCGTCCCCATGTTGGGCTCATCCATTATAAGGATTTCTGGACTTCCTAGCAACGCTTCGGCTATAGCTATTCTCTGCATCATCCCTTTGCTGTACTTAGCTATTTTCTTGTTAGCGTGTTCTTCCATACCGACTAAATCAATTACCCTTTTAATTTCTTTCTTGTCTACTCCCTTTATATCAGCGGAGAATTCCAAGAGCTGTCTACCTGAAAAAAATGGGGGCAAATTTGGAAGTTCTTGTATATAACCTACTCTCTTGAAAACGCTCTTATCCTTAAAGGGATCTTTTCCAAGAATCTCAACTTTTCCCTCTTCAGGAAATATTAAACCCATGATAACCCTTATTAGAGTTGTTTTTCCCGCACCATTAGGACCTAACAAAGCCGTAATTTTCCTTGATTCCGCGACAATTGAAACCGACGATAACACAGTCTTACTATTATAAGACTTGGTAATACCTTGAGCTGATATCATTCAAGGAATACTTCTTCGCTGAGTATTTAAGACTTGGTAAAAGAGAGTTGAAATGTTACGAGTATTACTCTGTCTTAACGGTTTAAAGTCAGCTACCTCAAACTTATGTTCATGGTTGATGAGAAGGATATAATTGCTATCCTTAATGAGAGCGAAAGACCTATTTCTTTGACGAAGATTGCAAAAAAAGTTAAGGCAAAGAGAAAGGACATAGAGCCTATACTGGACTCCATGGAAAAGAATGGTAAATTAAAGGCTGTAAAATTAGGAGGAGGAAAGGCCTACAAATTAAATACTCCAAATTTTGAAGTTTATAGTAAAGAAATAAAAGACCTCCAGGATAGAGTAAGGAAGTTGGAAGAGAGATTTCTTTCTTCAGATAGAGTAAGCACGAGAGAATTTGATGATGCTTATGCAAGGATAAGGGATAGCCTGGGTTATGCTCCCTTAGAGAAAATAAGGTTAGAAGTAGGGCTAACTAAAGAGGAGTTTTACTCTAAGTTTAGAAGACATATTGAGGAGAGATACGATCTAATAGCAGGTGGGGAGGAAGGGTACGTTAGAAGGGGATCTCTTTACGGTATTATAAAGAGGAGGGATGAGAAATGATAAAAGATATCTGTAATATCCCTAACGTAACTGTAACAACGTGGAGTTCCAGAAACGTAGTATTAGCAGGTCCATCTTACAAAAAATATCTCCAGAAAACCCTTGACCTAGTTAAGCAAAATCAGGTTGCATCAATTATTGGACAACCTGGCATGGGTAAGACAACTATACTTAGAAAGCTAGAGCAAGAGAACGCAGGATTTATCTACCTAGACATGGCAAACATGAAAGATATAGGACAGGAATTCTGGAGCAAAATAGATAGGGAAAAGGCTAAGATGGACGTATTCCCTATCATAAAAGCAAACGCTAAACGCCTTGGATATTCGTTTTTTAAGAAAATTAGAGGAGTCCCGTTACAGGCTTGGATCTCCGCTCAGTGCGGGAAGTTTGATGATAAATACATGAGAATTTATTGCCTTGATTATCAACAGGATTTTGAAGGAATGATCCACTTTCTGTCTGACATAAAGGAATTATGGAGTGTTGGAATTTTAATAGATGAAGTCAGAGAAATCCACATCCCTGCCATCCATAGGTTGATCAACGCTGGTTTAGAGATACCGCTTGTAATGGCAATTCCTACTGACGTATATAGTAAAATTTCTGATTTAGCTATAAGGAGAAGGCTAGACGAAAGTAGAATATCATTAGACAACGCTCTAACTCCGGAAGATTTAAAGGAAATAGTGGACGCGTATTGCCACGGAGTCTCAGAGGAAATATACCCCTTGGTTTTAAGCATGTGGAGAGGAAGAGAGCTCAATACTGTTAGCTCGGTTTTGCAGTTTGTTAAAAGAGAAGTTGAGAAAGCTGGGAAGGAATGTGAAGACTTAAACTGCGTAAAGATGAAAATAAAATCCTCATTTACATTGAATGACGTTGAAAGTCAAGCGAGAGAACTAGAAAAGGTTTTAAGGGAAACACTTCAGTCAATTTCCAAGGAACTTGGGATCACCTATGTACATCCAAGAAGTAAGAGAGTTGAAGCAAAGGACAGGACAACACTTGTCGGAATAGCGTTAGTCCGCAATGAATTAGCTTACCTAGGTGTTGTAAGATTGTTTAATGGAGAGTTAAACGTCGATAAGGACTTGGAATTATTAGGAGAGGTTAATGAAGTCGATTTAGAAAGGAAAAAGTTCCAAGTTGGACAAAGATTTGTTATAACTAACAGCGATTCTCTCAATTTAGATAAAAGAATAAAAAAGATAGTTGTTCCAACTATGGAGATAATAAGAATTCTTGAAGGAGATGGAGAAATGTCAGAAGAATTAGCCAAGGCAATATTTAAAGAATTCAACCTCTCAGGGACTGAGGAAGTTGAAGTACAGACTTAAAATAAAAAGTTAAAGTCACACATTTATAGATATGGACTTTAGGTTTTTATGCATTTTAGGAGTATGCGTCGAGAACTCCCTACAGAGGATAGATTGACGCAAAGTTCTAAGGCCTTATCATAGAGATTAAGAGCAGTGTTGATCTCAACCAAGGTTAAGATCTCCCTGGCATATACATAAGGTCAATCGTTGATCCTCTTGTTCATAAGTAAAAAAGACCTTTGATTCTCTCTTCCTTATCTTTTTAGAAGTATCAAGGTTCAAAGAAATCTAGTAGCACTTTCTCAAGACTGTAAGCAACAGTTTAACTCCTTGAGATGCCTTTCTCTTCAATAACTAAGAAAAAAAGCTTTTTGTCCAAAACGTTATACATCTAAATTCACTCTCTTGCGTTCATCATTTCAAAATAAAAAAAGTTTATATATATTAAACAAAACGAAAGGTTACCTTCTCCTCAAGAGAACTACAGCTACAGCTACTATTACTATTACCACAATTACTATTCCAGCTATTAAACCGACATTTATTGGAGGTGTAGTAGTTACTGGAACTGTAGTTGTTGGTGGATGTGTTACTGGTGGAACTGTAGTTACTACAACAGGCTTTACTGCAAAAGACGCATAATCAAATTCCTCTCTAGATTGACCATTAACTGTCCAGACTGCCTTGGCAACTATTTCATATAGTCCACCTGCTAAGTCCTTAGTAGGAATTGTCACATTGTATAGACCATTTCCAATATTCTTTGCAGTCAACACTAACGGTTTACCATTTACTGTTACATTTGTATACTTCTCTCCTGGTACGTTTAAGTACTTTAGGTAAACGTATACAGTCGCATTGGAGATCTGATGTGGAACAAGCGATACAGTAGAGTTATCCCATGTATAACTAGTAAAATTAGCAACGTATGTAACTGGAGTGCCCGCGGTGAAGTTACCTTGATATATTAATAGAGGATCAATTCTAAAGGAATGTAAGTTAGCAGTTAATAGAGCAACTTCCTTAGTTGTACTCCAATAAGAGAAAATATATCCTGCTGAGGATATTAGCGGGGCCACTTTCATTGCGTATACAGTAGCAGGATTATACTTTGCAAACACATGAGCAGGCACTACAGGATATTCATCTAACGCTTGATCTATTTGCGTTATAGAGCTTGTGTTCAGGAATATCTCTATCTGATATGGATTTGTAACATTTGTCCAAACAATACCTGGAATAGTATCTAGCAAGTCAGAATTATAATAACCGTTGTCAATTAAATACGTATAATTAACTGTAAGTCCATCAAATGAATTGGTTCCCATCATACCATTTAAGTCGTACCACCATATAGTGAAGTTTACGTCATAGGCTGTTACCGGTACTCCATCTATCCAGGTAGCATTGTGGACTAGGTTTACTACAAGTTCAGTTCCATTTATTATGTGATCTCCATTGGGTAAAGTAGTATTAGGTAAGCTAATAGTTTTCCAACTCTCTGCTAACCACGGAAGTAGCTGATATTGATTTGAATCATTAGTTATAGCAAGGCTCGGATATAGTTCATCTAACTCATTAAACGCATAGACTGATGTGCTAGCGTAAGGATTAAGATGTCTCATCATATCTCCAGATACAAAAGACCATATGAAGGTTCCCTGCAATGCAGTTCCAGTTGGATGTACATCTTCGTACACTATCGGATATTCTGAAGTGGAATTAAGGTACACATAGTTTGCCCAACCAGGCAAGTATAGCCCTTGAATTCCATTTGACCATACATTTATTACGTATGGCTCCTCTACTTGGAGGTCATATTCTGCCTGTTTTATGTAATTTTCAGCGCTGGTAACTGAAGCAGCGTTCAGCGCATTGTTTATTAGAGTATCAATAGTAGAGTTAGAGAACCCAGCAACATCAGCCGGATCGGTATATATAGTCATCCAAGAGTTGACCCAAGGCCCTAGATTTATCCATCCAAAAGTAGTCATATTAAAGTCGTTAAAGGGAGGAGTAGTAGCATCAGTTATTAATGTGCCAAAGGATACAGCTTCTGGAGCTATTGTTAGGTTAATAGCTGCTGCTTGCGAAGATAGATATTCCGCAAATTTTTGACCTGGCAGATCGTCAGTTGGATATAAGAATGTTATTTTTAGAGGACTTCCTTTATATAACCATTGACCGCTTGAAGTATGCGTTACTCCTGGAACCATCATAAGGTGTTGAACTGCCATAGTTAGATTATAAGACTCATATTTCTGATAGTAAGTTACTACCGCTGGATTAAACCATGCCTTATATACGGCTATTTGTGGGTCAACATAATACGGTATATCCTTACCAAGGATTCCGTTATCATTAATGTAATCGGTTACGTAAGTTAGATTGATTAAATTAGAGATTGCATATCTAAAGTAAACGTTGGCAGTTAAGTTATTTCCAAACGCAAAAACTAGCTGACCAAAACTCTCTTGCGGTGAGATCGCTACATAAATTGTTTTATTATATTTCGTTATTGCTTGTTCTATCTCAGAAGCGTGATCCATTTGTATCATATCAACTTTTCCTTGCAAAAGAGCAGAATATTCACTACTGTGGCTTGAATATGAATAGAGGAACTCTAGGTTTCCTACCCAAGGGCATGAATAGCTTACTTGATTCCAGTTAAGTATTGGTGTGTTAAAATTACTCGTGATATAAACAGCTCCAGCAGCTATTGTTGCCTCTCCTATTGTCATTGACAAAATTAGTATTGATGATACAAGAAGAATGAATAGCTTACTTTTAATTTTTTGCATATGGCTTTTGAGTTTTAAAGCCTTAAAAATTTTTTCCCATCATTTAGCTACTTTCAATCATATATGAATCTAATAAAAATTTTTTAAAATTATTTTATTACCTAGTCCATCAGAATTAAAATTCCTTCAAATCCTGATCCAGAATATTTATATCCTGCAGCTATAACCTTACCTCCGATTGACGTCAAACTCTCAACTGAATAATATGGTTCACTAAAAACTGTTTTTAACGAGAAAGGAGTTTGGCCCTCTAGTATTACTGAACCTGGAATTCTCTGTCCTGTACTGTTTAGGAAAGGAACTTCAGCTATTGCTATGTAATATTTACCGCTATTATATGTAATGGATGTTATAGCGCCAACTTTGTACTTGAGCGGAACTTCTTGAACAACACTACCTTTGACAACTCCTAGGAAAGTTGAGGAAATATTAGGTTCAGTTAAGTTCACCCCCCCAACAAGTACATAATTATTTCCTACATAGGAGGTGAGTAGAACACCTAAAGGCGAATAGGTAAAGCGCACATCAGAAAAATTACTGTTGCCCTGAGATATTGCTACAGTCATATTAACAGGATTTGATCCTGCAATAACTGTTAACGTTGAATTGCCAGAAATAGAGTAGACTGTAGATTGCGGTAAAACTTTAAAGTCTGGTGGTAAGTATTGTGCAATTTCGTGGTATGAACCATTGGGAAAAATTTTTATTAAAAACGGTACTAGCTCACCTCTTCCATTGCCCAACGGAACAAAACCGTTTCCTCCAACTAACCAATATCTTCCGTTCCAGAAAGTGGAGAAAACTTGTCCCAAGGCATTAAAGGAAGAGAGATCCGGACTTAAGTTATATATTTTCCCATTTTTTATCATCACAAGGGTTGTATGAAGTTGATTTCCTATATAAGACGCCCCACCAGCAAGAATGGCTGAGCCGTTAAAAGAGAGAGAATAAATGGCGCTACTATTAAAATAATTTCCCAGATTAATTTTTATGAAAGTATTGTTATTTAGGTAATATATTCCTATGATACCATGAGCGTAACTCGAATTAAAGTAAATTCCTCCGACTAGAACTTCATTATTATTTAGAGGGTCGACAGCATAAATTTTTGATATCCCGTTTATTGACTCTATAGAATATTTTGGTAAAGAATCAAGATAAGTGAAAGAAAATAAACCTACAGCAATAATCAGTAAACCAATTAAGATATAAATTATCCTCCTTTTATGCATACAAGATTGAAATTTATAATAGCTAATAAATGTGTTCCGTACATTAAAGTTTAGAAAGCTAACATAATGTATTCTGAGAAAAGTTTTTACTCTCTAGCCCGAAAGTAAAAATGATAAATTATGAGATTTTCTGTGCCATGGCGATATCTTGTAAAGAGAATTATAGAGAGAATCATTCTTCTCATTGTTATCATCAATTTCCTTTTTTTGATTATTTACATCATCCCCATATACGTTGCTCACTTAAATCCTGCAGAATTTTACGTTCCACTTTCATATAAGGGGTTAAGTCGATCAACTGAGGTGGAGGCTATAGATAGAGAATTTGGACTGAATCAACCTATCTTTGTGCAGTACATTGATTACGTTAAAAATATGTTAACCTTTCACTTTGGCTATTCTCTAATTTATGATGAACCAGTTTCCAAGATAATTTTACAGGCATTACCTGTAGATTTAATAATTCTTGTTCCAAGCCTAATCCTGAGTACTGTTTTTGCGATAGGATTAGGTCTCTTTTCAGCTGTAAGGTTTGGAAGGTTATCAGACTCAATTAACACGTTCTTTGCTATTTTAACTTACTTTATACCTGGTTTCTGGGTTCTCATAATTTTTCTTCAGATTTTCGGTTTCCAACTTGGTTTATTCCCTACAAATATAGCCCAGGCATTAATCTCACCTAGCGGTGCTCCTCTTCACGGCTGGGCATATATAGCAGGTTTGATCAAGTTCTCTATAGCACCAATTATAATTTTAGCCTTACTAGCTTATGGAGTTAGGATGGCTTTAACTAGATCTTATGGAGTTGAGTCCATGGGTAGCTCTTATGTAACATACCTGAGAGCTAAAGGGATTCCAGAAAGAAGTGTAGTGTATAAACATGTAATGAGAAATGCAATAATTCCTGCTATAACTAGAACGGGAATAGATTTCGCTTTTGTAATAGCGGGATCAGTATTCGTAGAGGATATATTTGGCTTTTATGGAATGGGAGAATTATTATATAGATCAGCCTTAACTTTTAACGTGCAGATATTAGGAGACGCATTTTACATTCTTAGCTTATATGTAATAGTTGTTCTTCTAGTATTGGATTTTATTTACCCGTTAATTGACCCAAGGGTGAAGTATGAATGAACAGGTTAGTAAATCAACTTTTGCACAGGAAGGCCTTTTTGATTTCCTTAGTTATCCTTCTATTCTTCATATTTATAGCATCTGCTGCAAACTACTTAACGCCTTACAAGGATCCATATACTATAACCTCAGAGCAGCACTTGGCTGCACCTTATTCAATACCTATTTGGGCTAGAATTTTTCCTCAGTACAGCAAGTATCCGCCAAACACTAACATGGATTTAAAATCGCCATTGATATTAGGGAATGGAAGTGAATCATTTAACGGAACTGCATATACGGTTGAACTGAAACCTAGTGAATATGAAAACCTTTCTTTTCCTTTATCTTGGAATTATCAATATCCATACTCTTTTTCTATATCGTTTATCGCAATACCTCATGGCCAAGCGGCTCAAATAAATGTCTTATTAAAACAACAAAATAAAACGTATTTTTTAGAGAGCTTTGTACCATCGGCTGATCAGATTTTGTATACATATCCAACATGTCCTCTATCAATGGGAAAAACTAATTCAATAACTATTAGTAGTGAGAGCCTAAGTTCTTCCAATAGCCCATATGTAAGTACTCTGCCAGGAAATGAACGATATATAGCTAGCGCTATATTACCTCAACTGATCTTTAAGCCAGGGAAATATAGCGTTATTATCTCAATTGAGAATATAGGAACCAGCCCATTAAAAGTTTACATTTATCAACCTAAATTCTCAGCTGTGGGAAGAGCATACGGAATTCTTGGAACAGATAATAATGGAGCCAGCGTGTTTGCTGAATTTGTTTTAGGTGCAAGGTTCGATCTTGAGATTGCCGCTATAGCTACTCTTATAATTGTAGGAATTGGATTGATTTTTGGGCTTGTTGCAGGTTATGTAGGAGGAAAGGTAGACTTATTCTTAAATGCCCTTACAGACTTTTTCCTTACAATACCAGGTCTTCCTTTACTTATAACTTTGGAAACAATTTTTGTTGTGTCTGGTCTTATATTAAAGATAGGTATTGTGCCTCTTCTCATTGCTATAATTGGGGGTTTATCATGGATGGGGACAATGAAAATAATTAGATCTGTTACTCTTTCTGTAAGATCTAGAACTTTTGTTGAGGCTTCGAAAGCTTTGGGCAGTGGTCCATTTAGAATAATTAGAAAACACGTTCTCCCTAACATACTAGGAGTTGTGTTCGCCCAAATAGCTTATGACGTTCCCGTAGTTATATTAACGGAATCAGGGCTTGACTTTTTGGGATTAGGAATCACAAAATTTCCCACATGGGGAAACATGCTAGGCTACGCTTCCGCTTATACTTCCCCAGCAAACGGATTTGTATGGTGGTGGGTGCTTCCTCCAGGCTTTGCTATAATATTCCTATCCGTTGCACTATACTTTATAGGTAGTACTCTTCAGGACGTATTAAGCCCGTATAAGGTAAGAGGTGAGTAGTCTGAATTCTCTAGAAATTTCTTCACTCAGCACATATTACACGACGAAAAGGGGATATCTTAAGGCAGTAGATAAAGTTTCGTTTAATCTGCCTAAGGGATCTGTACTAGGATTAGCAGGAGAATCTGGTAGTGGAAAGTCAACAATAGTAAACACTATATTTAGAGTGTTGCCTAAAAACGCCATTGTTAAGGAAGGAAGTATAATGTTTAATAATGAGGATTTGCTTAAAATGAACCTAAATTTTTTCAGAAAGGAGATCAGTTGGAAAAAGATTTCTTGGATTCCCCAGGGCTCTATGTCAATACTTGATCCAGTCTATACAGTCAAGTCTCAGATGATCGAAACAATAAACGCTCATGAAGACATTAGTAGAGCGGAGGCTATGGAAATCATTTACAAGTCACTTAAGGCGGTAAACTTACCAGACGATGTGCTAAATAAATATCCTCATCAACTTTCTGGAGGACAAAAGCAAAGAATTGTTATAGCCTCGGCCCTTCTTTTAGACCCTGAGATAGTTGTAGCTGATGAACCAACTACTGCACTTGACGTAGTAGTTCAGGCTGAAATAGTTAAGCTGATAAAGGAACTTCAAAAACAAAGGGGATTTTCAATGATTTTTGTTACTCACGACCTCTCTTTACTTGCCGGCGTTAGCAACTACTTAGCTATCCTATACGGTGGTAAATTAGTGGAGTTAGGAACTACTGAGGATATTTTTAAGGATCCTCTGCACCCCTATACTCAGATGTTCTTAAAGGCTATACCGGACATAAGGAAATGGAAGGAAAGAAAACTTTACTATATACCAGGCGAACTTCCAGACCTTATTTCGCCCCCTAAAGGTTGCATATTTAATCCTAGATGTCCGTTAGCAGGAGGAATATGTAAAGAGTCCTCACCTGGCTTAGAAGAGGTCTCCAAAGGTCATCTAGTAGCTTGTTACTTTGCTAGAGGTGGGAAAAGAAATGATTGAGGCAGAGAAAATATCAGTTGAATTTAAGTCAGGAGATAGGAAGATAAACGCAGTAAAAGAGGCAAATATCACAATAGGAGATGGAGAGAGTATAGGTTTAGCTGGAGAATCAGGTAGTGGAAAAACTACTTTAGGGAAATCCTTACTAGCCCTTGTTAAACCAAAGGAAGGGAAAGTGTTGTGGAATGGAAAAAACGTGTTTAAAATTAAGGGGAAAGACCTTAAAAATTTTAGAAGGGAAAATCAGATAATATATCAAGATCCCTTTGACTCAATAGACATTAGAATGAGAATATATGACGTAATTTCCGAGGGACTTACGGTACAAGGTTTCTCAAAGCAAGAACAAAGAGAAATAATTTACTCTGCTCTAAAGTCAGTTGGCCTAAATCCTCCTGAGGCATACTCTAACGCTTTTCCTACTCAACTTTCTGGCGGTCAGCTCCAAAGAGTAGCAATAGCTAGATCGATTGTACTGAATCCTAAGTTCATAGTTGCCGATGAACCAGTTTCCATGTTAGATGTATCAATAAGATCAGGAATATTGCAAATTTTTCAGGATATGAAGGAAAAAGGCACTAGTAGCTTGATCATTAGCCACGACATCTCGACTTTAGCTTACGTTGTAGACAAGATATATATCATGTATTTAGGGCATGTAGTAGAGTATGGTACTACGCAACAGATAATTGAAAAACCTTTACACCCATATACTCAGGCATTAATATCGGCAATTCCTATTCCTGAGCCAAACCACGAAACAGAGATAAAATTAGTTGAGACAAATGAACCAGTTCCACCTAAAGGATGTCCTCTCTACCCAAGATGTCCATTTAGAAAAAATGTATGTTTAGATAATGAACCTAAAATGACAGAAGTAGAACCAGGTCACTATGTCTCATGCCATCTATACTGAGGAGAGAGCAGTCAAAATCAATTTTTCTTTTTACTTCTCCATCGCGATATTCATAACGGGGACAATCCTAGGTTCTCTGGTGCAGTATTATTCTTACTTTCCAGTTTTGATTGGCTCTAGTTTACTCCTTCTACTTATAAGAGATTCTGAACTTATTAGAAACTTAAATAAGCTATCAACAGAAGGAAAAATATCATTCACTCCTAAGAGGAGTATTCAGATAAGAAAATCCAGAAATGGGTTGATATTCTTTACAACTATCATTTTTTTACCCTTATTTTTAGCTTTCCTCTTACCTGTTCCTATAAATCTCACATCTGCCTTGGGATTAGTTTTTTCTTGGCCTCTTTCTACAATAGAAGAGGCTATCCTGATAAAAGAGGTTGAGAAAAGGAATAAAAAAAGGATATATGCTTTTACAGAATGGATAGAAGTAATTGATGGAATGTATATAAAAGAATACGGTTATGTATTAAAGGATTAAAGAGGTAGTTCTTTTCCCTGTTAAAGAAAGAGAGTAGACTACCACATTCTTCAAGAAAATTAGTCCACCGGGTTATTGGAAAGACATGAAGAGGAAGTTAATAATCATGTTAAGGAAAGACCAATACAACAAGATAGACGAGGAAAACCAGGAGATCAAACTATCCAACTTGGCAATTTAAAGACTTGAAGATAAAATACAATGGAGAAATACTATAGAGTGGAACAAGGGATGCTAGAAATAATATATACAACGATGTTCTTTGTCCATAATTCTCCTGTAAGACCATACATTAGAAACTAAGAAGCCACACTTTCTTGGCTTATGTTCCCTGGATAACCAACCTAATAAATGAGTCTCCCTTGTTATACAAGGACTTAACAACTTCTCTCATAACAGCATCTATTATAGTGATTTACTCCCCTCCCCAATGAACAACCTCCTTATTTCGTCTGGAAACGGTTGGTCATCAGGGATGACAGCTTTTGTTTATCCTTATCAGTTTCATGAAGTAGCACGAGAAATCACTAACGTCTAAGGGAAACCCTACGGCTTAGATAGATTTATGGATAAACAACCTCTTTGCCGTCTACTTGTTTGATGACATGCAGGTATTTGTTGAGACTAGAATATTGAAATCTATTTTCTTTCATTCGTCTATTTCCCACAACTCTTGTCATGTATCGGTTAAGTAGGTGAAGCATTATGCCTCATCAAGCTCAAAAGAGTATGTTATAAAATCGGAACCAGTTCATTCCTCAATTTGCCGATGTACACACATTAGCTTAAAGGCAAATAAGAAACTTGATAGAGAGATAAATCTACAGAAAATTGTTTAAGTGCACAACTCTCAACAAGTTGTTTAACGAAGATTTAGTTGGTGCGTTCAATATATCCATAATCCAGAATCCTAATGGAATTGGGGGGACCAACCAGAGGGATAAGTTGGAGTGAGACCGCCCAACTTGTCGATACATGGACGAGAGGATCGGAATTAGTGCTTCTCATCAAGTAGCATTAATTAGATAAGGGTGAAGTATATAGAACAAACTTTAAACCGCTCTGAGAAAACTCTTCTGATAGGGAAGTCAAATAAATACCACTAACACTATAAAACATTTTATTATACATTTTCATAACTTTATACCTCATTTTCTTATACTAAAAGATTATTGATATAAAAAAGTTAATACAAGAATGTTTAAAAAAAAAATTACTTAACTTTCCTAAATACTAAAACTAGAGCTACTATTGCTATTATTAGGCCTACTATTGCTAATCCAAGACCAGCATATGTTAACGTAGAAAGACCACTTACCTTAGTATTTACATTATTTATCTTCATAGTTAAACTACCTATTTCGCCTTTTAACGTACTAATAGTTGCATTCAGAGTTGATATAGTAGACTCTAAGGAAGTAATCTTAGAATTTAAGGCTGTCACATTACCATGCAATTCGCTTTCAACTAATGATAGATTTGATTCTAAGGAACTTATCTCAGATTTTAATTCGCTAACATTTCCACTTAATTCATCTCTCAACAAAGTAATGTTGGAGTTTAATTGAGAAATGTTACCAACTAACTCTGATCTTAATAGAGTTATTTGAGATGTCATATAAGCTACTTCTTTCTGTAATTCACTAACCTTCGCCTCTATTGACCCTATAATATAGGCCTGATTATACTGCATTATTAAGGTTCCAGTTTCATTTGACGTATATCCGCTATACATAGCTTCAATCTGGTATGATTCCTCTAAGGGAACATTTGGTATCGGAACTTTTATAACGTAAGCACCAACTGATGTGTTATATACTCCTGAGTAAGTCATTCCATCGACTAATAAGGAAACAGTAGCGTTCGTGACGGGCTTCCCTTCAAAGAACGTATTTACATAAATCCACAGTGTTGAGTTACCCACTACATATATTGGCGTTGTTTGAATATTAACATTAGTTAAATCTACAATCATATAATCTGATGAATTATATGCTAACACCTTAGTTATAGCCATAGTTAACTGCTCTTGTTGTACCACAAACTTTTCCGTCACTGGTGTAGGAGCTACAACTGTAACTACTTTAGACTCAGGTACATACGGAGATGGAGGAACTACCATTATATCGTAAGTACCACTAGGCTCATAGAACGATAGTTCACCTGAACTATTAGTCGTTCCAACTAACGTACTATTTACATAAACATTTGCTCCTTGAACAGCAACGTTAGAAGGATTAAATACTTCAACAGTTATTAATGATTGAAGAGGCTCAAATTCGAATGTAGTAGAGTTAGTAAAGCCAGTACTTGTTCCTACTTTCACTGTATACGTACCATATGGATACTCAGACGATGCAGCTGATGGAAACGTAAAGAGAACTGCCTGATATGTACCCGAAGATGTGCTGTTTACCACAGTACTATAGACTAACACATCATTTGGATTAAAAACACTGATTCCAACTTCAACATTGGGTGGAGCAGTACCCTCAACAACTACAGTTTGCCCTGGATGATATACTGCTGCTGTTGTTACAGTAATAACAGTTGTAGATGCCATCACTGATGTAACCAACATTGTCATTATTAGGAAGAGTATTGGAAAGGAATATTTTATAAACTTCATGACAATTCACCTTTTACAAGTAAAATAGATAAAAAAAGTTTTTGATTAACTTGAAACTGTTGCTGCATAGACATACTTACCTGGAACGTATGGAACAGTTAATGACGGATTGCTGAATAGTAATATAGTAACATTATAGCTACCGGCCATAGTCGGAGTCCACTCTGGTCCGAAAGTTACTGTCGTTCCGGGTGCTATGCTCTCCACGAATACTTCTGGTGGCAATACAACTGATGTATTTACAGTTACCTCTACCACTGCATAGACTGTACTCGTTACAGTACCAACATTCGTCATGTTAAAGAGCAACTCATATGTCTTCCCTGTCATTAAATTGGATAAAGACACTGGCTTTCCAGTAGATACATTTATCACTGTTAACGCAGTTACCTCAGGTTTCAATATTATTTTACCAACGAAGAAGTAATTGGATCCAGATACATCTACTAAAGTCTTAACTCCTTTAATATATGCCTTTCCTATATTTATGGTGGAGATTACAGAGATATTATTTACTTTACCGGGAGCCACAGATATAACTCCAGGCTGTCCTGCATATAAGCTATAATATGATGTAGATACTATCCTTAGATTACCTTCATAGTATCCTGTTAATCCTTTTTCAGGTAGAGTTACGTATGTCTTTACTCCAGTAGCAGGATTAGTAACAGTAACGTTAATTGATGAATATTTCGTAGCAGATGATGGAGAATATACTGTAATGTTTGCTAATATTCCAGTTGATGTATTGGGGAAGGATAAAGCCAATGATGGATTTGCAGTTATGTTAACACCGTTATAGTAGATTGACACAATAGGAGATACTACTCCTATTTGCAAGGACTGAATATTTGACGCTATTGTTAATGTAGTGTATCCTGCAACAACTTGCTCTATTCCAAACCTATTAGGTACAGTTATCTGCGTGAAGCTATACATATTACCGCTTAGATAGACTTGATCAGTAAAGTTAACATTCAAAGCACCAGACATGAAACTGTTAGGAACTCCGTTCCATGATGTCATTTTTACATATATAAGATAGTATGGAACTGGACTTGTATTGAAGTAGGCTGTATGGCTTGAGGCTATACTCATTATATCAGATTCAGTTAATACTTGACCAGATACTTTTGCCTCTATTGTAGATAATGGAGCTCCAACAACTGATTCATACATTGAGGTTAAGCTGAAGTTTCCTGGGATTGGATGTTTAAACAGAGAGAACAGCGGAGATGATATATTTATAACAATATTGGAATCGAAGGCTGCAGGAGACGGAGTTATAATCTTTACATTATATATTCCTAGGTTGAACCCGCTAACTGTATCAACTACCGACACCGCCACCTGATGGTAAGATGGAACTAGACTAGTTGTAGTAGAGAACCTGCTTATCTCATTTGTAAAGTTGACGTAAACTGTAGTACTTGGAGCTACTGTGTATCCATTTCCAGCTAAATTGTTTATTGCTAAGGATGTAGAGTTGGCTATACTCTGATTTCCTAAGTATAGAATACCCATGAATGTCTCATTTCCTTTGGATATCTCTTTTACGTACATAGTTTCATGAACTGGAACTAATGTTGAGCTATATCCGTTCCACAACAGAGCTTGCACTTCTAAAGGAAACTCAATAGATGAGGTATGAGATTTCACTAAACCAGGAGCAACAACACTAACGTTTATTGCTTTTCCAGATTCAGAAGTGCTAACGTTTGTAGCTAATGTTATACCAGCTGTTGTTACTGATGCCATTCCAGTAGCAGTTTGAGATGTAGCAGAAGATGTATATGATACGTTAAATGCTCCTCCTATTATTTTACTAGCTTTTAGCCCTGTTGACATGTTATTTATGTATAAGTATCCAGTGGAATTTACATAATATGTAAAGGATCCAGTGAAGTTTCCTGAATCTGCTGCTGTCTCAGTAACCGTAATAGGGTAGCTTTGATCAGGTATTAACCTAAGTGAGGAATTATCTAGATATATAGTAACTCTTGCAATTAGTACAGCTTTTGGATTTGTCTGTGCATATGCGTTGTCTTCAACTAAAACATTCACAGTATGTGTATACCCAGATCCTTCTAGATTTGGCAAGTATACTACAATACTAGAGGAATATCCAGTTGTTGGTCCTTGTAACAGAACTGTGGGAACTATAACTTGGAATATGTAGGATGCAGTTAACGTTTGTATGACTATTTTATCGTCAATCTGTAGTGTTAATTGTGTTCCAGCAGGTAAAGATGTTGGAAGTTCAGATCTCACTATGGTTATGAAGAAAGTCCCATTACCTCTAGGTGATGTTAACGTAGTTATTCCAAAATGAGTAAGATTATATGATTTGGTTGTACCATTTGGATATAATATTGATATCTTAGCCGTGGCTACTGTTGTTCCATTATATACTAAATCTTCATTACTCACCTTTAGAGTTGTTGGTACACCAAACTTCAAATTAGGCTCATTAAACACAAATGTTAATGTCCTAGTAGTATTCGTAACATATTGCGTAGTTGGACTAAATATAGATAAGGTAGGTGTATAAACTGTTATACTCCCTATCCCACTGCTGTTTACATTGTGCTTATAGCCTAATACATAATAAGATGCCCCTATATCATTTGTTGCATTTATTACTAGTCTAGTTTTTGAATATTCGCTTGGTGTAACAGTAACGGCACCACTAGATGATACAGAACCATATTTTCCATAACTAATAGTGAAAGTTAATGTGAAATATGGGCTACCTGGAGCCTCCTCTGAAAGTATTATTGTTGTTGCGTTAATTGTACTACCATTAGATACATACTGTAAAACTGCAGTTGCTGGTAAGCTTATTGTCTCAGACATATTAGTTACATTATCTGGCGCATATACCGTTAGAGTGCCGGGTGAACTTACTGAGAACGAGAAAGACTTCACCGTGATAGGGGAGAAGCTAATAGTTGATGAGATATCATTTGAGAATCCTACAAAATCAGTAAAGGTCATTTGAACAGGAGTGTTAAGTCCTGGAACATGGTCCTTAACTGTGTCTCTGTAATATGATGCACCGTTAACATATGCCGGTGTCACTTGTCCAGAAGTTAACGTACCATACGTACTATTAGTAACTACTGTAGTAGTATACATTGTATAATTACCATCATATACAGCTACACCAAATTGTGTTATAGATGAAGGATACACATTATCAGCGAATATAGTCGTATTAACGTTTTGACCTATAGCTATACTAGGATAAGTTACATTTTGAGCAACATATACAGGTTTTTCATTATTAACATACACAAACGTATTATTGCTAAATGGAACAGCTTGTAGATAATCGTCCTCATACATTACTGGGATAGAGGAATTAAATGGTAGGAAACCTACTTGACTAAGGAATGATTGTGCGGTTGGAGCTAAGACTAAAGTTGGACAATATGAGTTATCTTGATCCTCTAGATTCTGTAGTTGAACTTGTACTGTTGTAACTCCAGGTTGTGTAAAGCTAACTGTTATTTCCGATGCTGAAGTGCTGTTAGTATCTGGCCATAGGTTCAGAGTGTTCACTGTTGAAACTGTCTTGCTTGCATTGTTATATATCAAGCCTTTAAGTGATGAAGGTAGATGATATTGATAGGTCATATAAGTTGAGCTATACGTTAGATTTAGATTAAGAGTCATATTAACTTGGGCTTTCATGTTACTATTGTATCCTGAATATACAAACATACTATTAGCAAGCCCGACCTTATTAGCACTCATTGTAGAATAACTCACGTTAGGTGTAGCTGTTAAGAACAAGTAGTAAATTGTGCCCTTCTCTAAGACATATACTGTTTGATTGGTGACAGGAATTAACGTAGTCCCTACATATACGCGTAGGTTCTGTACTATGAATCCTATATCGTTAGGCTCGGATGGATCGTTTATAGCTACTACAACAACCTGACCTGGTCCAAGTTCATTAACGTTCGCAGCTATTGTTATGTTATTGCTGCTTTGAGTTACCACTTGAGCAGTTGGAATAAAAGGTACTACTTCTGCTAAGAATAGAACTAGAGCTAAAATGGATGTATACCTTAACCAGTTTGGCTTTGAACCCATTTACTTTTCACTGAAGAAAGAGTAATCAATGACCATATAAAAATAAGTTGTCTACAACTGTATACAACCAATTAAGCTATAGAAAAATCAGAAATTAAATTAAAAAGAAGTAACTCTAATTCAGAACGCAAAGTCAGGGGAGTATTTCGGAGAAAAAGGCTTTTTAATCATACTCTCTTAGCCTTTATTAATTCTTTAATGTCGGTTGCGCTTTTACCATTCACTTGGATGTCCTGCTTTGCTGGGTAATAGTCAATGTAGTTTGGTATGTTTTGAACTAACCTATCCTCATATGTTGGAACACTTTCATCTTCATAAAATATACCTACAGGTATTTTCTCTCCCCATTCCATCGCCTTTATCATAGCTTTTTGCATTTTTTCTTCCCTTTCATTCTCTGATCTAACTAATGGATCCCACCCAATTGTCTCCAGCTTGTAAATCCTCTTATCATACCATTCCTTGGTGTTTATGTCGTTGTAGGTAGGACACGGTTGCAGTATATCTATTAAAGCTAATCCCTTATGTTTTATCCCGGCTTTTATTAATTCCTTTAAGTAAGAAATGTCATACGCATACCCCCTTGATATGAAAGTATATCCGGAAGATAAGGCGACGTTCAACGGATTAACTGCATCATTTATGTTAGGTTTTGGTAACGACTTCGTCTTTTCTCCTCTATGCAGAGTTGGAGACGCTTGACCCTTAGTTAAGCCATAAACGCCGTTATCGTGAATTATTACCGTCATATCAATGTTCCTCCTCCCTGCATTTACGAAGTGACCCATGCCTATACCTAGACTATCGCCATCACCAACGTTAACAATGACCTCTAATGAGGGATTTGACAACTTTATCCCAGTAGCAAACGCTAATGATCTCCCATGAAGTGTGTGAACTCCAGATATCGGTAAATCAATAAAATGGGGGATCTTCCCTGAACACCCTATACCTGAAACTATAGTAACTTTCTCGTGTTGTATTCCTAGCTCTTTTATCGCTTCCTCCTCAGCCCTCAATATCCCGTAATCTCCGCAACCAGGACACCAGTCCACAAATACGGGTTTACGCGCCGTCACTTAGAACCACCCTCTTTTCTCCTTGCATAACTTTCTTAACCCCTTCTATAATCTCTTCCATTGTTATAGATCTACCTGTCCACTTTAGAATAAAGGAGTCTGGAAATATGCCTGTCCTCTCCGAAAGGACCTGAGCACCTTGAGCACAGTAGTTATTTTCAATGGCGATTACTTTTTTCCCAGAAAGTAATTTTTTCATAAGATCTGAAGGATATGGATTGAACATTCTTACTTGAACCATTTGCACTTTTACTCCTTCGTTTTGAAGCAAAGGCATAGCATCTAATATTGAACCTTTAGGAGAACCCCATGTTAGAAGAACAACTTGTCCATCACCTACGACGTTAACCCGCTGAACCTCAGGAATTTCCCTATCGGCTGTATATAATTTTTTCATCCTTTTTTCATACATTAATATTCTGTTCTTCGTCCCCTCAGTTATATGACCTTCTTCGTTATGTTCATCCCCTGCATGAAAGATCCCAGCGTCTCCGAGAAATGCTCTAGGGGAAATTCCATCTTCGCTGAATTCAAACCTGTTAAAGTAACCTCCTTCAGGTTTAACTATTTTGCCTCTTTCCACTTCTACGTTCCCATCTAATTCCTTCTCGTCAAAGGACGAATAAGCGTTGGCCAACGTCTTCTCTATTACGTGAATTACAGGCGTCTGATATTTCTCAGCCAGGTTAAATGCCCAAATCGCATCCCAATATATTTCCTTATGGTCTCCTGATGCGATCACTATCCTGGGAAATTCACCATGACCCACATTAAGCGCAAACTTTAAGTCGCCTTGTCCAGACCTTGTAGGCAAACCAGTTGAAGGTGCCCCCCTCATATAATACGTTATAACAACGGGTACCTCATTCATTCCTGCCCAACTGATTCCCTCAGCCATCAGGGAAAAACCGGGCCCAGACGTTGCAGTTGCAGATCTAGTTCCAGTCAACGCAGATCCTACCGCCATATTTATAGCAGCTAGCTCATCCTCAGCCTGTACTACTACAGCTCCTCCCTTTCTTCTCTCTCCATTAACAATCAAGTCTAAGTTCTGGTTAGCCTCTATGTATGTACTTTCATCTGACGCTGGAGTGATAGGATAATAGGACTGAAATCTAAGTCCTGCGGAAAGCTTTCCTATAGCTGAAATTGTGTTACCATCAACTTGTATTCTAGGTTCACCTACGTTTAGTTCAGGTAAATTATACTTTGCTTGAACCAAGGAGTAGCCTATTTCGGCCGCCGTGGTGTTAAACTTTACAAAGAGATCGTTTTTGAACTCAGAGGCAATCGCATTCCTCAAATGTTCCTCTTTAATACCGAACAGAGAAAGAGATATTGCAACTACAACTATGTTCTTAGCTCTCTCCACCACAGACAATGGAATATGATAAGTATCTGCAACTTTCTTAAGAATTGAAGAGTAGTCCACAGGAATTGTTTTCACTCCCTTGCTCTCTACATATTTAACTACATCACCTACGCTGAAACCGAATGCATTCTTTTTTAGTTCCTCTTTAACTCCTTCCGCAATCTCCGGTTCAATTGATCTTACCATATCAACAGTAACGTTCTTTAATGAATCATCATATATCATGACATCCTTAACTTCAGTGAAGTGTTGAAAAATGGTTTCTGCGTCAAATGTAGCTAGCACGTCTACTTTTGACGAAATGCTATGAACTGGTTTCTCGCTAAATACAACCTGGAAGTAACTATGCCTTCCCTTTATGTTAGAGTAGTATTCTCTATTCCCAAAAATATAGTACCCTGCCTTTGATATAGAGTTACCGAAAATTACTGCAGATGTGTCAACTCCAAGACCTTGGGCTCCTCCTATCATCCACGAATATCTCATAGGAATTATATTGATCCAATAAGTAATAAACTATGAGATTAAATACTATTCTTTTCTTATATTAACCGCGTTAAATCTTACCATGGGGTTTGGGTTTTACGGACACTTATTTCCCTATAACCCTTGGGCTTCACTACGTTGTGAACGAGGCTGATCATCGCGATCCATTAGCGAGTTAATCCAACTTACACCACCGAAGCTGTGGGAAAACCGCACATCCTTAATTCCACCATCCTTTACTCTTTTAAGTCCCTTTTTCAGGTCTACATTACCCACATCTGGGACGTAATAATATTGCTTTTTAGAATATATATAAGTATTTTGGTTGGAAGTGAAAATCGTGAAATGCATAAAAATGTAAACCACTTAAAAAAAATCCACTCCCCTTCATTTTATACTTCGTATCTTAAGGCTTTAGCTGGCTCTATTCTCGAAGCTCTATATGCGGGTATTATTCCAGCAAATAAAGAGATTAATATCACTGCTAGGAAAACTTCCCCAATAAACTGCGGTGGAAATACAGGTGAAACATGAAGATTATATCCGAACGTAGAACCTCCAAAAGATCCCCCACCACCTCCACTAGATGACGAAGAACCAGATCCTCCATTAAGTGAAATAGCCGATAATAAAAGATAAGACATTCCTATCCCAGTACCAATACCGGCTAATCCCCCTATAATGCCCATAATCGCAGCTTCTCCTAAAAACATGGACATTATTTGCCCTCTCCCAAATCCAAGAGCTCCTAAAAGTCCGATTTCTCTAGTCCTCTCCACAACTGAAGTAAACATTGTAGAGAGAATTCCAACAAAGGCTACAACAAAAGCAGAAGCGCCAGCAACTACTAGGAGACCATTTATATCACCAACTATTGAATTAACAAGCTGTGCAAATTCCTGGACTGAAATTACTTCAACGCTATTTCCAAATAGGTTCTTTATTTCGCTATCGACTTGGCTTACTTGGTTCACATTAGACGCAACAACTATCGCTCCGCTATAACTGTCTCCCATTAATGAAGAACCGAAGGAAAGCGGAATAATAAGTGACTGATCTACGTCTGCAAGACCTACCCCTGCGAATTCGTTTAATTGACCTGAGACTATGAACGATCTGACCTCCTGCTGACCATTAACGCTGATCTTTACAGTTAAGGTGTGCCCTACAGTGAAAGTAGGTTGACCAGGGTACTCTGGATGTGAGATATAATAACCTACTGCAACTTGATAAGTCGAGGAAGGAGTTGGGTACTCTCCTGACTCTAAGCTTATACCGGGTAAGGCCTTTTCTGCCAAGGGTATGTTTACCGATAAGATCTCAGTCGCTAAAGTACCTGAAGTAGTTTCTATTTCTCCCGGTATAAGATAAAATGGCACTACAGTCCTTACGCCTTTTAAGGTTGATAACTCCTGGATTTCATAGAGGGAAAGAGGATGACCATGTGCAGGAGTTACGTATAGGTCTTCAGGAGATAAAGAACTATAAAGGGATGATGTTATTCCGTGAGCAAAACCCTCCGTCATCCCTGTTAGTCCAACAACTATTGCCGGTCCTATTAAAATTCCCACAATTGTCAGTATAGCCCTTAACTTTCTATCTCCTAACGAACTCCACGCCATAATTAGTAAATCCTTGATCTTCATTTTTTCCTACCTCTTATCAATAGTATTGCAATTAGAATAATTAAAACTAAGATAATTATGTAAGGAATAGCGCGTAATAAGGGGCTAGGTCTATGGAACTCAGAGGTATGAATTGGAACAGAAGTTGTTTCAACACTAGAAGGTGAGAAAGTAAAGGTATAAGTTATATTCTTAAATTGATAAAGGGAATTTTGATAGCTTATTGTTATAGTGTAACTTTGAGAGTCATTTGAGGTTGTATTCACTAACTTCGCCACACTAGAACTTTCAGGTATAGTAATAGAGAAAGGAGTTGGAGTGCCAGTAGGTAATTGGCCTATATAGTCTTGAACTCCATAAGGACCATAGATTATAAGATTCTGGGCCTCTAGATTTCCAGTGTTTAGTAAAACCCCACTTAGAGTTATGGAACCATTAGAGATAGAAACTGATGGTTGAGTTACCTCTACCTGTATAAGTCCTATTGCTGATAAGGTATAGTTAAAGCCATAGGTTAGTTGCTCTCCGTCTTCTCCTACATAAGTGATAGATATTCCTATTGGTATACTCAAAGTTTGAGATTCTAGCGGTAAGAGTTGCAACTCTATGCTCCTCTTTAACCCGCTCGGTATATTCCCGAGATTAAATGTACTTTGAGTTAGACTTACTTCAGTCGAAGGTACGTAAACGTTGACTTTAACGTTATTTAAGGTCGAGGTCAAATTATTTTCTATAGTTAAGTTAACATAATTAATTGTCTGATAGTATATCGTAAATGTTGAGAGGTTTAACTTTACTGGAGACTTAGATTGATGTACCGGAACTGGTAGCGTGTAAGAGTAGCTACCTTGTTCTCCTTCATATACGTATGATATCTCCACATTAACTGGATATACATTAGTGGGTAAATTACTTGGAACGTAAAGATTAAAGATGAACGTTACTGTAGAGTGAGGTTTAATGTAGTTTATTGTCTGGTTATTTGAACCTACTAGAGAGATCTCTTGAGAAGAAACTGTAGCTGAAACCGCAGTTAATGGCGATTCACCAGTATCTGTCACATTCACGTAAAGAGGAAACTCTTGACCTTGAAAAGCTTCAGGATTAGAAAAACTAACTAAAATCTGCTTTGGAGGAAAAACGTATAAGGCATAACTTCCCGAACTGTTGAATTTCCCATATGCAGATAAATACGTTATGAAAAAACTCAGGTTTTGATATCCGGAACTAACAGAAGGCGTTACATCTACATTTATAGTGAAAGTTAAGGATGACTCCGGTTGTATTTGAGCAAAATCTTCGACGTTTTGGGTAGTATTAATTCCAGTGGGAAGGGTAAGAAAAATTTTCACGTTTTCAATAGCGTATGGATATGGATTAAGTATTGTTAGCGTTAAAGGAACATAACCAACTCCAGGATAGGCTATTACGCTTTCTTGTGGATTACCCCATTGAACTGAAATTATTTCAGGACTAACATTAAAATAACTAACGTCTATATAGACTGTTATAATTCTGGTGAACTGCTGACCTAAGGATTCATAGGTTATAGTAAAAGTAACTGGGTAAATCCCAGGTTGAGTGTTTGGTTGAATGTAAAAGGTAAAATTATACGTTCTATTTCCGTGGAAATAGGTTGGAGTGAAATTGGATCTAACTAGAGAGAGTTGAGTTTGCGGTGTTATGGAGATTAAGTCTACTTGTTGAGAGGCAGAGAAATTAAGGAGAATAGAGGCTGGATGATTTACAGTTGTACTTACATCATCTGCAGTCACGTCGAGAATAGTTGAGGGATATATTACTAGGGTTACATTTTCTTGAGTCTTGTAGGAATTACCGTTGTAAAATACGGTTACGTTTACTGGTAGTGTATAACTACCAGGTGATGCGTTTTGTAGAATATTAACGTATTCAGTACTTGTCTCTGCTGAACCTGGCTCTATTCCAGGGATGATAAAGGTAACGTTAGTCTTTCCAGACTGTGAAAGGACACCTTTAGGTAAAGATAGTTGCAAGGTAATATTGCTCATCGTTACCTCTGTTGGATTAAAAAGGGTGATAGTTAACGGGACTAGTCCTTCACCTACAAAGGCCTGCTGAACTGAAGTTGACGTACCCCATTGAAGGGAAACGATCCTGGGACTAGCGTTGATATAAACGTTAACAAAACTTTGAAGGATTCTGGTGAACTGCTGACCTAAGGATTCATAGGTTATAGTAAAAGTAACTGGGTAAATCCCAGGTTGAGTGTTCGGTTGAATGTAAAAGGTAAAATTATACGTTCTATTTCCGTGGAAATAGGTTGGAGTGAAATTGGATCTAACTAGAGAGAGTTGAGTTTGCGGTGTTATGGAGATTAAGTCTACTTGTTGAGAGGCAGAGAAATTAAGGAGAAATGAAACTTCGCCTCCAACAGATCCTACTGCTTTATTTGTAGTTATATTGAGAAAATTATAATTGTATATTACTAGGGTTACATTTTCTTGAGTCTTGTAGGAATTACCGTTGTAAAATACGGTTACGTTTACTGGTAGTGTATAACTACCAGGTGATGCGTTTTGTAGAATATTAACGTATTCAGTACTTGTCTCTGCTGAACCTGGCTCTATTCCAGGGATGATAAAGGTAACGTTAGTCTTTCCAGACTGTGAAAGGACACCTTTAGGTAAAGATACATTATAAGTAGTATTCAATATTTCACTTGATGATGGATTATATGCTATTAACGTCAAAGGGACTAGTCCTTCACCTACAAAGGCCTGCTGAACTGAAGTTGACGTACCCCATTGAAGAGAAACGATAGGATATACCACATTACTTTTAGAAAATGATAACATACCTGGCGCAATTATTGATATAAAGAGACTAAGAAGGAAAAGTAATGAGAACAAGAAAGTTCGATTGTTTTTTATTACCATATTTCCACTGAAACTCAGTTTCCGATATCGGATATTTAAGTATTATCGGAGTGAGAATGGATAAAGACAGTATTTTTCTTCTAAAACAGTCTTTTATACTGCTATTCTTTATTATTCACTTTATTTAATGAAAATATAATTTCACTCTTAATATTTTAACTATTAAATTTTTATTTTTTATATTCAAAGATTAGTTTCTAGTAGTATTAAACTAAAATAGATTCAAGCTTTAAGATAATTACTGCTATATATAGTTCTAGCCGTTGTCAGCAGTTTAGCTTAGATCGTGACATTTATATACATTTCATGATTTTCACTTCAAACCAAAATACTTATATATATATATTCTAAAATCAATCTTATATCGTCCCAAATGTGGGTGTGTAGACCCGAAGAAGGGACAAAAAAAGGGAGAAGGATGAACTAAGCATGTGCGGGTTTCCCCACAACCCGGTCTTCGGTGGTGTGGGTGGGGTTATCCCGCTAATGGGGCGGATCGTGATGATGAGCTTCGGCTCAGAACGTGGTGAAGCCCAAGGGCTTTAAGGACATGACAATAAATGTCCGTAAAACCCAAACCCCCAATCCCCTCTATGGTCAACCGGAATAGTCATGGTGAGTAAAGACTAACAAAGTGATAAAGGCTTTTTGACACTTATTGTCTTGTTCGTGAAACCCTTTGGTTCACTACGTTCTGAACAAAGATCATCATTACTAACCATTAGCGGGATAATCTCACCTACTAGGGTGTAGGGAAAACCACACATCCTTAGTTCCTCCCTCACCCTTTTTTGTCCCTTCTTCGGATCTACTTACCCAGATTTGAACAAATTAATATTGTTTCTTTGTTAAAATATAGACATTTTTAAGAAGGAAAATCATGAAATGTATAAAAATATCACGATTTAAGCGAAACTGCTGATAACAGCTTTAGGCATTTTAGTGTGTTTTAGTCCTTTAAGGACTTTTTCCTCTCCCTTACATTCATTGGTAGTACAGCTACCTTCAGTATAGGATCAATAGAATATCTGAAAACTACACGTCTTTAAGAGTATGTTAACCTCCAACCCAAGTATCTGTTTACCCCTACCCTCTTAAGATAAAAAAGATAATTTAGTTTAATGCCCATAGTCAGATATGCCAAAAGAGAATGTACTTAAGTTAGAACATGTTACGAAGATCTATAATGGCAAAATCCCCGTTGTAGCACTATCGGACATAAACCTAGAGATTGAAGATGGAGAACTAATTGCGATTCAAGGCCCCTCTGGTTCAGGAAAAACTACTCTGTTAACAATTATGGGTACATTAGCTTTACCAACAAAGGGAAAGGTATACATTTATGGTAAGGATGTCACATCTATACCACAAAAGGAGATTTCTAAGATAAGAAACAATTACATTGGATTTGTATTCCAAAGCTATAATCTTATTGAACGACTGACAGTACTAAAAAACGTAGAACTTCCATTAATAGCCAGAGGCGTTGGAGAGAGTGAAAGAAAAAGAATTTCTATTGAAATTTTAGAAAAATTAGGACTCAAAGATTTGATCTACAGAAAACCAAACGAGCTATCTGGAGGTCAGCAACAAAGGGTCGCTATTGCAAGAGCTTTAGCTCAAAACCCAAAGATAATACTTGCAGATGAGCCCACAGCAAACTTAGATTCAAAGTCTGGTGAGATTGTTCTTGAAACGTTCAAACAGGCAAACAAGGACTTTGGCACTACGGTAATTCTTGTTACACATGATATGGATGTAGCTAATATCGCACAAAGAAAAATTTTCATTAGAGATGGAAAAATAATAGATATTAAATAATTTTCAGCTAAGTAGAGGACATAATATAGAATTAAAAACTAATAGTGGAATAAATAATTGATTATAAATTCAATTTAGATATAGTTCAACGAGTTATCCACTCTTGTTTCCAAAACGTCAGTATGGCGTAATATGCCACAAAAAGTTGGAATATGAGACCTATAGACCCGTAAGCTATTGTCTTTACTCTCTCCTTCCCTATTAATTTACCTAAAGCGACAGCGTATGGAGAAGCTGACATATAATACATTAAGTGAAGTAAGGCTATCTTTAATATAGGTTCTCTGATAACTTCGTGTTGTAAGAAACGAACGGGCATAAAGATACTAATGGAAAACTGCTTCAGTATTCTTAGCGAACTATAATCACTACTACCATAATGACTTAGCCTAAAAGGAATGTGAAAATTATGTATTGGCATAAATAAAACATAATATACATGGTGTATTATACCGTGAAGAATCGAGATATAAACTAATGGATTAGTGTAGGATAAGTTGGAAATACCAAACAGTGTCACTATACCTATTATAGGAAGCAAATTATTGTAAATAGAGTTAAATGTATATATTCCGCCCTTTCTAAATAATGTGCCGTCAAACAGCTCTTTGAAGAAAAAAAGGTAATTTGATCTTGTCCATCTAATCATCTGTTTAACAAATTCCTTAATATCTTTAGGAGGTTTCGTATAAGCAAACGCGTTAAAATCGAATATAGCCTTATAACCCATATTTATAATATAATTTGTAAGTTGTCTATCATCACCTACTACAATTTTTCTCCCGAATAATCTCGGTTCTATGTAAGCTTTTGACATTACGAAACTCTTTATGATATCTGTTCTATACATAGCGCATTCCCCATTAAGAACTATTGTACGTTCACTCCTGGACACAGCCCTACTTACTAACTCCTTAAATCTTTCAAAAAACTCGGCATAATAATATCTAATACTATTTTCTGGAAAAATCTTTATGTTTGCATTTACCCCTCCTACTTTATCAGCGAATAATGAGATCATATGCTTAATATCATTAAGTTCGATAATTGTGTCGCTATCTAAAAACATTACTAGCTTTGTTTTTACTCTTCTAATTCCTTCAGCTAGAGCATTTCTCTTCCCGCCATGAGGTACCAGAATAAACTGACCTCCATATCTTTTTACTATATCGCTATATGGTTTATCTTGTCCATCTCCAATGACTAGAAAATTTATTTTATATGAGCTTAAAGATTTGACAACTCTTTCAAATACATTAACGTCTTCCCTGTATACAGGTATTACTACAGTTAAATCAGAGATTGTGAAACTTCCACTTCTATTACCTTGAAGCTTAGGTTTATCATGAAACGCTAGAAAAGAGTTCACACTGAAATAAATAAATGATATAGTAACAAGTAACGTCAAAAACAATGATTCATACATTCATAGTATCATCAGCAAAGAACAATATATCTTTTTTTAATATCGACTTTTACCAGAAAAAGATTCTAATTAGAGAAGAAAATTAAGAGTCCATAAAGGTACTAGAAAATATAACAGAAAGTAAGACTTTCTCGCCATTGAAAGCAGTTTCACTTAAATCGTGACATTTTTACACATTTCAAGATTTTTTCTATTAAAATGCTTATTTTTAAAAACACAAATTAACTTGCCCCAAATGTGGGTGTATAGACTCAAAGAAGGGATTACAAAAGAGCGAAGATTAGAAACTAAGATGTGCGGATTTTCCCACACGCTTCGGTAGTGTAGGTTGGATTAGCCCGCTAATGGATCGTGATGATGTTCTCTGCTCAGAACGTGGTGAACCCAAGGGTTTATGAACAAGACAATAAATGTCCGTAAAACCTAAACCATAAGAAAATAACCTAATACGTTAAACCTATATTTTACAAAGTTAAACTTGCTTACAATGAGTCTAGAATCAGGATTATGGACTATTTACGACCTTCAATTACCTTTAGTAGAAATAGACTTCTCTACTTATCTACTGAAGGAAGGATATATCTCACAAGAAGATATAGAAAATTTCAATAAAGCTAAGGCACTAGTGCGTGAATCCTATTACCTCAATAGAAGCAATGAAGATCAAATTATTGAAAAACTTAAGGAGGCCCTCTCTCTTCTTGAGTCAATAAAACCAAAGAAGCCCTTCCCCCCGGAAATGAAAATACGATTTGAGGAGCTTAAAAGAGCAATAAAAGAAGTATTAGAAAAAAGAGATCAAGGATCCTCATAAAACGTTATTTCTTTAATTATTTTTATGAAAATTAATAAAAAGTTTTTAGTCTCCCTATAAGCTCGGTTAATAATTTTCAACGGAATATTCCTTTAAGCTTTTATGAAACTAAGGGGAACAGATTAGGGAAATTTTTTAACTTCTTAAGATCGAAAAGCTTAAAGGGAGATTATGAGGCTCAGCAAGGGCGTCATATCATTAAAGGAGAACTACGGTCAAGCTATGGCAGTAACTGCACCTTTAGGAAGCGTAGTTTCAACTACTACAGCCGCAGTTGCGTTAGCCGGATATTCAGTTGTATTTGCTACTTTTTTAGCCCTTTTAGCTAGCGCATTGTGGATATATACACTAACAAGATATACATCAAGGATTGCTTCAGCTGGTGGATTTTATACATTTGGCTTTTCTGCGTGGAGAAATAAGGAGGTAGCGTTCTTTGAGGCTTTAATGGAAGCCTTTGCCTACTCCTTTCTAAACTCTGTTAATGTAATTGCTGCCTATCTGATATTGCAGGTAGGTCTTTCGATGGTTAATATAACGCTTAATCCAATTATTGGTGGACTAATTGTCGTGTTAGGAGTCCTTTATCCTACGCTCATCTCCCTTACACATATAAGGTTTGTATTAGGTAAAGTAATAGTAGTAAGCGCTACAGCTGAAGCAGTACTCTTAGTCTCTCTTTTCATAATTTCCCTAACTAAAGGCTTTCACTTAAGTTACCTTACACCTGGACATATCTCGTTTTCTAACCTAGCTGCAGCCTTCGTGCTTACTGTAGTTAGTATATCTGGAGCTGGAGCTTCAACGTATCTAGGCGAGGAGACTAAGAAACCTACGAAAAACGTTACAAACGGAATGTGGATGGCGTTGTCTATAGGAGGATTTTCGATGCTTTTAGGAACTTATGCTTTAGTCTCACTTTGGTCAGGTCCTTTATCTGCGCTATCTAATTCCCCTCAGCCCTTAATGTCAGAGATGTTCTCATTTGGTATCCCAGCAATGGCTATTGCATTAATCCTTAGTTTAAATAGCCTTTACTCGTCTAACGTTGGAACCACATTGGGCTCAGCTAGAATATTGTTTAACTTATCGAGAGAAAAATCTGCCCCAGCCTTTCTATCAAAGGTTAACAAGGATGGTGAACCAATACTTGCAACTATTACTATAGGGCTTATAACTGCGGTAGTAACAGGACTTTCAGTAACACTAGTTGGAGTTCAGAACGCATTAGTCTACACTAGCTTCATAACGGGGATATTTTGGCTCACAGGTAGAATAGTCGATGCCCTTGGAGTGCCTGTAATGACATACAGATTAGTAGGAAAACTAGCGTTAAGTTCATTGGTAATACCCATTATAACTGCTGGAATACAAATATGGGGAGTTATTACATCTCTACAAGGAGTTATGTTAAGCCAAGTACTTACAATTATAGTGGTCGCAGGAATAATGGTTTCCTTATACATGTTCAAAGGAAGAAAGGGTAAACCTGGTAGCCTAGTTGTAGATGAAAATAACGAATTGATTACAATAGATGAATATATAAAAAGGCTAAAAAAGGTTAAAGCTTATTAGAGAAAGAATTTTAGATTACTTTACTACTAGCACTGGAACATCAGATTTGCTAACCAAACTACTTGAAACACTTCCCATAACGATTTTCTTCAATCCTGTTAAACCTCTGCTTCCTGTAATAATAAGCTCGCAACCTATTTCTTTACAATATTGTACAATCGCATCTGAAACATCCACGCTTTCAAGCACTTTTGTTTTAACAGGGAGTCCTGTAGTCTCAGATGCTATCTCGTCTAAAACTTTCTTACCTTTATCTTCACTTTCTATTATTTTTTGTTCTGGACTTTTTGGTGCTTCTTTAACAACTGTTACTATATGTATTTCATCGTCCTTCTTTAGCATATTCATTGAAAAAAGTACAGCTTTTTTAGCGTAATCTGAACCATCATATGCTATAACGACTTTCATAATTAAACTAAACTTAAACGTCTTAATAAAAATTCTTTGAAAAGAACTAAACGTTTTTCATTTTTAGGTTAGTAAAAAAATAAAGAATTAAGCTATCGATATACCTTCTACTTCAACGTTACCTATTGTCAAATTTCCGTAAGTTTCTTCGGCTTTAGATATAGCAAGAATTCCCCTAATTAATTGGAGCAGATCGCCAGTAACAGTCAATTCCCTCAAACCTATTCTTTTCCCATCTTTAATCAACCACGCTACAGGGGAAACTACGCTAAATTCTCCTGTGTCGAAATTACTGGTATGAACTCCTTGAACACTATCAACTACAACTTTACTGTTTTCCTCTACAGAGTGTTCTGCATAACGAACTAAAAGATTTGTAGGTGAGATAACTGGCTGTGAGGAATAGTTTCTATATGCTGAAGCAGTATTCTCTACATGAGCTTTTCTCGCCCAATAAGTATTAGACAAATATGTCTTAATTTGACCATCTAAAATTACGTTTAACTTTGATTCTATCCCTTCTCCATCAAAGGATCTGCTATATATTGAGTCTCCTATTGTAGGATCATCAACTATCTTAAGACCCTCCTTTATGATATCATTTGACCTTAAAGGTGTCCTTCTTCTATACGCATATTCCTCTGATATCGCTCTTGAAAATAAAGGTACAAAGAGCTCTGACATAGCTTTTGGTGTAAAGATTACTGATTTTGGAACAAAGTCGAGCTTTATTCTTTTAGCAGTAGACTGTACCTTGGATATTATTGTATCTTTGATTGTTGTCAGATCTTTTTTTGGATACCTAAATGTCGAGTACTCATAAATTTCTGGACCAACATAAGATCCATCGACATAATTAGCAATGACTCCAGCATATATTCCAGATCTAGTTTCCTCAACTTTTTCACCTTCTGTGTTTTCCAAACCAACTTTTACTTCATATGCGGAGGAAGTAATTGAGATTACGTTAATCTTTCCCCTTAAGTCGCTTAATTCCTCTATATATGTCTTACAAATCTCAAATGGATCTACTTTATAAAATAATGGAAGAGAATTTACTGGTTTAATTTCTGGAAGGTAATTCGCTTCATCCTTCTCTGAAACTTTCATTGTATCCATTGACCTTTGTAGAAGGGATTCTTCAAGTTTGGTCGAATATGCAAAACCAACTCTTCCATCCTTAAAAACCCTTAATCCATAACCACTTTCATTTAAACTCTTTGAGAAAGTTTGCTTCTCCCTAGTTATCTCATACTCCTTTCTTTCCACATAGTAGATTTCAGCAGATAGTCCTAGATTCTTTGCCTTATCTAAGATTGAAGTTACGTCAAGCATTTCCTCCCACCTTTACTTTAACCTTTACATGAGGACCGCCAGTACCAACTGGAACGGATTGCCCTCCCTTTCCGCAGAACCCAGGCCACATATCGAAGTTCTTCGACACTGCCTCAATTCTTCCCAAAGTCTCGAGAGTATAACCTGCTATACCAAAGTTTCGTAATGGTTCCTTTACCTCACCCTTCTCTATTCTATAGCCCTCTTGAATGCCGAACTGAAAAGTGCCATCAGGACTAGTTTGGCCTCCCAATGGGGAGACAACCAAATATCCGTCTTTTATCTCGCTTATCATCTCTTCCACGCTCCACTTTCCAGGATACATATATGTATTTCTCATCCTTATTAGTACTGGACTTCTAAAGTCCTCCGCTCTCGCATTACCCGAAGGTCTCTGACCTAGAAAAACCGCAAAGTACCTATCAACTAAAAACTCTGAAACGATTCCGTTATCCAGTATCTTTATCTCCCTCCCTTCTACACCCTCATCGTCATACGGAGTAATACCTATGCTCATAGGAAGATCATGTCTTGGGGAATCAACTATCGTAACGAAATCTGGAGCGATCTTTTTTCCTCTTAGAGGATAAAGAATACCATTTACTGCTAGGTCTGCCTCAGCTAAATGTCCCAATGCTTCATGAGAGAAAACTCCCACGACATCAGGGGATAAAATAACCTCCGATTCACCCGCTGTTGGAACTTTACCCTTCAATTGATTATTAATTCTTTTTAAAATTATATCAACCATAGAATTTTCATCAAATACCTCCAATGGATATCCCTCATAAGTAGCTACCCCGTAATACGCAGAAGCCATAACTCCAGAATCAAAAGCGACTGCTGATAAGTACACGCCACTCAAAGAATATTCTTGTAGGATTTCTCTATCCTCTGTACTATAATATTCTTTCCTTACCTTCTGATTAAAGTACCTTACACTAATCGCCTTTACTCTACTGTCTTGCATCACTTTTTCCTTTATTTTTCTTAAATCGTCTCTGATCTCCTCTATGCCCTTGTTAACTTCTTTTTTTGGGCGTATTTTCACTTCGTCGTGCTTAGGAGGAAGGTAAACTATGTTAACCTTTTCGTCACCATAAGCGGAATCAATTGCTCTCTTAACTTCCTCGCTTCCAGGATTTACAAAGCTAGAATATCCCCAATTACCGTTATAAAGAACCCTAAGAGAGTGACCTGATTCAATGCCATTTGTTTGAACGTATTCTCTGGATTCGCTTACGTTTAGCGAAAGATCATCAACATAGAAGGATCTCAAGTCAGCAAACACTGAACCGAGTTCCTCAGCTCTTCTAAGAAGGTTCAGCAATATTAATCCCCTCTACAAAATATCCATATGAATGTTGAAAAGATTAGCGTATCTTTACCGATTGAGCTTTCAAAAGACTTAGAAAACTACATGAAGAACTGCCAGATTAGAGACAGATCAAAAGTATTTCAAATGGCTATTAGAAATTTCTTAGATGAGAATTCGGTTGAGAATCGAGAAGTAATAGGTATTCTAAGCGTTATATATAATGCTCAAGCAACTTTAGATATTACTGAAGCTCAGCATAAGGATTTAATTTCTGTAATTTCAACAATGCATATCCACATTAACGAAGAAGACTGTATGGAAGCAATAGCAGTTAAAGGGAAAAAAGATGAAGTTGTAAAACTTTCCTCTCATATTTCCTCAATTAGAGGAGTTAAAAAGGTAAGACTTACAACATATTACCTGAACGAAAATGAAGATAACTATATGCGATAGTTGCGCTAAACTAGGAATTTTTGTAGCTCATACTGAAGTTCTTGGGACAAATAATGGACATGGCGTGCTTGAAGATGACTTAAGACTAGTTGAGGAACGTTTTTCTTCAGAAGACCCAGAAAGACTTAAGGAAAATCCTGTAGTCAGAGCGTATAGGGATTTCTACTGGAGGATTGGAATAGATCCCACTAAGACTAGGCCTGCGGGTGAAGCCTTAAGGAGAAGGATAGAAAGAAATGGAAAATTACCTCGAATAAACGATATTGTAGATGCTGGAAATATAGCGAGCTCCTCTACCCTTATTCCTATTGGAATTTATGATATAGCCAAAGTTAAGGGTGAACCTTCCATTGTCCTATCTAAGGGAGGAGAGATCTTCTATCCAATAGGTAAGGATAAACCAGAGACGTTAAGAGCTGGAATACCTATAATGATTGATGAGGAGAAAGTGATGCATATATATCCTCACAGGGATTCAAGGATAACTAGCGTAGAAGAAAGTACAAGGGATGTCCTTATTGTGGGTGCAGGTGTACCTGGAGTAGATAAAGAAATAATTAAAAACGCTGTAGAAGTTACTACGTCGTTAATACTTAAATTAGGCGGAAAACAAGTACATGAGATAGTGATTTCATGATAAAAGCTTTGCTTTGTGGGTTTGGAAATGTTGGGAGAGCTTTTGCAGAAATGATTGAGAGCTTCCCAGATATTACCCTTTCTGGAGTTGTAACTAGAAAGGGACTGATGTTGGGAAAAAACAGAGAGTTCAAAACACATAGAGAAGTCTCAGTCCTAGAAGCTTTCCATGAAATTAAGCCAGATATAATAGTAGATACAATGTCAGCTAACTATAAGGATGGAGAGCCCTCATATTCTCTTTATCTCTCAGCACTCAATGAAGGTACTGCCGTAATAACAGTAAATAAGGCACCATTATCGCTTCACTATTCAGAAATTGTTAACGCTTCAAAAAAGCATAACGCTTTCTTAGGATTTCAAGGGACAGTAATGAGTGGTACTCCATCAATAAACTTGAGAAGAATTATGCCAGGACAAATTTCCCAAATTAAAGGGATATTAAATGGGACTACGAATTACATTCTTACAAGAATGTATGAGGGATTAGATTATGACAATGCGCTAAGAGAGGCTCAAGAGAAAGGATATGCGGAAAGAGATCCGGAATTGGACGTTAATGGATTTGACGCTGCAGCAAAGATCACTATACTTACTAACGTTTTCTTCAACACAAGTAAGACGATTAAAGACGTTAAATTTGAAGGAATAAAAGGAATTAATTCTTCTCTCATAAAGGAGAAAAAAGAAAAAGGGATAAAAATGAAGCTTGTTGCTAAGTCAAACGGAAAAGACGTAAGTGTAACGCTCTCTGAGATTAACGAAAATGAGCCTCTTTACTCTGTGGATTATGTCACAAACGCATTGGAGATTATATCGGAAATTCAGAACATAACAATCATTGGACCAGGAGCTGGACCAAAGAATGCTGCTTATGGAGCTTTAAGTGATCTGCATATTTTCAGAGGGAAAATGATGTTATAGCAATTTTTTAGAAAAGATAAATATATCTTAGAATATCTATAAAATAGTTTATATATTTTCTACAAAGAGATTAGCTATTCACAATCTCCTTATGAATTCTTCTGCTCGTTTAACACTATTTAGGATAAAGAGTTGTTAGGTCTAGAAAGTAAAAACTGAGCCGTTAAAAACAGTTTCGCTTAAATTGTGAAATTTCACATATTTCATGATTTTTCCCTTTTCAAGATGGTCATATTTTAAAAACAATATTTATTTTGTCCCAGATGCGGGTGTGTAGATCCGAAGAAGGGACTGTAAATGGGTTAAGGGTAAGAGGAACTAAAGTGTGCGGATTTCCCCCACATTCCGAGTCGTGGTCTAGGTGGGGTTTTCCGCTAATGGTTAGTAATGATGATCTTTGTTCAGAACGATGTGAAGCCCAAGGATTTTACTGGCAATAAATGTCCGTAAAATCCAAACTACAATAAAATCTAGACGTAACTATAATTACTAATATACTTGGAATATAAGTAAAAATCTATTCATTAAAAGAAAAATATTGTTGAATACATTTTACAATATTAAAAAACCGTAAATATTTAAGCTTTTAAGTCCAAGGATAGATGTTTAAATAGGTGCATTAAGATTGTCTACTTCAATTCAAACAAGGCTAATATACTACGCTAAACTGAGTAAACCTAGGATTATTTGGTTACTTGACCTTGCAGCATTAGCTGGTGCGTTCCTTGTTGGAAAAATAAGTGTATTACCATTAATAGCTGTTCTTTTAGGAGGTACATTAGCTTCAGGAGGTTCAATGATAGTAAATGAAGGGGTTGAGATAGATAAGGATAAAGTTATGAAAAGGACGTCTAAAAGACCTACAGTTATGGGATATATATCAAAAAAGGAAGCTATAACTGTAGGAGCGGCATTACTTGCAATTGGAACGGCTATAGGATTATTTGCGAATCCTCTAACTTCCTTCTTTATTCTGCTTGGTGGACTTATATACATTTTTGTATATACTGTTTGGTTAAAACCAAGAAGTCCATTAAACATTGTAATAGGAGGTTTTGCAGGAAGTGCAGCCGCCTGGGCAGGATATGCAGCAATGAGTGATAATTTCACTCTTTCTTCTCTTTTACTAGGTATGTTAATATTCATGTGGACGCCTGGTCATTTCTGGTCATTGGCATTAAGGTATAAAGATGATTACGATAAAGCAGGAATTCCAATGCTACCTGTTTTACTTCCTGAGAGAGACGCAGCGAGGTATATAGCAATATCCAACGCGCTTATGATACCTTTTGCTTTATCTATATTTCCATTTGTGGGAATACCATACGCTATAGTTACAACAATTATGTCTGCCATCTTGTTTTACTTTACAATAAGATTATTAAGAAATCCTACTGGAAAAGAAGCATGGACTTCATTTAAAGTATCTGCCCCATATCTAGCTATACTTTTAATAACAGTTATAATAATAAAGTTCTTTGCTATTATTTAATTTGAAAACTATCTTTCAAAAAGATTACCTGCTCACTGTTAATAAACACTCCTTAATGAGTAAGATCAAGTCCAATTTTAATAAGATCAAGTCCAATTTTAATATGAGATAGATACCTTCATCTGAGCCTCGGTGTTATTACTTATATTAACTTCTACGACTATATCTCCACATCTTTTTCTCAATGTTATCTTATTCTCAGATAAAGTAACCTTAAGATTAGAGCAGTTAGATAACGCCTTAAGCTTGTAGTAGTAGTAAGGGTTCTTAAGCTTCTTAAGGGCCTTATTAAACACTTTCTCGAACAGGGCATTCATGTCGTAAAGTTCAGCATTATTAATTGGTATTTTCAAATTAACCTCTATATAGTATTCGTTTACACTAACGTTAACATTCTCGTATAACCTATAAAGAGCATAGGACGAAACAATTGGAGCTGCGATCGAGTATCCAATCAAAACGTAAATAAGACTCCTAAAGTAAAATAAGGAGAGTAGAACATCTGATGCAGTAAATAGTGGTATGGCCATGGAGACATAAACCAATGTTTCAACAAAGTCCCTAAGCCTTCTTACAACTACAATAGGGTAAACTACTCCCCCAGCAAATGGTATAGCTGAAATCGGCAAAAAGTATAGCTCTCGCTTGTCTAGTCTCATATACTCAGTTTATGTAAAACAAAGATTAAAGCATTGTTTAATAATTTTTAATGAAGAGATACACCATGCAATTTGTTTTAACAAAAAAAGAAGGGAATTTAGCTTGGATAATATTAAATAAAGCCGAAAAACTTAACGCATTAGATAGTAAACTAATTGAAGAAATATGGGAAAGTGTTGAACAATATGAAGAAGATAGTGAGACAAGAGTACTCATTTTTACTGGTTCAGGAAAAGCTTTTTCAGCAGGAGCTGATATTACCGAGTTCACAAAATTAAGCCCCATTGACGCATGGAAATTCGCAAAGAAAGGTAGAGGGCTTATGGATAAAATAGAGAATTTGAGTAAGCCGACTATCGCAATGATAAATGGCTACGCACTAGGAGGAGGACTTGAACTTGCGTTATCTTGCGATTTAAGAGTAGCGGCAATAGAAGCTCAGCTAGGATTACCAGAAATAAACTTGGGAATTTACCCTGGTTTTGGAGGAACTCAAAGATTGACTAGACTCGTGGGAAAATCAAAGGCTTTAGAAATTATGATGACAGGAGATAGAATAACTGCTTCTGACGCTGAGAAAATGGGGTTAGTAAATAAGGTTGTTCCTCTTTCTTCCTTGGAAGAGGAAACTAGAAACCTTGCCTTAAAGTTAGCGGAGAAGTCTCCTGTTATTTTAGCATTACTTAAGGAGGTTGTCTTAAGGGGAAATGACTCACCTATACTTTCTGGCCTAAGTATGGAAAGTCTTGGATGGTCTACGGCATTCTCAACCCAAGATAAAAATGAGGGTGTATCAGCATTCCTACAAAAGAGAAAACCACAGTTTAAGGGAAGTTAAATGAAAACTGGCTCAAATCTATCCTCAAATGCATTTTTTGATAATTTACCTTTAATTGGTAACTTATGCCCACAATACTTACATCTCATATCCTGAGTTAAATTCCATTGAGTTATCCTGAATCCATATCTGCCGATCACTAGATTCCCGCATGAAGGACAATACGTATTTTCTAGAGGATGGCCTGGAACGTTTCCAACATAAGCAAAATTAAATCCCATTTCTTTTGCCAACCTATAATGTTTCTCCAGGATCTCTACGGGTGTATAAGGTAAGGTATCAAGTTTATAGTCAGGATGAAACCTGAGAAAGTGTATTGGAACATCTGGACCTAAAATATCCATGATTTTAGATAAAAGTTTCTTAGCTACTTCTAAATTATCTCCTATTTCTGGAATTATCAAGTCAGTTACTTCAACATGCACTCCAAGTTTGTTTAAACTAGCAATAGTTTCTAATATTGGTTCAGGTCCAGAAGCACTAATATATCTTTTCATGAACTTCTCTTCGCCATTTCCCTTAAAGTCTACCGTTACAGCGTCTAGAAATTTTTTCGAATATTCAACCGTTTCATCAGTCCAGTAACCATTAGTTACCATTGTATTGAATAATCCGTACTTATGCGCTAATACCCCTACATCATGAGCAAACTCAATAAAAATTGATGGCTCATTATAGGTGTATGTTATTCCCTCGGATTCATAAGACCTTGCCATTTCAATTATCTCATTAACAGATAATTCAGTCCCCTCCATTCTTCTCCTTTGGCTTAAGTCATAATTTTGACAATACGCACACATCCAATTACAACCATATGTAGAAAATGAAAAAACTCTTGAACCTGGATAAAAGTGAACCAAAGGTTTTTTCTCAATAGGATCTACATGTGCCGCTGCCACTTTTCCATATACTCCTAAATAAAGTTTCCCGTCACTAACGTATCTAACTCCACAAAATCCTATTTGCCCTTCTCCTATCAAACATTTCCTAGCACATGCCGTACATCTGATCTTATTGCTTTCTTTATGGTAAAGTACTGCCTCTTTCATTACTGAAGTCTCAGATTTAGAGAATATAAACCTAACATATCAATTCTTTAAATTAGAAAGATTAAAAAGAAAATTTATTTTTTATAACCAAACTTCCTAAGAAGTTCTTTTCTTTCCTTTATATCCTCATCTCCTTCTACACCCAGCGGACTAAATCCATCTACTACTCCAAGAATTCCCCTTCCCTGATTCGTTTCAGCCACTATTACTTGCAGTGGGTTAGCTGTTGCAGCAAAGATCGTTATGACCTCGTCAAGACTCTTAATCCTATTCAATACGTTTATTGGAAAACCATTCTTTAAATATAGAACAAATGAATGACCGGAACCAATCTTTTTTGCATTTTCAATCGCTATCTTGACCAGATCCTGGTCGTTACCATCATATCTAATTAATCTTTTTCCACTAGCCTCACAGAACGCAAAACCAAATTTTAAAGAGGGGGATGATGAAGCCAAAGTTTCATACATATCCTCAACAGTTTTTATAAAGTGCGATTGACCGACGATTACGTTAGTGCCTTCAGGTATATCTATAGTTACCACGTCAATTTTTACCTCAGGCATAGGTATTCATGTAAGTTTGCTAAGAAGTTACTAATATGTGCTTCTTAAGTTGGGAAACATTAGTAACTGTTAATGATGTTTAAAAAAAATAAATTAGTTTAGAAGAAAATCATAAATTGTGTTCAAGTTTTAAAAACACTAACTTCATATTATTTTTATAAAAACTCTGATCATGATTTTAGATAAGCGTAGTTAACTTCTATCACTTTTCCAGTATTGAGATTTACATTTACGCTATAGTGTAGCTGCGTTACAATAACTTCATAGCTTCCTTTAGGAAGATAAAATGTTATTTCTCCGCTAGAGTTAGTAAAGTTCTCCTCTAAGAAATGACCACCAGCATATATCTGGACTACAGCATCTGAAAGCGGAGATTGACCTCCAAAAGGTCCATAGTTCATTATAACTTTAACTGTGAGAGGATATTTTCCATTAACTGAAACTCCTGGAACTGCACTCACGTAAACCCTCGTTTTATAATTTGATGCCAAAAATACACCGGCGATTGTTATTACAAGTATTACTATCCCTAAAACCAAGAGCAATCTCTTATTCATGATAAAAGTCTAATATAACCTCTGATATTTAAGTTGAATCAACATATGTTGGAAAAAGTATTGGAGGCTTTCAAGTATTCGCTAAAATATGAGAAATCTATTTTGAGAAGGTATCTTATCCTAGGCTCTTTTGATGGAATATTGTTAACCATGGGGATTGTTGTATCTGCGCTAGCTACAAATCTCAGTGTAAGAGATACTAATCTTGCTACAATAAGCGGAATAACCGCAGTTGCAATATCCTCAGCGTGGAATTCCCTTGTTGTAGAGGCTAAGGAGAAAATAGAGGAATACAATGAGCTTCAAAGACAAATGATGAGAAGTTTAAAGGGGACAATATATGATTATGGTACAAAAGCCACTATATTCTTATCAACAATCACTCACGGTTCTTCTCCATTCTTAGGAATTATTCTTCTTTTGAGTTACGACTATTCTAGGAATTTAGGGATAATTATTGGAATTTCAATGATAGTTCTTTTCTTGCTTGGGCTTTCATATGAAGGTAGTTTTAAGGAAAAAGTACTATCAGGTTTATTAATTTTAATAGCTGGTGTAATAACCGCTGTAATAACTGTAATTCTTAATACATAATTTTTCTCTACATCCATTAGAATGGATAAGCTTTGATTCTCTTCTACATACCTTAACTTATAACCACCAACCGCTTGAACTCCAACAACCATATCTTGAGAGGAGTTCTACACAAGCCTTCTTGTCCCCTTTCTCGCATTTCTCACATAACTTGCCATAACTTTTAACGGTTTCTTCATCACATATAACCTTACCGCATATAACAACACACAGTTCTTGATCCTCTTCCTTTACGTAACACTCCATCATTTATCGACACCTTTTTAAACAATTTAAACAATTTAAACCAATGACAAAAACTTTAGAAAGAGAGGATAAGCAGGAAGAGTACTTGAAGGATATCAAATCACTCATAAAAGAAATAGAAGAGGATGATCTAAAAGTTATAGCTTTCATGGAAGACACTACCCCACCTGCAGATGTGAAGCCGAAGGTTATAAGATTTAAGAGAACGTTACACCTTCTAAAAGCGATAGCTGCAGAAGGAAAAGTTCAGAAAGGAGTTGCTAAGATTATGTTTTACTCTCCAAGTACGGGAAGATCTAAAGGACTTACGCCCACTATGATGGCTGGACTTCAATATATAGAACCTAAAACAGAAACCAAACCACATTCTCATAACATGGCGTCTATTTACCTCGTGGTAAAAGGTATAGGATATTCAGTAATTGACGGAGAAAAATATTACTGGGAACAGGGAGATATTTTCGTCATACCCGCTAACGCTGTTCATAGTCATATAAACACAGGGAGTGAGGAAGCAGTTTTATTTGACGTAACTGACTCGCCTCTTTTAGAAAATATGGGTATTCTAGAATTTAAGGAATAGGAAAAAACTATTTTCCATCTTTTTCATATACGACTTTATATACTTCTAGGAGTTTTTTATCTCTCCACTTAGATAAGTCTTGAAATGTTTTACCTTTAGTGAAGGAATAATCCTTTACTTGCTGTACAGCCTTAACGACACCAGTATAGGGAAACTTATCATATTTTGCAAGCGTGTTCATCCACTCATTTGCACCATATCCAAATCCTTGACTAAAGAAGTACTCTAGTCCGCCTTCACCTCCTCCTAAGTGATATGTTAGAAAAGGTCCCATGAAAGCCCACCTTAAGCCTATGGCAGCAGTCATTGCTTTATCTATATCCTCAACAGTGGCTATGCCTTCATCTACTAGGTAAACGGCCTCCCTAAATAATGCGAACGCTAATCTATTACCAATAAATCCAGGTACCTCTTTCTTGAGCATTACTACAACCCTATCAACTTTTTCCATAAGATCCTTGGTAATGTCTAGAGTTTCCCTTGAGGTTTTCTCGCCTGGAACTATTTCGACCAATGGCAGAAGATGAGGAGGATTCCAAGGATGTGCAATGACTCCTCTCTCAGGATATTTCTTCATGCCTTTCTGCATTTCTGTCATAAGTAAGCCAGAAGTACTACTTGCAATTACTATCCCTTTATCAAGTTTGTCATCTATATAACCTAAGATCCTCTTTTTAACGTCGTAGTCCTCTTTTACAGCCTCTATTACGAAGTCTGCACCAGTGATCACTTCATCCAAGCTAGTAGTAGGTTTAACTCTAGAGTATATACTCTCCGGATTTTCAGAAATCATTCCGACTTCCTTCATTACGTTTAGATATCCTCGCACTTTTTGCATGCCTTTATCAAGAGTTTCCGACTTTTCGCTATACATGGATACATCATATCCCTTAGTTGCAAAAAGGGTAGCCCATCCAGAGCCTATTAGTCCCGCTCCAACCACTGCTATGCGTTTTATCATAAGTTTAAACATGTATAAGTAATATAAGAGTATATTTCTATACATAAAGATAGAGACTAACTTATAAGCTAAAGATAACAATTAAAGCCAAATGAATACGGATAAGCTCGTAGAATATCTCGAGAATGTTGAGAAAAAACTAATGGATAGATTTGATAATAAAGAAAAACTCCTCTTACTTTCTAGGGAACTCATTAGGGTATCTGGAGAAACAATTTCTCTATGTCATAGAGGAAAGGAAAGTGAGGCGAAAGAGAAGTTCCATAAGGCGATAGAAAAAGCTAAAGAGATTCAAAAAATTGTAAGTGACTATCCAGAACTACTTTACGGAGACGTTGGAGTTTCATTTCAGGAACTCGCGGAAGCAGATATAGTGTTAAGCTTTTACTTTAACCTTGACGTAATGTTACCGAACGAATTAGGAATTCCTGATACATACTTTATTGATGGAATTGCAGATGCTATAGGAGAAATGCGAAGGGCTATCTTAGAATTCTTACGGAAGGATAAAAAAGAAGATGCAGAAAAGACTATGGAAAAGATGGATATCCTATACGAATCCATATGGAAACTGGAGTATCCAAAGTCACTTGTTCCGGGTTTGAGGCAAAAAATAGACGCTTTAAGAAGAATAGTAGAGGAGACAAGACATGACCTATTCTTAGCAACTATTTAAGTTTAGACAGAGCGCAAATAACACTATACTATAACTTTCAGATCCTTTCAAGATCTGACCTCCTCCCCGCTCTGAAGAGCGAGGCTTTCAGTTGTAACAAATAGGTTTATTGACCATCTGATTACTATTTACAATAAACTTTATAATTTTTTGGGAATAAGGTGATCTTCCCTCTCCCTCACTGTAATCTTCCCTCCCCTTAATTCAGTGAAGATAAATATAAAGATCCCTACAGTAAAACTGTATGATTTCAAATTTCCTTTTATCATACTAAATTCACTAGACACGAATCCTTTAAAGCAAAGTCCAAGCTCACCTTATGCCTTACCTACGCTAACTCTTACCTCATTGAGGGGTTTAGTTTTACGGACATTTTTTCCTTATCCGTAAAGCCTTGGATTTCAGCACGTTCTAGGTAAACATTCATCATAACGATTCACCTATTAACGAGGTAACCCCATCTGCAAAATTCTTGAAAGCCTTGTCAAAGGCCTCAGAATTGTGGGAAACCAGCACATCTTTAGGAAGATATTTACACTAGCGTTTATTAGTCAGCCAATTTTTAACACGCGCATATGCATTCAAAGACTTTCTTTGATCTAATTTCGGATATACTCACTTCAATTAGGACTTAAATTAATCTTCATTTAAAGATACATAAGTTTTTGGAAGAAGGAAAAATCGCTACATACTAAGATGTCATAATTTAAGCGAAACTGCTAACTACGGCTGAAGATATCATGAAAAACCCCTTTCAATATAGCTTATGAGTTTCTCGGGAACATTTATACCCGTAGCTAACATGAAGCCCTTAAATTCAGGTGTATCATTAAACTCATTTATTACATATCCTTTAGATGGATGCTCAAGTATATCAACAGAGACAAATTCGCCATTTATTACGTTAGAGGCCTTAAGCACGATCTCCTTTAGTTTTTCATCAATTTGTAAGGAACTTGGATTTCCTCCAAGAGCTACATTAGCTCTCCATTCATTTGGAGGTATATTTCTCGCGTAACAACCAAGAAGTTCATCCTTGCTAAGAACAATGCAGCGAATATCTCTATTTTTTTCTTTAATATACTCCTGGATGATGTGTATCTTAAGCGCCGAATTGCCTATCATTTCTCTATGCTCTGTAATTGTTTTACCCTCAAATATATCTCTTACAAGCGACACTAATCTACCCCAGCTTCCTATTGGAGGTTTGTCTATTAGTGGAAATCCGACTTGTTCATATGCCTTGAGCGCACTATCTGGAGACATAGCTATTACAGAATCTGGTATAGGAATACCTGCTCTAAAGAGCTTCGAATATGTGAGGATCTTATCCCCTGCCACTGTTATAACATCACTGGAATTTATTGTGTGAACTCCTGCACCTTCAAGAACTGCAGCTGAGTAAAGCGATCTATACATGCTTATAGCCCTTATGATCCCAACATCGTACCTGCCTAGGGCTTTGTTAAAAGGTATTGGTTCTTGGGCTACATTAATTACGTCGTAATCTATACCGTGGTCATTTAATGCCTTAACTATTAATTTCTCTTCTTGTCTTATTATATCAACTACTAGTGCTATCCTCATGATTTGACACCGTAATAACTTTTTTCATAATAAGTTATGTTCGTCTTAAATAGTGCTTTAGTTATCTCCTTTCCTAATCTGCCGTTTAGAATAACGGGCACGTTATAGTCTACTGCCTCTCTCCTAATAGCGTAATCTATTGGCTTCAGATAACCATCAGTTATTAGAAGTCCAACTTTACCATTAACTATTAAGGCTAAGGCAGCGCTACTTTCTAATTCTTCTTCCCAAACGCTAGACCCCTGTAACGAAACAACTTCCATTCCATACTTACTTAGGTTTTCTGCAGCTTCTTTAAGGGACTCTATATTGCTCTTTCCATAAATTATCGCATACTTCCCCTTTTCTGGAATCCTATTAGGAGGAGAGGAAAGCCAACTCTTTATCAGTGCATCATAAAAGTCTACACCAAACGATGCAGCCTCACCAGTGCTCTTCATCTCAGGTCCTAAGAATGGATAAGCCCCCTTTATTTGAGCCCATGAGAATTGAGGAGACTTTACTGCCCAACTTCTCGACTCAGGTTCCTCAAACTCATCAGTCCTAAGCCCATTTAATATCCCGTCTACTCCGAGGTGAATGAGATTTATCCCTTTAGCCTTACTACTAAAAGGCATAGACCTACTAGCCCTTAAGTTAAGTTCAATTATGTAAGGTTCACCATCCTTAACTATAAACTGTAAATTGAAAGGCCCTTTTATCTCTATTTCTCTAGCTATTCTAAGCCCAGCTTCTTTCATTTGTTGTTTTATCGCATAATTCAGTTGTCTTTCTGGGATAGTTATTGTTGCATCTCCGCTATGAACACCTGCCTCTTCTACGTGTTCCAATACAACTCCAACTACGCCTTTTCCATCTGATACAGCATCTATTTCAGCCTCAATTGCACCATCCAGGAATTTAGAGATTACTGCAGGGAACTTAGATGAGACCTTAATGTCATCAATAGTGCGTATTAACTCTTCTGTAGTTTTCACTATCCTCATTGAGGAACCACTTAGGACATAACTAGGCCTTACTATTACTGGAAGACCAACTCTATCAACGAACTTCTTGACCTCTTCTATGCTAATGGCTGATATCCATTCAGGTTGCTTTAATCCCAGTTTATCTAAGAGAGAAGAGAATTTATTCCTATCCTCAGCTACATCAACGGCGCGCCCAGACGTACCAAAAAGCCTAACGCCATTGTCCTCAAGATCTTTAGCCAGATTATTGCCAATTTGTCCAGCCACAAAGGTCGCAACATATCTAAAGTTATCCTTTCTTACAATGTCTAGTATTCTCTCTGTAGAAATTTCATCAAAGTACAATTTTCTTGCTACGTCCCAATCAGTTGAAACTGTCTCTGGGTTATAGTTTAGAATCGCAACCTCATCAAAGTACTTTGAGGCTGCATCGAGTAAGGATATAACACCCCAATCAAATTCAACAGATACCCCAATTCTAAAAACTCCAGAACCTAGAATTAACAGTTTATTCCCACCCCTTGTAGTCTCAATATCGTCTTCTCTACCGTTGTATGTAACGTAAAGGTAATTGGTTACTGCTGGCCATTCTCCTGCTAAAGTATCTATTTGCTTTATTACAGGGCTAATTCCGTTTTCATTCCTCATTTTTCTTACGCTTCCTTCTTCGTAACCTAACGCTGAGGCAAGCTGTTTATCACTGAATCCTAATTTCTTTGCGTATTCAATAGTTTCCCTTGTTAAGCTTTTCCTTTCCTTTAAACCGTTATAGAAGTAAACGAGATCCTTAATTTTTTTGAGAAAGAACCTATCTACGCCTGTTGCTTCATATATTTCGTCAACCGTTGCACCTTCTTTAAATGCCTTAGCAGCGTAAAGGAACCAATACGGACTCCTTGATGTAAGCTTAGAAATTGCTTCATCCTTACTCATAGCCGAGAAGAACGTTTTTCCTCCGACTATTCCTGGTTCATCAAGATCTAACATTCTGATAGCTTTTTGTATAGCTTCCTCAAAGTTCCTACCTATACTCATCACTTCTCCAATGCTCTTCATCTCGGTAGCTAGAGATTGATCAGCGTTTTCAAACTTTTGAAGATCCCATCTGGGTATTTTTATCACTACGTAATCAAGACTTGGCTCAAAACATGCACATGTTGAACCAGAGACTTTGTTTATGATTTCATGGAGGGAATAGCCTAACGCAAGCTTTGCAGAAACATAAGCTAGAGGATATCCTGTGGCCTTACTTGCAAGAGCGCTAGATCTAGACATCCTTGGATTGGTCTCAATTACATAAAAGGAATAACTATTTGGACTTATGGCGAACTGTACGTTACATTCCCCAGTTAAATCTATAGACTTGGCTACCATCTCAGAATACCTTCTCATATCCTGATATTCCATATTGTCAAGCGTCTGACAGGGAGCAATAACTGTAGATTCTCCTGTATGAACTCCCATTGGATCTAGGTTTTCAATGCAAGCTATTACCGCACTGTTTCCCTTATTATCCCTTACTACCTCATATTCTAGTTCCTTCCAATGATGTAAATATTTCTCTATTAGAACCTCATGAATATAGCTTTGAGAAAATGCTCTACCTATCTCCTTTTTCAGATCGTTTTCCTTCCAAGCTACTATAGAACCTCTACCCCCTAAGTTAAAGCTAACCCTAACCATCACGGGGTATCCAATTTCTCTTGCCCTCTCTAACGCTTCTTCTTCGTTTTTAGCTGACAAACTAGGAGGTACTGGAATGTTAACGTTAATCATTGTTTCCCTAAATTTCTCCCTACTCAAAGCTCTTTCTATGCCCTCTATTGGAGTTCCAAGAACCTTAACTCCATATTTCTGTAATATTCCATTTTTATATAAATCTACACCTACATTAAGAGCAGACTGTCCTCCAAATCCTATCAGAATTCCATCTGGTCTTTCTTGTTCTATAACCTTCTCTACAGCCCACCAAGTTATAGGCAACATGTATATCTTATCAGCCATTCTATAGCTTGTTTGTACAGTAGCTACATTAGAGTTAACAAGGACAGTTGAGATCCCTTCTTCCTTCAATGCCTTTAGCGCTTGACTTCCACTATAGTCAAATTCAGCTGCCTCTGCTACTTTTATGGGACCTGAACCTACTACAATTACTTTCCTAATGTCCATTTAACATCACCCTAAATTTATCGAAGATCCAAGTTACATCCCATGGTCCTGGTCTAGCCTCTGGATGAAACTGAACAGTTATAATGGGTAACTTTTGGTGAACTAAACCCTCAACTATCATGTCATCTGGATTATAGAACCAAACCTTCATGTCTTGAGGAACATCTTCCTTAAATACTCCGTAACCGTGATTATGAGTTGTTATATAACACTTATTGTCAGTAACGTCTATTACAGGCTTATTTATGGCTCTATGACCGTACTTCATTTTCTTAACTTTTCCTCCAAAGGCTAAAGTTGTGATCTGGTGACCTAAACAAATTCCCATTATTGGTATACCATACTCCACTAGATCTTTATAATTTTTGACCAGAGATGAAAATAAATTTGGATTTCCTGGACCATTACCAAATACAACGCCTTTAGGCATATAATCCATAATTTTGTCAGCTGAAAACTTACATGGAACCCTAACAATAGTAAATCCTCTTAAGTATAGTTCTTGTAGAATCCCGTGTTTTATACCACAGTCAACCAAAACAATTAAGTCCTTTCCTTTCCCTTGATGAATTATTGGAACTTTAGGAGAAGTAAATTCAGTAAAATCTATTTCGTCATATTTTCTCTCTAGATATTTCTCAGGTTCGTCAATCTTAACTCCAGATGATATAACTCCCATCATAACTCCATAGCTTCTGACTTTCTTTACTATCATTCTAGTATCGACATCTGAAACGCCAGGAACACCTTCAGAGGTTAACCACTCATTTAGACTCATATCAGAATTCCACTTATGTGGATCTGTCTCTTCAACTACAACTAAACCCTCTACCTGTATCCTATCAGACTCAAAGTTCTTCAATATTCCTGATATGTCCTGTTTTTTTGGGACTCCGTAATTTCCTACTAATGGATGAGTAATTACCAAAATTTGACCCTTATATGACGGATCGGTTAACGATTCTGGATAACCATTCATAGAAGTTGTAAATACTACTTCACCAGACCTAATCCCAGACTTTCCAAATCCACAGCCCTCAATTAGCGTACCGTCTTCTAAGTAAATATACCCTTTCTTATCCCTCTTGCATATCATCTTCTAACGCCCTCAGTTGAGCTAATTTCGAGAATATCTCGTCTTTATATTCCTTTAATATTCTTTTGTCCCTTTCTAACCTCTCACGATAATCTTTCAAGTCTCGCTTAAGGATTTCTGGATTGGGTGAACCTATTACAGCTTTGTTTCGTATAGAACTTTCGAAGTTCTCAGAAGGTTTAAATGAACCTTGTCTTACTCGAGTAGAGATATCAAAGTATGCCTCTCTATAGGGAACTCCTTTCATCGACAGTAACTCGGCTTCATCAGTAGCTAATACAGTTTCATCCTTAATAGAGCTCTTTACTTTAAGACCTTGAATTAAGGAATGAATAACTTCAATATTCCTTTTTGCTTCAATTATTGGAATCCAATAATGCGGATTCATCTCTTGTATGTCTAAATCATAACCTGATGGCAACCCCTTATAAATAGTTGATAGGGATATAACGTTACCTAAGCATTCGCCAGCCTTTGCCCTCAATATCTCCATAGTAACTGGATTTCTCTTCTGCGGCATTAGGCTACTCGTGCTAACGTGGGAATCTGGAAGCTCAAGTAAGTCGACAAATTTGGAGGAAAGAAAAACCATATCTTCAGCAAATCTACTAAGAGCAAGATCAAGATTACATACTTCGAGAACTGCGCTTATAAGATCTCCTCTTGAGGATGTGGCTGATATTGTGTTAACTATTACCTCATCAAATCCTAAAAGTTCCGCTTCTCTTTCCCTATTTAGCTTAAAGTTCGTTCCAACAATTGCCCCACTTCCTAATGGAGATCTATTGACTAATTTCAAAGAACTAAATATTGACTTCCACCTCGAGCTCAGCTCTTCCTCGAGATATAATAGATAGTGAGCTAAAGTGGAAGGTTGTGCAGGTTGTAGATGAGTAAAAGTCGGAAATATTATATCAGTAGATGACTCAGCTACTTCGAGAATCTTTTCTCTCGCCTTATTTATTTCATCCAAAAGGTCAAGTAGTTCGTTTCTTGCCTTCACCCTCAAAGCTGTAGCTACATGGTCATTCCTACTTCTCCCTAGACCAATCCAGTCACCGTCCTTCCCCACTTTTTTTATTATGTAATCCTCTAAAGCTTCATGAACGTCTTCATATTCTTCTCCTATCTCCTTAAAGGAATTTATTACAGAAATTACGTTCTTACATGTCTCTTTACTTATTACCTTATCTAGGTAAAGCTCTATCACATGAACTTTCATTGTGAGCTTAACTTCATCCATTATTTCTTTATCAGAAAGCACAGACGAAGTATACTTTACTACCTCATCCTCCGAAGAACCCCATTTTCTATAAAGCATCTGACCTCACCTTTCTCGCTAACAACGAATGCATACCCCACATCTCTATAAAACCTCTTGCCATCTCATCAGAGGGATACCATCCCTTATTGTAACTGGCTACCTTGTCAGAGTACGGAGAATTTATCGATTCTCTTCCGATAATTCTCATACCGTCTCCTTGAACTTCTACCTCAACCTTTCCCATGATCCACTTGTTCATTCCCTCACCAGTACTTTGAAGGGTTTCCCTCAATGGCTCATACCATAACCCTTGATAAACCAAGTCAGACCATTGACTATCCACATACTTCTTGAACCTAAACTCCAAAGGAGTGTAAATCATCTTTTCTAAGTCCTTATGAGCTGCGATCAGGACTAAAGCTGCTGGAACTTCATAGACTTCCCTTGATTTAAATCCAACTACCCTATTCTCTATATGGTCTACCCTACCAAAGCCAGTGGAACCAGCAATCCTATTAACTTCTTTAATTAAAGTAACTAAATCCAAATCCTTTCCATTTATGGATACGGGAATCCCTTTGTCGAACTCTATGACCATTCTGGATTTGTCTGAAGTCCTTTTTGTAAGTTCAAACGCATCCTCTGGAACCTCCACGGAGGGATCAGAAATTACATCTCCCTCAATACTTCTTCCCCATAAATTTTCATCTATACTGTACTTACTACTTTCCAACTTAATTTGAATTCCCCTTTCTTCTGCAAACTTTACCTCATCCTGCCTAGTCATTCCCCATATCCTTGCTGGGGCTATGATTTTGGCGTTAGGCATTTTAGACATTACAGCAAGATCAAATCTTACTTGATCATTACCTTTTGAAGTAGATCCGTGGGCGACGAATTCTGTTCCTTCTTTTTTAGCTACCTCAACTATCTTTTCTGCTATTAAAGGCCTTGCTAAGGCTGTTGAGAGTGGGTATACATCCTCATAAAGGCCATTCATAATTATATCATATGTTACGAAACCTTTTACAAACTCCTCCTTTGCGTCTATCATATAGTGTTTGCTTGCCCCAGCTGAATACGCTCTCTCTTCAAGCTTTTTGAAGTCGTCCACTTGACCTACGTCGACAGTGACAGTTATAACGTCGGCCTGATACTTTTCCTTTAACCATCTTATTGATACAGTAGTATCTAAACCACCTGAATATGCAAGGATTATTTTCATGTTCAAGAAAACGCAACAAAAACAGATTTAAAAGTTAAGAGAATAATCATTTTTACGTAGTTCTCTATAAGTAGAAAGCTGAAGGATTACCTTAACTAATTAGCCTTTTTACCGTTATTCTTATTATCGATGTAAAACTCTAATGCCTTCTTTATAAATTCAGTTCTATTTAATCCCATCTCTTTGCATTTTGAGTCAATTTCTTTTACAATATCTTCTCTCAGCCTCACGCTAATAACCTTTCGCATATAGGTATCATACGTATTACCAAATATAAAAGAGCCTTTTCTATTTTAGAGCAATAATAAGGCTTAAACAGCCTTTTTCCTCCTAAAAAATATTAACTTGCTGAAGTAAATATTACGGGCTTAGATCTTTTAGCTCTTATCTCTTCCAATTTTTCCATCATATTTTTTATGGACAAAGTAAGGACATCCTTATGATATTTTCTTACGTGTTCCTCAGAATCCTCTCTAGCAACAACTGTCTCACAAAGTGAGCATTGATATACGCCGTTCTCATCTCTAATCACAACCGGTTTAATCCCTGAGGCCATCTCCTTAAGAATCGGAATAACTTTCTTGGCTCTAACCTCATTCCCACTTTTTTCGATTATTCTTTGTGCGTAGCCTCTAAGTTGATGTTTTGATATGTTATATTTATGAGCAACAATAGCTGGTCCTTCGCCATTCACTAGATATTCCTCTAGAGCGTCTAGTAAATAATCGCTTCCTCCTAGTATTTTTAGAGATACGTAATTTATTAAAGAGTTCATATCTACGGGTTTCATATTAACCACTAGAATCAGCTTTATGATTTAGAGTTTAAAAGATATTCATTAAATTCTATATTGAGAGAACTTGATTTTTATATGTCCTGATTATTATTCCTTCTCCTTCTTTAACTTCTCCTATTTTAAAAGCGTCAACATATTTTTGAACAGTTTTCATTACTTCATCGACATTCTCTTTTGAAAGGAAAAGGGTCATACCAATACCCATGTTAAACACTTTGTACATTTCTTCGTGTGGAACACCGGACTTTTCAATTTCCTTAAAAACTTCTTGCGGTTCAGGCATATCTAAAAGTTCAACCTTTAGCCCGGTTAATCTTCGTATTTTAGAGAATGAACCTCCAGTTATATGTGCAGCGCCCTTTATGTATGGAAGGACTTCAAGTATTGGTTTCACATATAGAGCTGTGGGTTTCATGAGTTCGTCTTTCCAAGAGTCAAAGGCAATTTTGCCTTCCTCTATTAACCTCCTAATGAGAGAAAACCCATTTGAATGGACTCCATTACTTTTCAAACCTATTACTACATCTCCCGGCCTTATATCTTTACCAGTTTTTAATTCGTTAACTATGCCTAATGCAGTGCAAGATAGATCAAACCCATTTATTACACCAGGCATTATAGCAGTTTCCCCACCCACTATATCAACGCCAGACTCCTTTGAGGCTTTAATTAGACCGCTCATTACCTTTGATACTAGATCAGTTGAAGGCTTATCTAACGCGATGTAGTCAACTAAAGCTAAAGGAATTGAACCAATACATATCAAATCATTTACATTCATAGCTACACAATCTTGACCGACAGGTTCTAGAATACCCGATCTTAAGGCTAATATAGTCTTGGTTCCAACGCCGTCCGTATGAAGGGCCAACTTAATGCCATTTACCTCAATTACTCCAGAGTAATGACCTGCTCCCAGAACTGTCCTGGTATAGGTTGAGGATATTGTTTTAGATATCTCGTCATGAATACGTTTAACCTTATCTAGATCTACACCAGATCTTGAGTATTCGCTCACCACATACCACCGTTTGGCGACCAATCGGCAGAGATGCCTAGAGTTCCCTTAGACTTCCTTTTCTTATATGAATACCTTATTATTTCGGCTTTTTCTATCATGTCATCAATTGACTTACCTATATCAGTCCTATATATTAGCCTAGTCTCAGAACCTACAAATGATACACATCGCTCCAGCTTCTTAACTGCCTCATTATAATCTCCCAGGGCAACTAGTTCTAATGCCCTAGATCCCTGAGTTATTATCTGCCCTCCTTCTAAAGACGTTGAACCAAAGAACACTTGACAACCGAAATCTTCTATTTTTTTAACGTCTACAAAAATTCTTTTTCCCCTAGCTATTGTTCTATCTAGCGGATAACCTAAAGGCGATACAACCCAGACTACTGATGATGTCTCTACCACTTCTGGCTTAACTTTGTTTAAATGACCTTCAGCTGCCCGTATTAGAACTTCGCCAAAATTTTTTATCCTAGGTATTATAGCCGATGTCTCTGGATCCCCCATCCTTGAATAGTACTCTATGACTGTTGGACCCCATAGATCAGTAAGCATCATTTGTCCAGAAATGAAACCTTTGTATTTTTCACCAGTTTCTCTCTCTACTGCTTTGGCTGTCTGTCTAACTATATCAAATGTATCCTCATATTCCTCTTCAGTAATGAAAGGTAATAGCGAACTTGGACCTGATATCGAACCCATTCCTCCAGTCTCTGGACCAATACCGTCTTGATATGCGTGCTTATAGTCTTGAGCTAGAGGCAATGGTAAATAAGACTGCCCATCAGTTAACACGTGCTGTGTATATTCTGGGCCATCGACTCTTTCCTCGACTATTACTTTTACTTTATCTGAAACTAATTCACCTATTTTATCAACGCTCTTACTTAGCGCTAGCCTTTTTTCTTGAGAAAGATAAGCCTGTAAATCAGCCACAACCTTTACTCCTTTACCTCCTACTTGTTCAGAGGGCTTTACAGCAACTGAACCCCCATATTCCATAATAAACTTCGCTGCATCTTCAATGCTAGAGAATGCCTTAAATCTAAGCCTACCTGGAATTCCGTACTTCCACATCAATTGCCTCATCCAGGTCTTAGACTTCTCTATCATTGAATTTTTACTACTTGCCCCTATAACTGGAATTCCTTCTTGATAAAATACATCAGAAATCCCGTGAAATAGTGGATCTTCAGGCCCTATAATAGCAAAGTCTGGATTAACATCGTCCTTAACTTTCTTTACGAATTCTTGTGAATTTATGTCCCCAATGTAATATTTTCCTCCAGAAGAGTCAACTATTTTCTTTATTCCTGGATTAATAAATGAGGACAACGCGTATAATCTTAGATAACTTAAGGCTGAGGCAAATGCGTTTTCCCTTGCTCCATCACCAATTAAAAGAACTCTCTGCATCTATATCACCCTGGATATATGCCTCCCATACAACCGTAACAAAGGTCTTTATTCCCTATAGATCTAAAGAGACCATCTATACTAAGCCAATGTATAGAGTCTGCACCTATAACTTTTGCTATGTCCTCATCCTTTAAATTCGCAGCTATTAGATCTGATTCCGAAGGTACTTCAACCCCATATGGACAAGGTCTAACTAGCTTCGGACTTCCTATAAGGATATGGATCTCTTTTGCTCCCATTTTTCTTAAATTAAAAACTGTGTTCTTTAACGTAGTACCAGTAACCATCGAGTCGTCTATTAGTACTATTCTCTTACCGAAAAATGCGGACCTTATTGGATTGAGTTTGAGTTGAACTCCTACAACCTTAAGAAAATTATCTCCGGCAATCATAGTTCTTATTGGACTGCCAGTTCTTGTAAAACCTAAATCAACTCTTAAACCTAGCTTTCTCGAATAGCCTATTGCAAAAGGTAAAGCAGTGTCTGGGACGCCTACTACAGTATCTGCTGATATTGGCCATTCTTTGGCTAGCTCTTCTCCAATTCTTATTCTTACATCATATATCTGCGACTTTTCTAAAATACCATCTATTCTTGATTGATAAATATATTCTATAGAACATGTAGCTTTTCTTTCAACTCTCAATTGCTTTGACTCAACGTTAAACCTTTCAAGGACAACCATCTCTCCAGGATTTATTTCTCTCTTAGTATCTCCTCCTATAACATTAATTCCAGAAGACTCTGAAGATACTATACCTAGGTCGAACCCAAAACCGCCTAGAAATAATGGTCTTAAACCAAATTTATCTCTATATGCTATTATTTTTTCATTTTCAGTTAAAGCTATTAAATTAAACACGCCTTTTGCATTTTCGAGTGCCCTTTCAGGATCTTTTAAAAGATCTTTTGCAAATTCCTCTGGATTTTCCTTAAGTACTCCATCAACTACGTAGGCTATACCTCCTACCTTTACAGGATACCCTTTCCTGCTACCCGAATATCCTATCCCTGCCCATCCGTCGTAGGACACTTCAGCATCCTCTGGAGATTCATTATACGTTTTACTCTCTATTTTACCTTCGTTATATACTGCCACTCCCGTAAAATTATATCCTCTATGTTGAAGCCCAATAAGGGAGTATTTCAGGAATTTGTTTACATTCCATACCTTATCAAAGGCTAGTATTCCGGATATTCCTGCCATTTAATTCACCTTCTAAAAGTAACTTCAAGTTTTCCTAAGTTGTAATTACCCTTTAATGGGTATTTCCCTGTAAAACAGGCCACACAGAGATCCTTCCTTCCTATTGCCTCTACCATCTCATCCTTAGTAAGGTATTTCACTGAATCTGCACCTATGGATTTCGCTATTTTACTTTCATCTTTCTCGAAGGCTATTAACTGATCCCTTCTAGGAAAGTCTATTCCCATATAACAAGGATATCTAATCATTGGAGAACCTATACGAACGTGAATTTTCTCAGCTCCTGCTCTCCTTAATAATTGAATTATCCTTCTCATCGTGTTACCTCTAACTATCGAATCATCAATTAAAGCTATATCCTTCCCCTTTATCGCTGAACTTACTACACCAAATTTTTCCTCTAGAGTTAGTACTCTACTACGATCTGAGGGCAAAATAAAGGATCTCTTGGAGTTCAAAGTTCTAACCAAACCTTCCTCTATTGGAATTCCAGTTTTCCTGGAGAATCCAAGAGCTATTGGCCTAGCTGAATCTGGAACAGGAACAACAATTTGTGCGTTGGCTGGATGTTTCTCAGCTAAAACCTCTCCTAACCTTATTCTGGCATCGTAGACAGGATAACCATCTATTGATGTATCTGATCTAGAAAAGTAAATATATTCGAACGAGCAAACTGCAATGTCTTGCCTCTGTAGCTGATAGCTTAAAAATGAGTCATTTTCGAAAACTACGACCTCCCCTGGTTTCACGTCTCTGATTACTTTACCTCCCATCTGAATAATTGCTGAATCCTCAGATGATATGACCAAGTTGTTATTTATTCTGCCAAGTACTAGTGGCCTAAACCCATGAGGATCCCTAACAGCAAAAATTCTACCATCCTTCCACATTATCACCATTGAGTAGGCTCCGTCTGCACTTGCCATAAAATTAGATAAGCCCTCTAACGGATCACTATATTTTGCCATGAAATTCAATATAAACTCTGTATCTGTAGAGAAGTTCCCAAATTGAAAGTAATTTGTTATAGTGCCGTTAAAGGCTATAGATATTTTATCGTTACTTAAAGGTTGGGCCTCATCTATCGTTGTCTTACCAGTAGTTGAATACCTCACATGACCAATACTCACATTTGAGAACACGTTCCCTATCTTATCTCCAATTGCCTCATCAACTAATCCAAGGCCTTTAATCGTAGCAAGATTTTCGCCATTTAAAAAGGATATTCCAGCTGATTCCTCTCCCCGGTGTTGAAGGAGTTTCAGGCCCTCATAGACAATATGAACAGAACCCTCTCCCATAGATGCGAAAACTCCGCAATGCTCCTTAACCTTAATCATTGCATCCCCTCCAAAAAGTTATAGTACTTATCGACTTCCTCAGTCAAGTCCAAGAACTTATCATTAAGTGATAAACCTATCTTCTCTCTTCCCTTAACTTTACCTATTTGAGACGAGAATATACCATTATCTCTAGACCTTGAAATTATCTCCTCTAAATTTTGAGTTAGAAGAATAAATCTGCCTCCATTTTCGGAGAATAATTTTGACTCAACTCTAGAAGCTCCTATTATAGAGTCGATATTTAGAGACACAGAATATCCTTTTACGATAATGGGCCAAAGCGATCCTATTATTCCACCTTTGGATATATCCTTGACAAACTCTACTTTACCTTCTCTAATTAATTGAGTTACAAATTTACTCGTAATAAGGTCTTCATATAGAATTTCATTAGGTGTCTCCTCTTCTCCGCCAAATAACTTATGATAAAGAGAACCGGCCAATTGATCTTTAGTAATTCCCAATAAAACTATATACTGATCTTCGTCGATCTTGGGTCTGAAAAACTTCTCACTAATCCCAGCCATAACTATTAATGGTGTAGGCTTAATTGCCTCTCCCCTCAAGTTTTCGTTATAAAATGAGACCTTTCCGCCAACTATAGGAACATTAAGAACCTTTGATGCCTCGGATATTCCTCTGACGGAATTAACAAAGTCCTGATACACTTCAGGTCTTCTTGGGTCTCCAAATTGAAGATGATCAACTGCTGCAACTCCAATAGATCCAACAGTTGCTAAGTTCCTATAAACCTCAGCAAATATTGCCTTTCCACACTCGTAAGAGTTATATAAGCATAGTTCAGGGTTGGCATCTCCCTTAAGAGCAAGGAATTTACCGTTTGGCAATTTAACTAGACTAGCATCAGCTTCTCCTGGCTTTATTACAGTAGATATACCAACCTCGTAATCAAATTGACTATAAGCCCATTCTTTGCTTACCATATCTGGATGAGTTAAAACTTTTCTAATCGCTTGTCCAATCTCTACTGCAATCCTTGGTTTCATTCCCCTTCTTTCTGTTGACGTGCCCCACATATATAAGGGGGGAGAAAGAAGGAGTTCAGAAGGTAATGATACTATTTCCTTCCCTTCGAAGGTAAATCTGATAATCTTATCCTCAGTTATTTCACCTATAACCGCGCATGGGTATTCGTAGTACTCAAAAGATTTACAAACGCTTTGAACATTACCCTCCTCGACTGCAAAGAGCATCCGCTCTTGAGTTTCAGATACAATTATATCTTCAGGGGTCATTTCTTTAACTCTCAATGGAACATTTTCTAATTTAATATTTGCTCCTAAACCATTTGCCATCTCAGTTACTGCAACGGCTAACCCACCACCTCCTAAATCCTTAATCGCCTCCACCTTATCAGAAACTTCTAAAGTTGCATCAATGATTATTTTTCCAGCAAATGGATCAGCTATTTGAACAGCTCCGATTTCATCCTCTCCGCTCAACTTTCTAGATGCGAAGGAAGCCCCACCTAAACCATCTATTCCTGTAAGACCCACTAGTACTAATTTTAGTCCTGATTTCTTGACAACGCTCGGAATAATTTTATCTTTCTTCACTATTCCTGCGCAAGCTACATCAACTAATGGATTATCGTTATAAGACTCATCAAACGACAATTCTCCTCCAACAACTGGAACTCCAATACTATTTCCGTAAAAGCCGATCCCTGAAATTATACCTTTGAGAAGCCATCTATTCCTTTCTGAACCTAAATCTCCTACTCTTATCATGTCCAGAAGGGCTATAGGTTTAGCTCCCTTACTAACTATATCCCTTATTATTCCTCCTACTCCAGTCGCTGCACCATTAAAGGGATCTATAGCAGAAGGATGATTATGACTCTCTACCTTTAGAACAAGGGCAAGTCCATCCCCCAGGTCAACTGCTCCAGCGTCTTGCCAGTCTTCTATACCCATTATTACATTTTCTCCACCAGTAGGAAAAGTCCTTAAGAAAATCTTGGAGGACTTATATGAACAGTGTTCAGACCATAGGGCATCAATCACTTTCCATTCACTTTCTAGAGGCTCTCTACCTATCTGTTTCCTGACCAGCTCCATTTCATAAGTTGAAAGAGAAAGTCTCATCTTAAAAACGACCTCAATAACATTAACCCATCACTCGAACCATCAGGCGAGATTAGCGGAAATGATGCTCTTTCCGGATGTGGCATTAGACCTATCACGTTACCTTCCTCATTCGATATCCCAGCTATGTTAAGTAAGGAACCGTTTGGGTTTGACTTCTCGTCAACTTCTCCTAAGTTGTTAGTGTACTGGAATACTGCAAGTTCTGACGCTCTTTGAGGGTTATCGTGATAATATCTTCCCTCGGCATGGGCTATAGGAAGCTTGATTACTTTTCCCTTTAAACCCTTAGTTAGTGCTGTCTCCTTTACTATCTTAAGGTAAATCCATTTGCTTATGAACCTCATATTAAGGTTAGGCAAAAGCCCTCCCTCTAGTAAGTTTGACTCTACCAATATCTGGAATCCATTACATATTCCAAGAACTTTCTTTCCAGAGTTTACCATCTCTTTTACTTTAGCCATCGTATCGCTATTAGCAGCAACGCTACCTGCCCTTAAGTAATCTCCAAAGCTAAACCCACCGGCTAATATAACAGCGTCGAATCTATCTGGATCAAATTCCTTATATTTCACTACTTCTGCCTCTCCTTTAGCTTCCTCTATCGCTTTTAGTACATCAAACTCACAGGTCGTTCCAGGAAACTTAATTATGGCAGTTTTCAGTTTCCTTCACCCTAACCTCTACCTTATGAATTACTGGATTGTATAGCCTCGTTTTTTCTAACAAAAGTTTTGCAATATTCTCCGCATCCTCTTTGTTACTCACATTAACGTTGACGACAATGTATTTCCCTGCCCTTACATCCTCAACCTTGTTAGTTACTTTATCCACGATAAACTTCTTTACTGTCTCTCCTTCTGGATCTCGTATCCCTTCCTTATTTGTTATCAGAAATTCTACCTTGTAAATCATATAACTCGCTCCATCCTAGTAAGAAATTCAGTATAAGACTTCTTTACTGTTCCCATATCAGAACCTTTTCTGTAAAGATCCTTATCTAATATTCTTCCCGTCCCTTTTTCTCTTATTCTCATAGAGTCAAGCGAAATCTCGTCCCCTATAATTAGTTTATCCCCTAATCTCCCAAACTCAAGCTTAAAGTCATAGAGATCGAGTCCAGCTTTATCTATAGTCTCCTTCATTACCGCATTGACTTTAATCATGATCTCCTCTACCTCCTCAGCCTCTTTTTTGCTCATTAGTTTAAAATACTCTAAATGAGAATAATTCAGCATTGGATCGTGCCTTGAATCGTCCTTAAGGAAGAACTCAATTATTGGAGGGTTAAATACTTCACCGTCCTTTATTGGTAATCTCTTCACTATACTACCAGCCGCTATATTCCTTAATACAACCTCTACTGGAATCATTTTTAGTGATTTAGCTATCATAGTTCTTTCATCATACATTCCGATATAGTGAGTTTCAATTCCTTTTCTTTCAAGTAAACGAAAGAATAATGCTGAGGTTTGAGCGTTAAGAATGCCTTTTCCATCTAAAATATCAGACTTGGCTCCATCTCCAGCAGTTATGGAATCTTTATACTTGAGAAGGACTTTTCCATCTTCGAACGAATACACTTCCTTGGTTTTTCCTTCTCCTAGCTTGGCAATCTCCATAAACCATATTTACATAATTGATATAAAAGATTTGCTTTAATTAATGCTAAAATTTCCTTAACCAAGTAAATAAATCGTTTTCTTTTGATCGAGAACTTGCGAACAATAGCGTTAAAATCTTAAAGGGTTAAGCAAAGTTCATGGAGATTACAATAGACGATTTCTCTAAAATAGAGCTTAGGGTAGGAAAAGTGAAGTTAGCCGAGAAGTTAGAGGGAACAAAGTTAATTAGATTAATCGTTGATTTAGGGAATGAAGAGAGGCAAATAATTTCTGGAATAGCTGAATTCTATAACGCAGAAGACTTAGTGGGGAAGGAGGTTATAGTGATTATTAATCTTAAACCAAGAATTATTAGGGGATATGAGAGCCAAGGAATGATCTTAGCAGCAGGGTGTAAAGAGGATGAAGAGAGGGGTATTAAACCTAGAGTTTTAACAGTAGATGGGGATGTTCCTCCAGGTACTAAAGTATGCTAAGCCCATTTGAGAGGTTAAGAATTCCTCCTAAAGTAGAGGATCTAATTAAAATAGAATTAGAAAGGATTGCAAAAATTTCAGGAGAAACTCCAAAGGATAGAGAGATAAGAAGACTAAAGTCATATTCGGACAACATAAGGAAATACCAGGAATTCGTAAAGAGCTTCCCTAGAGTTAACTCTTTACACCCATTTTACAGAGGAGTTCTAGAGATAGCCGCAGGTGGTTCACTAGATAGAGTAAAAATTTGTCTAAGCGTAAGTCTACGAGCTTCAACGTTATCTATGAATATCCTTGATCAATATGCTAGAAAGATATCAACGTCAGAGGATAAGGAATCAAATAGACTAATGAGACAGGCTTTTGGTAGAGCCTCTTCTATTCTAAGGAAGAACAAGGAATGCATTAACTGGATTATAGATCTTTCCTTAAGCTTAAAGAAAGCTAAGTCTATAGACCCAGATTTGCCAACTGTAGTTATTGCAGGCCCTCCAAATGTTGGTAAATCCACTCTAATATCTAAACTTTCTTCAGCTAAGCCAGAAATTGCAAGTTATCCATTTACTACTAAGGAAATTCACGTAGGTCATACTGAAGTAAATGGATATAAAGTACAATTTATTGACACTCCAGGAATCCTTGATAGACCTTCCCACGAAAGAAACTGGATAGAAAAAAAGGCTATAAATGCCCTTAAAAATCTTAAAAATGTTACAGTATTTTTGCTTGATGGATCAAGCCAGTCTTTATACACTGTTAAGGAACAGATCGATCTTTTACAGGAGGTCTTATCATTAGGGAACAAAACAATTGTTACAATTAATAAGATAGACGAAAAGGGAGATATCATGAAGGAACTTGAAGAGATCTTAATGGAAAAAGGTCTTAAATACCTAAAAATAAGTGCCGAGAGAGGAGAAGGGCTTGAAGATCTTAAAAGGGAGATTTTTAAAGATATAGAACCACTCCTATCTCGTGGAGTATAGAGTAATTGAGATCTTCTCCTCCATACAAGGTGAAGGAGAAGTTATAGGCGTACCGTCAAACTTCATTAGATTAGCTACATGTAACTTAAGATGCGTATGGTGTGACACTAAATATTCTTGGGAAAAAGGAGAATTAATCTCAATAGAAGAAATAATAAAAAGGTTAGACAAGACATTACCAGCCACAACCATAACCGGAGGCGAACCTCTGCTTCAAAACATTGTTCCTCTTGCCTTAGCTATAAAGGAAATGGGACAAAGGATCGTTGTAGAAACAAATGGGACAATAAAACCGCATGAAGAATTAAGGAAGATTGTCGACGTGTTTTCTGTTTCTCCAAAACTTTCAAATAGTGGACATAAAATAGCCTATAACTTTACAGATGATTGGGCAACTTACTACAAGTTTGTTATATTATATACTAGGAAGGACTTAGAAGAGGTAGTAAGATTTGTAGAGGAGAACGGTATTAGAAAAGATAAAGTAATTGTCCAACCCGATGGAAATAGGAAGGACTATGAAATTGCACTTAAGGAGTTAGCTGAAGCCGTAATGGACCTCAGGCTTCCCTTTAGAGTCCTTCCGCAACTCCATAGAATCATTTCCTTTAGATAACTCCAACATAAGCTCGTTTAATTTTTCCTTACCTTTGGAGAGAACCTCATTAGCTATAAGCGCTAAACTATTGATTTCCGCCTCAGAGAGAAATTGATCTTCCTTTTCCCTTAAAAGATGAACAAACTTAACTCCTGTCCTTAACTCTATTAATATACCCTTCTGATTTATACTCATAATTCCTGAATGTTTAAACCCTGCTTTTCTTGCTATTCTAATTACTTCCCATGTTTCATCCCAATCCTTAGAATACACATGAAATATTGGACCCTGTGAAATTAACCAAAGTCTATAGAGTTGTCCTTTACTCAATACATCAACTATCTCATTAGGTGATATCTTAAAATGATTCTTAAATATGATAGTTGAGTTTTCCCTTTTCCAAGGAAGTTGAGAATCGACTATAGTTATTCTACCACTACAACTGCTATACGTATAACTTTTTCCCTTTTAAAGAATTGAACTAGAATATCATATATGTCTGGATCCAGGTATCCTATTTCTCTGTCCTTATTCAGCCTTTCGAAGGCTTTTCTCTTCCATTCCTCCCAGAGCATTAAGAGTCTAAGATAAATTAAATGTCTATAAGTTAAGTCTTTTTATCTACCTTAAAACCCTTATTTTCATTCTCTAAATCGGACAAAATTTCACTTGAAGTATGATAAAAGGATGAAAGCTTATACTGAGTGCCATATTTCTCGTTCCCCTTTACTACTATTCCGTTTTCCAGTAGAACTTCGAGGTGATGAATCACTGTTTTATAATCTAATCCAAGCCTAGTTGATATCTGATTAGCATTCGCTTCTCCAGATTCCAGAAGTCTAACAATCTTTAACCTAGTATAACCACCTCTAGATGTAAAGAAAAGAAGCTTGAAAAGCTTCCTTATATTTTTCCTCTCTTTCTCATTCATTCGCGATAGAAACTAGTAAAAATGGCTAATATACCTCTCCATACTTAGCCCTTTGTATTGCTTCTGTTATTATCTCTGAAACTGTTGGATGAGAGAATAGCACTGGATATATTTGATCAATAGTTAGTCCAGTTTCCATTGCTAGAGCTAACGTATTTATAACCTCAGCTGCTCCTTCTCCTATCATGTGGGCCCCTACAATCTTGTTCTGGCTTATAACTATTTTTAGAAACCCCTCAGTCTCATTGAGAGTCCAAGCTCTAGGTATATCTTTCATGTGAATTGTAATTTCTTTCGCGTCTACGTTTGACTTCTTTAAATCGTCCACAGTTTTACCAACTGTCCCTATTTCGAGATCCGCAAATATAGATGATGGATAGAACGATGGCATCTTCGATTTTACTCCTCCTAAATTATCTCCTACGACGATTCCCTGTTTCCATGCCTTAGTTGCAGAAAGTGGAGGACCTGCAACATCTCCTGCAGCGTAAATTGAAGGATTGGTAGTTTGACCGCTTTCGTTAACCTTAATGTAACCCCTCTGATCTACTTCAACTCCGTTCTCCTTAAGCTTTAAGCCAGCTGTAGTAGCCTTTCTGCCAATTGTTATAACAGCTAAATCACCGACTACTTTTTCCTCACCTGAAGGGATAACAACTGAGAACTCTACACTTCCATTAGAATTGACAACCTTAGACTTAGCGTTAAGAAATATGTTGATCCCCTTTTCCTCTAACCTTTTCTTGACTGCTGAAGCCAAGTCCTTATCAAAACCAGGTAAAAGTTGAGGCATAAGTTCTAGTATTGTTACTTCTCTTTTCATAGCGCTGAATAAGGTGGCCAGCTCTACTCCTGCTACTCCTCCACCTACTATAATTATCTTTTTCGGAACCTCTCTATTCATAGCAGTCCAAGGATCTAGAACGTTATTTCCATTAAGGGGAAAATCAGGAAAAGATATTGGAATGGATCCATTAGCCAAAACTACCTTGTCTGGATTAAACCTCTGAGAGTTTACCACTACTTCACCTCCTTCCTCTAGTCTAGCCTCTCCTTGAATTATCGTTACACCTTGTTCAGCTAATCTCTTTTCCATTTTCGACCTAACATTTTCTATAACTTGAGTCTTGAACTGCATTAGCTTTTCATAATTTAATTCAGCCTCTGCAGAGATCCAAGTAGACTTATTTAACTTATTAAGTAATTTTACAGCGTCGATTAGTGTTTTCGATGGTATACATGCTCTATTTATGCATTCTCCTCCCAACTGTGTCTTCTCCACTATGGTTACTTTGTCTCCAAGCTCACTTGATCTAACTGCTGCAGCATATCCTCCAACTCCTCCTCCTATGACTATGATATTATTCATCTGCTTCTTTTTCTCTAGAAAGTATATAGGTTTTGAGCTTTTCTAAAACAGCCTTTAAATCGAGGTCACTAACTAGGTCTTGACAGCAGATAGAAAGAAATTCAAGTTCTGTATATACACCGTACTTCTCATGGATATTATCTAGGGAACTATCTAAGTCCAAGTAGTCTTGGACAAAATTTCTATTTTTCTTATATATTAAAGATAAAATTCCAAGATCAATCAACCTTTTTCTCTCCCCTTTATTTAATATTATCCTTGTACCAATATCAACAGGTATATCCTCAAACTCAATTTTCTCATTAATCTCTATGAACGTTTCCTCCTTTTTCTTGTAAAGTTCAACTACTTCCGAAAGTCTCAAAACTTACACCTCAATTAACGAAAGTAGTTTATAAATATCTTTTTATATCTCTGAAGTTAAGGAAGAAGATTTTAATGGTAGGAATGGATCGCTTTCTCCTATATTTTCTCTAATAAAACATAGAGAAAATAGAGGGGAGTTATTAACCCGTGTACCTTATTAAGACTTTGCAATCAATAAATTTCTTGTGAAGAAAGGACTAGCCGACGTTATCATTGATATAAGGACTACTAGACATAAGATTAGTCTTTGGAAGAACAAAATTAAGACAAGGATTTCGAGTTATGAAAATATTAAAGATACTAAAATCCCAGAAGAATATAAAAAAGAAACAGCACAATTAAAAACAATATTAAACACAATAGAAAAATTAGATCTCCTTCTTGAGATGCTCGAAATAAAAGTTGAGACAATAGTAACTGTTGGAATAATTCTGAACAATGTTCAGGATGTTGTGAGTGCTATAAAGGAATTTGGTAAAATATACCCGTTTATAGGGACTGATCTTCTAATAGAAATCGAGAATATATATAGAGATTTCTCTTCTTCTATAGATTTACCTAAAGAATTTAAGGTTAGAACGACAGAAGGAGGTAAAAGAATATTAGATGAGATAGATAAATCTTTAAACGAAAAAGGATCTAATAGAACTATAGAGATAAATACCTAAAACTATATATCCATATATGGCGGGCTTAACTAGAAGAATTCAATTGACTGGTGGTTCTACTTATATAATATCGTTACCTAAAAATTGGGTTAAAGAGCTTTCTCTAAAACCCGGTGATGAAGTAGAAATTATAAAGGATACAAATCTTAGACTTATAATTTCACCTAGAGAAAATAAAGAAGAATCGAAACAGAGCAAAGCAATAATTCATTGTCAAAGCGGAAATCCTGAATTTGCAATAAGAGAATTTATATCTCATTATATGGCTGGTTACGTTACAGTCACCCTAACTTGTCCTAAGATGAGAGCTGAAGATAGAGCTACTATTAAGGACGTTATAAGGAGGAGATTACTAGGAGCTGAAGTGATAGAGGAGGACGCTAACAATATTTCAGTCCAATTTTTAGTCAACGAGAAGGATCTACCAATTTCGAAAGCAATAAGCAGAGCTGCTGCAATATCTAAGAACATGATTAAAGATGTTTTAGAGGCTATAAAGACAAAAGATCCTGAAATTGCTAGCGAAGTTCCGGAAAGAGATGATGAGGTAGATAGGTTCTTCTTTTATGTATCTAGACAATTGACATTAAGTGTCTCATCATTTGAAATACTCGAAGAAGAAGGCTATAATATAGCCCAGATAGTTGACGTTCATTCTGCAATAAAATCGATCGAAAGAATATCAGATCACGCCTCTAGAATAGCATATCTAGTCAAGGATGTAGTAAACGGGGATACGAGTAAAATCCTAGAGCTAGGTTATAAGGTTCTAGAGCTTTACTCTGAGGCTGTAAATTCTTTTATAGAAGGAAAAAAGGAAATAGCAAACAAGATCATCGCCGAAGACGTTGATGTAGCAAAATCACATAGAAGTATATCATCAGATATAATTTCCAAAGAGTCAGAAAACAAAATACAATCATTATTGTTAGTCGATTCATTTAGAAGAATTAGCAGATATTCCGTAGATATTGCTGAAACAACAATTAACATGATAGCTAAACGGGGAGGTTAGAGAAAATCAAGTTCGGAGGCTTGAAAGATGAATAGGCTGATTTTATATCGTCTAAGTTTTTGGCTTTGCTAGTTGCCTTCATAAGTTTCTTTAAATCTTCCTGGTCTTCTGGAGTGTAAACTCCTCTACGATATATTACTGATAAGCATCTAGGATTCATAACAGCAACTGTAACGTATCCCCTTATGAAGAGAGAGTCAGCAGTTTCGAGATCTTTTGCTGAGAACACACATATTCCTGGATGAGTATGAACTTGAGCGACGCCTTTTGGCATGGGAATTTCTACCTTATCCTCTTCTCCTTCAAATATAGCGTACTCCCCATTTCTCAATATAAAGCTGATAAACTCCACTCCACTTTCCATAGTTCTTCTAGCATAATCTAAAATGACTTCTCTAAGGAACCTTAAATATAACAAATTAATTTCGTCATAAATCTTGCGGTAGTCAAAATTACCTTTACCAATATTAACGTCATAACCTTCAACAGGTTCAAGGGAGAAAACTCTTTCCATATCAGTAGTCGGTGGATTTCCAGTAATCTCATGAATGTCCTCGGCAGTAACTAGAAGATCGTATAGATCAGCTATCCTTTCACTTAATGCATTCTTATCTACCTTTTGCTCCTTTGCACTCAAGTATTCTCTCCTCCTGAAGTTTTGATATTTCCTTAACTTTACCTATAGGATCTAGGCTTGAATATATACTTCTTCCAATTATTTCATAATCCGCACCATTACATAAGGCATCGCCTGGTAAACTTCCTTGAACTCCTACACCTGGAGAGATTATCTCTAAGCTTGGAAAGTCATGTCTTATCTTTTGGAGAATACCTGACCTGGTTGCTGGAGCAACTATTCCATACGGCTTTATCTCGTTAGCAACATCCTTTAAGTAATCGTAGAAACTATCGTTCCAACCAATATGACTCATCGACAATAAAAGATAAAGCTTTTCTCCCGTAGAATCTAAGAATCTCTTTAGCTCATCCAAAGCACCCTCTACTCCAATAAAAGCGTGGGCGATAACTCCATCTCCAGGTATCTTGGAAACTATTTTTATCATTGTATTACCGATATCGGCTAGCTTGAGATCCAGTATTCTTTTTACCTTTACACCAGAAAGAAGTTCGTTAACGCCTCCTACTCCAAGCTGCAATAATAGAGGATATCCAATCTTTACCGCATAAATATATTCCTGGATCTGCATTATTTTGTCGCGCTGTATAACTTCATCTAAGGCCAATATTATTCTATTCAACTTTTTTCACCAAATAATCTTGAAGAAGTTTTCTTTCTTGATCACTTAACTTACTAGATATTTCATTTAATATTTCATGAATTGAAAAAACACTATATAGATTAATTCCTAAATCCTGAAGTCTCTCCTTAGCTCCTTCTTCTCTATCCACTATCACGAGTGCGTCATTAACCTCTCCACCATTTTCTCTTATTATTAAGGCTGACTTCTCTATTGAACCTCCAGATGTAGCTACATCGTCAACTATAATTACTTTTTTTCCCTTTACATCCGCCTCTAATAGTTTATCAGTTCCATGACCTTTCTTTTCTAGTCTGACATACCCCATTGGGGTGGTTAACTTGCAAGAAAGAAAAGAAGCTAAAGGAACTCCTCCAGTCGCTACTCCGAGTATCATATCAAACTTAACTCCTTTTATGAGATCTATGGCTTTGGATACAACGTCAAAAAAGACTTGATAATTTGGTAATCTCCTTAAGTCTAGATAGTAAGGGCTAGTTCTACCTGAGGTCAATACAAAACTACCTATTAGTAGAAGCTTTTTGTCCAACAATTCTTCAGCGAAATTCATCAATGGGTTTATATGAAAAAAGAGTTTAAATACACTAACGTATTTACCATAATTAAGGGCATTAGTGGAAGACGTAATTTCGGCGTATGATTTTTCAAGAGATCAATATCTAGAGATTTTTTCTCTGGCTGATGAAATTTTAAAGGGAAGAAAAATAAAAATGAAAGAAAAGATAATTGCAGAGGCCTTTTTTGAGCCAAGCACAAGAACAGCACTAAGCTTCAGTGCTGCTGCACAGAGATTAGGGATGAACGTCATAGGTTTCTCGTCACAAGAAGGAACATCAGTTGTAAAGGGAGAAAATTTAGCAGATACAATAAGAATGATGGAAAATTACTCTGACTGTATTGTTATAAGACATAAGTTTGATGGGGCTGCAAAATTTGCCGCTGAAGTTTCAAGTAAACCTGTAATAAATGCTGGAGATGGAAAACATGAACATCCAACTCAGACATTAGTTGATCTATACACAATATTCAAGACATTCAATACAATAGACGGTCTAAATTTTGGTCTAATAGGTGATCTAAGATATGCTAGAACAGTAAATAGTCTTCTTAGAGGACTCACTAGATTTAAGCCAAAGAGTGTTTACCTAATATCTCCACCACCATTAAAAGCGAGAAAGGAGATTTTAAGAGAATTAAACTATGAATATGTTGAACTTAATAGTCCTTATGACGTTCTTCATGATTTAGATGTGGTTTATGTTACTAGAATACAAAAAGAGAGATTTCCAGACGAAGTTGAATATGAAAAGGTAAAAGAAAGCTATACAATAGACGAAAAGATCGTTAATTCAATGAGAAAGGGATCAATAATACTTCATCCCCTTCCGAGAGTAAACGAGATCGACAGAAAAATTGATGTCTCGCCTCATGCTAAATACTTTTATCAGGCATCATTGGCAGTACCTATTAGGCAAGCTCTATTTGTTAAAATTTTAGGTGAGTAAGATGGAGAACGGGCTAATTGTAACAAAAATTAAGGATGGAACAGTCATTGATCATATACCAGCGGGAAGAGCATTAGCAGTTCTAAAGATTCTTGGAATAAAGGGCAATGAAGGAAATAGAGTAGCCCTTGTTATGAACGTAGATAGCCATAGAATAGGCAAAAAAGATATAGTAAAGATAGAGGAAAGAGTAATAAACAACGTTGAGTCAGAACTAATTACTCTTATAGCTCCTAATGCAACTATTAATATTATTAGGAACTATGAAGTTGCAGAGAAGAGAAAATTAAGGATACCAGATATAGTGGTAGGAATTTTAAAATGCCAAAACCCATTGTGTATAACAAATAACGATCCTGAAGGTATATCAAAATTCTCCTCAGTGAGTAAGGTACCTATTGTGCTAAAGTGCGATTATTGCGACACAGAACTTACGGAGGATGACGTACTGAGGCAGATATTGTCATGAAATATGCTAATGTAATTCGAGCTGAAAGGGGAGATCCTTCAGAAATAGATCTAGAAGTAGAGATTAATACACTTCCTGGCCAATTCTTAACTATAATTATTCCTCCATATGAAATACCAATGGGAATAGGAGACGCAAAAAACGGCCTATTAACTATCTTTGTGGAGTCTCCTAAGCTTTTTGACCTGATATCTAGAAAGGATAGAGTTATAGTAAAGGGTCCACTAGGAAGACCAATCAAGCTAGGAAATTCAGTATTAGGCATAACTGATAAGATGCATTATCATGACTTAATTTATCCCCTAAGAACCGCAATTAGAAGAGGATCTAAAGTTGGCTTAGTTTGTAACGATTGTCCAGAAGAATTCGAGAAAACTGAACATTTAGATGGATGGGATACTATATTAGCTTCTGTGCCGAGAGAGAAACTAAAAGAGTTACCTAGTAATTCACTTGTTTTTGTGAGATGGACAAAAATGAATTGTATGATGGGAGTTTGTGGAGTGTGCGAAGTTAATGGATATTTGCCTTGCATTGAAGGTCCTTTTATGCAGGTGAGTCACATTGTGGATAAGAGGTAAGATCTTTCTAAAGGAGTTCGTTGAAGGTTGTATCAACTTTGACAGGAGAATAAAGGAAATCAGAAAGGATTGTAAGCCAGACATAAGCTTTCCATCTGACGCATTAATATTGCCAGGATCGGTTGACATGCACGTACATGTGAGAGGCCTGGAACTCTCTTATAAAGAAACCGTAACTTCTGCAACTTCTGAGGCAATCTACGGAGGTGTTACAACAATCATGGATATGCCAAATACCGTACCATTTATAAATTCTCCAGAAAAAATTAAGGAAAGATTGAGAGAATTTGACAACTATTCTAGGACTAATTTTGGCGTTTATTCTGGGGTAACATCTAATAGCGAAGTAGAAAAACTACCTATAGCTGGTTACAAAGTTTTCCCAGAAGATTTAGAAAAACAAGAATTAAAGTTCGTTTTATCTTCAAGAAAACTGAAGGTTCTACATCCAGAAATTCCATTATCTTTAAATCAGTTTAGAAATTTAAGAAGGACATGGCAAGAAATAGCTGCACTCGATATTATTAAGGGTAATTTTCATGTAACCCACTCAACAAACTATGAAACAATAAGGATTTCTAAGTCAAAAGGATTCACGACTGACTTTACACCACACCACCTCTTATTAAACGGGGAAACTAACTGTCTAACTAAGGTAAATCCTCCTATTAGGAGTGTAACAGAAAGAAGAAAACTTTTGAGAGCTCTGTGGGAAGCAGATGCTATAGTAAGCGATCATGCTCCGCATACACAAAAAGAGAAGGAAATGCCATATCAGCTATGTCCACCTGGAGTTGCTGCAGTTTCCTTTACTACGCCTTTCATATACAGTCTTGCAATGAAGGGGATCATTTCCTTTGATAGAGCAGTTGAATTATTGTCTATAAATCCATCGAAGATATTAGGGATAAAAGCAGGAAAGATTGAACAGGGATATTTTGCGGATTTCGTAATTATTCGGCTGAGTCGCTGGAGATATAGTACAAGATTTTCTAAAGTAATTGAAACTCCATTTGATCGATATCCTCTTGACTCTACCATAGTTTCTGTTATAGTTCAAGGAAAGATTGCCTATGATGGTGGAGAGATATATCCAGTTAGAGGTGTTAATGCAATTGAAGATAGCAGGCATTGAATTAGAGGATCCTTTAATTATTTCCTCGGGTATAGTACCAGACGTTCCTAGCTTTATCTCGAGAGTCTGTAGAGAATATAGACCGTCTGCTATAACAACTAAAACATTTACTCTACTTTCTCTGGAACCTCACAGACCTCCTACATTATTAAGGTTTCAAGATGGCTGTTACATAAATGCTATAGGACTCGGAAATCCAGGAGTGAGTGTTGTTGACAGTATTTCGTGCGACTGCAATTTGTTTATTAGTGTAGGTGGAAAAGATAGGGAAGAAATCAGAGAAGTGGGAAAAAGAGTAGAGAAAAAGGCAAAACTAATTGAGATAAACCTAAGTAGTCCTAATAGAAAGGGATATGGAGCATCTCTAGCTACTGAATCTTACGAGATAGTCAAAGAAATTAAATCTACAGTAAAAGTTCCAGTTTTCGTAAAACTCGGTCCTTGGGATAACGTTTTAGAAATAGCAGGAAAAGCTCTAGAAGGAGGGGCTGATGGACTATCCCTAATAAATACACTAAAAGGAGAGTTAGTGGACGTTGAAACATTTTCACCCATACTTAGTTACGGTACAGGAGGAATATCGGGAAAGTGTATATATCCTCTAGCCTTGAGAGTAATTGCGGATGTCTATAAAGAATACGAGGTAGAAATTATAGGAATGGGAGGTGTTTTCTCCTATATGGACGTTCTAGGTTTAATGTCAGCAGGGGCCAAGGTTGTGGGACTAGGTTCAGTAATAATTGACCAAGGATATAACATAATTAACAAAATAAGGAAGGATCTATCTATCTATCTTAATAAAAAGGGATTAAAACTTGAAAACATTATTGGTTCAGCAGTGAAAAAATGAGAAGCGTAATGAAAGGGAGAGATCTGGAAGGGCTAGTATTCTTGGGTAAAGTTTCCTCAGTTAATGTAGAATTTTGCGATGAGGAGAAGAAGAAAGCTAAGGTTTTAGTCAAAACCACAGATGGTGATGAAGTAGAGTCAGAGTGTATCCCAATAAGGGCAGCAGGAAAAATCTCGACAGTCATTAAACACTATCTAAAGCTAGGAATAGGAAATCACATAATAACTGAGGGGACTCAGGTTTCTAACGTAGACGTGGAGGGAGAAGATGAAACTGAGGATAGACAAGATTCCTAAAAATGATGAGGATATAGAAGAGATACAGAGGGAGATAGAGGCTCAACACCCTCATAACCATGAAGATCATGAACACAGTGTCGAAGAAGTCATAGGAGAACTTTATACTAACTTACAGAGCCTAGAAAATAGAGTAACTGAACTAGAAGGATCTGACAAAGAATGCAAAAACGAGATTTCAAGGATTTACATGGTCTTAAGTAAAATTATCTTAGCCATCAACGAAAAAGATGAGAATGAAAGAGTTAAAAACTTAAGAGATATCCTAGCCTTGCTAGAAAAACAATGAACTTAGACTCATCCGTAATAATAGCAATAAAACTTTTTGCTATAATGGATCCGTTTTCCATAATACCTTATCTTCTCGCTATTTTCGAAGAATATTCACAGTCTTCAGATACAAAGGTATCGTGGAAATTTCTAGTAAATAAGGTTGAGTTAGCTGTTCTAATCCTCCTTCTATTTTTCTCGGTTATAGGTAGAGCATTCCTCGATTTCTTAGGACTTTCCCCTGAATCCCTTGAAATAGGAGGGGGAATAATTTTGATTTATTTAGGAATAGATACAATGGGTGGATTCCAACAGCTGAGATTCCTAGGAAGAAATCTAGTTGAAGCAGCTGTTACGCCTATAGCGACTCCACTCATTGTAGGTCCAGGAACTATGGCAGCGCTTGTAACACTTTCAGTAACTTATGGAATAATTTATCTGATATTAGGGAGTTTAATAGCTGCCGTACTAACATATATTGTCTTAAGATCTGGACCTCTTTTAGTTAAGGTACTTGGAAGAACTGGCACAGTAGCGGCTGGCAGATTTACAGCGATAATTATAGCAGCTTTCGGCGTACAGCTCATTTTACAGGGTATATCTCAGATAAAGTTAGCGTGAAGATCCCTAATTTAAATGAAAATTTTTTAATCCTTATTTCTATAGCTTATAGAACTATATGTCAAATAATAACAAGAAAAAAGTTGAGATGGATACTGTAGATAGAAGGTTAATGATAGAACTTTTAAGAGATGCTAGAACAAGCCTTAGAAGATTATCCGAGGAGATGAATGTATCTCCCGCAACCCTTCACAATAGACTTACCAGGTTAGTTCAGGAAGGCATTATTAAGGGATTCACCGCGCTTGTAGATTACTCAAAACTGGGGTATAGTCTTTCTGCAGTAATAATGGTTAAAGTAGATGGAAAACACTTGCTGGAATTTGAGAAAGAGATATCAAACATAGATAACATAACCGCAGTCTATGATGTTGTTGGAGATTATGATGTAATATTAGTTGCTAAGTTTAGGAGTGTAGAGGATTTAGACTCTTTCCTAAAGCAGCTTTTAAAGAATCCAAAAATTGAAAGGACATATACTAGTATTGTATTAAACGTAATAAAGGAAGATCCTAGAGTGAGAATTTAATTTTGATATTTAGTGAATTATCCCAAACTTTTCTGACTAACTTCCTGCTATAACCTCTAGACTACTATCGCTAGAACTTTGGATTTCCTTTTCTAGACTATCCACTTAAACGTAGTGTTAGGGTTACAGTCTCCGGTTTCCCAAGCTTAAGTTTTATCGTTCTACTGATACAAGTACATCTAATAATACACATTCATTTTAGGAATTTAACACGCATTGACATCCTTAGTCAGATGTAATCTATTGATGCTCCCAAAAACTACTATATACGTAATACACAGAGTATGCTGTTCATTCTTGAAATGAGTTAATCTAGGATTTTTATTGGAATTCTTCAATTCTTGATAACGGTAAAGCACTGCGTTTAATTGCATAAGGATATAGTATAGAGAAAGGGAATAGAATAACTAGAACTCCGTATTTTCCATCAACAAAGGTGGATTTAGCTCATAGCCTCATAACGTAACTCTAATCATAATCGCGAAAGTGCAACTTTTTGGCCTGGAGTAGGTAATCAATCACTTTCCTGCTTACGCCATTGTCAACAGTTTGGCTTAAATTGTGACATTTTTATTCATGTTGTGATTTTTCTCCGTTCTAAAACGCTTATTTTTTTTTAAAACCAGATTTGGTGGGTAGACCCGAAATTAGAGGTAAGGAAATCGTTCAAGTTTTAGGTGCGGATTAAAAATTGATAAATAAGTGAACGCTGACGTAAATGTCTTCTTAAAAATGTACTGTTTTTCTCACATACCTGAGATCTTTGTCAAGATTTTCAAGGATGTTGTGAGGTTCCTCCACTAAGTGATCGTGATGACGATCGTTGTTTAGAACGTTGTGAAGCCTATGGACTTTATGGGCAAGGCAATAAATTTCCGTAAGACTCAAACCCAGATCAGTATTATTATCTTGTTCTCTCCGTTCGGTTAATATACTTTTTAATTCGTCCTCTTAATAGAGAAGATCTCTAGCTTATTATCCTTATAAGGATAATAGTTAAAAGTGATTAATTCGCGCTAATATATATGGAAACTCAAATTAAAGGAGTTTTGGCAGGAGCTAGAAAGCTAAGAGAGCTTATAAGTTCAGACGTTAAAACGTTCGAAAAGGACGACGAGTATTTTATTGTAGGGATTTCTGAATCTCCCTTGTCCTGTTCTGAAAGATCCGAGATAATTGATAAAGTTCTAGATGAAGCTTACAAGTATGCGAATTCGCTCTATTTGACTGTTCTCATCGTAAACAACGAATCATATAAACAAATTAGGGAAAATCTAGGGAAAGAAATTGATTAATTTTTGCATATACAATATTATTTAAGATGTACTTATAGTTCTTATTTCACAATATTAATTTACAGCTGAGTAAATTTATGATGTTATAATTCTAGAACCAGAAAAAGCATGGCTAAACATAACCTATTCGCTTCAAGAAGGAAGATGAGTAATTAGAGCAAAATTCAACCATAGAAGGTGTGAGATTTAAAAGGTTGAGAAAAGGTCTTAGAATGGGTTTTAGTTTTACGGACATTTTTGTTATTTCCATGAGACCCTTAGATTTCAGCGCGTTCTGGGTCAGCACTAGTCATCACGATCCATTAGTGGAATAACCCATCCACACAACCCAAACATGCGTGGGGAAGCCCGCACATCCTTAATTCCTCCCTTATCCTTTTTTGTCCCTTCTTCGGGTCTACACACCAACATTTAGGACAAATTAATTTTGTGCTTTTAAAATATAATCATCTTGGAAGGGGGAAATATCGTGAAATACATAAAAATATCACGATCTAAGCGAAACTACTTTCAATTGCATCTTTCTCTGTGGAACTGTAGTTACACTGCTGTCGAGACTTCATAGGTGTAACTAACATCACTTTTTTACGGAATGAGAAACACCCTTCGCTCGTGTGAAGCCAACCTCATCTAATCTTTGCCTAGTAAACATGAAGATCAAGGAAGTTTACTTTTTTCGTTTATACATGGTATGAACCAATAGAATATTTTATTAACTAACTATTTAGGTCTAAATCGACCTTCAATTGATCAAAACATCACCTAGATGGATGATTTCACCGCTTTTATTTAATATGGCTTATGGCCCTCTGTCTACACTTATTTCAATAGAAATTCTTAACTTAGGAGGGAACTCCTTAGATATAGGATATGCTATTACAGCAGGAAACATAATGCTAATCCCAGCATCTATTTTTTGGGGCTTGATGGCAGACAAACATGATATTAGAAAAATAACAATATCTGGATTCCTGATTTCATCAATTATGATTTTTTCAATGTTTTTAATTAGAAGTATAGCTGGGTTAATAGGAATTTTTTCAGCTTTTTCCTTCTTTAGCACGGCTTACAATACTCCCATGAACTTACTAGTAATGGAAACTATGGAAAAAAAGAACTGGGCATCGGGATTTTCGAGACTTTCTATGTTATCTTCAATAGGAACTCTACTAGGTTTAATTATATCTACTTTTGCAGTTCTTTTAATTAAAATCTATGAATTATATATTCCTTTAGGTATAATATCACTGCTGAGTTTAGTTTCTGCATATGTCTATATACCTAAAAATCTTATAGGAATAGAGAGAAACTCAATAATTCACCAAAAAGAATCTTTTCTAACAAGAATTAAAATGCATCCCCTATTTTTCCTTCACTTACCTAATCTAGCCCATTTCAAGATGTTTAGATTATCTAGATTAAAAACGAAACCCATAAATTTCTTACCAATGCTATATCTCGCAATTTTCCTTTTTTATGTATCAAGCGGTCTATTTAATACACTTTATCCAGCTAGTCTGTATGTTTATGGATTAGATAAAACAACTGTACTAGGAATAATAACACTAGGTATGACTGCACAAATAGTTACTTTTCATTTCATTGGAAGATATATAGAGAATAGAGATGAAAAGGAAGTTAGCTTTAGATCTCTCCTGCTTAGAGGTATAAGCTACATAAGTATGGGTATTTCATTCTTGCTTGGTGGATCTATGATTCTGTTTTTTGGTTTAGTGTTTTATCCAATCGCTGCAGGAATAGCTTTTTCGGCTTATTATTCCGCCTCAAATGTTATAGTTTTCAAGGCAATTGGAGGAAGAAGACAAGGTACATCTTTAGGAGTCTACAGTAGCCTAGTAGGAATTGCCATGTTTTCAGGTTCATTAGCTTCTGGATATATAGCTACATACTTTGGATTTACTACAGATTATTCCTTAGCTGGAATTATATTATTCATATCTGCATATATATTTAAACAACTTGAAGAAGGATAATTTTTTTAAAAAAAAAATTAATTATGGACTACGAAAATAGGTATAACGAATATAGCTATTAACAAATTGAACAAGACTATTGCGGTAACTATTGTATAGAGTAAGTTCTTATCGAGCGCAAAATAGAGTACTGATAGCATTACTCTTATTACAGGCGTTGCAATTAGTACAACTAGTCCTAAATATATAAGACCTAAACCAGTAAATTGAGAAACACTATTAACAATAAAATTAAAACTTGCAGTAGATGAGTTCACAACTGAAGTCCTCGAAAGTAGTTCGGAAACGCTATATCCATTTGACCCATGTTCTACAAAGGTTAGTAAAGAACCGGTAGCTATCAGAATTACACTGACTATAACCCCTATTCTCAAGCTTAACCCTATTACGTCATTTATGTCCATTATACTATCCCCAACCCTCTGAGTATCATCTGAATGCCAAGAAATCCTAACAATATAGTGAATATTGTCCTTATTCTTCTATTCTTAAGTTTAACTAGAGTTTTTGTCCCTATCAAAGCGCCTAATAACACTCCTATTGCTGTAGGTGCAGCAATAAGAGGTTGTATATATCCAAGAGCCCAATATATTGAACTTCCAGTAGCAGCAGTAACCCCTATCATGAAATTACTAGTAGTAGTAGTTACTTTCATCGGAAGGTTCATGGCATAATCCATTCCCAAAACCTTTAAGGCTCCACTCCCTATACCTAATAAACCACTAATGAAACCAGCGAAAAACATTATTATCTCACCTAACCACCATCTAATTCCCCAGTAATTTACCTGCTTTCCAAGCGCGGAATCATAATAATCACCATATAACTGAAAAAATCTTGTTGTCCAGTCTTGAGGTTTAGGTTCTGGAAGCTCCCTTTTACCCTTAGTAATAGTAGGATATATAGAGCCTATGAGAACTATTCCGAAAATAATGTAAATGATATAAGCTAAATGATGTTCATAAATATAGGCTACCGTAAGTGATCCAACTATTGAACCTGCAGTAGTAGCTATTTCAAGAGACATACCTAACTTAACGTTTGTTATTCTATCCTTTATGTAAGCACTAGCAGCTCCGCTAGACGTAGATATAGTTGAAATTAAACTAGCCCCTGTTGCATAAATTATAGGTATACCGTCATATAGCGTTAGTATTGGTACTAAAATAGTTCCTCCTCCTAAGCCGGTTAAAGAACCTAAATATCCTGCCAAAATAGAGGAGAATAAAACTGAAAGAAAAAGTGCTAGTCCAGTTAGCATTATAATTACCAAATATCATTTTCGCGATACGTTTTTAAAACTAGTTTTTAGTTTCCATTATTATATCCTACAAAAAATATTATCTACTTAAATTATAAATTTGTATTATTTCTTTAATTTTTAAAATATTATTAAAATAAGTAATTATATCAGTTGGTAGTTAAACAAAAAGACAAGAGTAATAATCTAGACAGAATAGATCATTTCATGGAAAAAGTCGATATTTTACTGGAAGCCTATAAGGAAAGAAAGGAAATCGAGCCTTTTAATCTAGAGGAGGATGAAGCAAAGAAAATTGGTGAAGAATTTTCAACAAAACTAATTCAAGAGGAAGGACTAGGAGGATATAAGATAGGTAAAGATGGAATCATAGGCGTATTAACGAAGCCAATGATTACGTCATCTGACGTTGAACTATGGTTCAAAACACATAAGTTAGAAGTTGAACTTATAGCATTAGTAAGAGAGGGAGATATTCAAAGAGTTTACTTAGGACTAGAGTTGCCTGCTACTAGATTCAATACTTGGGACATTCCGGTAAAGTATATGATAGCCGATGATGCCTTCGCAGGTAGACTTTACGTGGGTAAAGAAATAGAGCCTCCTTATGGTCATTTCAAATTATTTATAAATGATAAGTATATTGCAGAAGGTGGACCTAGTTATAAACCTAAGGAAAGAGTAAAAAGTTATATGAATGGTTATGTTTCCTTAGGCGCATTCATTGGCCCTATAAAAGTTAGTAAAGGCGATAAAGTAAGAGTTGAAGGCAAAAAGACTATAAATGTCAAGTTAATATGATTTTTTAAATATATTTTATCGCATTACCTTTTGTTTGTGGCGTTCCGAAAGTATCGCTAAATTTCGATATAACTAACATACCAGCATTTTTCACTAAATATATACAATTTACTAAATCATTTGGAGTAATATCTTCTATTAGGAGGACTCTCACTATTTGAATAACTTGTGGAATTTGATCTCCCATTGGCATTAATATAACATCTGTACCCATTTTAAGCAGATCATATTTCAAGTCGTTAAGAAATTTCTTTCTTTCATCCTCTCTCATAGCTTTCAGTGCGTCTTGATGCCCTTGATATATTGCTATACCCATTACAACTAAGTAAAACTTCTGATTTTCTGTTGGTCTTATTACCTCGAATGCTGGACCCCCTTGAGGCGGTGTAACCAGTACATGAAAATGTTCCTTAGCCTGTGGTGGTCTAGATACGTTTAGACCTAAATCTCTTAACCATCTTTCCACATTACTGTCTGAATCCATTTTCCCTATTCATCTTCTCGACTGATAATTTATATCTGACGGGGTCGAGTTTTACGTACACTTATTTCCATGTCCATAAAAACTCCATAAGTATTACGAAACAGTTTTCAACGAGAAGGATTAATTAATAGCCATGAAATTTCTGGTAATCCATGGAAAGGGTTCGTCTCCTGAAAAGATAGGTTGGCTAATAGACCCTTTGAAGGAATTTGGAGAAGTATATGCCCCAGAATTTGACTTAGAAGTAAAGGAAGGAGTAGAAAAAGCTCTAAAGATAAATTTTGATTGTATTGCTGGACATTCAAGAGGAGGATTAATAGCCCTCATAACTGCTGCCCTAAAGGGAACGTGCGTTATTTCGATTTCCGCACCATCAGATAGAATTAGGCAACTTAAATATAGCTCAACTTTTCCTAAAGATACTATTCAATATAGAAACTACCTTGATTTATTAAAAATACCAGAAGAGGAATTAAAGAAATATTCTGCAATAAATTATGCAAACAAGATAAAGAAAGCATTATTAATTCATGGAGAACGAGATGAGATCGTTGAGAAAGAGCAAAGTAAACTCATGTGCGAAGAGATAGGTAGAAATGGAGGAGAATGTGAGCTCCACATAATAAACATGAGACATTCGCCAGGAAAATCAAATGAAAAGGAAATAAAAGAAATAATTCAGAGATGGATAAATACCAAGATATTCTCAAAATGAGGATATTAATATCACTGGAAAACTGGATCTATTAGCCCATTTATCGCAAAGGCTTGTTTTCTCATGTAACATGGCCCACACTTTCCGCAATGCTTTTCTCCACCTTCGTAACAACTCCAGGTTAAAGAAAGGGGCGCGCCTATTTCCACCCCTAACTTTACAATTTCGTGCTTTACTAAATTTCCTACTGGCATAAGTAAATCAATCTTCTTGTTTGGGCCAGTCGCATATGGTGATAACTTTTGAAATAGCCTAATGAACTCCATCTCGTTATCAGGATATGCCCCGGCTTCTTCTAAATTTATCCCTGAAGCTATAGCGTCATATCCTTTACTTTCAGCTATTGCTAACGCTACGGATATAAATACTGTATTTCTTGCAGGAACCCATTCATGAGCAAACTCTGCTCCCTCTTGCCCTTCTCTATCTTTAACTATCTCTCCCCCTCCCTTTATAAGGGTGGCGTTACCAACTAATTTAAATAAGTCAGTATCTATTTCCATTAATCCAAGATTTAGATAGTCCGCTATTTTCCTTATAGCATCTCTTTCTCTCTCCTCAGCCTTATGATGATAGTTAAAGTGTAAAAGAGTTACCTCATATCCTTCTCTTAACAGTTTTGTAGCAGCCACTGTAGAGTCTAGACCTCCGCTCGCTATTACTAAAACTTTCTTTCTTTTCTTTTCCTCGAGCAATGGTAGCTGATTAAAGTTCATTGCAGAAGTTACTTCTGCTACGCTGTAAGGCTCAAGCTTTCTAACGTTTACTTGATCGAAAGGTTTGACGTCAAAATACTCATCCAAAGATGAGAAGAATACGGCTTTCAAGGAGAAGTCATACGCCATATAAAGCGGTTTAAAATTCTGAGCGAGAAAAATTCTATCTGGCCTACTTTTATCAGCTATTATTAAGGCAAAACTGCCCTTTATATCTGACAGTACTTTTCTCAGTCCTTCTAAAGTTCCATCCCATCTAGAGTCTAGAAGAGGAGGAAGAATAGCTGAATCTATTCTTGTTTTTCTTTGTAGATTATATCTCCTTTCTAGTTCAATATCGTTGGATATTATGCCATTATGCGTTACTACATATCTTTTCCCTACAAACGGCTGGATATCTTCTTGAGTTTTAGCTTTAACATATTCTGTAGTAGGTTCTGCTCTATTATTGGCTATAACAACTCTAGAGTCTTCGTTTATAATTCCGTTAAGCTTTTCCTCGGAGTCCGAAGGTTTACCTGAGGACTTTATAGACTTTATCCCACCAGTTTTATCTATAACTATCACTCCATAACTATCTCTACCTCTATCTTCCGCTCTCTTGAGTAGATCTACTAGTTTTCTTTCAACTTCTTTCGATTTTTCTGGATCGAATATAAGAACACCAGATACACTACACAATTCTACTGAATCTTTGGTATAAACTTAAAAAATTAATATCTCGAACCACAGGCCTACAAATATCATGGTCTCATTAGCAACACATTTTACTCGTAGATGTTATAACAACAAGGAAAAGCGTTAGAAGTAAGTTCAGTACTCTTATAATCTTCCTCTTAACTCTAGAGTCAACTTGTAAAGTCCGCCAGGTAGGTCTTCTCCATCGACTACTGCATAGCCATATTTTCCAGCTATAGCAGGAGATTTCTCTAGCGTTTCCTCAGAAACAACTATCTCTACCCTCTTCACTCCAGAGTCTTCCATCTTTTGCAAGAAGCCTTTCAACTCTCCCTCATTACTTAGTACTTCTACCATATTTTTTACTCTTAAACCCAAATCTTAAAGCTATGGAGTTTATAGATACACTCTCTAACGCCTTAAAGCCTTTTCCTGCTGTTGTCTCCCACGTACAGGTTGAAACAGCTTTAGAGCCTGATATGGGAGAAAACGTTATAGATACTAGTCTAGATTCTAGACTGAAGGACTCCCTAATCTCTTTAGGAATAACAAGACTTTATAAATTTCAAGAAGACGCGATTAATGCGATAATACGTGGAGAGAACGTACTCATAATGTCTGGGACTGGAACGGGAAAAACAGAAGCCTTTCTCGTTCCACTTATTGAACTTACTCTCAGAAAAGGCGAGAAAAGTGTTATTCTTTATCCAACAAAAGCCCTAGCAAGGGATCAATTAGATAGAATTACAAAAATAGCTGAACCTACTGGAATATCAGTAGCAGTTCTGGATGGAGATGTTTCCGCAAAGGAAAGAGAAAAAATTTACGAAAAACCTCCAGATATATTAATAACTAACCCAGACATGTTACACTTAGGATTAAGCCTAAGTTATAAATTCAGGGATATAATCAGAGGATCCGATCATTTCGTATTTGATGAGATTCATGCCTATGAAGGAGTTTTAGGCTCACACATAAGGATGATATGTGAAAGGCTAAAGGAGTTTACTAATAATATTAATGTAATCTCTTCAAGCGCAACAATCGGAGCAACGCCTTATATGTTTCAAGAACTCTTTGGAGTTCCTGGGAAAATTATTCAGGGTATTCCTAGGAGGAAGGGAATGGCAATTCACGCACTTGTGGACTCAAAATCAATGAGCAGGTGGACTCTTTCAGCCTTCATAGCTGCTAAGGCAATAAAAGAAGGCCTAAAGACTTTAGTTTTTGTTGATTCGCAACAGATGGCTGAAGTAACTGCTAAGATTGCCGACAGATTCGGAGTAAACATGGCTGTACATAGAGCTGGATTGATACCCAAAGAAAGGATCAGAGTTGAGAAGGAATTAAAGTCAGGTATGATTATGGGAATAGTGGCTACCCCAACCTTAGAGCTTGGAATCGATATAGGTGATCTAGATGTAGTAATTATGGCAGAGAACCCACCAAGTTATCCTAAGTATGTTCAAAGAGCAGGTAGATCTGGTAGAAGAAATAAAATTGGATATGTAATAACGGTTATGGGAGATGACCCTATAGATTCCTATTTTCTTAGAAATCCTAAAGAGTTCTTTTCTAGAAAACTTACTCCGATACCATTTGATACAAGTAATTTAGAGGTCATCAAAGTACACGTAGGAGCTTACTTGATAGAAAAAGGTAAAGTTAAGATCTCAGATCTTCCTCCTCTCTGGGCTAAAGCAGCGAAAGAACTAGATAAAGAGGGGAAAGTTACAATCACTGGGAATTACCTAATAGCAAACAGAAAAACACTTGATTTCGTTAAAAATTCTTCTCTTAGAAATACTGGTCCAATTGTAAGAATATATGATAATGAGAAAAAAATTGGAGAGAGGGAGCTTCCAATAGCCCTATATGACCTGTATCCAAATGCTGTATATCTAGTTTCAAAGAGGACTTATATCGTGGAAAAACTAGACTTAAAATCCTTTAGAGCTCAGGTAAAAAGATCCACAGATGTAAGTTACTACACAAAACCGCTATATGACGTTGAGCTGGTAGAATTTAACGAATTAGACAAAAGGAAGGTTTATGGATTACCGGTTGCATATGGAGAGACAAAGGTAAAGATTTCCGTTAAAGGCTATGTTATAAAGAGCTTTTATGAGAATGAAAAGCATGAAAATAAAACAGAATTTGATGATCCTCTCCAATTTACGTATACGACAAAGGGACTTATAATTAAACATCCTGTCTTAGATGGCTTTGGACTTGTTGATAGCATGGAAGCTTATCATGCAACTGAGCATGTTCTTATATCTGCTGGTAGAGTAGTAGCCGGAGCATCTATGACAGATCTATCTGGAATGAGTTACCCTAGTGGGCACGTTATAATATACGATTCAGTTGTAGGAGGTAGTGGGGTCTCAAAGCTGATGTACAGTAGACTAGAAGATGCTTATGAGATAGCTCTGGATATAGTAGGAAAATGTGATTGTGAAGACGGATGCCCAAAGTGTATCTATAGCCCATACTGTGGGAACAATAATAAGGTACTTTCTAGAAGGAAATCCTTTAAATTGATCCAGGAAGTAATTAAGGGGAATAATACTAGTGATGAAAGAATTTGGGGAAATAGTGTAAGCTAGCACTAAGTTAAATAAGGTTGTTTATATAGAGGAAATTAATGTCAGATCTTGATACTTTTGCATTTTCTGCAATATCTAGGACTAGAATGGCAAAGCCTCCACAGAAAGTAATTGTTGTAAGGGATGAAAAGGACCTCCAGGAAATTTCAGCTATTCCTAGATATGAACTCTTCAGAGGAATAGAAGGAGATATTATCCTAGATCTTACCAGACTAAGGGGAGTAGAAGATAATGGAAATTATCTGAAAGTGTTATCTGGGACAAAGTGGAGTGAGGTACTACCCTACGCTCCAGAAATTTGGTCGAATCTTGACTATTCTGTAGGAGGGACAATACACTTCGATGATGAGGGATTTGGATTCAATGAATTTGGAGAAATGAAGAACAAAGTTAATATAGAGGGTTATAGTGAAGGAAAAAAATACGTTGGGAAATATACTGGTGGAATTATTTTCTCTGTCTCAATCCTTAAGGAAAATAAGGCTATCAAATTTATGCGCATTAGTGATTCGCTTGAAAATATAATAGGAAAAGTAAAGAGTTGGTTTTCCTCCACAATACCTCCTTTCAGAGACATAAGTATCTTTAAAACGGGTAATGAAGTAAATCTCTTAGTATCTTACCCAATAATTAGAGAAAGTTTAGTTTCTAAACTTCTTAATGGATTTGAAGATTCAGAGCCATTATATCCAAAGATAAAACCAGGGTATATTTATGCAGGGAAAATACCAACTAATGACCTATCCCCGCTTTTCGGAAACGTAGAAAACCTTTACATAACAGTTAGGAGAGATATGTCATATTTTCAAGCGTTCTCGAAAGTACCTCTAAACCTTCCAGGACTTCTTAGTTATTCTGATAAAGGAGAAAACATGTTTAATGGCTGTATTTTGTGCGGTAAGTGTGTTGATACCTGTCCTCATAGTTGGCAGCATGAGAACTCAATAACTTACTCCCCATTTGGATTTTATACACTTACAAAATACGGAAAACAGGTTGAAGTAGCCAATTGCCATATGTGCGGAGTTTGTAACAATGTATGTCCAGCCCAATTACCAATTGTTGAGTCTCTAAGAAATTACTCAAATCCGCCTAAAATCAATTTAAAAAAGGAGATTTACATTCCCACCAGGCGGTCTATAATTATTACACCTATATCGGAATCACTAGTTAAAGATGCGTTAAAGTTAATAAAATACTTCTCTACAAGGGGTGAAAAGATAGGTATTGTAACGTTAAATGAGAGCATTGACTCACTGGTTAAGGGAAATATTGACAAAAATAAGGTATACAAAACATTAGAAAAAATCGATGAAGTTATTACTCTAACACCTGAAGAGTACAATTACCTTATCGCCTTAAAGAACGTAAAAGTAATAGAAATTACTTTTGCTTTTGAACTTTTAATGCCTTTTATATCAAACTTACTTAAAAAAATGAAAGTTCATAGTAGCTGTTTCTACTCTTTTGAAGGTGGAATAAAAGGTTGTAGTTATGAACTTTTAAACCTAATAAATGGGGAAGGAAAAGGAAAAACGCCAGATGCAGAAATCAGTCTATGCCCGCTTGCCTCTAAAAAATTAGGAATAAAGAGTTACATAGACATCCTTCAGGTAAATCTTGACATAGAAGAGGAGAAAGCCATTTATCAAGAGCTACTTACATCACTACAGAAATCTAAAGATATAATTACTGATTCTCAGTGGTACCTAGATTTAGACAATTCACTATTCGAAAAAGTTATAGATAACATAATAACGAAAGTTTTAGAAAACAAAAGTACAGAACTACTGATAGATTTTTACCTTAACTTAGACGATTATGATTTCTCATCATTAGATACCTCTATAAAGGAAAGAATAGCCCATGATATACAAAAAATAGTTTCATCTACTTAGACCTAACTAGGAAAATTAAATGCGATACCTCTGGTATTATTAACTTCTCCATAGCTAGCCTTACTGCGTCAGGTGATCCTGGTAAAGAGTAGATTACCTTCCCTTTTACTATTCCAGCAGTAGCTTTGCTTAGATATGATGCTGAACCTACGTCCTTTTCATTATAACTAATTTGTCTGAAAATTTCGCCAAAGCCCTCTATTTCCCTATCAAAAATTCCCCTTAATGTTTCCACTGTTAGATCTGTTGTAGTATATCCAGTTCCTCCAGTAGTAACTATTACTTCAACATTGTTATCGTCCAAAGCAGTTGATATAGCCTTCAATATCTTTACTTTATCGTCTGGAACTAGAGAGTATCCCACTAGTTTATGGCCAGATGAAATTATAAGCTGCTTTATTAAATCTCCAGATTCATCAACAACAGGCTCTTTCTCTTGTAATTTCTCAAACCTCGAAGTACTTATTGTTATTACAAAAAAATTAAGGGTCTTTGGTGCCATCTCTCTATGCCTTTTATGAGAATCCATAAACATATATTAGAGAACATATTTTTAGAATTTCTTAGCCTTAAGAATAAAGGAGCTTTACGTGGGCTATATCTAAGTCTAAATCATTGAAGTCTTCTCTTTCCATAACAAGTCCACTAATATCTAGACTTGTACCTTCATGTAATTCTGTAAATCTTGTTCTAAAACTAGTTAGCACAAGACCTTGATCTGTTAAGTATTTTACAGGAATAGAAAATGGTTTAATAGCCTTAACTATCTTAAGCCTTCCCTTAAAAAAATGTTTTTTTATAACTTTACCAAACCTCTCGCACTCAACAATCTTAAACGTATAAGGTATACCATTATACTTTCCTTCTAGTAACCTTCTCTTCTTAAGAGCTAGAAAATCTTGAAGTTCCAACCCTTCAACCTCATTTTCATTGACAATATCTAGAGGAGATGTTATCTCCTCATTTCTGAGATCCTTTAGAATCGCATAGTTTTTCGGATCGAAAGAGAGAAAATCGATATCCTCTCCATTTCCCTGATATAGATAGCTACCTGTAATACCTACATTAATTAACCTTTTCAGCATTCCCTTAACCTTTTCAGGATATTTTACCTTAAATGGATCTAAAATTTCAGCACTATCTAAAGGTATAATAGGAACCTCAAATCCTATCTCTTCAATATATCTTAACAAATTAGGAAATCTTTCTCTTACAACTTTAAGGGAAGCTTCCATTGTTTTCAGCTTTAGGTTACCTATTACTCTTGGCACAGCTACAACGTGACCTTCAGGATGAAAACATCCCTTAACTGCCCAGACAGCATCCTTATACCTTACGAAATATCCTTCCACTATCACAACTCTTTTTTATGTTAACTGCATTTTGAACCTTGTTGAAAGTAGCAATTATTGGAGCGGGAATTTTAGGTAGTTCTCTATTTTACATGTTAAAGGAAGCTGGGCACGATACTATAGTTATTGATCCAAGAGTACGAAGGATTTTTCCCAGTCTAATTCATTCACTATTACTCAAGGGAAAGGATGTAGAATTAGCTAGAACCAGCCTAGATTTTTACAGAAAAGTTAGGATTCCTATGAAAGAGTTTCCATCAATAACTTTAGGTAAAGTTAGCGAAGATCTGATATCGCTTTGGAGTTCAGAAGGGGTTGAGATAAAAGAACAGTTTATAGACTGGATCAATGCAAGTGGGCTAGTAGCTATTGGTGGAGATAGATTAGTTTATATCAAGAGACTTATTGATAGTGTTCCGATAATAAGGGAAAAAGCTAGTATATATAGTTCTAATGGCAAAGCTTACGTTAAAGTTAATGGGAAAAGTATTGATGCAGATATAGTTATATTGTCTGCAGGTCCATGGAATAATTTACTATTTAAGGTAAATACGAAAAGTTATTATTGTTGGGCTTCCCTCGTTACAACAGAAGAAAGAAGATTAGATTCAATTTTCATATATGATTATGAGCTCAATTATTACTCTAGACCTTTTCTTGGAATTGGAACAAATACTGCAATAGTTGGAGACGGAGAAGCAATAGAATCTCCTCCATGTAAAAAGATAAAGGTCAATTCGGAGGAAGTTTTATCCAAAGCAAGAAAAAGACTGAAGGGGTTATTCAATATATATACGAATGGAGAATTTTGTGAAGGAACTCCAGATATGAGACCAGCTTATGGTAAATTACTTGACAATTTGTATTACGTTGGCGGACTTGATGGTTATGGGGCAGAAGTAGGTCCGGGTATGGCTAAGCTCTTGCTAGATTTCATTTTCCATGGTCACGAAACCAAAGAGTATAGGTTAGAAAGATTCAAAGGGATTATTGACTTCAAATTGGGAAAAGAACCGCACGAGATCTAAAGGTGATCTACCCAGCACTTAAGTGTTGGGCTTCCTGCTTTATCATCAACCCTTGGCTTGATCCGGTAGAGGGGGTCAACTCTGAAGGATCTGAGGGCGGATCTAGGGCGAACGGGACAAAACGCTAATGGAATCGACTAAATCACGGTCTACAATGTAAGAACAACTATGAAACAATGATAAGTTCTATCAATATACTAAAATCTCTCAATTCTACTCTAATAAGTTATAAATTTTCCATTTTATATAATCATCATTAGAATATCTATAGACGACATCATTTAAACAATCTTTTAAGCGTAATGCTCAGGATGGGGTAACGCTCTTCACTACTCAGTAAACCGTCACGTCATCACTTCTTTATTAAATTCTTTTGGATTTAGTTATTATATCTAACTTCTCTTTGAGCGGTATAAGGTAAGCAAGAATATAATCATTTCTTGTTATATTTTATAGGAATATAATTAATAAAAACTTTAGTATGTATCTAATAACTTTTTAGAATAAACATTATTTTTATTGATTGATTTTTATATATTAGTAATAATTCAACTAAAATAAAGATTTTCGTATCAGTTGTTCCATATCTAGAGAATATAATTAATTTAAAATTAAATTGATTTTTTGTAAAAGCAAAATTGTTGTAGATTTTCAAATCTTAAATGGCAACTTTTTTAAGATCGACTTCAACATTTAGGACAAGAAGTACATCTATGTTAAGCTTACTCATAGGTTCTCCATGTCCAGCATGGGAAGATATAAAAGATATAATGCAGGACTATCCTAATGCCGCTGTTTATATAGATGGTAATGATACTATTCAATTAGTTAAAGTAACTGATGTAGATGAGTTTTACGTTACTACTTCCGTACTTGTTAGCCCTAGATATCTTAAGACAACCAAACTAAAATATATTAAGTTATCAAAATATGTAGCCTTTCCTAGTTTTGACGAAAAGGTAATTAAAAAGCTAAAAGAACTAAAGAGTTGGCACGCAATAGAGTATTACGAAGGGGATACTTTTATAGGAGGCTGGCTACTATATGATTGCAGAGATTGTGAGAGAAAGCAAAAAATGCACTTAGAAGTGAATGTTGATTTACCTACGGATGAGATGATTAAAAGGCATATTCAAATACATGACATGTAATATACTTTATTAAATATAAGTCACGAAAAAGCATGAATATAAAAAACTTCTTTAATCATTCGATGCTCACTATGGTATTTCGTTTTAGATCCTACGCTAACGATTCATTAGTTAGGGCGTTAAAAACCCGTTGAAGTTAGCGTGCGAGATATACAATACGCTGCAGTGGGCATGAATCTATTTTTGTGGATGAAAAAAGGCTCAGAACGCGGTGAAGTCCAAGATCTTTATGGACATGACAATAAGTGTCCGCAAAGCCCAAACCTCTTGATGGAGTCAGGATATTATATAAATCTTTACATTCAAAGAAACCTTAATGTCAATATTAAAAACAAAAACGTACCAAACGAGACAGTAAGATTATCATCCAGTTTTCCATATTTCTCTAAAACAGTAGCAATAATCCCAGATAGCAAACCTACATAAGATAAAAGAAGATAACCCAAAGTTGCACAAAGTACGAGCATTCCTAATGAACCCCAGTTCCCTTTCATTCTCTTGCCATAAACATAGTTTCTTATTATTCCTGTAATGCCATCGCCAAACGACATGTAAAATAAAGGTAGTAGAGCAACGTAAAGTAATTTATTTCCAGGATCCCAAAAACTTGGAATCAGAACCCATGATAGAAGCAATATTGTCCCAAAGGAAAAAGTAAAGAAAACTTCTCCCATATCTCCTTTATCTTGAAACCATGAAAGCATCTTACCCTTTCTATGAAGTAAAAGGTAAATCGTTAATATATATGGGAGAATTATTGGAATTAAGGGAGACGAAAAAACGAAAGGTCCCAGAACTGCTACTACTCCTCCTCCTAGAATATGAATAAATTTTCTTGCTACGTATGTACCTTTTTTATCTGCTATAATTCTAGAAAGGTAAAGTGTCACAAATCCGACCCAAATCGTGAGCGCTATACCCCATGTTATGTCGGTTAAGTCAATTAGCACGATTTTTAACCTACCTTTATTTTTTATAAATCTATCTTGAAGATCTACGTATTAAAGGATCGTATAGATAACTCAACAAGTAGTAATGATGTTGTAATCGTATTAGATGGACTAATCGTAAAGATGTTTATAGAAGGAAAAGAAGTTAAGATTAGCCCTAGTGAGGCTAAGAATAAGAATATGCCAGAGAGAATACAGAAGATTCTAGAGTATTCTGTTGCTGATTCTTCTGAATTTCAGATTTTTAGCATTTTGAGGGATCTGGGATATCCGCTAAACGGTTTAATAGGTATGAGCTTTGAGGAATATATTTACGATATCCTTAAGGCAAAATATAAGGTAAAAAGAGGAGCTGAGATCTTTCAGACAGTATCAAGGTTTACCGGGAAAAGAACTCATAATAAGCCTGATTTTATTGTAGAAGATAAGATAGTAGTAGAAGCAAAAGTCGGTTCTTACAATTTTTCGCAAATCAAGGAATACTCTAGATTATTCGAGAAAGGAATTATAGTCTTTCCATACACTTCACAATGTAAAGTTCCTCCTCACTGGATATGTTTGTTTAATACGTTGATTGACAGAAAACGAATTTACTCTTATGTAGATCGTCTTTTACTTAAGTAAGTAAAAATTTTGTACTTACTAATAATGTTTTTTATTCTATCTAAGTAATAATCTGCATGGAAATCAGTACGCCTTTAATGCAAGACTCTAAGAAGGTCTTGCTTTTAGGAAGTGGAGAATTAGGAAAGGAAATTGTAATAGAGGCTCAAAGAATGGGAATAGAAACAGTTGCAGTTGACAGATACGATATGGCCCCTGCAATGCATGTAGCGCATAGAAAGTACGTTATAGATATGCTTAATGGTGAGGCAGTAAAGTCTATCATAAAGAGAGAAAACCCAGATGCAATAATAACGGAAATTGAGGCCATAGATACTGAAGCTTTAATAGATTTAGAAGACTCTGGATACAAAATTGTACCCAACGCTAATGCAGTAAAGATATGTATGAATAGAATAGACCTTAGAAGAACTGCTGCAGAAAAAGTCAGACTCCCTACAACTAAATACGGTTTCGCTGAAAATGAGGAAGAAGCAAAGAAAATATGTAAAGACGTTGGATTTCCATGCCTAATAAAGCCTGAAATGAGCTCTAGTGGACATGGACATGTTCTTGTTTCTAAAGAAGAAGATGTGGAAAACGGTTATCGTGAGTCTATTTCCCATGCCAGAGGAAAAGGACGTAGAGTTATTGTTGAAGAATATGTAAAAATTGATACAGAACTTACAGTACTAACTTATAGATATCCTACTGAATCAGGAATCAAAATGAACACGTTTTCCCCAATTGAACACAAAAGACCTAGCTATTTTTATGTGGAATCATGGCAACCATCAACTGTTGATGATAAAACAATACAACTGGCAAAAGATTACGCGCTAAAAATTGTCGAGGAGTTAGGTGGCGTGGGAGTATTTGGTGTAGAGATAATAAAATCAGGAGATAGAGTTCTTTTTAGCGAAGTCTCTCCCAGACCGCATGATACAGGAATGGTGACTATGGCTAGCCAGAACATAAGTGAATTTCAAGTTCACGTTAGAAGTGCAATAGGTTTACCAACTCCTCAAGTAGATATAGTTTCTCCTGCAGCTTCCCATGTTATTTTAGCTCAAACAAGTAAATGGAACCCTAAATTTATTAATATAGATAAGGCCCTTAACATTCCTGGAGTTCAAATAAGGTTATTTGGGAAACCATATTCTTACGAACATAGAAGAATGGGAGTTGTATTAGCTACTGGAAAAGACACAAATGAAGCAATAGAGAGGGCTAGAAAAGCTTCATCCATAATTTTAGTGGGCTAAATTTTTTCTTACCTGCTTTATTTTTTGTATAGTATCTTTAACCTTCTCCATAACAAATGGGGAAGAAAATGTATTGCAACAATCGTGAAGAGTATCTACTTCTATTGACTGAATTCCGGTTAGCTCTGCAATTGAGATTACCCAGGTACGGGCAGTTGCATCGTAATTATATCCTCCACCGCCAAGTAATATGATCTTACCTGACACTTTATGGGAAAGGGAATGAAGCTCTTTTATAACATTTAGATAACCGTGTGTACTAAGCTTTAGTTCAACAAGTGGATCGTCAAAATGAGAATCTCCTCCTTCCATTATTATTAATAATTCTGGTCTATACTCTTCCAATATAGGCATGGCTATTTCATTAAAAGCTAAAAGATATGCGTCATCCGCAGTACCAGGAGGCAGTGGAATATTAACAGTTTTTTCATCGTTATCTTCTAAATTTCCAGTTCCTGGAAAGAATCCTCTATGAAACATATGGAGAGAAACTTTTAGGATGTTATCGTTTTTAAGTAACTCCTCAGTCCCATCGCCGTGGTGACCATCGATATCTACAATAGCAGTTCTGTACTTTTTCTCGGCTATTTTCGCTATTATAGCTACATCGTTAAACACGCAAAAGCCTTCAGCTCTACTTCTTTTAGCGTGGTGAAATCCTCCACCTATGTTAATAGCATGTTGATAACCACTATCGATCGATTTCAAAGCTGATATACTACCACCTACTCTAATCAAGGCGGACTCATAAATACCTTTGAACACAGGAGTGTCTCCTTCATCTAACATACCTTGACCTATATCACTTAACATCTTTACTTGGTCTATGTAGGATCGATCGTGTGCAATTTCCAATTCCTGTCGAGTAGCTGGCTGAGGTTTTAGAACATCAAGCTCGTGAAAGAAACTTCTCTCTTCCATTAACCTCTTTGCCATAGATTCTCTTAAAGACTTAAATGGGTGAGTTCCTGGGAATGAGTAATCCAAATAACTGTCACTCCAAATGAACGCTGTTTTATGCATCCATAGAAGTTTTAATTTCTAATTATAAAAGATTAGACGCGAGAACCTTGATTGAAGAAATCGTGATGGAACCAAAAGTTGTAGCAGATCCTCAGGATAGATTAAGGGAAGTAATAGCAAAAATGAAAGAGGAGAATCAATGGGTGGTGCCAGTAGTTCTTCATAAGAAGTTAGTAGGTCTTATTTCATATAAGGATTTAATGAAGAGAAGGGTTAGCCCAGAAGCAAAAATTATTACAATATCCTCTCCTTCAATTAGCTTAAATGAAGACGATGACTTCCCTAAAGTTATTGCGAAATTTTATACAACTAAGGCTAGAGCAGTTCCTGTAATTAACAAGAATAGGGAAATGATTGGAATTATTACTAGAGAGTCCCTTTTAAGGTATCTTATAGATACCGATCAATTGCCAGATAATAAAACAAGAGAATATATGAATTCACCTGCACTTTCAATATCTTCAGAGGAGTCAGTAGCAAGAGCCAGATGGATAATGATAAGGGATAGCATATCTAGATTACCAGTAGTTAATGAGAAGAAGTTAGAGGGTATAGTTAGTTCTAGAGATATAGTAAATTCCCTTTATTCTGTTTCTGAGAAGAAAAAGGCATCTATACTAACAGAGGAAGAAAGAATAATGGCTATGCCTATAAAGGAGATAATGACATCCCCCGTAATCACCGTAAATGGTTCAGATCCACTGAAAAAAGTAGCTGAACTCTTAGTGAAAAAAGGTATTTCGGGAGCACCAGTTATGGAAGGGGATTTTATCGCTGGAGTTATAAGTGGAATAGATATAATCAAATCCTTAGAGAAAAAGTATAATCTTAGTATGCCAATTCAAGCTAAGTTGGCCTCTGGATTAACAAGCAACACTACAAAAGCTGAGATAGACGCTGTAGTCGAAAGATACCTTAGTAAATTGGAAAAAATAACGGACATAATAAATTTTAAGGTATCTTTTAAGGAGGCTGCTAAGAGTCAGAATAAGACCCTTTATAAGAGTACTGTTACAGTTTCTACAAAACAAGGCAACTTTATTGCAAGTGAGACAGACTGGGATCCCATAGTTGCAGTTAAGAAAGCTGTCGAAAAAGTTGAGAACAATATAGTTAAAAAGATTAAGAGGTTGCAAAACAAGAAAGTGTCAAAGGAAGAAGAGATTTGAAAATAGCCATAGTACAACCTCTTTCAGCTAAAAGTGGAGTAGATCTAACTGAGTCAGCTCTTAAGGAGGGGGCTCAGTTAGTCCTACTACCAGAGAAGTGGGTTAAATCCTTAGAAGAATTACCAATTAAGGAATTTCAGCGACTTGCTCTTAAATATACATCTTATATTATACCAGGTGCTGTAGATGATGGAGTTTCAATAATTGCGCCAATTATAGACTCTAGAGGAAATATATTAGCTATAGCTAAAAAGATACATCTTTTCGGAAAAGAGAAAGAAAAGCTTTTACCAGGAGATAAACTCATTGTTTTTTCGTATGGAGGAATAAAGTTTTCAGTAATAGTGTGTTATGATGCAGACTTCCCAGAAATAGCTAGAGCCTCTTTTATGAGAGGAACCGAAATCTTTCTTATTCCATCTAAAATAACGTCAAACGGATATGATATATGGAAAGAATACCTGAGAGTCAGGGCTCTAGAGAATAGAGTATCGGTAGTAAACGCAAACGTGTATAGTCCGCCCTTTTACCCGGGTAAAAGTTTTATTGTTGTCCCAGAAAAATCTGGTGATATCGTTGTGCTTAAGACTATAATAGAGTTAGGAGATGAGGAGGGCTATGCAATAGCAGAAATAAATCCTTTAAGTTATTTCAATTTAAGAATAAGTAGAATGAAAGAAATTACAAGCTTTGAAGTAGAAGAACGATAGAGCTACTAATACGTCTTGACAACGTTAAAATTAAAGTAAAGATATTAAGGTGAGCTTTTAATTGTAATAGCAGTTAATGACTAGATGAACCCTATATCCCTCAGCCAATTGGAAAAAATTCCTGGAATGGCCTCAATTATCTCTGACATAAAGAATGATATAAAAAAGAAGGAATTAGTTCCACTGGTCTCCTTTTATTTGGAAGATGATTTACTTAGAAATTTGATAAAAACACTGGAAAAAGAGTTTTCTAGATATGACGAATTCTTATATGAGAGAACAACATTTGTAAGGAAGATACTAAACAGTAAAGAAATATTCCCTACCAACTTATTTCCATACTATATAGTTCCATTATCGGAAGAAACTAAAGTGAAGGTTGAGGATAATGATAAAGTACCTCCTCTCATTATACCTTTGGAAGGAAAGTTCAGACTAGTTTTTATGAAGTATAATACATTTACAGATATTGAAAATGCAATAAAGTCTCAGATAGAGGATGATCTAATCATAGAAGTAGAAAAAGGAGTAATAATTAATGAGGATAAGAAAAGAAACATCTTTATGGACTATAGGTCTGTAGAGAAGATGGAAGAGTCTAGACAAATAGTTTCTTACCTTATGTTACCTGGAAAGTATATGTTGTTATCGGCTATTATCGCCAATAATGTCGAGAACGACAATATAATTGAAATAAGGAGAAAGGAAGATAATGTCCTAATTGACGTGATAAGAGGGCTAGCTAAAAGTGACAACGTATTAAGAGGAGATACGTTAACACTAAGGGAAAAAGCTTTCCTTTATTATGACGTTAAAACTAAGGGAATAATAAAGGAGGAAATCCTCAAAAGTATAGCTTGGAAAATAGCCTCCATATAAGCTTTTATCTTTGTAGTATAAATAATTAAACGTTGAAATTCTTTTTAATAATGAAAATAGAGTAAAAACATACTTCTTAACTGATGGAGATTAAATTAGTAAAATAATCTCAATAATATGAAACGCTATACCTAATAAGTGAGTAGCAATAGCAGCACTAATTGCTAAAGATGTCATCTGTATACCTTTTTTAAATGGGTTTACGTCACTTAATATCCCAATCATACTTCCAACTATAAGAGTAGCAATACCGGTTATAACATAGGCTATAACAAGACCTGTTAACCCCCCAGCTCCTAAAAGAAATGGCATTACCGGAATTAGAGCGCCCAAAATATAGAAGATAGCCGTTGTAGTTACGCTTTCCTTGGGCTTATTTTCTATAGTTTGCTTAACTTCTGACCCTAATTCCTTCATCTTTTTTCTAGAAGATTTCTCTATATCGCTTTCTGAACTTGAGGATAAATATGCTCCTATACTCATAGAAATTGTTCCAGATATCCCAACTATAAGTCCACCTAACCCCACATATAGAGGTATATTAAATATACCTGCTAAACCTGATACTCCAGCTAAAACTTCAATTAATCCATCACTAACAGCATATATGGCATTCCTAACGTTATCTATATTTATTTGGGCACTAATTAAGATATCTTCGTGAGCTAGCTCTTCCATCATTATGGATGAGAGTCTCTGCTTTTCTGTATCGCTAAAACCCTCTGCTTTTGAAAGCTCTTTATATTTCTCTGAATCGTTTATTTCTCCCATCTCAGCAATTTTTAGAACTATCGGTAGACCTAATACCCTTCTCAAAAACTTCATGATCTTTAGCTTTAGAGATGAAAACCAACCTAATTCACCAATGATTACATTTCTTTTCTCTGCTACTTCCTTCCAAAATTCAGAGTGTTTTTTCTCCCCCTCAGCAAGTTCTTCAAGTACTTCCTTTACCTTAGGGTTCTTTTCGTCATTAGCAAGCTCTTTATAAAACATATATCCAAAGAGTTCTTCTCTATAGTTCTTCTTAATCATCTCTTCCATAAGAAGATATTTTAGTAAGTCTTATTTAAAAGTTATTCTAATCAATAGTAATCTTCGTAAAACTAGATGGTAAATTTTGAACATCATTTTTTGAAACTATTAGAACACAGCACCAGTTTGCGTAGTCCCACGGATTTTGTTCCTTAAGGATATAATACTTCAATCTATTTGGGGAAAATTCTTCAGCTTTCTTATACCCTATCTCTGATTTCGTGACTACGTAGACATTATCGGAAACAACCTCTTTCCCTTCTATATACCAAGTGACCTGTCTACTTTTTATCTTATCCCAGATTTCCTTCGGTTCGGATAATTTAAACCCAGCCGGCGCACTACCTATAACTTGATCTATTTCTTTAAGCGATACGCCATCATCTGAAACGATAAATATCGCATCTCCCTTAGGATAGTAAAGATATGTTTTATTTCCAGAGTACCCAAGAAGAACAACAAAAACTTGATCTCCATTATATTTAAGAAAATATTCCTCCGACATTAAGACTCTTCATTACTTTATCGTGAATTTTCCATATTATGCTTTTACTTTATGATAACACCAATTGCTTCTAAAATAGGGAATATTTTTGTACTTTTTTCACGATACTAACTTAAGTCTCTCTTTTAAAGATCTTTATTTAGAAACAATTTTTTTATCCTAACTACACTTAGACCTTAATATTATAGTCCTTAAGGACAAAGTCTTTCATATATTCTATTAAAAAAAATTATTTATTTATTATGAAGTTTCAGATGCCTTATCCTTGTTACGACTTGTTTATGTACTAGACCTCTTAGTGGAGTAGCCAATCTCATAGGCGAAATCCCTTCACTTCCTAGTTGCATCGCGACAGTTGATACTACATCTCCTACTGATAATCCCTCAACGTTAGCATTTCTTCCCTTAAGTAAAGTAAGTACTAAGTTGCCTAACCAAAGAAGCGTAGCTAGATCTGCAATTATAGAACCAACAGTTGATAGTACCTCTCCTGCAACATATGTTGGAGTTAACGGGTATATTTCAGCTCTTCTAACAAGTCCAGCTAACCCGATATACATGAAACCAACATCAACCATTACTGTGCCAAGCATATAGCCTATCATATGAGTCCATCCCATCTTAGCGGAGTACCACATTTTACCCGTAATCATTGGGACAACGAGATACAAAGTGGCAAATCCTGCTGGAACTATTGAGAACCATATCATTGCGTGGAAATGAGCAGGGACCCACATACTGTTATGAATAATGGAATCAAAAGCAATATCCCCGTTTGCTATTCCTGTAACTCCTGCAGCTATAGCTCCTGCAAAGCTTATTGCTATCCATACAGAGATTAAGTTAGGCTTAAACGTTGCACCTTTTACAGTAGCCCACAGGTTAAAGAACGTCATCATTGATGGAACGACTACAGCGTAAGTTAGTATCTCTTCAAAAATCTTTATTGAAGCAGGTAAATCTACCATGTATAAGTGGTGTATTGGTACGTTATTCGAGAATATTAGATAAAGCAATGCGGATACTCTACCCAGTTTATCGCTATATAGTGGTTTATTCGCTAACATTGGGATCAAGTAATACATTGACGCTATTGCTGGCATCCATACAATGTACACTATTGAATGCCATAGAATCCCCCATGATATCTGATTTGCTATAACGTCTAAGCCGGTAATATGATAGTAGGCTAGTATGTCCCATGTATTGGCTGCTAACTCTCCACTCCAACCTATCGCTATCATTAAGGAAGTCATTAAAGCAAATACTGCAAATATTGGAAGTTTTTCTTTCATCCCCCTACTCGCTATGTAGTAATGATATATTAACCAAATAACGAAGATGTAAGTTCCTATATCCATCAGCTCGTAACCAAAATACCATAATGGGCTTACAACATACTGTGAGCTTCCTGGTAAACCTAATGGGCTAAGATAGTACCAGCCTTCTGCGCCAAAGTAGTTATCATTAAATGATGGAAATGCAACAATTGGTCCCTCAAGTAGCATAAAAGAGATGTTAAATAGGATAAAACCTATGTTTAGGAACCATTTGGCCTTTGGTTGTAAGTTTAATAATCTAAACGAGAGGAAGATGAAAAGAGCTACTTCTAGTTGAACTGCAAAGCCAAACAGATCTCTAACTCCGTGAAGGGTTATTGATCCGTAGTATTCCTGAGAGGTAATAACTAAGCTTTGCGTTAACCCCCAAGAAGCTTCCTGTATTCTAGCCATTAAAGCGTCAATAATGCCTAACATTCCCCAGATTAGGCTCATCACTATCATTGCCATAGTTATTCTACTTACCCAGTCCTTGTCTAGCTGAAATATTGCGTTTATCAGTGTGAATAGAGGATTAGAACGATTATGATAATTCATTGTTAAAACGTTAATCAGCTTATTATAAAAATTACATTAGAATAGAGTATAAGTTATTTTGAAAACTAGCTTAAAAATGAAAATAAAAAATAGAATTAAGATAATAAATAAACGTTACTAAAAGTTCAAGCATTATATACTTTGGTTTAGTAAAATAACAACTGTTAAATTTTAACTGCACTAATGCTGTGAACATTAAGATATAAAGCGATTCCAAACAATTTGTTAAATCATATATCAGGTATCATTTCATACAAGAAAACACTTTACCAATATTAGCTAAGTGAACTGCCAGATCTTTTGTTAGTCTTCTACCTTAGTCTTCTGGCGATCTTCTTCTCGCTACAGGAAAGTGTGCTTTGTATGATGATTCCAACAAACTCTGAATACTAGAGGTTTTACAGAAGAGATCACAATAAGTTCCCTACGTTCCATGAATATAGCACAATCTCACAGAGATCATAAATTCTTCTCTTAATAATTTTAAGAAAATATATTAAAAAATAAAATCGTATATAATCTATTTAAGAATATATCTAACCGTTTATCCCTAGAGGGCTTTAGGTTGTTCATTGTATTTTAGTCCTTTAGGACTTTCCCCTCTCACTCACCTTTGATGGTGGGACAACCACCTCCAGTGTGGGATCCAGGATCTGGATCAACGACGTTTATCCCTTCAGACATCTATCGCCCTGCACCTTTTTGCGTTGTGCTTCATCGGTGTAGGATTAGTCATAAAAATGATAATCAACTTAAGGGCCTTTTGTTACCTAGAATCTGAAACTGCTTCACGACCCCATTCTACTGATAGTTCTTCTGCATTTCATTAAGACAAATATCTCTCTAGACTACTGACTCTTCGTATTATTTCCTTATTTGCCTTTTAAACGATATTCTTTGAATACTCTAGACATGATAGTCACGGTAATTAATCAGAAAGGGGGAGTAGGAAAGACTACTACAGCAGTTAACCTGGCTTACATCTTATCAAGGAATAAAAACGTGGGCTTAATAGATATGGATCCAGAAGGAGGTACAACTACTTCTTTCGGATTAAAGAGAGAGAAGAAGGAGATTCCTCTTGGGGGAAAAAGTGTAAATATATTCAATGTAGAATTATTTCCCTCTCATCTTGGTCTTCTTAAGATGGAACTTAATGGAGATGTGGAGGAAGTTACAAATAGCCTAAAAAATATCGCTAAGAGCTTCGACTTACTAGTTATAGACACGCCCCCAAACTTGGGGACATTAGCTCTAGCTTCTATGATAGCTGCAGATAAGATACTTTCTCCAGTAACACCGCAGCCCTTAGCAATGGAGGCTGCAAAAAATCTAGATAGTAGACTACAAAGTCTAGAGAAAAAGGCAATGGCATTTACTAATATGTCTGCAAAACCAATCGAGATTAACTTACAGTCAGTAAATTTTCTGAAAATATCCGTTCCTCAGTCTAAAATCTTTATTGAAGCCTCTAGACTCGGAGTTCCAGCCTCTAGATATGAAGAGATCAGAATGAAGAAACCAAAGTTAATACGCTTCTATGAAGAGTTATCAAAGGCGATTCTAGAGTGAGTGAACTAGATTTCTTACTAAAGAAAAAGAAATCTTCAGAGGAGAAAATAGAGAAAATAGAGAAGAGAGAAGAGGAAAATCAAGAGAAGAGAGAAGACTATAATGTAAAGACTGAAGAGAAGAGTTCAGATCCCTTAAACTATACTGAAGAAAATGGAGAGAAAAAACAAGAAAGTGGAGAAAAGAGTATAGACTCTATAGAGGAAATAATGAATAAATTTCTTGAAAAAGATCCAAAAATAGGTGTATGGAGCTACCCTGCTTTCCTAGTATTACAATACCTCTATAATACTAAACCAGGTTTCAGAATAGGTAAAGTAGCAAAAGAAGCGCTAGAAATAGGTCTGAGGCAACTATATCCAGAATTATTTGATAGGGCAATAGATATATACAAAAACAAAGTAAGGTAGTCTCAGGAGTATTCTTTTCTAAATAACCTATTTCATTAAAGCAATTCTCCCCTTATAGTTCTCCAATACATATTACCAAATTTTGTCTTTAGATTTGCAAAGAATTTATTAGGACCTAAGGCAAAACTTTTCTCGTAGTTCATATATATAAAAGAACCTAAACCGTTCCCAGTATAAACTGCACATGCAGCATCTCCATTAAACCTAGTTTTCCCGGATCCATAAATATCAGATAATATCGATTTAACTACAAAATTTGCCTCAAAGTGGGCTATAGCTCCGGTTTTAGGAGGGGAAATTATATTGGTAATGTCGCCTATTGCAAACACATTATCTAAGTCTTTTACTTTCATACTGTTCTTGTCAACAGGAATTAAACCTGAGTTATCTGTTAGATCCTTAAATTCTTCTGAGGCCTTAATTTGCCCATCTATAAAAGCTAGATCATATTCCACTTTATCCCCATTCTCGGAAAATATTGTCTTTTCATCTTTTCTTACTTCAGAAATTTTAAATCCACGAATTACATTAATACCATTTTCATGTGACCTTTTTCCTAGTATTTCTGCCATAGGTTTCTGAATAGGTGGTGGAGAGACAACAGGATTTAGTAAGGTTATCTCAGCCTTAGGAAATCTTTCTTTCAACATAAATGATAGCTCAAAAGGTGCTGCTGGACATTTTATTATTCCATATGAACCGATGACTATTCTCTTTCCCTCAAAATTATCGATTTGCCTTTTTATCTCTTCTGCTCCTTCTAAACTATGCCATTCTGGAAATCCTTGTGGATGAGAAGACTTAACTCCTGCAGAAATTACTAAATACTCGTACTCCATTTTTTCTCCATTGGCTAAGTTTACAGTATGATTTTCTAGGTCTACTTTAGTAACCTTATTTTTTATCCACGTAGACAGAACTTCACTAGTTTGTTTTGTAATTTCTGATTTATCTACTTTGCCTAGGGCATAGTCTATGATCCCAGGTTGATATAAGTGATATTCTAGTGGTTCTATTACCTTAACATCTAGACCTTTTTTTGATAACTTATTAGCTACTATAGAACCCGCGTTTCCTCCTCCAACTACAACTACTCTTTTCATTATTATGGCTTGTAACTGTAAATATTTAAACACTATACTTCTTAGAGTTAAAACATGATTTAATTAATTATAAAAAAATTATATATTACAGATTCATGAAATGTTTTAAGAAATTTATATGCCATAATGAAATGTTTTTACTATATTTATACTTTATCCAAAAATCTCAATAAGTTGATACTCTCCGGGTAACTATCAGATTCACCTTAGTTCTCTAACCGTTTATCCCTAGAGGGCTTTAGGTTGTTCATTGTATTTTAGTCCTTTAGGACTTTCCCCTCTCACTCACCTTTGATGGTGGGACAACCACCTCCAGTGTGGGATCCAGGATCTGGATCAACGACGTTTATCCCTTCAGACATCTATCGCCCTGCACCTTTTTGCGTTGTGCTTCATCGGTGTAGGATTAGTCATAAAAATGATAATCAACTTAAGGGCCTTTTGTTACCTAGAATCTGAAACTGCTTCACTTCCCAAACCTTTAAAAATAAACATGCAAGACGCAAAACGAGTCATATATAGCATTAAGTAGTTAATTCCAGGACTTTCATATAAATAGCTGAACAGGCTCCAGTTATGGTTCTTAACTAGAGGAAACCTGAATAGTATTTGGGAAGGGAAAAACTCATATGATAGATAAAACAAGTATCCATAAAGAGTAGAGTGTAGGACATGAAGACAAACATCGAAAGACTTAGGAAAGGTAGGCTAAAACTACTAATACTTGACGCACTTAATGAAAGACCTATGCACGTATATGAAATAATTAAGACTATTGAGAAAAAGTTTAGCGGTCTTTACAAGCCCAGTCCTGGATCTGTATATCCGGTTATAAAAAGTCTGGTCTCAGAAGGTCTAGTAAAAGTTGACAATGTTGATGGAAAGAAAATTTATGTAATAACAGATTCTGGTCGTTCAACATATAAGGAGATGAAAGAAGAAGCTAAGAATTTTTTCAGTCAAAACAATCAATATAGAAAACTCACTAGATCTCTCTTTGACATTGGACTAACATTATATAACTATAAGGAAATACTCAAGGACGAAAAGACGTTTAATGAAGTAATGACTGTAATAGATGACTGTAGGAAAAAGATAGAAGCTGTTCTAGAGGGAGTTAAGAAGGAGTAAAGATTTCTTTACAACATCAGTAGGATTGCTGGACAATATAAATATCCCTGGTTCTTTTCCGTAGTCACCCAGATCGACCAAGTACTGAGGTATATGGCCAAGACTTTCATAGGCCATTTTAACCATAAAGTTCATTGTGTGACCTTCCATTTGCTTACTCTCCTCCGGTTCACTTTTCCTATCAAAGAAATATACGTCCTCTAGTCTTTTAATAACATTCGGTAAATATTTTAAATTTATTGCAGATCTTAATGATTTATTATATTTCATTGCCGTTAAGATTATCCTTGCAACGTGATCCGAAGCTCCAAAAGCTGGGGGTAAACAATAAATCACTCTCCCAAAAGCTACCGTTAACCTTCCAGGAAAGGCTGCAACATCCTTTTCATCTTTAGGATTAGAGATTGCAAAGCCCAAATTTGTTCTTATCTCTGGGATAAGAATATAGGATTTTTCATTGGATACAAAATAATCCGCAGCTTCTTTTAGCTCCTTTAAAACTAGATCTCTTTCAGATAATTGCGCTGCCATCACAATAATAATCATATATCAGCCTTTAAAGCTAGCATTCGAAACTCACGCATAAATTGTTAATTGTTTTATCTTAATTTGTGATCTACCCTGCACTACAGTGTGGAGCTTCCTGCTTTATCGTCAACCCTTGCCTTGACCAAGGTAGAAGGGGGTCAACTACACAGGATCTAAGGTTACTCCCCCGCCAGACGGGACAAAACGTTAAGGGAACCGACTAAATCGCGGTCTGCGACGTAACCATAACTTTCATAGAAGAAAATTCGATTATCTCTAGGAACCTCTTTAACCCGTCATGAAAACGGTCTGCAATTCTCTGTACTGTCTGAGAATAGAGTTGTTTATCCTCTTTATTTTGCTTTCTCAGATCAAGGGCTAACTACCTTAGTTGAATTTTTACTTAACCTTTTTTTCTATAAAAGTAGATTGATCTACACCGTAGTGTGTTGTATATCTCACACGCTAACGGGGTTTTTAACGCCCTTACTAATGAGTAGTTAGGATAAGATCTAAAACGGGATACTACAGTGGGCATCTTGTTAAATGGGTAAGCATCGAATGATTAAGGAAGTTCTGTATGCCCTTTCATACGCGATCTAAAGATCGAGGTTTTCAATTACAATTAACTTGTAAATCTAGTAATATTTTACCTTATTTACAGGAGAGAAATTAAAATTTCTCCTATTACAATAGAAAATAACCCAGACAAGAATATACCATCAAAACTTCCCATTCCGCCTATGCTAACTATTTGAGGAGATGAGTCAAGTATTTTCCTCAAGTTGAGCAAATCTGCTCCAATTAATGTCCCTAAAACGCTGCTTATATAAGCGGATACTGGTATAAGTTCCGGCTTTCCCATGAATAATATGTAACTTATTAATACTGCAAATAAAGGTGGAACTATTGGATGCATTACTACTCCGACTCCTTCTATCACCTTTGATAATATCTTAGAGATGATTATTAAAAATAAAGTAGCAAATAATATAAGAACAATATAATGAAATGTAAAATACATTAAAGTTAGAGAGAGTATTAAAGGCATTATGGCCCCTCCAAAATTTAAGGCAATCAATGTAGTAGCGTAAGTATGTGATAATCTAGGTATATAGAATGGAATTCCAAAAACGTATACTACGTCGTAACTAGGAATTTTGGCTATCCTCTTCACTTCCTTTACTACTAGGTTTACTGGACTTAATGATAGACTAAGAACTGAGACCTCAAAGGCAAGCAAGTAAGAAAACTTGCTATTGACTCCAACAAAGGAGAGAACATCCCTAAAATAACCCATTGAAATAAAAAGAAGTATAAGACCTAATAGTACATAGATTGGAAATAACATACCCCTTACAGGAGAGTAAACTATTATTCTCAATGCTATCTATATACATGATTTATTTATCTTCTCTAAATCTTCTTTGGTATTTACGTTACTTATTTCATAGTCTATAGCAACGTCTTCATAATCATCTCCAAACTTTCTCCAGAAACTTATTCCGACGTATTTTCCCCTGGAAAATAAAGTACATATATCTCTTTGACAAGCTAGCAAAGTATAGATAGCCCTATCCGGAATGAATGGCGTATCTGAAGGAAAAACCAAGACAGGAAATCCCACCCTATTAATTGCCTCTATAACGTCAAACTCATAACCCTTTCCACTAGTTAAGATTACATTATTGAATGTCTTTACTATTTCAATGTAAACCGGATTACTTGGAACAGTAGCAATAAACACTGTCTCTGCGAATTTATGAGCAATATCATAAACTCGTTGTATCATCGGTTTTCCGCATACCTCTAGGAAAGGCTTCATCGGAGATAACCTAGTTCCTTTTCCTCCAGCCATTATAATTGCCTTCAACTCTAATAAGCTCCTCCTCAAAGTTCTCTCTAAACTCTCCAATACCTTTAAGATATAACGCTGGCTCTCCCTTTTCTAATCTTCCTATTACACTTCCCCCAACTCTTCTTATAACTTCCTCAGGAAATCTAGTAACGACAACGAATGAACCAGAAGAGATAAGCCTTAGGTAGTCTATAGAGAGAACCTTCGATATTTCAAGGGTTTCTTTTTCAACCGGTATTTTCGAAGGATCAACTTCTACTCTGAGTTTAGAAAGTCTAGAGATCTCCAGAAGATCTTGTAAAACTCCTCCCTCTGTAGCATCATGCATACCTATAACTACGTCTGAAACCTTAAGGGCTCTATCCTGAACTATAATTCTCTTTTTAAATTCTTTTGCTCTAATTATGGTTTCCTTGCTTACTCCCTTTGATAGTAGCAAATCCTCCATATGACTTAATATCCAAGTACCTTCTATTCCTGCGCTTCCTACCATAACTACGTAATCTCCAGCTCTTGCGTCCTTAACGCTAATAACTTTTTCTGATAGAGAGATAGCAGTTGATATGACTATATCATTATCTATTCCCCTTGTAACTTCAGTATGACCCCCTACAACATGACAACCAATAATAGAACATGCCTCTCTTATCCCTGAGATCTCACCTTCTAAATTTTCCCTCTTAGATAAAAGGATAGTAGTTAAAACCCACCTACAAGGAACTCCCTTCATGTTAACATCGTTACAAGATACTGCAACAGCCAAAAATCCTGCATCATCGCTTGATTCGGTAATAGGATCTGAATGCGTAACAATATATGGTTTATCAGCTATAAGAACTGCATCATCTTCCCCTACTTCAGGACAAATTACACAATCGCCTATAGGTATTCCTGGTATTGAATCTAAGGGAATCTTACCAAAAGACACATTAACTTTATACTATTCACATAAATAAATATGGAAGCTATTAAGGTTGAAGACCTATGGAAGTATTATGATGAAAAGGAGGTGTTAAAGGGTCTCACATTCTCCGTGAATGAGGGAGAAATATTTTCTATCTTAGGTCCAAATGGAGCTGGAAAGACTACCACAGTTAAAATTCTCTCTTGTATTGATAAACCTACAAGGGGGAAGATTGAGGTATTAGGATATTCAATACCTTCTCAATGCCAGAAGATTAGGGAATCTGTTGGTATTGTACCTCAAGAGTTCCAAGGTTTTTCAGATTTGAGCGTAAAGGATAATGCAAGATACTTTGCAGAATTATATGGAAAAGGAAATAGCTCTGTAGAGGAAACATTAAGTAAATTAGGTCTTATAGAATACGCTAATACCAGATTTAAAAAACTCTCTGGAGGATACAAGAGAAGAGTAGCTATAGCTTGTGCATTAGTTGGAAAACCTAGCTTAATTTACCTTGATGAACCTACAGTAGGATTAGATCCAAAATCAAGAAGAGATCTTTGGAATACAATAAAAGAGCTTAAAAATAAAGGTATAACCGTGCTACTGACTACTCACTACTTAGACGAGGCTCAAAAACTCTCAGATAAGGTTGCGATAATGTACAATGGGAAAATCATAAGGAGTTCAACACCCGAGTTAATTATGAAGGAATTTGAAAAGTCCTCATTGGAAGAGGCCTATCTGGCACTTATGGAGAGTCTAGGCGAAGAGTAATGAGGAGGATAATTTACACCGCAAAGGCGATAATAAAGGATAACCTAAGCAATAAAACAACTATATTCTTTGTAATAGCCTTTCCACTATTCTTAGCTATGATATTTGCTTTCGCTTTTGGCGCTGTAAATCATACTGTCGAGACAGTTGTAGTTAACCAGCAAGGTCTTGGAAGATTCCTAAATACAAGTGCAATGTTCATTGGAATTACTAGTAACATTAGTGTTCATAGTGCTCTTCTTCATAATTACTTTGTTGTTAACGTAAGCAAAAATGATACTATAATATATTATCCTTCTAATTACGGTTACCTTGTGCCTTCCCTTAAAGCCCTTATTTTGGAGTATAAAAGTAATGATTCATCTATGGTATTTACCCTATATTCAGGAAAAGGTTTTACCGGGTCAGAATTCGTAATATCAGGTATGATCGGGGTAATAGCTCTATCAAATGGAGTGTTTGGAGTAACTGGAGTATCTACAGGCTATTATAGAGATAAACTAGTTGATAGATTAGCAGCTTCTCCATTAAAGAATCATGAGTGGGTAATCAGCCTAATGATATATGAGCTTGTAATAACTCTGATATCAATTGTTCCATTATTCCTCTTAGGTATTGCCCTAGGGTTTATACCAGCTATTGGCGTTCTTTTCATAGTATTTTTACTCTTAGGAACATTAACGTTCTCAGGATTAGGAGCAGTTATTGTAGGAATAACTCCGAAGGAAAAAATCTTTGTCTCGCAGATAGCGGCAAACATTATAACCTTTCCTCTCATTTTTTTAAGCAATGCATTCTTCCCAACAGTTGACTTTCCAGGAATAATAAGATATATAGTAGAATATCAGCCAGTTTCTATCCTAAACGATATCATAAGGGGACTAATAGTTTATAGGGTACCTCCTTCCCCCTTTAATATTTTGTACATATTCCTTCTTACATTGGTTCTAGTTATGTTAGGAGGTAAGACTCTAAGACTTAGAGAAGCTGACTGAAGCCCATGAAGGTTTTACCCTAGCCAAAAATGCGTTTATACCCTCTCTTGCATCGTCACTACCTACCTGGATTACTAAATTGGTGAAAGCCTCCTCCATATCTCTAACTAAATAGCGTGAAAGTTCCTTTCTCATCAGAACTAATGATGATGGTGCAAAGTTTGATAATTTGCCAAGTAAATAGCTGATTCCTTGATCTAAATTTTCAACTACTTCTGTAACTAGGCCAATTGTCTTAGCTTGATCTGCACTTATTTCCTCTCCAAGCATAGCCATTTTTTTTACGTTCTGGAAACCTATGATATATGGACCTACTGTTATTAATGCGGGAGGAAAGACTCCTATTTTACCCCCAGGAGCAGCAAATTTGGAATCTTTATGCGCTATAACGAAATCTAAAAATAGTAACATTTCTAGAGAAGCACCGTAAGCTATACCTTCAACAGCTCCTATTGTTATTTTATCTAAGGATATCAACTTCAGATAAATATCTTTCATATATCCGAAGAATGAAGAGGCAAATTCTCTATCTTTAGATGCAACATTTAGTTCCCTTATATCAGCTCCACTACCGAAATTCCCGTTATTTCCATTAAACAAAACGTATTTAATTTCTCTTCTCTTCTCTACATCTCCTAAAAAGTCAAGAAGCTCTTTCATTGTCTTTACATTCCACATATTAAATTTAGACTCAGAATTGAACGTGACCTTTGCTAAATTTCCTCTAAAATCTATTAGTAAACCCATAATTCCCTTAGTTTTCTCGAGAAATAAATTATTATACTGATCGTTTTGAACATCTAACAATTTAAGCAATAATAGCGATAAGTTATTCCATTCTTCTTGGTATATAGATAAACTGCTTTAATAATAAATAAACATTAAAGATTGATATATTTATAACTTAATCCCTATTGTTAAGTTTTTACTTAAAAAGGTTTTAAAAAAGTATATATTTGATCTTAAATAAATGATATATACCATTAAAGATAGCATTAGCTCATGTCTACGCGTTCTAATCCTCTATTCACACTGATAAACGCAATATTTCAGCTAGACAAGGACTGGGTAAGTAGAATAACTATGGCAATGATAGTGATGAGCCTAATCTGGGGAATGTTAGGCATTATTGACGCTTTAATGGCTAGAATACAGGAAGCTTCTTGGGGGTTAACGCAAAGCTTAGTTATTACCTCTCAGGAATACTACGGATCAATAACCCTTCACGGAGTTAGAGATCTGTTTGGCTTTGCAGTTCAACTAGAAGTAGCTCTTTTCATCTTCCTCTCGTTTAGATTATTAAACTTACAACCAAAGGCCAAATGGTTCCTAAACATAGGTTTTATCCTATTTAACATCTCTTTTATGCTACTTGAGGGACCAATTGTTGCATTTCCATCATTTAATGATAACTACTTTGGCGCAACTGGTTGGTATTACATGAATCCCATTGGTATCCCTAATTATTCCCAATATGTTGTCAGCCCTCTTTGGTTCATAGGTTACGAGCTGATGGATATAGGAACTTACATCTTCGTTATTTGGTTAATATATCATTACTACATAGCGAGTAGGGGGATGAAAGAAAAACTTCCAATATTTGCAGTATTTGCTTTAATGACTTCCTTAATGATAGCGATAGGTT
>NZ_JFZT01000043.1 GCF_000632495.1 Candidatus Acidianus copahuensis | reverse complement strand
AATACAGGAAGCTTCTTGGGGGTTAACGCAAAGCTTAGTTATTACCTCTCAGGAATACTACGGATCAATAACCCTTCACGGAGTTAGAGATCTGTTTGGCTTTGCAGTTCAACTAGAAGTAGCTCTTTTCATCTTCCTCTCGTTTAGATTATTAAACTTACAACCAAAGGCCAAATGGTTCCTAAACATAGGTTTTATCCTATTTAACATCTCTTTTATGCTACTTGAGGGACCAATTGTTGCATTTCCATCATTTAATGATAACTACTTTGGCGCAACTGGTTGGTATTACATGAATCCCATTGGTATCCCTAATTATTCCCAATATGTTGTCAGCCCTCTTTGGTTCATAGGTTACGAGCTGATGGATATAGGAACTTACATCTTCGTTATTTGGTTAATATATCATTACTACATAGCGAGTAGGGGGATGAAAGAAAAACTTCCAATATTTGCAGTATTTGCTTTAATGACTTCCTTAATGATAGCGATAGGTTGGAGTGGAGAAACTGCTGCAAATACATGGGATATACTAGCTTACTACGGAATTGTAGGACTAGATCCTATAGCTAATCAAATTGCTTTTTGGATTTTAGGGCATTCAATAGTGTACATTGTATGGATGCCAGCAATAGCGTCAATGTATTACTTGATCCCAATGTTAGCGAATAAACCACTATATAGCGACAAGATGGCTAGAGTAGCTGCATTGCTTTATCTAATATTCTCGAATAACGTACCAATACACCACTTATACATGGTAGACTTGCCAGTCTCAGTTAAGATTCTTCAAGAAGTTCTTACGTATGCTGTAGTTGTTCCATCAATGCTAACGTTCTTTAACTTGTGGGCTACTGTAAAAGGTGCAACGTTTAAGCCTAACTTAATCTCTGTATGGATAGCAATAAGCTTTGCAGGAGCTATAGGTGCAGGAGTTACAGGAATAGCAAACGCCGATCTAGCTTTTGATTCCATTATTCACAACAGTATGTGGGTCCCTGCTCATTTCCACGCAATGATCTTCTGGTCTATTGTCCCTGCAGGATTTGCCACTCTCTACTATGTTGTCCCAATGATTACGGGTAAAATGTGGTACTCCGCTAAGATGGGATGGATTCATATGATAGGCTATATGCTTGGCACAGTAATGGTTGATGTTGGTTTCATGGATATCGGGTTAGCTGGACTTGTTAGAAGAGCTGAAATATACCCGTTAACTCCAACATATGTTGCAGGAGAGGTAGTTTCAGCAATAGGAGCTGCTATTGCAGATCTAGCTACGCTTCTTTGGTTAGGCAACTTAGTACTTACTTTACTTAAGGGAAGAAATGCTAACGTTGAGGGATTATCAGTAGGAGATGTAGTATCAACTGTCGCAATGCAACTAGGAAGTGAAGGGATTTCACTTAAAGGAATTTCTCCCTCAAATATATTAGTTAAGGCAAAATCATTTACTAAGAAAATTAAAAATCTTGAAATCATTAAATAACTTTTCTCTTAACTTACTTTTTATTTTAAATTTTAAATATTTAGATATTATATAGAATAATTAAAAATGGATTACGGAAATATATAAGCTAATATATTTAAGCGACAAAGATTAAGTACCATTGGGAATATGAAAATAGCTGTAACATATAACAAGGAACAACAATTACGACCACTAGAGGAAGCTGAAATCATAGGTATAATTGATGACGAGAAGAAAGTAGTAGAGCAATACGAGAACCCTGCATACAATATGAGTAAAGAGGCTACAATGAGCGTTATTTTAGATATAGGTGCAGATGCCATAGTAGTCAAAAACCAGTTCTTGTGCCCTGGATCCTATATGATGTCTTATGGTAGATTAAAGTATATTCAGACACAATATAATAGCCTCCAGGAAGTATTAGAACACCTAAACGAACTAAAGTCAGCTGCAACGGAAGAACTTAATGAAGAAGTGTATGCTGAGGCTTATCCAGAATAAAATAGCGTTATAAAAATAAATTTTTAAGTTTTTTCGAATATATATCTTATGAACCTTGATTCAAAAGGTAAGGGTATTCCATTCAAGTTTTACGCGGCTTATTATCCACCGACATATACAAGGATAAAAGCTAACAATATTAAGGAACTTCTTGAAGGCATATCTAAAGTGGATAAGCTTTCAATATTCTATCATATTTTTCATCCTATACTTTCATCTCATGTAGTACCTGAGGATTTACCGAATGACTTTGCTTTTTGGTTGAGAGATTCTCTTCACGATGAAGATCTAGCCGAGATTATAGCTGACATTCAAGGAGGTGAACCTCTCACTATAGAGGATATAAGGCAGGAGTTAATTCAGCTGATGGCAAAAGGATTCACTGATAGAAAGGGAGATTATCCTTTTATCTTCATAAGTTGCAAGCCAGTTATATATCCTCTAGGGCTAGAAGTTACTACTTTATCAGAGTTCTTAGATGCTATAGGAAACGTTCCAGCAAGATCAATATTTTATCACTTTGTTTACAAGCGAGTTATTGGAGAGTCAAAAACGAATGAACTAAGCAATTGGTTAGAGGAAAACTTCGGATTGATTGAGTTGGGAGAAAAGTTATCCGCAATAGATCCTCAGACATATACCGATGAAGAAAAGTTCAGAAATGACATAGTTGAAATGCTCGAGGATGAGTTACTATGATAGAGAAATACGAAAAAATTATTGGAGAAGATGAACTTTACGCTATATATAAAGTCGCTGAAAGATTGAAGGACTTTTCAATATTACACATAAATTCGACTAAGGCTGGCGGAGGAGTAGCCGAAATACTCAATAGAATGGTACCTCTTATGAAAGATCTTGGACTTAATGTAGATTGGAAAGTAATAAGGGGGGAGGAAGACTTCTTTAAGGTTACTAAATCCTTTCATAATTCCCTGCAAAACGGAGTCGGAGTTCTCCCAGAAAAAGCGTTTGAAACTTACGATAAATGGCAAGCAATTAACGCCTCAGAAGTTCCTTTAGACTACGATATAATAATGATCCACGATCCACAGCCACTCGGTCTCATAGACTTTAAGAAGAAAGGAAAATGGATATTTAGGTGTCACATAGATATTTCAAATCCTTATCCACCGGTTTGGGATTTTCTCAAAAAAAGAATATCAAAGTATAACGCTATGGTAATTTCAGCTCCGGCTTTTGCTAGAGACGATGTAGATATTCCTCAGTTCTTAATTCCACCATCTATTGATCCGCTAAGCGTCAAAAATAAACCTCTTAAAGAGATAACGGTAAGAAGAATTTTACATAAATACGGTATAAATGATGATAAACCTCTAGTAGTTCAAGTATCTAGATTTGATTATGCAAAAGATCCAGTTGGAGCTATCAAAGCATTTAAGGAGGCTAGGAAACACCTAGGCAAACTGCAACTAGCTTATGTAGGGAGTCCTGCCTCTGATGATCCAGAAGGACAAGAAGTATACGAGAAAACCGTAAAAGAAGCTGAAAATGATAGAGATATCTATTTACTAATGTTGCCTCCTTACAGCGATTTAGAAATAAACGCTTTTCAGACCGGTGCCTCTGTAGTTATGCAGAAATCTATAAAAGAAGGCTTTGGCTTAACAGTTAGTGAAGCAATGTGGAAAGGTAAAGTTGTAATTGGTGGAAGAACTGGAGGTATTCCTCTACAAATAATTCATGGCATAACAGGTTATCTAGTTAATAGTATAGAAGGGGCTGCACACTACATAATACACACAATTAAGAATGCTGATCAAGCTAATGAAATTGGTGAAAGAGCTAGAATACATGTAAAGAACAACTTCCTAATAACTAGACATATGACACAATACATGGAGACTATGCTCTACGTTACCGAAAGAACTATGCCTGAGGAATTGAGGAAAAGTCAAGCTTAGCTATAAAGAAACCTTCCGATTCATCAATGTGAGGATATGTTCTAAAAACCCTAAGCCAAACCCTACTTTTCCTATAACCTTCATGTCCACAATTTTTAATTGGAACAAGATAGTCCTCAAATTCCTCAACTACTTTTTCACCTTCCTCTGGGAAAAGAGAACATGTTGTATACACAACCTTTGTTTTTAGCCTTTGTGTTTCTCTAAGTATGGCCTTCTGAATAGAAAAGAGTCTTAAAATATCCTTCTTCTCTATTCTTAAGAGAACTGATGGATCCACGTTCAATGTACCGCTATTGGAACACGGAGCGTCTATAAAGACCTTATCAACCTTTCTGATTGGAAGATGAAGTCCGTCAGCAACTATCAGATCAACGTTTTCTACTCCCCACAATATCATTAATTCCTTTTGCGTTCTAATTCGCTTTTCAGATATATCTATGGCAATTACATATGATCTATTTCTTGTAATCTGTTGAATTAAGGAAGTCTTTACTCCAGGAGCAGATCCTATTTCAAGAATTCTTTCTCCTTCTCTAGGATCTAAAAAAGAGACTGCTATTACACTAGATTTATCCTGAGGAATTACTAATCCGCCCTTAAATTGGTCGGTATAAGAAACCCTTTTGTCTACTTCGAAAAGAAACGAAAACTCTGTAGGTAATAAAGAAATACCTTGCGTTAATAGCGATGTTTTTACAGAATTTATATCAACTTTAAGTGTATTTATCCTTATCCACCTTTTCCTTTTAAATAATCCTTTTATTCCTTCTTTACCTAGAAGGGCAAACAGTCTACTGTAAATCCAATTTGGCAAGGAAAAGGATAAATAACAATTATCATCAGCCTTCTCTAAAACCTCTGAAATCTCATAACCAGGATATATACCTTTTAGACAAATGTATTTTTTTAGATATGCTAGAAACTCCTCGTATTGTTCTCTTCTATTTCCGCAAGGATATAGCTTAAATGCAGAATCGAAGGATTTCTCCGGAGAATACCCTTTTAATGATAAATGTATGCCTTCAACAATTAGCTTTTTACATTCCATTCATTTTTCTTTACTCTAGTTAGCTAAAAGTTCAGCTGGACTAGGATATTTCATCATTCAATTTTAATCAAGATTTATCATCATATCCTTAAACTTTTTGGTTTTGAGTTTCACAGACACTTATTGGCATATCCGCAAAGCCTTGGGCTTAACCGCATTCTAGGTTAACGCACATCATGATGCCCATTCACGGAGTCATGAAACTGTTTCTGATTCTAGGGTAACAAAAGGTTCTTAAATGTGTTTTAAGAAATTTTTGTGATGAATCCCACAGTGATGCTGTGCACTGCACAAAGGTGTGGGGTGATGTCTAAAGGGATCCGTGCCGTTGAGTCCAATGCCCTGTGATCTCACACTGGAAGTAGCTGTGCTATTGATGAAGGTGTGGGTGAGGAGAAAGTCCCTAGAGGGTATCTTGAAACACACTAAATGACCCCAAGGTACCCTTTAGGGACAAACGGTAACATATCTACATCTCCAAAGTCTCGTGGAAACCTCAGGGACTTGGGGAAACCCGCACAACTTTAAAGAGGATATTTATGCTAATGTTTACCTATCCATAATTTTTAACCTAACACCTGTATTCAAAAAACTTTCTTTGTTCCTAAATAGGAACTATGTACCTACATCTGGGACTTAAGTTGAACTTGTTTTTAAAATATACATGACTTTTGAAAGAAAAAATTGCGACACTCATAAAAATGTCAAGAGTTAAGCGAAACTGCTAACTACGGCAATAGCTATACCTACTATAACTACTGGTAGCATAACTCCCGTTAACATCATCAAAATATCAACTCTCGAGTTTTTTCCACCTTAGGAAGTAGTTGATATCTTTCTCACTTATGTTAATCAGATCACCTACAATCGTCTACTCTGAGTCTGTAGGGAATATATTGACCTTGGTTAAGATCAGCATTTTTATCTTACTGTTGCGTTACGGTTAATGCGTTTTTTTAATTTTTCCCTTCTAGAAAAGAAAATTTTGACCTTTACATTAAAAATGAAGCCAATACACTCGGAAGTGAGTGTGTAAAATATAATAAAACTAGGAAAGTATGAGACTTCAAAGAGTAATAGTCCTGATTTTTGCTTTATTCTCTCTTTTACAGATCTCTTCTTTCTCGGCAATTCCTGTTAATATAACGCTAGAGGGAAATGGTATTATTCTTATTTCTTACTTAAATAATGTTACTCTTATTGATAGAAATACAACAATAAATTTACCTAATACAACAATCTATTTAGAGGTCTACGGAATTCAGGCTGGAAGTCAATACTTAATAAATGGTAATTGTACTTCGACTTATTTCTTTAATCCTATAACGACAACTCATATTATAATAAAACAAATACCTGACTTTGTTAACGTTAGTGTAAAGAGTATAGGAAACGGTAGTATTATATTACGATTTTCAAATGGTACAACTATCCATGTTAAAAATGATACAGTTAGAGTTATCGCTGGGCAAACTATAATGATAACGGCTAAGCCAAGTAGTGGATATTCCTTTTATAAATGGAACGATAATACGTCATATCCTGTAATGTATATCATGCCTTATAATTCTACTTGTTTAATTGCATCCTTTACTAAAACTCCTCCCCATGATCTTAGCCTTAATCTCTCTCCTCTTTTGGGAATTGGAGTAATAGTCTTAATGGGAATAATATATTATTGGAAAAATAAAAGAGAAAACATATAAATTATGAAAATCAACACGTTACTGTTAATACTCGTTAAGAGATAAGTAGGCTTAAGTTATTCACAACTCTATCAATCAGCTAAAGCTAGACTTACCAAATTAAGGATCTGAGTAAGATAACGTTGTCAGGTCATACTAGATTCTGTATCTGGTAGACATAATTACGTTGAAGTAACATATAACTTACTTACAGCCATAGAACGTATAAGATCTACTTCATGATGGACATTGAGGGGATCATTATCATAATTGAACTGACGTCCTCACCGCCCTAAAGGGAGATGGTTCCCTTCAGATGCGGTTCATCGGTTCCACCACTCTGGGGTCTCACTGACCCCTCACTGTGGTGGCTGTTGGGGTCGCCAGAAATCCCCCTACGCAATAAGTTTAAAACTGCAATAGAATCCCTATCAGCTTGAAAACCACACTTCTTACACTTAAAGAGTCTGTGTCCAACCTCAACCATTTCTTCACCGTCGTAAGGACAACGAGTTGAAGTGTAAAATGCTGGTACCTTGATAACAGCTATACCGTGCTTAAACCCTTCCCAAGATATCCAAGTTTGAAGAGTACGGTAAGCCATGTACTGGAACCTCTCCCTCCAAGACTTCTTCAGATCAGGCTGTCTCTCGTTCAGTCCGTTTAGATCCTCTAGTATTATTGTGTCCTTACCTAACCGTTTAGCGTAGTTGACAATCCTGATAGCTTCTTTTCTAGCCCAATCGACAAGAGAATCGTGGATATTCTTGTACACAGCGACTATCCTTAACAACACCCTCTTTAGAGACCTCCAAGATGGATACTTCTTTTGAAGGGTCGACACATATCCTCTCTTGTTTATTAATCTTTCTACAGGTGTTTCATCCCTCCTCTCGTGTTTTCCATCACCGTATACAGTTTCCTTAACGTTAATATCAACTGCGATAGCGTTGCTCGAGGGTGTTGGTAACTCAACTTCTCTCTCATAGCTTACGTGCAAGTAGTACTCATCACCTTGTTTCATTAGTCTTGCTTCCCCTCTCTTCCATTCCTTAACCTCATCAAAAGTACTTGAATACCCTTCAACAACTAACTTACCATAAGACGAGGTCTCAACATACTCCTTGTTTACCTCTTTGATATCGTCAATCTTCAACCACAAAACGTCTTTCCTTAACCTAGGTTCCCTTTCCTTGTTTGGGTTGTTCATCCAGCTCTTAGCTATCGCTATTGCTTGTCTTAAACAAGCTATTGCTTGGTAAGATGAGAAACCAAACTTCTCCCTTAACTCCTTGTACCACACTTGTTGTACTTTGTTTAATGAGATTGTGTACTCCCCATTTCTTTTAGTCCAAACTGCTTTATGTAGAAACCACTTTAAAACTAGGTTTGTCGCGGTCTTCCATTTTGAGAAGTTGATGTCCTCCTCTGGGCTAACCTTTAGGATTATTGTCCTGGTTAGTACCCCTTCATCGGAGGACATATAAGATACCACATAGATCAAAGCTTTTAAAAAATAACCCCGCCTTAAAAGGCGAGGCTTGAGTAGTTGTCAACATTATTAATAAATATTATTATAAAATAAATAATATTTTTAATTTTACATCATCTAAATGAGATAATTATTGAGTGATTTCCCTAGCCTAATTGACACTTAATGTTTTAGATAAATCTAATTAAACACCGTTTATAATTTCTTGTGATAAGAGAATAGTATGGTAAGTGAACTCGAAAAATGTGAAAGTGCATATCTAAGAGAAGCCTTGAATCAGCCGGTTAACTGGAGAATATGGTCAAAGAAAGCGTTCGAAGATGCTAGAACTGAAGATAAACCTTTACTCATAGATGTTGGCGCGTCATGGTGCCACTGGTGCCATGTAATGGATGAATTAACTTATTCCAATAAAGATATAGCAAACATCATTAATCAAAACTTTATTCCAATAAAAGTAGATAGAGATGAGATGCCTGAGTTGGATAGAAAACTACAGAATTTAGTTTCGCAGATTACTGGAGAATCTGGTTGGCCTCTTACAGTTTTTATGACTCCAGATGAGAAAGTGTTCTTTGGAGGCACATTTTTCCCTCCCGATGACTCCTATGGAAGAGTAGGATTTAAAAAATTACTTTCTCAAATTATAAAAATTTGGAAAGAAGACAAACATAAAATTAATACCAATTCAGTTCCTTTAAGTATAAATTTATTCACACAGGAAACTGTAGAAAAGATTAACTTTGATTTAATCGACACGTCTTTCTCTATAATTTCTTCAGCTTACGATTTTGATTTTGGAGGTCTGGGAAATGGGATGAAATTCCCTCATCCTACAGTAGACAAATTTATGTTAGCTTATAGCGCTTGGACTGGAGATAATATAGGCATGAAACTTTCAGAATTTACTTTAAAAAGGATGTTTATAGGCGGAATATTTGATCAGGCCGGAGGGGGTTTTCATAGGTACGCTACAGATAGAGAATGGTGGATACCACACTTTGAAAAACTGCTTATAGATAATGCAGAATTACTTGAAGATTACTATAACTTTTACTTGGCCAGCGGTAGTTTAGAGATAAAAGAAGCATTTGATTTAACTTATGAATTTATAAGAAGGGAAATGATGGGGGAGAGCGGATTCTTCAACAGTATTGATGCAGATAGTGAGGATATTGAAGGAAAATATTATACATGGACTGAAGACGAATTTATTGATGCGATAGGTAAAGATGAACAAGCTCTAAAGATCTTTGGATTTCATGAGGATGGAGGTACAGTAGAGGGCAGAAAAGTACTAAAAGTGTCAAAGGATATTAGGGATCTATCTAGGGAACTTGGAAAGGATGTAAAATCTACATTAGAGTACCTTAGGGAAATAAGAAAGAAGCTCTTAGAATATAGAGAGAAAAATAGAAAAAAACCTAATTATGATACAAATACTTATTCTTATCCGAATTTTAGATTATCTGAAGTGCTAATTCTATCCGTTAAAGATCCTTTCTCTTTGAAAATAACTGAAAACATTAGAGGAAAAGTAACAAGGAGATTAAGCGGAGGTAAAGACGGTTTACTCGAGGATTATAGCTCTGCACTTTTAGCCTTGTTAGCGTCATATGAGGTTACAGGTGAGGAAAAGTTCTATAATTCGATGATTGATCTAGGTAAACAAGTAAAAGACTTTATGACTTCAGATGGATTTGTAGAATCTAAGGATTTTAACGATTATTCCTTCCTTGATATGCCCAACGAATCTCCGAATTCGTTGGCTATAAGATCTTTAATTAAGTTATCCGTAATTGATAATGATTTTCAATTAAATGAAGGATTAATTAGAAAACTGGTAAATTCGGATCCTTCCTTTATTTCTGGAATATTAACTTCAGCTGGCTCTCTTATTCGAGGTATTGCACACGTTGTTATAATAGACGAAAAAGATGGAAACGCTAAACAGCTTCATGAAACCGCACTTAAGGTATATCATCCATTCAAGGTAGTTGAGAAAGTGAGTGAGGAATCAAGGGACAGAGTAACACCTATTATTAGGGCAATGTTTAATTCCGGAAAGGGAAGAAGTAGGGCTTTTATATGTATAGGAAATACATGCAGCCAACCTGTTATGGATAAAGAATCCATTAAACAATTGCTTAAAACTAAGCTTACATAAATTTCTTATGCGACTTAAAAATAAGGCTATTCTTTTAATAGGTGTAAGCGAAGGACTAGGGTACGCCCTAGCGTACTTCTGTCTGACTGAAGGGGCTAATGTTATAATAAACTCCGGAAATGAAGAAAAACTAAAGAAAATTTCTGAAACATTGAGCGCATATGGGAAAATAGACTATATTCTAGGAAGAGTAAGGAACCAGAAAGATGCTGAAGAGATCATAGAAAAGGCGTATTATAAGCTAAAAAGAATTGATTCAGTTGCAATTCTTATAGGGGGTTATGAGGAGGACACAATAGATGATCCTAAAGCTCTAGATCAGATGATTGATAACCATATAAAATATCCAATATATGTAATTTCAGCATCGATAAAATATATGAGACAAGGGTCTTCAATAGTTCTCGTTTCAGCGATGAGAGGAATAGATAAGTCACTCCCCACACAATTATCCTATGGAATAGGAAAGGCAGGTACAGCAAAAGCTGTTGAAGTACTTGCATCAGAACTACTTGAGAGAGGAATTAGGGTAGTTGGGATAGCGCCTAGTTGGATTGATGGAGAGTTTAAGCCAGCTAGAGACTGGAGATCACTAAGAAAATTAGGGGATCCAAAAGCCCCTCCAGAGGATTTTGCTAGAATAGCGATGTGGCTTATGACAGATGAGGCCGAATGGATAAACGGTGTAGTTATACCGATTGATGGAGGTGCAAGACTTAAATGAAGACGAGCGAAAGATTAAAAGCATTATTAGAGGATAAGTGGAAACAATACGTTAGACATAACTTTGTGGAAATGCTTAGACAAGGAACTTTAGATAAAGACTCATTCAGGTTTTACATTATTCAGGATTCTAAGTATGTAGAGATGATGATAGATAGCGTGATAAGAGCATCATCTCTAGCTGGATTCAAAGATAGTGAAAAGATCTTAAGATCTGTAATCTTCGGGAGAGATTCAGGAATGGAAGTACACAAAAAAATTCACTCGGAGCTTAATATAACAGAGGAAGAGATTAAGAGAACTGGTTATACTTTAGTAAATTATGCTTATACAAGGCATCTCTATTACTATTCTACAAAAAGTTGGAAATTATTTCTCTCAGCCTGGTTACCATGTATGTGGGGATATTCTGAAATAGGCGAATATACCATGAATTCGCCAGATCATTTATATTCAAGTTGGGCAACCTTTTATGCCTCAGAAGACTACAAATCGAGAGTGGAGGTCATTCTTGAAGCAATAGACTCAATTCCCTTCTCTGAAGATATGGTTCAACCATTTTCTAATAGCATTAGCTTCGAGATAATGTTCTGGGATTCCGCACTGAGAAAGGATAGAACAGATATCATGGGGTAACAACAATGTGGATAAACGAATTAAGCGTGTATCTTCTATGCAATTACGATAAGTTAGAATCAAGAGTAAACAGTAGGGGAAATGTTCTTAATACTATTAAAGATAACCAAGGAATCAGTCTTTCAGTATTCACTAAGGATTATAGAATTTCCTTCTCTAATGGGAGGTTAGTTGACATGCATAACTTAACAGTGAAGAGAGGAAACGAAGCTAGAGATCAAATTAGTGATATATTGAGGAAAATTAGTTATGATACTAAAAGGGATATAGAGGAGTTGAAAAACACCTACGAGATACCTGTCAATTTGATTACAGTTCTCCTGCAAGGAATAGAAAACCTCAACTTAGATCCCAGAAGTCTCCTAGATTTTGGCATAAACCAGGTGAAATATGACCTTGGAAGGGAATTTTTAAAGGATAGACCCGGATTTACCAGTGAAAGGAGATTAAGACTTGACATCTTTTCTTCATCTTCTTGTTTACGAGAAGTATATTGGTTGGATGAGATGAAAGCAGATTTCTTTTGGTCATTAGATTGTGAGAACTGGATCGCTTCAGAAGCTAAGTTTCGAAATCTACTTGGAAAAATACAGACAATGGATCCGAAATACAAAGAAATATTAAGTTTCTTTTCGAGAACCTTGACAGTTTAGATTAAATAGCATCATACTCTCTAAGCTTTAATGGAGTATCTAGTATTGCTAGCTTTAGACATTTTCTCTATCTTGTTTAGTTTAGGTATAATATATCAGATTATTAGGGAAAATAAAGAGTTCTTTGGCCATAAAGGATCTTTAAGCGATTTCGTAAGTATAATTATACCAGTAAGGGGATTAGATCCAGGTTTTGAAGAAAACGTAAAATCACTTCTTGGGCAAAACTACGATAATTACGAGCTAATTTACGTCTTAGATAGAGACGATCCAAAGGCAAAAGAACTCGAAGATATTCTTTCTAGGTATAGAATTACAATAGTCTACTCAGATTATCACTGTACCACGTGTAGCGGAAAAATTAGAGCACAACTTTCAGGCCTAATGAAAAGTAAAGGGAAAGTGGTGGTTTTTGGCGACTCAGATACTTTCTATCCTAATTATTGGTTAAATAGAATCGTATCTCCTTTAGAAAACTATATGGCTACAACGACTTTTTCCTTCGCCTCCCCTATCTCCTTATCTTTGAAAAACCTATTCAGAGCAGGATTCTGGACCTTAGGATTTGAGTCCCAAGCACTTAATGGTACGTTTCTCTGGGGAGGAAGTATGGCTATGAAAAGGGAATTCTTTGACGACTACGTTATAGATCAGTTATCTTCAGAATGGTGTGATGATTGCACATTAACTAGAATAGTGAAAGAGAGAAAAGGTAAAATAGGATTTATAGGCGAGGCTATTCCTTTAAACATCTACAACGAAAACTCTCTTATTAAGTGGATGCAGAGGCAAGTGCTCACAGTTAAAATATATTCCTATAGAGGTGCAAAAGCCTTTTTAGTTATTGGCTCTTTAATGAGTATACTATTGTTAGGATTTGTTTTAACTGTAAATCTTGTTCTTTTAACACCTTTTGTTCTCTGGGTTATAAAGAACTTATTAAGAGGAAGAAGCTTAGGTTATAAATCATTAATTCCTAGTCTTATGTCAGTCCCTGCCTTATTTTTAGCTTGGTTCGTTTTAATTTATACCTGGAATAAGAGCGAAGTAATATGGAGAGACAAAAAATACATACTACAAAGTAAGGGAGTCAAATAATATTAAGAATTTATACATGTATACCAATTATCTCATTTAATGATGAGGTCGAGCACTATTGACATATGATGACACAACCACCTCTGATATTATGGTGGAAATACACTTTAATGTCTATGAATTTCGTGACTCTATCTCCAAGTATCAAATTAAGTCCTCAAACGATTGGAATGTTATTTCTGGAAAGGATGGCACATATATTGTGAAGGAATTTGACACATATGGAGTTCTGGTATATCCTCCAAATCCGCAAACAGATGTAGCGTTATCGTTTAACGAAAAAATATCGTGGATAGACAAATTTAGAGAAATTCTTTATAAACCTATATACTGGAGAGAATACATTACAGTGATAATTTCGGATAGTATGATATATACTACTCCAGATCTTAACCTAGAAAGGTTTAATGGCATTGACTTAGTAAATGACGTATTAAGAAGTCAAAACATTGAGTTTATTGAGATTGACGATTCCATAAGAATAGGAGTAAAAATAAAGAGACCTCTCTCAAGACAAAGCCTGGAGGAAGGAATCAAGAGTTTAACTAGAGCCTTAGGCCTATATTATAAAATCAAAGAAGCACAAGAGGATATAGCTGTAAAGTTAGCCTCTAGATTTTACTAGGCTAAAAGATCTTAAGATTAAAGAGATTCCCAAAATTCCTATTGCAAGGATTATTATAGGAAATAGAAACTGATAAAAAGAGGATGGAACATAGAATATTTCTCCCATTAATTTAGCTGTATAATCTTGACTATTCACAAGTTCAATCTTATTGTAGGTAGAAGGAGGTATTATAACCTTATTTCCTAGGTTTACTACGTTATCACCTTGGATGCTAACACCATTCTCGGAATTTAACTCAACAGCTTTACCAGGAGAGTTAATCGTTGTAACCAATGTGCTTTTAGGGTTAACGTTAATGGTAAATGAGTAAGAATTGTTTTGCAGAACTAGATCTCCAACAATTATACCCCCCAGTAAAATCGCCAGCGCTATTATAGTTAAGACTGAAATTAATCTTGCCATTAAATAATACTTTGATAATACTCATATATTAACTATTTTAGAATTCATATAAAAAATTTTAATATTAAGCTGTATGGAATTTAAGCTGTAATTAAAAATTAACTAGATCTATATTAAAACAGTTTTTTTAAATGTTAATCGATGTTAAAAAAGGTTATTTCAATCAAAAGTAACACCTTAAAAATGATTTAATATACTTTAAAATAAGTAATACTGTAAATCAATAGGCTTTAAATAGATTTTTATTAGACTAAAATGTTTAGAGTTATTTTTACCTATTCGAGTACAAAACTATGATAGCCAAACTTAATGAAGTAGTAGAAGGAAAGGGCTGGGAAACTAGAAGAAAAATACTTCAAGAGTTAAACCAACATCCAAGCACTGCTTATGAACTTTCAAAGAGTTTAGGACTAAACTATTCAACAGTTAAATATCATCTGGACTTACTCCAAAAAGTAGGCTTAGTTAGCTATATGAAGAGCGGAAATAAGTATCTGTATAAGACAAGCAGAAATGTAGAAGTAATGAAACTTATTTAAGCATGTAAATAGTTAACATCTTGATGGAAATATCAAGCGGTATCCTTTTTATCGCAGTCTATATAGTTTTTCTAATCATAGGAAAAGGTTTTAGAAAGAATTTAAATATCGCCAGCGATATTATTGTGCTTACATTAATTTTCACGATATCTTTTTGGGGCGGCGCGGAAATAATTTCGGGTATCACTCTAGCTAGTACGTTGATCCTTTCAATAATTCTTTCATTACTGATCTTTTTTATTACTTACGTTGTAGGTATATTTTATAAGGTTGACATAAGAACTAAGGTAAAATACTCAGTAGGGCTCCAAGTTAAGTATATATTACCATTAATTGTAGGAATAATATTAGGCTATATAATTAGATTAAACTTACCTTATTATTCCATCATAGACTATGAGCTATACATTCTAGCTGCGATTATAGGTTTTAATCTAGGGAAGGAACTAAATATTTCGTCTGTTTTAGGTTCGCTTAGATCCGCACTAATTCCTCTTCTCGTTAGTCTTATCGGTTCAATTTTAGCAGGATTACTCATATTTGCTATATTTGGATTTTCTCCTAAACTATCGATGGCTATATCGCTTGGTGAGGGATGGTATACCTATATAGGTCCAGCAGTTGCAAGTTATTACGGCCCTATATATGGTTTAATAGCTTTTTTAACTAATTTTTTTAGAGAACAAATCACGTTCGCGCTAGTACCTCTCCTTTTAAAATATAGAAATAGCCCTTTTTCAGCCATAGCAGTTGGAGGAGCTACAACAATGGATACAACCTTAGGAATCTATGTATCCACTTTGGGTAAAGATATGGGATTAACAGCTATGATAAATGGAATAATTCTAACACTTATAGTTCCAATAATTGTCCCTTTAATACTTTCGTTATAATTTTCCCATTTTTAACAATAAAATAATACCTAATAGTAAAGCAATTACGAATATAATGATTATAACATTATATCCAATAGACGTGGAGGGTACTGCCGAAGAAGTATGTATTACCTGGTCTTCAGGACTTATTGTTATAGATAAACCATTACTTTTACCACTCACGCTATAGAGAGTTCCATTTGTATAAAAAATCGCGGTTACTGGCACTTTATATTTACCCCATATTGAGAAAATCCCGTAATATTTAACAAACATTTTACCGTTTTCTGTAATATTGCCGATATAATGTAAGTTTGAAATATTAAATGCGTTAAAGTTTACGGGCAGTGGATATGGATCAGAAGATGATACATTATACTGTAATGCCTGATAAGTCACTATACTGGAGATAGTTAAGTTAAAATCTATCCAACTATTTCCTTTGCTTATAACTGTAAAATTATAAGTATAAGTATATATTGTCCCATTATCTATAACCTGGACGTTGTACACTAAAGGTGAATGAAACAACACAAAGGAATGAGTAATGAGCGATAAGAATATAGGTAATAATAAAGATATCATGATGTTATATCTATTTTAGGGATTAAAATGAGTGACATCTATTTTAGTATATTTGAAACAGACTTTTACATTAATGAAATCCTAAAAGTATGGGAAGAGGGAAAAAAATGGGCAGAGTGGATTGATCAGCTGAAAAAGAAGTATAACCTAGGTAATAAAGTCCTAGATGTACCTTGTGGAGTGGGAAGAGTTTCATACTTTCTATCTAAAATAGGTTATGATATTACAGGAGTAGATATATCAGAAAAAATGATTTCTCTATCTAAGAAAAACGTAGAAAAGGGAAAGTTTCTAAGAGGAGATATGAGATCTCTCAAAAGCGTAATAGGAAATGAGAAGTTTGATATAGTCATAAATATTTTCAATAGTTTAGGTTTTCTTTCGGAAGAAGATGACCTTCAAATTCTCGACTCTATTAAAAACTCAACATCAGGTATAGCAATTATTAATTTGGATAACAGGGATTATATTATTTACAACAGGCCAGAGAACTATTACGCTTTTGTACCCCCGTACCTTGTAGAGAATTATTCAGTATTTGATCCCTTTTCCTCACGAATGAAAATAAAAAGAATATATAAAAATCAGAAAGGTGAAGTTATTGGATCCCTAGAATATTCACAAAGGTATTATAGTCTTCATGAAATTATTGCTATGCTTAAGAAATTAGGTTTTAAGGTTTTAGATGTTTATTCAGGTCATTCCTGGAAGAAATTTGATGTAACGGATCCTGAAATGACCATAGTAGTTACAGCTTTTTAATTTCATAACACAAAATTATTTTTAGATGATTAGATTGGCCTTTGCTGAACTGTGATGCAAGCACGTCAGAATGAATTGTTCATAAAAAGAAAGAGAAAAAGGGAGATAAAACAACTTCTATCTTATCATAGGTTTGAAAGAAGATTCATTATATTGTTAGGAAGGAAATCCATTTTGTCCTTGGACATCTTTACACTATTTAGCGAATTTCAGTTCTCTAGAGACTTACTCTTCACCCACACATTCAACGGTAGGACTTCTACCTGTAGTGTGGGATCAAGGAATCGGGATCAAAGGCACAGATCCCTTCAGACATATCACTCCACTTTTCTTCAGTGTATATCATCAATGAGAATCGTTATGAAAATATATAAAATCAATTAAAAAATCTTTATCCATCTTAAAATCTGAAACAGTTTGGTTACAACTGAAAGCCTCGCTCTTCAGAGCGGGGATGTTATCAAAAAAGGTTTATAAAAGGTAGAGAGTAACTCCTAATGAGGACGGTACGGTGGGTAAACCTAAGAAGAGTAGTAAGGGATCAGTCCCTATGCCTACCATGCCAGTCCTCAAACGCACCATAACTGTAGAACTTATACCAACAAAAGAACAAGAGGAGGAGTTAAAAGAACTAGGAAACTTGTGTTCAAAACTATGGAACCAAGTAAACTATGAAAGGAGAAGACAGTTCTTTAACGGTGAACATGGTGTTGATATCAAGGGTACCTATAACAAGTGGTATAATGAGTATAAGGACATGATAGGTACAATAACAGCACAACAAGTATTAAACAAGAACAATGAGGCGTGGAGTTCATTCTTCTCCTTGTTAAGAACAAAGAAAGAGGAAAAACTACTACCACCATTCATCAACAAGATAAACCCACCTGGTTATTGGAAAGACAAGAAGGAGAGGAAGTTGATAATAGTGTTAAGGAAAGACCAATACAAGATAGATGAAGAGAAACAAGAGATAGAACTACGCCATTTAGGGAAATTCAGAGACTTGGCAATAAAATACAATGGGGAAATTTACTATAGAGGGGAACAAGGGAGGTTAGAAATAATATATAACCCCGTTTTGCACAAGTGGTATGCCCACATTACCTTAAAGGCAAATGAAAAACTTGACAGAAAGACGGGTAAGCGGGTGAAAGTACCACTAACGTCAAAAGGTAATTTAGTAGGTGGGATAGATATAGGGATAAACAACTTGTTAGCTGTCTATGTATCAGACGGTACACAAGTGTTAATCAAGACTAGAGTGTTGAAGTCTATCTCGTACTACTTCATGAAACTGATAAGTATGAAACAGAAGTTATTATCCTTGTTCAAACAACCGTTCTCAAATAAGATAAAGAGGTTGTACATTAAGTGGAAAAGGGAGTTAAACGCTATAATAGACGCTACCGTAAGGAAAGTTGCTGAATTCTTATACAACAAAGGTGTTTCTCTAATCAAGGTTGGTTATCCAAAGAACATAAGTCAGAAAAGGGTAACTTTCTAGTTGTTAACGTCTGGTCTTACAAACAAGTTATGGAAAAGTTGAGGGATGTTGCCGAAGAACACGGAATAACTGTTAAGTTTGTTAACGAGGCATACACTTCAACCACTTGTCCCATCCACGGCAATGGATGCGGGAAAAGAGTTTCAAGGGGTTTGTTTAAGTGTACAACATCTAACAAAGTATTTAATGCAGACCTAGTTGGTGCGTTTAACATATCCATAATCCTGAGTCCTAATGATGGTGGGATCACCAGAGGGATAGGGATAAGCTGGGGCAAGACCACCCCACTGGTCTATACGTGGACGAGAGGATCGGGGCTGGTAGTACCAGCTAGCTATGATTCTATGAGGGTGAAACGTATGGATCAAAACCT
>NZ_JFZT01000042.1 GCF_000632495.1 Candidatus Acidianus copahuensis | reverse complement strand
GCGAACCAATAGTATCCTGCAGGAATTGCTGGAGATAAGCCAGATGCAGATTGACCACTAGCTATACCTACAGTTTCATATGATGTGCTCGTGGTTCCAACGTTAAGAATAAACTTACCGTCAGCAAGTACGTTTGCGTTATTGGGCGTTGGAGTATCGTTAGCTATTATGTTGAAGTTGTGAGGTATTGATTCCTGGTTTGTGTAGACTACATACACGTGCCATCCTGCAGGTATGTAAATTTTTAGCTGTCCGTCGCTTGTTCCGTTAAAGTTAAATGGATTTCCAGAGCTCAACGAGACAATATATAGGAATACAGTCTTATTAGCTGCGTTATAAGCTAGAGGAACGCCAGGAACCTTAGTAGTAGTCGTTACTGGGGTAGTGGTTGTCACAGGGGTAGTAGTAGTTACTGGGGTAGTAGTCGTTACTGGTACCACTGGCTTATACCCATGAACTGGGTAAATAACTATAGCGAAATTATACACTAGAAATCCTGCCATAACTGCAGTACCCGCAAATATGAGTACTATTATAGCAACGCCTAATCTACTCATTTTTCTATCAAGAATTAACAACTTAAAGCAAGTATTAAAATATTTTTTATCTATATGAGGAGTTAGTCAGGAAAGATCCTTTGCCTCTAGATAAGAATTGTGCTTATAGAATATTGAACTAGCATCACAAGTTTCTCTAATAGTTTATCTTAATAATTTTATAAATCCTTAAGGATTAAAGTATTAATATGGGACATAAAACTGCAGTTAGATACGGGATTGCAATTGCGCTGATGACTATCTCAATATTCACATATAAACTTTCCTTCGATATGTCATACCTTCTTCTCTTTTCACTTTTATCTAGTGTTTCTTTCTGGACCTCTGTAGCACTATTGGTTCCGTTTAGATTTTACAAATCAGTTTACTCTGAAATAAAAAAGACCAGAGCGTACTGGATATCTGCCGGACTTTACTTGACTTTTCATATTCTAATTTACGGGTTCTTTTACTACTTTTTACTTGGTTATTTTGTATTTCAACCTCTACTCACTGCTTATGTTGGAGCATCAGTTCCAACACCTATATATCTTCTTCCATATTGGGAAAGCTATAGTCCTGGAATCGCTATTTTCATAGCTGGATATGAGGCTGATGTTGTTCCTTTCACAGTATTTATCGGAATTTTTCTTGCTATGCTCTTAGGGGCAAATATTCAGAGAGTTTTTGATTTGAGGAAAGTGTTAAAAAGAAAAAAGGGAACAACCTCATATTCAGTTCTTATAGGTGCACCAACCATAGCCATAGTGTCCGGAACTTCTTGCTGTCTTTCATTACCATCAATAATAGTTTATATGGTGGCTCTATCTATAGGAGCTGTAACATCAATCTTGAGCGTATTAGCCTCGCCCATATACTTTGGGCTCGTGTGGTTCGGATTACCCATAGGATCGTTATTCCTTTTATACTATAATTTAAGAGATATGAATAAAATTCTAAGTAAATGTCCAATCTATAAATCTTAATTAATTGAAAGTCTCGCTATTCCTAATGGATTTAACTACTATGTCTATTAATAAAAAATGTGGAAATGAATATATTAGTGTTCTATGAGTTTATGGCAATATCTTATCTGGTTTATAACCTTTATTAAAAATTATAGTAATCTAAGAAAAAAATTCTTTCTTATTGGCAAAAGTTTTATTTATATGATAGGTTGAGTTAGAATACAATGGCTAAAGCGGATACACCTGTAATAGTAGCTATAGTTATAGCCATAATCCTAGTAGCTGTAGCTGGATACTATGTAGCAACTAGAACACCTATCGATATAGGAACTACAACTCTTCCACCTTCAACTACAGTTTTACCAACGTCTTCAGTACCAGTAACGACTACTACCCCAGTAACTACTACTACCCCTGTGACAACCACTACCCCAGTAACGACTACTACTAAGGTTCCTGGCGTTCCTCTAGCTTATAACGCAGCTAATAAGACTGTATTCCTATATATTGTCTCGTTGAGCTCTGGAAATCCATTTAACTTTAACGGAACAAGCGACGGACAGCTAAAAATTTACATACCTGCAGGATGGCACGTGTATGTAGTCTACACAAACCAGGAATCAATACCTCACAACTTCAACATAATAGCTAACGATACTCCAACGCCCAATAACGCAAACGTACTTGCTGACGGTAAGTTTATTCTTAACGTTGGAACCACGAGCACATCATATGAAACTGTAGGTATAGCTAGTGGTCAATCTGCATCTGGCTTATCTCCAGCAATTCCTGCAGGATACTATTGGTTCGCATGCGGTATCGCTGGTCACGCTGAAGCAGGAATGTGGGGT
>NZ_JFZT01000041.1 GCF_000632495.1 Candidatus Acidianus copahuensis | reverse complement strand
TACTAAGGTTCCTGGCGTTCCTCTAGCTTATAACGCAGCTAATAAGACTGTATTCCTATATATTGTCTCGTTGAGCTCTGGAAATCCATTTAACTTTAACGGAACAAGCGACGGACAGCTAAAAATTTACATACCTGCAGGATGGCACGTGTATGTAGTCTACACAAACCAGGAATCAATACCTCACAACTTCAACATAATAGCTAACGATACTCCAACGCCCAATAACGCAAACGTACTTGCTGACGGTAAGTTTATTCTTAACGTTGGAACCACGAGCACATCATATGAAACTGTAGGTATAGCTAGTGGTCAATCTGCATCTGGCTTATCTCCAGCAATTCCTGCAGGATACTATTGGTTCGCATGCGGTATCGCTGGTCACGCTGAAGCAGGAATGTGGGGTGTACTAATATCTTCCACATCAGTAACTACACCATACTACGTTACAAGTAGTTAAGATAAGGTAATTCTTTTATTTTATATCTTCTTTTTTAATTGGCATATAGTTTAACAAAGTTAATCATTTAATATATTTAATTTAATTTTTTATAATTTATCTAATATGTTTATTCAATCATATATACATAGCTTTTAAAAAGTTCATTCCTTTTTAACATTACAGAAGTGAATAATATGTCCACTGGAGGAAAAAAGAACAATAATCCAGATCCTAATAGACGTTCAGTAATAATAGGCGGTGCAGCCGCAATTGCCGGATTGGCTGCAGGTATTGTAATAGGAGGAAGTGCTTTTCCGAAATTAGAGGAAAAAACCCAAGTTCAGACCGTAGTTAAGGAGAAACCGATAGTGTCAACCAAGACAGTTACTCAAACAGTAACTAAAGTTGTGCCTACAGAACTACAATACCAGAAGCAGAAAGTAGCTAATATAAGCCAATTACCCAGTGCAGGCACGTCAGTAATAACAACATATATGGGATATCCTGTAATAATAATGAGGACTGGAGTTAAGTCAATTGGAGGAGTTGGTCCTAGCTCCGACATAGTTGGCTTCTCTAACGTATGTGCCCACATGGGCTATCAGCCAATTGTCTATAATTCAAAAACTAATTGCCTAGTGTGCCCACAGCACTTTTCACAATACGATGTCACCGTAGGAGGAATGCCGGTAATAGGACATCCAAACGAGTATCTTCCTCAACTCTACTTGGAATATGACGAAAGCACTGGTGACATATACGGTCTAGGATTCAACAGGTTAGTATATGGCGTCTATAACAACGTCCTGCAAGCCCCCTCATCTAGCTCTTCATCTAGCGGTAGTAGCTGACGTAGATATACCATTCGAATCTATAAAATTGCCATCTCCTTTTAAACTTACACCTTTTTTAAATAAAACTTTTTAAATATCTATCTATAACCATTGTTAATGAATAGATCCTTTTACTTTCTCGCTACTGCTCTATTAGGTTTCGTCCTGATTTACATAGCACCTTTATCTCCTAATTATACAGTTTATGATATTTTTGGGGGATTAGTCTTTTGGTCTTCTATTGGTCTTTTCCTAGCATACTCAGTATTACAAAAAGTTTTCAGATTTTTTAAAACTAACTTAAATAAAGTGTCTATTACTATTTTTGTAAGTTATATTTCTGTCCATTACTTAGTGTATAGTATAGCCTTGGAGAGGCTTTTAACTGCGTTTTATGGTCAATTATTCTTTGTTTCCTCTCCCTTTATTTCCTTTTCAGTTACAACTTTCTACCCTAGTTCTCTTTATACTGCTTTGATGAACCTCTTCTTTAATCCTGACTTGGTAGCAGGCCTACCTCCTGACTACTACGTAGAGCTCTCATTTTATGCAATGTTTATGGGCTTAATAATATCAACCTTAGTTACAGTAACGATTACTAGAGTGATTAACATGGCGAGAACGTTAGGAGGACTAAGAACAATTCTCCTTGCCCCCATAATAGGAGTTATTGGCGGGGGAAGTTGTTGTGTTTCCATCCCTATTATCTTGGCTACTGCAGTTCCTGCTGCAAACTTCCTGGTGTTAACTGCTCCGGGAGAAGAAGCATTGTTTTTAACTTACATTCTCCTTCCTCCTATTACTGCATTAGCTTTAGGAATTCATTTTCGATCCATTATTCCTAAGCCACCAAAGGAATTCAGATTAACGATTAAAAACAAAAGCTAGATTAATCGTTTTAAACTTAAATATATTTTAAATCTTTTTCCTTCTAAAACTTTCATTTCTTGTGAAACTTGAATATTTAAAAACTTTTCTATAAATTAATATGTATAGTAAACCATATATACACATATTTTTTACTAGTCATCTAAAATGATATTTAGATTTATATGAGTTCCCAAACGCCGGCGTATCCCAAAAATTCAAGAGTCCCACTACCACCAGTTACTGCTGAAAGGTATTTCGCTACTTGTAGGTTCTGTAACGTAGGTTGTGGGTATGATATTTTTGTCTTTCCTGAAGATCAAGCTGGACAGCCAACTGCTGGACAGAACGCTGTATTTTATAATATTGTGGATAAAGTATTTGATAGGAATTTACAGAACTACAAAGTGGACTATACTCAGCCTTTAGCCCCTCTAGCAGCTTTAACTGGTTCTCCATGGATAGGCGAAGGAATGGTAACTAAGACCGTTAGATTCAATTCTAAATCAGGTAATTGGGAAACTGTATATATAGAAGAGGTTCCCAGTGCAGAATGTCCAGTAAACCAAGGAAATTACTCTACAAGAGGAGGGAGGAATGCACAAAGGAACTGGAGTCCTTTAACTGATAATGGTCCCGGTTTCGCAGTATATCAATCGAGGATAAAAACTCCATTAATAAGATGGAACGGAACTTTAACACCTATAGGATGGAGTTACGCTATTGACGTATCCGCAAGGATACTTAAGTATTACATGGATCACGAAACAACAACTTATCCAGATCCTGTAGGTCCTGTTGGTACTCAAGTTATGGCGATAAGAGCTGATCACGGCGGAGGACAAGGAGGTGGAGTGTTTAGTAATCTAGCTCCGGGTCTTCTTCTTCACATGGGCGTAGCAACTCCTTTTGTAAGGTTCCACTATGAGGTAGCGTTCTCCTTTACTCAGGACGCTCTTATGGAGGCAACTAACGGTAATGGTACGGACACTTCAAGTATGCTAGATGAAAGTATAGCAGACGTGTTAGTCTCTTGGGGCCAAAACCATTATTCAACCTCTACTGTCGACTTCATTCAACACTGGTTCGATAATATAAGGGGGTTAACAATAAAGAGAAAACAGCAATGGTTTGAGTCAGGAGAACCTGCTGCAGCAGGCCAAATAATAATTGTGGAGTCAAGGCCATCAGAGACCGTAAAAGCTGCGGCAGCTGCTCTAGGCATTTCGGTAGAAGACGCAATGAATGGTAGTAGCGATCAAATGCTGTACGTGCAAGTAAATGCTGGAACAGACTCTGAGCTAGCTAACGCTGTAGCAGCTTACATTTATTACACGTATCCAGACGTTGTTAATCACTTTGTCAGTATGTATAAAGCGGCAAGTACTTACGGTTTTGCATTTAATGATGAAACGTACCAATACTACATTCAATATTTGCAGTCAAAAAGCCTTAGTGAGTGGCTCTCTGAAGCAGAATCGATTACTGGAGTTCCTCAGAACATAATAACCAAGATGGGCGATATGCTTGCTAAGCCTAAAACCAATAGCAGTGGGCAGACTTTCTATAAGAGGGTATTAATTGATTTTGAAAAGGGATTAATATGGTCTGGAAATTACACTCCAATTTACGCTATGGCTAACCTTGGAATTATTATTGGTGCATTGTCTGGAAGACCTGGTTGTGGGGTATCTACTGGTTTCGGTCATCAGAGGGGAGCAGCGTTCCCTGTACCTCCACCACCTCCATGGTCTAGTAACTTGAGCCAATCTAGAGAATTCTTCATACAGATGCACACCTATGCCCCTCAACAGCTTAAGGCACAAGGAGTAACTCCTACAGGTCCTGCTGTTGCAGATTTCATAAAGAACTTCTATGCGAATTACACTAAGACCTTAGTCCCGCAGATATATGAGCAAAATCCGGTTATTGACTATTTGATCTATAGCGGATACGGTAAAGTACTCTGGACTTTCACTACCAATCCTTATAAGTTAACGATGGGAGGAGGCAAGTTATCTCAAGTAATAGACAATAGATCTCACTTATTGCAGGAATGCGTAGAAAACACGATGTCCCTTGGAGTTTCCTCTTCACCCTCATCAATAATTTCATCTCCTCCATACTATAACGTTAAGGACGTGAGTGCTACAATACCTCAATTTCCTACTTCTGAGCAATATGCTAATGCCGTAATTTCCTGTTTGAGTGGAAGCAACGCTGTATCGGGAGCATTATTTGTAACTGGAACTGACATAATCTTGCCACAAAACGGAATTCTAGAAAGGGCTGCTCACTTAATATTGCCTGCAGCGTCTAATCACGGAGAAACGTACGAAATAAGATGGGACGGTCATGATAGAAGGTTAAGACTAGATGAGGTATACCACTCACCACCAGGACAGGCTATGCCTGATATATGGATCTATGCTATGATAGCTTATAGAATATACCAGCTATATCAGGCTGAAGGTAATGGAAGCTCTCCGCAAGCAAAAAGGTTATACAATGCATTTAATGAAATGTGGAGCTTGCTGTCATCTAACATGATTCAGAATTCCCAACCATTATCAGTTGCATCATCATACTCCGAGTATTATTATGACTATAATTGGTTTAACATATACAACGGATTATGGAAATACTATGTCGCTAACGGTCCTACAAACTTCAGCTCATGGCCTTACGGTTACGTTGTACCACATTGGGCTCCCGGATGGGCACAAATAGACTTAACAGACTTGCAGGCAGCTAGAACAATAGGAGTTCAATTACTAATCCTAGGAAAAACGACCAACTCGGACGGTAGTTTTACGTTATGGGGATTAGTTAATTACGCTGAGCCAGCAATTGCGGGTAAGTTTAGGGCAGAGGCTGTGACTATTGATCCAAATCAAGCGGTAACTGTTGGCAATACGACATTACCTCTAATAACTAGAGACGTACAATACATCAGTATAAATGATCTGCAGTCAATGTTTGGTTACTCCTGGAAAGATCTATTGCCATACGTTATAAATGGCTTCAATCCATTGTCTGTGCCATATGTTGGAATTTATGGCTATTCCGCGCAGTTACAGCAGAAGTATAAGTATTGGGCAAATAACGGAAGATGGAACATCATATTCCAGTCTGGATGGATAGACTATCAGATTCCTGAGATCCTTCAAAGATTACCATATCCAATAATTATGATGAACTCGAATGATGCTTCAAGCGAGGGCGTAACAAACGGTGACATAATTCAAGCTTACAATGATTTCGGTTCAGTTGACGGTATAGTCTGGATATCAGATACCGTTCCCCAAGGTCAGTTATTTGTAGCGATGGCATATGAGGTAAAGCCTGGAGCTAATCAAGTAACTACAGAAACAGTTGATCCTGTTACGGACAATCAGATGGTAAAGTGGACATGGGTAAATGTAAAGAAGGTAGGTTCATTACCGGAAGACCAGAAACAGCTTATCACTTTCGCCCCAATAAACTTTAGTACATAATTTTTTTTCCCCTAATTGTTAATACTTTTTTTAAGAAAAGTAATACGTAGTTTGATGTATTGGAGGTACTAACTTTCTTCTTTAAGGGTAGATAGAAAAACGAAGAACTTATGATTGTGATTTCCCTTTCTTGTCCAAGGAATACAGTGAACTAGTTCACGCAGACTTTTCAGGTGAGGAGGTTTTAACGATCTCATGATAGTAAAAGGGTATCATCCATCTAAAAATAGATCTAAACTGAACAATCTAAGAGGATTTAAATCAAGGAAGTATAACCAAGGGAAAATAACCTGAATTTTATGCAAACCCTAGTCGACGCATGATAGGGAAAATAAGAAAGTTCCCGATTTTCTTCGCTTTAGGGGAAAGAAGTAACTAGAACAGTGGATTACACCTATCAAGTAAATGCAGGATTTTTAACTTTACGTTAAAGGATGTTCCTTTTAGATTTGTTTTTTATAAGAGGACTATATACTCAAAGATGGAAAATTAATCTTATGTACTAATCCACTTTACTTCCCGCTCGGACTTTCTATTTTAGCTACATTAATGGGTAGTAGGCATGGTCAATTATTTAAGTCCTTAACGTGATGCATATCGCTTATGCCAATATAGATAACAGTATAGCAATGATTATGAACCCAGCGATTATTGGGACAGCTACCTGAAGTAAAGGAAACTTAGGTTTTTCTCTTGTAGCGAACTGCTGCTGATAAGTTGGCTGACTTTGAACTTGTACTCCTGGCATCCGTTGAGGAACCTCAATAAGAGGATATCCACACCTTTGGCACGAATAGACGTTATCTGGATTTTCAAAACCGCATCTTGGGCAAACCTTAGTCATATTCGATCGTTTATTTTGATAGCTTTTATTTCTTTTCACTATTCAAAGATTACTTAATTGAGAACTCTCCCACTTTTTCCCCGGCATTTGTCAATGTAATAACTTTTTCTATCTCGAATCCATAATTTGAATCTATTAAAGTATTCACACAATCTATCCCCTTACTTAGATTTTCATATACTTGGACCTGAATAATCCATTAGTGGATTCTAGGTATTTCCTCTAAATTCGAAGAATTTAATTCTCCAGAAATTTAGCTTTCAAAAAATGAGTTTTAGCGAATTTGATAGGATGATAACGGAGAAGCTCGGTTACCCCATGTTTCCATATCAGAGAAAGGTATCCGAAGACATAGTTTCATCCATGGAAAAACACAGGTTTGTTATAGGTTCTATGCCTACTGGAAGTGGAAAGACAGTTGTTGAGCTTTTCGTAGCTTTTTACCTCCTTCAGAGGGGATTTAAGAATATAATAGTGTTTGAGCCGACCAGACTCCTTTGCGATCAAATGTATTCCAAGTTCTGGAAACTTGTTTTTCCGAACGTAGGGGTAGAGTATGAAGGCGAGTGTGATGCCTTTACCTCAGGGAAAACAATAGTTGTTGCAACACCTTTTACTGCCTTAAAGTGTAACGCAAAGGCAGATGCAATAATCTTTGACGAAGTTCACCACGCTTTTGGTGACGTTAGATACACCAACGCATTGGTCGGGCTAAAACCAAGAGTAGTTGTCGGTTTAACAGCCTTACTTCCTAGTTATAAGAGGCTTAAATTGGACGAGGACATAATGAAGCATCTAGGAATACCCTATCCTCTTTCCTATGATTATAAGGCATTATCCAACATAGATAGTACCTTTAAACCCCCTAAAGCAATAGCTGACATATTCGACGCTGAAATGGATTCTTTAGAGGAGGGCGTTTACGAATCATTCTTACGAGGGGGAATAAGAGGAAAGGAAGGTACAATTAAATTCCTTGAAGTTACGCTCTATAGTTATGGAAAGAGGGCCTTTTGCGAAAGCTTAGAGAGGTTAAAAGAAAACGTTCAGGACAATTCGAGGTTTTTCATGTTATGCGACTCTCAAGGGTTAAGCCATAAGGCCAGAGTTTTGCAGGATATCTTATCAGTTTATAAGATAGAGGACTATAAGCCAGTCCTCATTTTTACTTCTAGGAAGGCAACGGCATATGAATTCCTTAAAGTTGTAGGGAACTCGGAGAGGGTCGCTTTACTCACTGGAGATTCCAGCAAAGAGGAAAGACAAACCCTTGTAAACAAGGCAAAGAAGGGTGAAATTGACGTTATTGTGTCGACAATTGTGGGAGAAGAGGGAATTGACATACCTGAGGCAAAACTCCTAATAATGACTGATGTGCCAAAAAGTCCTTTGAGATTTTACCAGAGATTAGGTAGGCTAATTAGAAGTAACAAAGAGGGGTCTCAAAAGTTTCTAGTAGTAACCTTGACTCCAAAAACTCCTGAATACGATAACCTAGATGATGCGTTAAGGAACTTGTACATGGAAGGGGTTGATGTATCGTATATACTAGATAAGGACATTAAGAAAGGGCCTGTAGCTAAAGTACTCGAAGTTATCAAGAATGAAGGTAACGGGTTCCTCTCGTTGGAGAAACTTCAGGAGGCTGAAACTTCAGAAGTTGATGAAAGCGAGGCATACTTTGGGATTTTAAACTCAAAGGTTGAAAGTAAGGAAAGCGAGATCGCTAGATATGCCGAGAAAGCAATAAGGGATGGAAGCGTACTTTACATGTACGATGAGGAGAGAATGGCTAAACTAGTGTCCTTTGTTCTCCAAGGAAAGTTTTGTACAATGTACTCTGGAGACCGCTTTAGCGAAATGTGCGATCAGTGGCTAATAAAGGCTGGATATATGAAGAACATTAAGCTAGAAAGGAAGGGTTTACTAAATAGATATAAGACTATATTTCTAAGCGAAAAGAGAGAGGAAGTACTAAAGGATCTGGAAAGGGAAATTATGGAGAGAAGGAAGAAATATAGTGAAGTAAAAGTCAACGTGGAGGAAAACTTTAACAAGTCCATTTCCTCTTTTAATGTCACCTTAAACCTCAGCGTTAATATAATGGGAATAACCGTATTTCAGAGAGTCCAAATATCATTTTATAATTTTAGGAAAAAAGAGGAGTGGGACATAGGTAGGTTAAACGCTATAGCTATTGGGTATAGGGCCTGTGAGATGCTGTTGGAGAAAGTAAAGTCATAATTTTGAAATAAATGTTTCAATAGAAACTTAATCCTGAAGGAAGTTTCGGGTAGATCTTTATTCCACGCCTGATGTATTGTGTTTAGCAAAATGGTATTCCTAGTTCTTGGTTTTGATACAACTGCCCTTATTTTTCAACAACCATTTTAAAACTAGGTTTGTCGCGGTCTTCCATTTCCAGAAATTGATGTCTTCCCTGGGCTAACCTTAAGGACGATTGTCGTAGTTAGTGCCCCTTCATCAGAGATCATTTAAATGAATAATTAGGCCTCAGAAGCTTAACTTTATCTTAAAAGGCCAAGCTCGAGTCGTTGTCAAGGTGAATAAGAATGTTCTTAATAAAGTTAAAATTTCTTTAAAAAGCAGAACACACACACACATTAATCTTTCTTCTCTCTTATCCTCTCTAAGAGTTCCTCTATAATTCCCTTTGCTATTGATAAAGGCTCTTCATGTTTATAAAAGAACTCCTTTCCCTTATCCGTTACAGTATATACTTTGACTTTTTGCCCTCTAGAGTTTTCGATCACTTCGCATTTAATTAGTCTTTTCCTCGAAGCGTTCTTTAAAATCACATATATAGACCCTCTTGGCATTTCCTTCATTAGTCTTTCGCTTATAGCCTTCTCTAACTCATATCCGTTCATTCGTTTATCTATAAGTTCGCTTATAACGTATAGCGTGATCACTCCGCGCAGAATTAGTTCACTCTTTCCCATCTCTTTCACCCAAAGAGTGGGACCTTGCTTCTCTTGGGAGGTTTTGGAATAGCAAGCACCAGAACTGCAGACAATAGTCCGACTATTGTGACAACATATGAGGCAAATACCAAGTTAGTTATTTGAGACACAATACCCATCACTATAGGTCCTATAACTCCTCCTCCTGTAACTCCTAACCCCCAAACCAGGGAGTTTGCAAATCCTGCTGAATTCCTTGGAACAAAGTCTCCTACTAAGGAAAGCATTAAAGGAAACGCACTAAATGTGAAGAAACCGAACACGACTAAGTAAACTAGATTAGGGAAACTAAGGAAAAGAAGCATCGAAACAACAGCCCCTGCAGTAGAAATGCCGAAAATCGTTCTTCTTCCAATCTTGTCAGACAAAATACCTAGGAGAGGCTGACCAACTACCGCAGCTGCTAGAGCTATGCTTATCGTTTCTCCTAAGCTAACGTTATAAGAGTAACCGTAATTGTATACAAGTAAAGTAGGCAGGAATTGGGATATGCCCTGAGTAAACACGCTTCTAAGAAGAGCTATTACTGTTAATACGATAACTACGATCATTGTACCTCTTAACATTCCTTTATTACTTTGGCCGTTCTTTTCCTTTGGATCTTCTTCCTCCTCCTTTATCTTCACTTCCTTCAAGAAAAAGGCTGGTAATGAGGCAACTATAGCTACAACGCCTAATACAAGGGAGCTCAACATAATGTTCTTGTAAAACAGATCAAAGAGAACAAGAGAAATTGTAGGATAAAGAGATCTCCCTAAGCTACCCATGGATCCGTTTATACCCAGGGCCGTACCTGCACTGCCCTTATACTCCAATGAAAGCATAGCAGCACCTAAGGGATGGTAAAACGCTGACGAAAAACCAGCAAGCGCTACAGATCCTATTATAGCAATCAAGGAATCAGCCTCAATAGAAAGGCCAAAAGCGATCAGGCTTACTCCCCAAACTAGTATCCCAATCCCCATCATAAATGAATACCTTTGTGTCCTATCCGCTAGTCTGGTAATTAGAGGAGAAGCTAAGGCGGAAATCCCAAAGAATATACCTCCCAAAATTCCTATCATAAGCTTAGAAATTCCTAAGAACTCTATAAGAAAAGTGAAAGTTATTGGCAAATACCATGTGCTTCCGTCGTTTATAAAGTGAGAGATTGAGGTTGTAAGTAAAGTATTTGATTTCATATATATCCATAAGTTATTTATGTATAAAAGACTTATGCAATACGTTAATTAAAGCGATTGGTTGATCCTCTTCTCGAGAGCAAGGAGTCTCTACATAAAAAAAATCTTATTCTGATGGTTGTGTGTATTCAATGTTCCTTACTGTTTGTGGTGATATGTTATACAATTTTGACATCCTTTCAACTGATGTTTTCCCTAAGCTTGTTTGTACAAGGTTTTTTTTCCTACTTCTCTCTCCTTTCTTCACTTGAATTTCAAGAGGGGAGAAATAATTTATTTTTTATTTTCCTTATTGCACGTGGGTTAAGGGGATTTTCGTTTCTGCTCATGTTAATCTCCCCCTTGATAATACCAACTCCCCTAACTCTTTTAGGTTTTCTTAACTTGTTTGGTTTAAGCTTGATTCTTTAGTGTTATAGGTTTGTGTGTAAGGTAGTTTATCAAGTGTGTTTGCTTTTCTCTTGTTTTATTTTAATTATTCTTGTTTCGATTCTTGTAAATATAGTGTTTTTTACGTTTTATTTCTCCTATATTGTGTTATTTAATGAATTTTTCATATAATCATATAAAAGTTGTTGTACTCAAAATTTTTTACTATATTGAGTTGGGTCTAAGGCTAGCTAACATTTTAACATTTGCTTTCTATCGTTGGTAGATCCTTAAAATTATCTCTCAGAACATTATATCCCTTCATGAGAACACATAGTATTTCTTTGGGGTTTGTTTGTATGACCTCCTCAGCAATACTCTTGACAGTTAGGTCTTTTTGTAGTTCTTGATCTGAGTAATAAACTTTCTTCAAGCTCACTTCTTTAGCTACAGAAACCCTCAATCTGAAAGCTATTTTAATACTACCATGAATTATTTTTATGTCTTCAAGAGAAATACTAAGTCTATAACCATTCCATTGAAATCCTACGACAACTGATGCTATGTCAAAGGGAAAGATATCATAGGACACCTTTTCAATTCCTGCTTTAGTCAATCTACCTACAAACTCTGTTATTGTACCCTCTAGTGTTGGCAAAAGTTTGGTATAGTGATCCCAGTCAATTTCTTCCATAACTCACCTATCGTTAATAAAATACTTAAACTTTTAGTGCTTTCATGGGAAGTAGACTTTTATAATACTCTCTACAATACCGGTAGCAAAATTATAGATAGAGAATATTACTATTGGTTCACTGAGTATAAACTCTTCGGCACCACCAGGCTGATTATAATTTGGTTGGACTATATCTTTCTTTTTTATCCATGCAACATCGATAAACTTTAGTGGTATACCTCCTACTCTATACTTTGGTCTTCTAGGTAACGCTAATAATCTCTGAACTGTTATTGGATCATCTGCAAATAATGTAGTCCAATACGTTCCTACTGGATTTCTTGAGAAGATGACACCTTGTCTCTTAATCTGTTCATATTCAGCATCAGAAGAGATATATCTAAAGAGATATGGAGTCCTCATCAAGGTTAGCATACAAGTTCAAAATTTCATAATAATTTAAAGTTTTTTCGTGATTAGTGTGTATTCAGTAATTTCACTCTTCAATAAAAATTGAATAAATTCCGTATATATCCAACAGTTTTGTTATAATATTCATCTTTATGTTGTTTTGTAAAGGTTTTAAGGATTAAGGGGAGTAATACTTAGGGGGATAGAAATGAAGTTGAAGAGGAGTGAACTACTTCTCTCCTTGACTCAAGTATTATTAATGCTATTAAAGATAATAAAACATTAACTCAAACTTCCACACGGTAGGGGAGATTTCAGAATCAGTAGTAGCATACTACCTCCAACTACATTCCACAAACTAAAGGAAAGCACAACATACTACTTTCGTAAACTACAAAACTACTAGAGGAATTACAAAAACCAAAGAGGGTAACAATAGACGGAACAAAACGGAAAATACTACTTGTGGGTAATAATAGACATACACACAAGGAAAGTGGTAAACTTCTACATAACAAGTTTGAGGAGTAGTATGGACGTGTACAAAATGGTAAACCAACTAGGAAAAGACGTGATTTACGTACACGACAATAGTACAACATGCTAGTAGGGAGTACCAAACGAACACGAGAAGTTTGGAACAAGAAACGTGATAGACCAAATATTTAGGGTTGTAAAACACAGGCTTGCAAGCATGGATAAACGCTTCCCAGCAAGATAAACAAAAGAAAAAATAACACGATGGAGAAAAATATTCTTCACAATCCACAACGAATTTATACAATTTCTCTCAGAGAATCAATATTGTTGAATACACACGAGGGTAAATCTTAACCTTTATCTTAGAAGTAATAATACAACATACAATGCCATAGTTCATAGAACGGTTCTAAGGTATTAAGATGTCAGGAAGACGCGTTAAGAATACCCTCCAGAGGAGTGATGATAAAAAATTTGAACATATGTTATTATCATTTTAACTAGTCTTTCCTATTGAACAATTTCCTAGACTTCTCACTTTGGTTTAGCATTGACTACTTCTAGGTTTTGGTTAACTTACGTCAGAGAGGTAAGGGATTCGCTTTTTTAAACCTTATTGAGCATTAAAACTCTCTGGAAATTTGCAAAGAATTAGACGAATGTTATACAAAAATGTTAAAAAAGGACTCTCCTTGTAAAGAAAAAAATTTCAAAGCTAAGTTGCGGAAGTTAAATCGTTTTTTAAAAAAATTAATGAAAAGAAATTTAATCTTCATACCTTAATCTCTTTATGGACAAAAACCTTTTGTCCCTAGATCTTAGGACTGTGGAAGGAATAAGATATCTATCAGCTCATTTCTACCCAAGGAGGTATATGGAAAGGTGGAAGGAGATAGGTTCATTGTCTTTGGAGATGGCAAGCCAAGTCCAGGGATACTCTCTTCAGCAGTATAAGGAGGAGATAGAACACTTTTCCTTTTTCGAAAGCTACTTCCCAGACTCTTTAAAAGAGGTAGAATTACCCGATTCCTACATTTCCTTTTTTGATAAACTCATGGAGGACTTCAGATCTGGAGAGCTGCAAAGGGTTATTACGAGGTTTCACCTAGTAACTGAAGGAATCTTAGCTGATTTGGGTCTGACTATCCTTAACGATTCCTCAAGGAGGCTAGGTCTTAAGGAATTTAACGATGGAATTAAAAGGATTATTGCTGACGAAGCTAGGCACTTCAAATTTGGCCTTTCCCTTATTAGTGACAAGAGTTATGCCGTAAAGAGAGTTGAAGAGATCTTTCCAGAAGCTATGAGGATAGTCATGGACGGAAAAGAGAAGTTAAGCTATTTGGGATATGAAGAGGAAAAGTTAAGGGATATGATGGAAAAGTTAAGGAAAGCCAGAGTAAATCAGCTTTTGACCTGACCTTTTCTCAATCCTATAGCTATTTTCTCTAATTCCATTTTCTTTGTCTCCCTCACAAAGTAAAGCGAAATCGCAAAAGCTATTGCTGAGGTAATTGAAAATACTATGAGGGAAGAGGAAAGCCCAATCACCTTAGTCATTGTTGGAAAGAAGACAACTCCTAGGACTGCGCCAAATCTGCTGAAGGCTGTGGCAAATCCTTGTGCCGAAGATCTGATAGGCGTTGGAAAGATCTCAGTTGGATAAAATAGAGTTACAGCCCCCGCCCATTGCTCCATTGCTACGAAGATGGCAAAATACGGCAATAGGTAAACTCCAGTTATCTTGATCACTCCTCCTATCCCTAAAAGTAATGCCATAAGACCTAACCCAGAGAGAAGGGTCGCCCTTCTTCCAAGGGAGTCAACGGCTAGCTCAGCGAAAACGTATCCGATAAGAGCTCCTATAGCTATCACCATAGTAGCGTAAATAACTTCGTAGTTCGAGGGAAACGCAAACTGCTTGAAAATGGCTGGATAATACAAGCCAATACCATAAGATGCAACGTCAAATAGGAACCATATTGAGGAGGCTAATAATACTACAGGGAAAATTTTTCCGTTAAACAGGTCAGTAATCCCCTTAACTCCCTTATTTTCCTCTTCTACAGTTGGGATCCCTTCTCCTGTAAGCTTCCCCTTACTTATGAGCCATCTAGGAGATTCAGCCAACCTTAATCTAGCCAAAATTACTGGTATCGCTAGGATAGATCCAAAGGCGAATGAAAACCTCCAGAAGTATTCACCAAGAGGGAGAAAAGACAGGTTAACCAAGGCAGAAAGCAGAGTCCCTATCCAATACATCGACACAGCTCCAACTAAGTATTTTCCCCTTGATTTTGAGGGAGAGAACTCAGCCATCATTGAGCTACTGACTGGATAGTCTCCTCCTATTCCAACTCCAAGCATTATTCGAGAAACGAAAATCTCAATGAAATTTAATGATAAGGCTGAGGTTAAGGCAAAGACAGTGAAAATTATAAGGTCTATCCCCATAAGTCTTTTCCTTCCTAACTTGTCAGAAAGAACGCCAAAGAGGAGAGAACCAAAAATCATACCTATTAAGGAAGCGGAGTTAACCAATCCCTCTTGAAACGTGGTTAAGCTCATCTCTTTTTGAAGGAAAAGTATTGCAAACGATATGACAGACAAATCATATCCATCTAGAAGGAAACCGGCCGAAGACACAAGGAACGAATTCAATTTTCCTCTCGGATCGAATCCCATGAGGTCTTCTTTGCTATCGGCTTAAAATGTTTTCATGATCTAAGCAATCTTGGTATTTTCAAAATCTCTCATGATAATAATGATGTTTTCATCCAGACAATAAAAAGGTAATAAATTTTTGCCGTGTTAGACCAAGAAGCCGTTGTCAACAGTTTTGCTTAAACCGTGACGTTCTTGCACATTTCATGATTTTCTACTAAAGGCTTATTAAAAAAATATTAATTTTTCCTTAATCTGGGTGTGTATGTTCAAAGAAGGATTACAAAGGAGCGAGGGATGAGAAACTAAGAGTGATTTCCCACCCATTTAGGTAATGTGGTGGGTTAGTCCTTTAACGGTTCATGATGATCTTTGTTCAGAACGTGGTGAAGTTCAGCGCTTCGCGAGACAATAAGTCTCCGTAAAGCCCCAATCCCATGTCTAGTGAACCCACTCTGAGGACGCAGTATCCTTGAACGTAATAAAGGGGATTATTCACGATCTACCATTAAGTAACGTTATTATCTCAAAGCTAACATATCAAGGTATGGATGAACTAGAGGATTTATACACTAAGTTTTCCTATCCTTACGTTGAGGTTAGAAGGCATTCAATAAATAATCGAATTATCCACTTTCTAAATGGAAACCCAGTTGGAGGTTTTTTTGAAAAGGAGACTGGTTACTCTCTCAGGTTTTTTCAGGGTACTCTTTACTTTTCCTCCTCAAAGAATCCCAAGGAACTTGGTTCTAAGACGTATCCTATCCACGGTTGGGAACAGGGATTTTCCTCCGAAAACCCGGAAGGAGGCAAATATGAGGTGAAGGAGAGAAAGGGTTTTGACTCCGTTTCCCTCGAAGATAAGACAGAAGTATTCTTAGATGCCTACAAGAGAGTAAAGGTTATCCCTCAGTTAAAGAACTTATCAGTGACCTACATAGAGAGCTTAGAGGAAAAGGAGATCCTTGTTAATGGAGTTAAGGTGAGCGGAAGAGTTCCTAGGATAGGAATTTTCATAAGCGCAGTGATCAAGGAAGGGGATAGATCAGCTACTGCGAGATTTGAGTTAGGCAAAAGTGGGGGTCTTGAAGTGCTAGAAGAGTCAAACCTCCCTGAATTTGTTGAAGAGAAAATAAAGGAAGTTCTCAAAGTCCTTCAGAAGGGTAGGTCATTCGGTGAGAAAAGGACAGACGTTGTATTAAGCAACATGCTTTCTGGCATTATGGCTCACGAGTCTGTAGGCCACCCCTTTGAGGCTGACAGGATAGCTGGAAGGGAGTTCGCTCAAGCCGGTACGAGTTACTTGTCTGTCCTAAAAGGAGATAAAATTGGGTCTGAGGCAGTAAACGTCATCGACGATCCAACAATACCCGGTAGTTACGGATTTTACTTGATTGACGATGAAGGGGTATTAGGTAGGCCTAAATACCTAATAAAGGAAGGTAAAAAGAACGAACTTCTCACTGATCGATTTTCAGCTAATAGGATAGGGACCACGAGCAACGGTTCAGCCAGGGCCTCTTCCTTTGATCGAGAACCCCTAGTTAGGATGTCTAACACTTTCTTTAAACCGGGTAACCTGACCTTTGATGAACTCGTTGAGGACGTTAAGGAAGGAGTGTTCATTAAATCATACATGGAGTGGAACATAGACGATATGAGGCTAGGAGAGAGATATGTAGGATTAGAGGCATATGAGATAAGGGACGGAGAAGTTCAAGATCCTGTGATCTTCCCAGTACTTGAGGGAAAGACCACGGATTTGCTCTCATCCGTGGACGCTGTTGACAATACGTTGGAGTTCTATCCAGGGACGTGTGGGAAGGGAGACCCAGATCAGGGAGTCCCAGTGTGGCTAGGGGGACCGAACATGAGGTTTAGGAACGTAAAGGTAAAGGTGATGTAAATGAACGATGAAATGATCGATTACGTAAAAAAGGTCAACGCGCAGGACTGCGCTGTTTTGAAGTTTAATGTAAAAAGAATTGTTATCAAATTAGTTGAAAGTAAAGTTGAAACAGTTCAAAGGATGAACGACAAGTTCTACTTAGTTGCATTAAGGAAAGGGGAAAGAGGTTTTACTGGAAAACTCGATAACTTGGAAGGGGAACCCACCCTTGTTCCCTCAAGTATAGCGCCCAGGGTTTCAGATAACGATAGACAGATCCTTAAAGTCAAGGAGTCCAACGTTGATAAGTTGATGGATGACGTTTCCCCTCTCCTCAACCTGGAAAGCAAGTTTCCTCTATATGGAATAATTACGGTAGAAAAGGTCGAAAGGAGTCTAGTAACGTCCAGTGGGTTCAACGGAAAGGAGGAAGGTAGTGGAGTGAGCGGGTACTTTAGGGCGAAAAACGGTGAGTACAGTGGACAATGGGCTTTCTCCTCAACTAACTTTTCCGAAAAGCAAGTAAAGGACGCTATAGAGAGGGCTAATCAATATGCCTCAATAACTGGCAAAGCACAAATAACGGACGGAAAGTACGACCTAGTACTCTCTCCCCTAGTAATGGGTAATCTTATGATGGACGTAGCTAGGATGGCTTCCGGTTTTGCCATATATTCGGGAATGTCGATGATGAACCCAGGGGATAAAGTTGGTTCAGATAACTTCACGTTGCTTGACACCCCCAGAGAGGATAGACCTGACTCATGGGCATTTGACGATGAGGGAGTGTTTACGTATAATAAGGCGATAATAGAGAATGGAGTGTTCAAGCAACCTCTTCTTAACATAGAGCTTTCCCCATTCTTTAAGGCTAACTCCACCGGAAACGCTGGATGGCTGTATCCGAGAGCTTGGAACTTGGAAGTGAAGGAGGGAGACGAGAGCGTAGACTCAATGGTCAGTGGTAACGTCATTCTGATAAACAACGTGTGGTATACGCGATTTCAAAATTACGTAGAAGGGACTTTCTCCACCGTAGCTAGAGATGCTAGCGTGGTCTATAAGGAAGGTAATCCAGTGGGTATAGCGGAAAGAATAAGGATTGCGGACTCCCTTAAAAAGATTATGCAGACGGAGGCAATTTCAAAGGAGAGGTTCTCTGTAAGGTGGTGGGATGCCCCGATGCAAGGAGTTTATCCTTTCGTGCTAGTCAAGGGAGTAAAGGTAACAAAGGCTTAATTCTCAAAAGGTGATGTATTTTATGGACTGGAAATTTTCAGACCCAAAAAAGGAAAAGGCTCCTCCTCCTAATGTAATGTGCGAAATAGATGAAATAGCTGAATCGCCTGAAGTAAAGAGGATTGTTGGGAAGAATACAGGGCATGGAAGTGAAATCCATAGGTTTGTAAGCGAGGTGATTATAAAGGTATATAAGGAGAAAAAGGCCACGCTAGAGGAAGTGTTGGGCACGTTCCACATGGATGATAATTTAAAGGAGGAACTTGCCAGAGAAGTTGTTAGACAGGCTAGGATGAAAGGGATTATATAGTAAAAATAAATACGCGTTAAAATTTTTATATTTTTATTAGAAAGATAACTCTTGTTATTTAATTAAAATTGTTGCTCAGTAATTTATGGGAGTTTTCAATTCCTTCTAGGATGCAACTACACAATCTGTCAGAAAGGGGGTATGTTGTTGAGAATTACTTTCAATTCCTTCTAGGATGCAACTCGTATACGTTATCTGTTTTAGTTCCGTCAATTTACTTTCAATTCCTTCTAGGATGCAACATAACAACAAACCAAATGCACAAAATACTGGGTCAGTAGGCTTTCAATTCCTTCTAGGATGCAACGCGAAAACAGCATTATTATAGAATTTGAGACGAAGTATGTCTTTCAATTCCTTCTAGGATGCAACGTGTATTTTGAACTTCATTGTTTCTCTCCTCCCTCTTCTACTTTCAATTCCTTCTAGGATGCAACAGTTGACGAATTCACCCAAAAATTGCAAAAGTTCCACTTTCAATTCCTTCTAGGATGCAACTCCAACCCTTTCATGTCCCTGATTAACGCGAGGTTGAACAACTTTCAATTCCTTCTAGGATGCAACGGGTAAACGTTTTCAGAAATGACACATCGCTAGGATACCTTTCAATTCCTTCTAGGATGCAACTGGCTGAATTATGCAAAGAAATGGTAGGGGCACCTATACCTTTCAATTCCTTCTAGGATGCAACGCGTTAGTGCCCCTCTCAATGACTTCCTTTCTTCATCACTTTCAATTCCTTCTAGGATGCAACAAAGTACCAGTTATAAAATACTTGAGGTCTATCACGGTAACTTTCAATTCCTTCTAGGATGCAACATTCGTGAGATGGGATATCACGTGTGCCAGATGTACATTCTTTCAATTCCTTCTAGGATGCAACACTTGATGAAGAGAACGCAGCGGAAAAGAAGAAAAAGGCTTTCAATTCCTTCTAGGATGCAACTTAGGTTAAGTGGTTTAACTTCTACAACGAAATTCTCTGCTTTCAATTCCTTCTAGGATGCAACAAGGGAATGGCAACTAGAGCAAGGATACTAGCACTGCTGCTTTCAATTCCTTCTAGGATGCAACATATAAAGCCAGAGATGGCAAATACAGTACAGTTCAACTTCACTTTCAATTCCTTCTAGGATGCAACCCCGTAAGCTGGCTTTCATCATTAGGAATGCTTATGACGACTTTCAATTCCTTCTAGGATGCAACACGAACACGCCAATGGCGCGATCGTAACTATAACTACTAACTTTCAATTCCTTCTAGGATGCAACAATTTAGTATAAACACAATTGATGATTTGAATAAAGCAATCTTTCAATTCCTTCTAGGATGCAACCAAAACCATTAGAAGGAACATATTACGATGGCAAGACAACTTTCAATTCCTTCTAGGATGCAACAATAGATCAGTTTGTCAGGCATACTGGTGATGTTATCCACTTTCAATTCCTTCTAGGATGCAACTTATTAAGCTCGATAATTATTACTATGATTTGCAAATCTTTCAATTCCTTCTAGGATGCAACCTGAATGGAGTAACATTTACGTTCGGGCCAGAGGAACAAAGCTTTCAATTCCTTCTAGGATGCAACAGTTCCAAGGATTTTGACTTTTATCTCTTCTTTTTCATCCTTTCAATTCCTTCTAGGATGCAACCAAGGCGTACCCCACTTACGCACACTTTCCCGCGTAGCATGCCTTTCAATTCCTTCTAGGATGCAACAGCCCCATCCTTATGCCGGCGATAATACCGCCGACCCCCACTTTCAATTCCTTCTAGGATGCAACCTACTATATTGTATCCATCCTTATCCGCTTTAAATTTTACTTTCAATTCCTTCTAGGATGCAACTGCTGGGTACTCGCAAAAACCCTATCGGGGGGTTTTTTTACTTTCAATTCCTTCTAGGATGCAACACTTTCGAATTGATAGCGACGTATGGGCACATTATTTTCTTTCAATTCCTTCTAGGATGCAACTTTTAACCCCAGAAAACGCTTTCTTACTCCATGTGGAACTTTCAATTCCTTCTAGGATGCAACATTACATAGTGCACAAGTTGATGAAATCAGTATTAATGAATTCTTTCAATTCCTTCTAGGATGCAACTTTGTTGCAGTTGAACCACTAGCCTTTTGCCCCTGTTTGCCTTTCAATTCCTTCTAGGATGCAACCTCCATTTATCTCGCCACAGCCAGTTCTATTGACGCTACTTTCAATTCCTTCTAGGATGCAACATCAGGAACGCGATAGAGATGATGTTGCAAAAAGAGCACACTTTCAATTCCTTCTAGGATGCAACATGCTAAAGGTTACAAGATGACATTATATACTGGGGATGTCTTTCAATTCCTTCTAGGATGCAACTGGGAATTACCAAAAGACGCAAAGGTGATAACAATTGGTCTTTCAATTCCTTCTAGGATGCAACACCCTGGACAACAACATAATGGTTATGGTAAAAGTAGTGACTTTCAATTCCTTCTAGGATGCAACAAGCGGATTTGGTTGCCCTGCATGCCCTTCTTCATGTGCTCTTTCAATTCCTTCTAGGATGCAACAACGACACGCCATTTGGCGTGTTCGTTGAGTATTATAACTTTCAATTCCTTCTAGGATGCAACTTGCCCAGGTGTAGTAGCTGTTGGAGGAGAATATACGCTCTTTCAATTCCTTCTAGGATGCAACTTTAACTTACTCATCTATCTCACCCACTTATTTTACCCCACTTTCAATTCCTTCTAGGATGCAACTTGACCAAACATGGCGGAAGAAGAAAACCAAACCGAAATCTTTCAATTCCTTCTAGGATGCAACTTAATCAGGATGGGACTGGAAGAAATTGTTAAAAAATATTCTTTCAATTCCTTCTAGGATGCAACGCACAAACTCAATGGCGTCGAGACTATATACGATGACTACCTTTCAATTCCTTCTAGGATGCAACTTATTATCTCCCCACTGCTTCCTAGGGTCGTTCTGCCAACTTTCAATTCCTTCTAGGATGCAACGTGATAAAAACCCCAACAAAAAAATAGGATTAATTTTTACTTTCAATTCCTTCTAGGATGCAACAAAGGCGTCGATAGGTTTCTCTATCGACAGCATACCCAGCTTTCAATTCCTTCTAGGATGCAACATGGTGTCGATAGGGTTAGCCCGCAATTAGAAATTACAAACTTTCAATTCCTTCTAGGATGCAACTGAACCACCAAAGATTGAACTAACACAACACGAAATAGATGCTTTCAATTCCTTCTAGGATGCAACACATCAGCAAACGTCTTGTCAAACCATAATTCCGTAGGGTCTTTCAATTCCTTCTAGGATGCAACAAGATATGCAGGTAAAGGCTGATGTTATTATTACAACATGCTTTCAATTCCTTCTAGGATGCAACATACTCTTATACGGCCTATTACTCTTGTACAGCCTCATACTTTCAATTCCTTCTAGGATGCAACTAGGAGAAGAAAGAGAGAACAGACAGAGAGAGTAGAGAGACTTTCAATTCCTTCTAGGATGCAACAGGTCAAAGAAGGTAAAATAGTCTACTATTATTTAATCATCTTTCAATTCCTTCTAGGATGCAACAATTGAAAGCAAAAAGAGAGAGCGTGACGAAAACCCTTCTTTCAATTCCTTCTAGGATGCAACAGGTCAAAGAAGGTAAAATAGTCTACTATTATTTAATCATCTTTCAATTCCTTCTAGGATGCAACACTTGGAAAGGGTTACTCTTTCAGAGCGTATTCCAAAACTTTCAATTCCTTCTAGGATGCAACTGGGAACTGTAATTGGACTTTCCCGTCTTCGACATCATAAGCTTTCAATTCCTTCTAGGATGCAACCAAAAATATCGACATAACATCCGTTAATCGGGCTGCGTTTTCTTTCAATTCCTTCTAGGATGCAACACTAAAGGATACAGGAATGATGTATGATGTTGTGTATGTCTTTCAATTCCTTCTAGGATGCAACCCTTCATGCTGACGCCAGAGAGGTAAAACTCGATAAGCACTTTCAATTCCTTCTAGGATGCAACAGGGACAGTATGAGCGAAATTAGCCTGGTTACATATTATCCACAGAACTTTCAATTCCTTCTAGGATGCAACAGAAGCCGAACCAACATAGTACCCAAATTCGTAAAACTCTTTCAATTCCTTCTAGGATGCAACTTGTACAGGACTATTATCTCAAGACTAAGGATACGACTTTCAATTCCTTCTAGGATGCAACACATTGAAGAGTGCTGAGAAAACGAGATATTTAAATGCTTTCAATTCCTTCTAGGATGCAACGGGACAACGTTGCCTCCGAATAAGAAGAAGATGAAGAAGTCTTTCAATTCCTTCTAGGATGCAACCTTTTGTTTTTAGCACTAAAGGTAAACCACCGAAATCTACTTTCAATTCCTTCTAGGATGCAACAGGACAACCCGTTGAAGACATTGTTCAGATTGTTTCGGATCTTTCAATTCCTTCTAGGATGCAACATACTTTGTCCCCCGCCATCGCGGATCAAGTAATAATATACTTTCAATTCCTTCTAGGATGCAACGGCTCTCCGTTACACTTTCTTTGACGTCAGAGACGCTAACTTTCAATTCCTTCTAGGATGCAACCAGGCGAGGAAATTAAAACTGTTAGCATAAAACCATGCTTTCAATTCCTTCTAGGATGCAACAGGTGACTAGCCATTGAAGTCGATATTAAAACAATCATTGCTTTCAATTCCTTCTAGGATGCAACTAATAATACACGCTAGTTAACCGTTTCACTGGGAACACTCTTTCAATTCCTTCTAGGATGCAACTAGTGACTTTTAGATTGCCTGCTGATGATGTAGAAAAATTCTTTCAATTCCTTCTAGGATGCAACAGATCGCATACCTCCTACAGACCACACTCCGCTATTATAAACTTTCAATTCCTTCTAGGATGCAACTTGCCTCTTCGATATAGCCCCTTTCTTCGTTATCCTCTATGTCACTTTCAATTCCTTCTAGGATGCAACATAAGAGAAAATATGATTAAGGTGAAGGCGAAAAAACTTTCAATTCCTTCTAGGATGCAACACGCAAACACCAACGTCAAACTGTTAATGCGTTTAACCTTTCAATTCCTTCTAGGATGCAACATAATCATAGCAACAATCGCCGGCGTCAGCTACACTTTCAATTCCTTCTAGGATGCAACGACCGTGTTATCGACTAATAGTTTTAGACGTGAGAGGATCTTTCAATTCCTTCTAGGATGCAACGCATTACGGTAAGGGGCTCTATCGCCTCAAAGGTATCGTCTTTCAATTCCTTCTAGGATGCAACAAGAGACAGAGAAGATAGAGGAGATAGATAGAGAAAACTTTCAATTCCTTCTAGGATGCAACATATGAATTAGGGACCACGGGCAGGAGGCGAAGTCTTGTCTTTCAATTCCTTCTAGGATGCAACACAATCTTAGACGGTCTAATAACAGGTATTGGCGCAGGTCTTTCAATTCCTTCTAGGATGCAACTGATGTATTTTTATACTATTTATCTTCATTTCTCCCTTTCTCTTATTTATTTTTATCTGTTTTAGCCAACCCATCATGCGACCAAATTTGTTGTAAAGATCTAACGTCGTTTCAGTCGCAAGGACTTTTAATTAAATTGAAAACCTCTTTACGTTTATAAATGTTAACCCCCCTCTTTGTAATACGCACTAGTCGCATTGAGACTCGCATTTTTACGTTTATTATCTCATAGAAAAAATTGGAAATTTACGCTTCTAATCTAGAACCATCCCTTATCATAAATAGAAAAGGGATCGACAAAACTTTTTAGTCAGATTAACTGATCTAACTAACACTTTTAATTTTCCCTTCTTCAAAAGCTTATAACCCCTATATTAACCATAGCAATTTACGATACGATCCACGTTCATAATACCGAAAAGTGTTTAA
>NZ_JFZT01000040.1 GCF_000632495.1 Candidatus Acidianus copahuensis | reverse complement strand
CAATTCCTTTTAGGATGCAACTGATGTATTTTTATACTACTTATCTTCATTTCTCCCTTTCTCTTATTTATTTTTATCTGTTTTAGCCAACCCATCATGCGACCAAATTTGTTGTAAAGATCTAACGTCCTTTCAGTCGCAAGGACTTTTAATTAAATTGAAAACCTCTTTACGTTTATAAATGTTAACCCTCCTCTTTGTAATACGCACTAGTCGCATTGAGACTCGCATTTTTACGTTTATTATCTCAAAGAAAAAATTGGAAATTTACGCTTCTAATCTAGAACTGTCCCTTATCATAAATAGAAAAGGGATCGACAAAACTTTTTAGTCACATTAACTGATCTAACGAACACTTTAAATTTTCCCTTCTTCAAAAGCTTATAACCCCTATATTAATCCTAGCAATTCACGATACGATCCACGTTCATAATACCGAAAAGTGTTTAACGCCCTTACTTTTCTCCCTACTTTTCCTGCTTACTTCTATTAATTTATCTTTAAGCAAGATAAAATTATAGACAACAGTCTATAATAAATATTTAACTAAAGAATTAAACTAAATATAGCGCTTCTAAAATTATTTAATCCAAAAAGTCCTTTATGAAACCTTATATTTTTTTATTATAATAATAATCAGACTTAGAGCTATTATTGGAAATATTGATACAAATATGTAAGCTATATCTGTGGAAAATAAGAAAATTAGGCTAAAAATACTACTTCCTATAATTCCACTCAAGGCTTTACCGGTGTAAAGTATTCCATTATTTGCTGTGGAAAATTTTTTTCCAAAAATTAGTCCAGATATGTTAAAGTAGAGGGTTGCTGCCGATCCTCCACTTATCCCTATAAGAATTGCAGCTATGATAGGGTTATAGAAAAGGGATAAGCTCCCTATCTCCTCAACGATGTTTATTAGGATTGTAGATTTTAGTATTCCAATTTTATCTCCAACTTCTCCAAATATAGGTCTTCCCAATCCACTTGTCAGAGGAAATACTGAGATTATAGTCTCTAGTTGTAATTTTGGAAGGTAAAAACCAATAGCTGAAAGGGAAGAGGACACTACTAACAGGGGAGTAGAGGAAGCTATAAATGAAACGTAGAGTATCCAGAATGACGTAGAGAGGGTTGTTTCCCTTACTCCCTTTCCCTGCGTGTTTTTTGGATAGTCAATTAAAAAAAGGAGTAGTGGCAAAACCACGATCTCTACTAATCCTATATAGAGAACAATCTCCCTAAAATTATGCAAGTAGAATATTATCGGGTTTACGACAATGGAACCTATACCGAATCCGAGGGAGATCAGACCCGTAACAAGCGCAGTTCTTTGCTTAAACCACTTTACTCCTAGGTTTGTTGCAATTCCGTATAATATGCCTTCTCCTATACTACCTAACGACCAGAAAACGTAGAAGATCTGGATGTTAGGAGTAAAGTATGTTCCCAAAAAGCCAATCGCCGAAAGGACAGCTGAAAGAATTCCAACCCCTTTAGGGCCGTGGACGTCAGCGTATCCCCCTCCGAAAGGTTGTGAAATAGAGGAAAATATAGTAAAGAGCGAAAACGCTATGGAGATCTGGAAAAGACCAACATTTAGTCCCCGCTCTAATAGGGGGGATAGGGCATTCCAAGAATATTGATATAAGGAGTTGAACGCCATGATAGTAAAGCCAATGGCCACGATGGACTTTCCTTTCACAGGGTTAATAGGTAACAAAAAATTAATTTTTAACCGTGGAGGTTAACTCCAGTAAGGATGTAACCTTACCTTAATCCAATTATGTTAGGGTTAAAGATATCTAGACAGTTTTTTCTTGTACGGACTACGTCAAAACCATCATCTGCATCACGTCCAAACAGCAGTTTTTTACTTAATGCTGATATTTTTTTTATACATTATTCAACTTTTTCTACCTCAAAATGCTTATGTATATTAATAAGAACAATATTAATTAAAATTTTAGATGTATATAACTTGAAGAAAGGAGTAATAAAAGAACAAAAATGTAAAGAAAAGTAACTCAAGTTGCGTGGATTTTCCACACCTCAGAGGTCTTTGATAAGACTTTCAAAGATGCAAGAGGATTCACCTCGTTAATGGTTCGGGATGATGGGCTTTCTTCAGAACGTGAAGCCCAAGGTTTATAGGGCAATAAATGTCCGTAAAGCTAACTCCATGAAACTCATCTTAATTCTGTAAACTACTTGTTATTCGCAAATTCCCAGCTTTCACGGTTACAACTGAAAGCCTCGCTCTTTAGAGCGGGGATGTTATCAAAAAAAGTTTATAAAAGGTAGAGAGTAACTCCTAATGAGGACGGTACGGTGGGTAAACCTAAGAAGAGTAAGAAGGGATCAGTCCCTATGCCTACTGTATCAGTCCTCAAACGCACCGTAACTGTAGAGCTAATTCAAACAAAAGAACAAGAGGAGGAGTTAAAAGAACTAGGAAACTTGTGTTCAAAACTATGGAACCAAGTAAACTATGAGAGGAGAAGACAGTTCTTTAACGGTGAACACAGCGTTGATATCAAGGGTACCTATAACAAGTGGTATAATGAGTACAAGGAAAAGGTAGGTACAATAACAGCACAACAAGTTTTAAACAAGAACAATGAGGCGTGGAGTTCATTCTTCTCCTTGTTAAGGGCAAAGAAAGAGGAAAAACTACTACTACCATTTATCAAGAAGATAAACCCACCAGGTTACTGGAAAGACAAGAAGAAGAGAAAGTTGATAATAGTGTTGAGGAAAGATCAATACAAGATAGATAAAGAGAAACAAGAGATTGAACTACGCCATTTAGGAAAATTCGAGGACTTGAAGATAAGATACAAGGGAGAAATATACTATAGAGGGGAACAAGGAAGACTAGAAATAATATACAACTCCATGTTGCGTAAGTGGTATGCCCACATTACCATAAAGGCAAATGAAAGACTTGACAGAAAGACGGGTAAGTGGATGAAAGTACCACTAACACCAAAAGGTAATTTAGTAGGTGGGATAGATATAGGGATAAACAACTTGTTAGCTGTCTACATCTCTGACGGTACACAAGTGTTAATCAAGACTAGGGTGTTAAAATCTATCTCGTACTACTTCATGAAACTGATAAGTATGAAACAGAAATTGTTATCCTTGTATAAACAACCGTTCTCAAATGAAATAAGACGATTATATGTTAAGTGGAAAAGGGAGTTAAACACTATAATAGACGCTACCGTAAGGAAAGTTGTTGAGTTTCTGTATAACAAGGGAGTCTCATTAATTAAGGTTGGTTATCCAAAGAACATAAGTCAGAAAAAGGGTAACTTTCTAGTTGCTAATGTCTGGTCTTATAAACAAGTTATGGACAAGTTGAGGGATGTTGCTGAAGAACACGGAATAACTGTTGAGTTTGTTAACGAGGCATACACTTCAACTACTTGTCCCATTCACGGCAATGGATGCGGGAAAAGAGTTTCAAGGGGGTTGTTTAAGTGTACAACATCTAACAAAGTATTTAACGCAGACCTAGTTGGTGCGTTTAACATATCCATAATCCTGAGTCCTAATGATGGTGGTGTTGAGGGAACCACCACCAGAGGGATAGGGATAAGTTGGGGTAAGACCACCCCACTGGTCTATACGTGGACGAGAGGATCGGGGCTGGTAGTACCAGCTAGCTATGATTCTATGAGGTTGAAACGTATAGACCAAAACCTATGAACCGCTCTGAGGGGAACCCTCGCTCTTTAGAGCGGGGAGGAGGTCAGTTCCTCCAATCTCTTTCCTACAGTGTTTGGTGTTACCAACAGTACTATTAACGTCATAATTATTGCGGGTATCCAAGGTATTAGCCATCCTCCAATATTTCCTAACGCGTAAATTAACGGAATAATTACCAGTAAACCTATTGCTCCTCCAGAATGCCCAACACCATCAGCTATTGAGTAACCCGTTGCCCTTGCAGAAGTTGGGAAGTTATCAACGCACATTTGGTAATATAGTTGATACCACCCAACTCCTATTAGCTCCGCAATGAATGCGCCAGCGAAGAAAGTATAGGGCGATCTTATCGCCCCTCCAAATCCCATAATTGCAGTTCCCAAGGCATAGATGATAACCGAAATTATTGTCATCTTTCTTCTATCGTATTTATCTATGAATGGCCTGAGTAAAATGGAACCTAGGAACGCACCAATCCCTGCAACGCCGAAAAGGAATACTATTTGAGAGAGTAATGACCCTGAGTATCCTAACACGTATTTAGCCCAAGTTTCAGGAATTACTAAGAAAGGATAATCCATAAAGTAGACGAAAAACATTAGGAAGAACAGTGCTAACAATCTCTTTAAGTATTTAGGCTTTGCCAGAATAGTAAATGGATTCTGATTTTTTATGAAATAATTTTTTATAACTGGTTCTGGCAGAGATTTCAAATTAGCTCTTTTCATAGAAGTAACTTCCATTGAGCTTACTAATCTATCCGCTTCAGTGAACTTACCCTTGGCGGTTAAAAACCTCACAGTCTCTGGGGCGAAAGCTCTTATCGCTAGTGCTAGTACAGCTAGAATTCCTCCAACAGCAAACACTAGTCTCCAGCCTATGGACGGAATACTTGTCACTATTAGAGCAGCTATGAATGGACCTATGCCTATCCCGGCCCATCCCCCTATAAAGGCCAAATTAGTATATCTGCCCCTTTTTGAGGAAGGAGACATTTCTGACATATACGTCATTACTAGAACTAAGTCTGCTCCTATAGCCATTCCAGTTAAAAACCTAAAGGCTGCTAACATAGGGTAGTTTACGGATAGGGCATCCCCAAAACTACCAATTGCAGTAAGGAGTGCGGTGAATACAAGTGTTGGTCTTCTACCAACTCTGTCCGCAAAATATGAAAAAAGAGGAGCACCAACCACATATCCCCATAGGCCAAGAGATGCAATAATTGACGATTGACTTGCGCTAACTATGAAAGGAATATAAGGTAGAGCAAAACCAACATTAATTACGTCGTATAAGGTTATAAAAAAGCTGAAGCCCATGGCCCATATTATTGCATATCTTAAACCCCAGGTAGGAGTCCTGTCTAACCTAGCTAAATACCAATCCGGGTTAGTCTTTAGTTCTTCACCCATTAAGATCATTTTCTCGTTATTTAGTAGAATAAAAAGTTTACTTATATTACATTGGTATATATCTATTAATTTTTTACTTACTAACTTTGTAGAAAAAATGGTTCTGACTTACTTTTTCAATTTATCATCTGATGACATCTTTTCACTGAAAGCGACATCGCGTAGATATGGGTATAAGATCAAGGGGGCTTCTTAAGTAATTTCTTCACTTAGACGTCCTTCCTTTCTTGATTGGCGTATTTCTCACAAAGTATTTTTACTTGAAGTGAAGGTTAAAGCGGAAGTCCTTTATTAAAAAGGCGTTAAGATCTCCATCCTTGTCGTCTTAAGGTTGTTAGAAAACTTACTGGGGTAGGATTTCATATACTCTTGGTCTTTACTGGTCTTCTCTTGTATCTTCCAAGGTTTTAACGTATCCAATCGAGGATGGTAAAGGTCCTATACATCTGCTACTTAGGACTCTAGTCTTCTTCTCTCTTTGAGAAGATCCTATAATAGGTTAGAGATCAAGTAGATTTTTTTCCCACTATTCAGTTTAACTTTACGATAACTAGCTTTGCCTTATTTTGTAGAACTACGTATTTGACCTAGAATTTTCCTAGATGAAAGAGGTGAGGTCACTAACTTATCGTTCTTAGCTTCCAACAATAGGTATATGCGGAGAAGACTGGTCTTTTTTTTCCATTGGAAGCTTATCCTTTCAAGACTCCTCTACCTATGAAAGAGTTAGTTTTAAATGGATCATGAGTCGATGATTTATTTTCTTGTTTTCTTGGGTAATGTTAATTGACTTATAAGGGGTCTATACTCTAACAAAGTCCTTTTCTCAAAAAATAAATTGAAAGAATATCTGAATCACGGTCTTCCGCTTCGTCAATTATATCTACAACTAAAATAAATTGAAAGAATACTTGGCTTTTCTATCACAATAGGACAACGCAAAAGGGCTGACAACTAAAATAAATTGAAAGAATATCAATAGATTAATAAGATCTAGGTAAGTTTAGTATATGATGCGCTATATAGGCTAGGACTAAGTTTTGTGAAACTGGTGCGACCTTATACAGTCTAGTTTCTCTCAGTTTTCTTTCAACACTTGTATCCACCGCGTATCCATAACCTCCATAAACGTCCATGGCAACATTACCAGCATTCCAAGCTACTTCAGTAGCTAAATATTTAGATATATTAGCATAGTTTCCAATCATTTTTGTATCCTTTCCACTCTCTAAATACTTTAAACCTTCGTTAAGGTAAGATTTAACAGCTTCCAACTCAGCGTACACCTTAGCTAGAGGGAATTGTACGCCTTGATAGCTCCCTATAGGCTTTCCAAATACAACCCTCTCCTTAGCGTAGCTAGTGGCTTTGTTTATAAACCACTCAGCGTTTCCAACCATTTCTGAGGCTATCATGAATCTTTCCGCATTTAATAAATCTAAGAGATAGTAAAATCCCTTATCTACCTCCCCTATTACGTTTTCCTCTGGCACTTCTAATCCGTCTATCAAGAGTTCATAAGCTGAAGTATTTGACATAGTCTTTATTTCTCTCATGTCAATTCTGTCTTTTGTTTCCCTCAAGTCTACTAAGAATAACGTAATTCCATCGGTTTTCTTCTCTACTTTTTCATAGGGCTTTGTTCTAGCTACTAGTACCATCATGTCAGAATACTTTATCCTAGAAATGAATATTTTATGTCCTTTTATAACGTATTTATCCCCCCTCTTTTCAGCAAACGTCTTTATTCTAGTACTATCGGATCCAGATTCAGGTTCAGTTAAGGCTAATGATAATACCTTGGATCCATTTCCTATTTCCTTAAAGTACTTTTCCCTTATTTTTTCTCCAGCATGTCTTGACAAGAGTAAGGTGTTGTAATAATGTCCATGCACTACGTAGGAATTTCCACCTTTAACGTTAATTAGATATAGTATATTGCAGGCCAACTTAGAACCGTTGTCTACCCCTCCATAGTTCTTGGGAATAATGATAGATCCTAATCCTAATTTCATGAAATCGTCAAGAAATTCATATGGAAACTCGCGCGCAATATCTTTATTCAGCCAATATTTTTCATCAAACTTTTTCATTAACTCGTTTACAGAGTTTAAAATCAGATACCAATCCGGGTTAGTCTTTAGTTCTTCACCCATTAAGATCATTTTCTCGTTATTTAGTAGAATAAAAAGTTTACTTATATTACATTAGAATATATCTATTAATTTTTTACTTACTAACTTGTAGAATAAAATTTTTATTTGTGTATCCCAGGTTTTGTCTCAATGTATCAATTTAGCAACGGTATCCCTTACGTTCTTCTTGTCTAATTTACCTGTGCTGGTTTTTGGAATGGAATCTACAAATATTATTTTCTCTGGGATCCACCACTTCGGGAAAGCGTTAAGCGATAACAGATAATCTCTTATTTCATCTTCGCTGACTTTCTCTTTAGGTACTACTAAGGCTACAGGTCTCTCGCCCCACTTTTCATCACGGACTCCAACTACAACGGCTTCAAGTACCTTTGGGTGGGACATTATCGCGTTCTCTAGGTCAACAGTACTGATCCACTCCCCACCGCTCTTAATTAAATCCTTAATTCTATCAACTACTTTAACGCTACCTTTTGAGTTGATGATAGCAACGTCTCCCGTTCTCAGCCAAGAGTTTTTGGATTCTTGTCCTAAGTATTTAGCGGTAACAAAAGCTCCTCTAACCACTAACTCCCCAATAGTCTTTTCATCCCAAGGTAATCTATCTCCGAGAGGATCACGTAAATCTATCTCAAATCCTGGAATTGGATACCCCTGTCTCGTAACTTTATCTATATCGTTTTCCTTGTTAATTGTGGCTATCGCTTCGGTCTCTGTCATCCCCCACGCGTGATATACCTTGATACCCATATCCACAAAGCTTTTTATCAACCCTTTAGGTGGTTCCGATCCGCCCATTACTACAGACTTTAGTGAGGAAATGTCTGCCTTTATTTTATTTACATAATTTATGAAATCTATCCAAACAGTCGGAGCCCCAATAGCTATTGATACCTTCTCCTCTTGAATTAGTTGAAGTAGATCCTCAGCTTTAGGTCTAGGACCTGGAAGAACAAGCTTTGATCCGGTCATTAGAGCTGAGAATGGGACATCCCAACCAGATATGTGAAACATTGGAACTACAACCATTACCGAATCGCTGGACGATATACCTAGAACGTCAGCTGAGAGGAGGGAAAGGGAGTGGACAAATATGCTCCTATGGCTATAAATAACGCCTTTAGGTCTTCCCGTTGTTCCTGAAGTAAAACAACTAACCGCCCCACTCTTTTCGTCAACATCAGGGAAATCCTTAATGGGGAGTTGTGAGTTGACTTCTCTATCATAATCTTGATTTAACAGGTAATGTTGTAGGTTGAGTTTTGACTCCTTGAATATATCTAAAACGTCTTCGTCTAGAAAGACTGCAGAGTCTCCCATCTGCGTTATTACATACTCCATTTCGTTTGGATGAAACCTTACATTTACTGTGTGTAAAACTCCACCTAACATTGGAACTGCAAAGTATAGCTCTAGATGTCTATGCGTATTCCAAGCTATTGACGCTATTGGCTTTCCGCCCAGTCCTTTGTTCTCGAGAAAAGTAGTTAATTTCCTCACCCTTTCAGCAAATTCCTTGTAAGTATATTTTATCTTCCCTTGATGGGTTCTAGACACGATCTCCTTGTCCGCATGGATCTTCTCAACTCTCCAAAATATCGACCTTATATTGAGCTGATAATCCATTATTGTTGAGTCCATAAACCTAATAATCGGCTGAGTTTAAAATTGTTACTAATAAATGCGAATTGTATATTATATTGTTATATATGTTTATATTTTTTGAAAAATAGAGATATAAAAAATGGAAAATTTATGCAAGATAATAGAAATTCTAAGAATATCTGTAGACAAATGAACCGCAGAATTCTAGAATTTTCCAGAAAACATCTTGATCGCTCAATCAAAGTTAGAAGTCTATAGTATCAGACGGCTTACCTTTTTTTTAAAATATGAGTGTTAACTTTATACATTATAAGTTAAACCAAAAAAATGTGACCGGAAATTTAAGGGTTCTTGAATTAGGCAATAACATTTCCGCCCCATTAATAGGTCAAATTCTTGCCGACTTAGGTTTAGACGTAATAAAGGTTGAGCCTCCTAATGGAGATGATAGGAGAAGCGTTAAGCCTGAAGTGAATGGAATTAGCCTCTATTTTGCAAGCACGAATAGGGGTAAGAGAAGTGTTGTAATTAACTTAAAGACCACGGAGGGTTATAATATTATCAATAAATTAATTAGAACTTCTGATGTAATTATAACTAATTATAGGCCTTCAGCACTAAAGAGGTTAAGAGTTGACTATGAGAGCGTAAAGAAGATAAACGACAGAATAATCTACTGCTCAATAACCGGTTTTGGAAACTTTAGCGCCGAGGCTGACAGGCCGGCTTATGACGCAACTATACTGGCTTTAAGCGGGCTATTGGATATGACTGGAGATGAGAACGGACCTCCAGCGAAATTCGCCACATCAATAGCAGATATAACTACAGCATTGTTAGGCGCTATAAGCGTGTTGTGGGCTTTGAATAAGGGAGGTCCTGCATTCATAGACGTTCCAATGATCTATACACAGTTTTACCTAACTTTAGAAGACGCTTACATGTTCTTAAACGCTGGAGTAATCCCTAAAAGAACAGGATCCTCTCATAGGTATTTAGTTCCATATCAAGCTTTCAAAACAACTGATGGTTACATCTATTTGGCAGTGTTTAATGATGAACAATATAATAGGTTATGTAAAGCTTTAAATAGAGATGATTTATTAAAATTCAATATTATTTCAAAAAGACTAGAAAATAAGGCCTTCATAGTTAGTGAACTACAGAAAATATTTCAAAACAACAACAATGAATACTGGATTAATTTTCTGAGTAAAATTGACGTTCCAGTTGCTCCCGTTTTAAACTTAGGGGAAGCCTTCGAAAAATATGGCAAAAACTTAACGTATGAAAGAAATGGTATTAAATACATTAACTTTCCTGTAAACTCCGATAAGTTAAACGTAGGTAGGAAAAGCTATGCACCAAGACTTGGACAGCACACTAAGGAAGTTCTCCTAGAGTTAGGTTACGACGAAAATGATATTGAAGATCTTGCAAAAAGAGGTATAGTTTATAAAGAAGGATAGTTTTATTACTTTATCAAGTTACTAATTTATCATGAGTTTGGAAGCCCCCTTTTTCGAGGACTTTAAGATAGGTCAGAAATTTAAGAGTAAAGTGGGTAGGACGATAACTGACGTCGATAACATTTGGTTTACTTTGCTAACCAATAACTCTAACCAAATTCATTTCAATCGGGATTATACAGAGAAGTATTTCTCAGGGGAACCATTTAAGGGAAGGCTCGTAGTTAACGGATTTTTGACTTTAGCAATAGTTGCTGGTATGTTAGTTGAGCAAACAAGTCAAAACGGTTTTATGTTAGGTATAGAAAACGTTAAGTTCATTAGTCCAGTATTTGGAGGGGATACCATTTACGCAGAGGCAGAGGTAATAGAGTCTAGAGAATCGGAGAGTAGACCAGGATTTGGCGTAGTTAAAATTAAAACCTGGGGATATAACCAGGAAGGTAAAAAGGTAATAGAGTTTGAAAGAGTATTTATGATAAGGAAAAGAGGGAGTTCGTGGACAGGGGAAAGAAAGGAAAAAACTTAATGCTATACTTATTTCTTCTTGTAAAAATTTTTAAAATATTTAAAAACTCTTTAAATTGAATAATTCCTAGTTTAGGAGACATGATATTTAGTCCTGAAAAGATTGAGAAAGCACGCAAGAATCACTCAGTCTCTTTGGAGATGTCTTAACAATTGTTTTATATAAAAAGTCTCGGGAACTTAATTTGTAGTAAATTTAGGGCGTTGTTTCATGAAGTAAAACCGTCATATGATCCTTGCGATATGAAATTTTACAAAACCCGTGATCGTTTATCTCTCTCGTTTAAAATCGGTTATTATTTCATTATACAAATAAGTGTATAAGGGAAAAGCAAGTTATTCCGATTATTTAATTAACATGCTCAATCTATTTATATTTATGAGAACTAAGGAGACATTCCTTAAATCGTTAAATGATGGGAGAAAGGTATACTACAGGGGAAAATTAGTAGAGGATATCACACAACACCCAGTTTTGAGAGTAAGTGCATTACATGCCTCTAAGCTATATGACTACCCAAACAGATTGTATAATGAAGGTGAAGAGCTAAAAAGTAAGTTCTTTAAAATACCGCGATCTTCCCAAGACCTTTTAGATAGACATAGGTTGATATATGATACAACGCTATACTGTAATGGCATATTTAACATTTCTCAAGCTATAGGTAGTGACGCCCTGTTTGCGTTAATGATCACATCAAAACAGGTTGACAAAAGGTACGGAACGGATTATTACAAAAGAGTAGAGAAATATCTCGATAAGGTCAAAAGGGAAGATTTAACCTTAGCAACCGCCCAGACTGACGTAAAGGGAGATAGAAGTAAGAGACCAAGCGAACAGGTAGATCCGGACATGTATGTTAGGGTATCAGAAGTTAGGAGCGATGGAATTGTAGTTAGGGGGGCTAAGGCCCATACTACACAGTCCGCTGTATCAGGCGAAATAGTTGTTATAACTACTAGGGCTATGAGGGAAAACGACAAAGATTATGCGGTAGCCTTCGCTGTTCCCACTAACACTCCTGGAATAAAGCTATACGTTAGGCCAATAGACGAGTTAGAGGGAAATTCCTCTGCTGTTTTAAGCAAAAAGGACTACGAGCTAGAAACTCTGACAGTGTTTGACGACGTTTTTGTACCATGGGATAGAGTATTTCTATTCAAGGAATACGATTATGCCGGAAGCTTAGCTTCTCTATTTGCAACGTTCCACAGGTTTACCGCTCTCTCGTATAGGTCAGCTGCAATGGACTTATACCTCGGGTCCTCTAGGTTAGTATCAAAAGCGAACGGAATAGAGAACGAGAAACATGTTAGGGACGACGTAGTGGATATCATACTCTATAAAGAGATTTTAAGAAGTTGCGCCATAGCTTCCGCCGTAAATCCTGTAATGCTAGATGAGGTGGCTTTACCTAATCCCACCTTTACTAATGTTGGAAAGTTGTATTCTAATGTACATTTTCACGATATTATCAAAGACGTAATAGATGTAGCCGGAGGAATAATCTCCACGTTACCCTCTCAGGAAGATTTACAGGGAAGCGAAGGAAGTAACATTGTAAAATATCTCAGAGGTTCAGTAGACGGAAAGGAAAGGGCTAATATCTTAAGGATGGTAAAGGAATTAGCCTCCAGTTCTTTTACGGGTTACATGCTAACCACTATGATCCACGCTGAAGGATCAATAGAAGCAAGTAAGTTAGAACTCTTCAGAAGTTATGATTACTCCGAGGCTGAAGGATTGGTGAAAAAGATATTAGATTGATACTTAAAAATCATTAAAATTGTGTTACCCACGTGACTCACTATAGCTGTTCTTAGATCTATATTTAAAAAAATGTTGAGAAAAGGTTTACAACTGAAAGCCTTACCTTTCAGGGCGTGGGGTCAGGTATCGGAATCAAAAGATCTCAACAAATTTTTCCGGGAGTCTAGGAACTCTCGTCTTGAATTTATAGCTATAATAGGAATACTTTGAATTAATTAGACTTAACCTTATTTCCTTAATCAACTATACTTTCGTTTATGTATACCTTAAAAGATAAAGTAATTGTGGTCACGGGATCGGGTAGAGGTATTGGAAGGGCTATAGCTATTAGGCTGGCAAGAGAAGGAGGTTTAATAGTTGTTAATGCAAGGAAGAGGACAGATGAATTGGAAGGAACTATAAAGATCATTAAGGAAATAGGAGGAGAGGCATTGGGCGTTCTAGCTGACGTTACGACAAGGGAAGGGTGCGAGACAATACTGAGAAGCGCGTTGGAGAGATATAAAGTCGTTGATGTGCTGATAAATAACGCAGGCATAGGTTTATACTCACCATTTATGGGAGTTGATGATAAACTTTTGGATAAGCATTTCTCTACAGATTTTAAGTCAGTAGTTTATTGCTCTCAAATATTTGCAAAGGAAATTAGGGAAGGTGGGGCTATAGTAAATGTAGCGTCAGTTGCTGGCCTTTCCCCCTTACCAGGGTTATCAATATACGGAGCTATGAAGGCTGCTGTGATAACCTTAACTAAATATTTAGCCCTAGAATTAGCTCCTAAGATAAGGGTTAACTCAATTGCCCCGGGATTTGTTAAAACTAAGTTAGGGGAGAGCATGTATCAGATCCTAGCTATGAGCGAGAGGGAATTCGCCGAAAAATTCACTTTAATGGGTAGAATATTGGAACCGGAAGAGATAGCGGAGTTTACTGCAGCCATATTGAAAATAGAATCATTGACCGGACAGACCTTCGTAATAGACTCTGGTGAGACTTTGAAGGGAGGAATAAAATTATAGATCCTTAAGTTAGGTTCTAGGTGGCAACGCTCACTACGGAGGTTGGAGGAACAAAATTTTATTAGGACTGATAAATCTTTTTAAAAAGTAAAAAATTTATGGACTCTAAATAAAAAACTAGTTATTTGAATTAAAGACTTTTTACTCCAATTTAACAAATAATATGTAATAATAATTTAAACTCATTTCTTCCTTAATCTCCTAGCTCGTAAGTCAAATAACCCTCTGGTTCCCTCTTTACTACTTTTAGCTTTACTTTCATCCCAATTTTGAGATCTTTGGACTTAATCCAGGCCAAAACGTTCACACCGTTTTTCATCTTGGCAATACCAACAACGTAGTCGGGATAATGCGAAAATGATGGAGGCTTAACGTTAATCACGCTATAGGACAATAATTCCCCTTCTTCTGGCATCTCTATCCACTCCAAACCAGATATTTTACATTTAGGACAGTCATCTTGAGGAGGAAAGTATATTTCTTCACACTTTGGACATTTAGTAGCTAAGACCTTATCTTGCTTTAAACCTTCGAAAAACTTGCCTATTTTGCCCACTGGTATCTGGTATCTTAAGTTTAGCTGTCTTAGATCTATCCATAGAGCGTTTCCGCTCTTCTGATCATAGATTATTGGAAATTCGTTGGATGTCATGAAGATGGCCTCCTAGAAGAGAGTATGGTAACGTATGCGTAGTGGCCTGTGCCGCCTACATTATGAAATAACCCCATTCCGTTCTTAACATCTACCTGAGTCCCCTTATGCGATCTGTACAGTAATTGTCTAGTTATTGATACTGCCATACTTATTCCAGTAGCTCCTATCGGATGTCCCTTAGCCTTCAATCCCCCATCAACGTTAACTGGAATCTTGCCCCCTATATAGGTTTGATTCTCTCTAGCAAGTTGGTATCCTTCTCCCCTCTTGGCAAAGCCTAAATCCTCGTATGCCATTACTTCAGCTATCGTAAAGCAGTCATGGACCTCAGCCACGTCAAAATACTTCCAAGAAGTTTCAAAGTTTATCCCTGCCTTTTTGTAGGCCTGTTTGGCAGCAAGTTCTGCTGCCTCAATGTGAGTGAAATCACTTCTCCTACTTAAGTTAGCAGTTCCACTTGCAGTCCCTTGGGAGGTTATCCATATAGGAGAGTCCGTTATTCTCTTTACTACTTCTTCTGACGCTAACAGAACGGCTGCTGCACCATCGGTTATAGGTGAGGAATCTAAGATCCTTAACGGATAAGCAACTGGCCGAGAGTTAAGGTAATCCTCCATCGTAATCTCCTTCTGAAACTGAGCGTAGGGATTTCTTGCTCCATAGTAGTGATTCTTTACAGCTATATTCCCTAAATCCTCTTCCTTTACATTATACTTGCTCATGTAAGCTGAGGCGTGAAGAGCGTAGTAGCTAGGAAAAGTTAAGCCAAAGTTTTGAAATTCCCAGAAGTAATCCCCAGCTCTTCCTATTAGCTCAATCGTGTTAGGATTTGGAGATTGATGCATTTGCTCAACTCCTACAGCTAAAGCTATATCTACTTCCCCGGATTTTACAGATAAATACGCGTCCCTTAAAGCCGCGCTACCAGTAGCACAAGCTGCTTCAACTCTCATTGTCCCATTAGGATTTAAATTTGAATACTCCCCTATCACGACTGCGGGTATTTCCTCAGAGCTCCAGTTTCCAAAGTTTCCGACAACAAAGTATTGAATATCGCTCTGGTCTAAACTTGCCTCCTCCAAAGCTTGTTTTATCGCTTCCCAGGCCAATTCCTGCAAATTTACGTCCGTTCTAACTCCAAACTTTGTATGCCCTGTTCCTACTATTGCGACGTTTTTCATTGAAATATATATAAATGGACAAGTTATTTAGTTTTCTTTACTGTTGCGCTATAGGATAATTTATCCCTGAATGGTAAATTCAGCCATTACAACTAAATCCTCGCCTTTTAAGACAGGATGATAGGCACAAAGTAGAATTAACAAACTGTAGTCTCTCTAATAGACCTTTCGTTAAGTTTGGTGTCTAGATTGATAATAGGATCTCCAAGAAGTTAAGTCTTACTTTCGAATTTCAAGCATAGTACGAAATACAAGGGAATCATTTTAGTTGAGATCAAGATATTTGAAAGGTTTACTGTTTAAACAAGTGTTGAGATGCTATTTATTAAAACGATGAGAAAGGGTTTAGTACCAAGGTTTATCATCATTTGACGAAGTCTACAACGTTAAATTTAGTTTAGAATATTAATGTAAAAATAAAGCATGTGTCTGCCAACCTTAATATGCGATTTAACCGACATTCATAAAGAAGGGCTTTACGCTGTTCATTTAAATGTTCTTGGACGTTTCTCCCATGCCTTAAGCCTATATAATTGTAAAAAGCCAAGAGTTGCTATTTCGTTGACGATTGGTGTTACAATATTACTAAGAGAAAGTCTTTAACCATTTTTTAGCTGAATGTTTGATCCCAATCTTAGTGGGTGTATCGTTAGGTAACGAATACCTACCTCTACCCGTTTTAACAATATAACCATAAGATATTAGAGTATCTAGCAGTTCCTTTACCCTTGACTCTTCAGCATTATCTTTCAATAGGACGTTCAACCCTTGAGTTATTTCACTAAGCTTACCCTTACCTCCTAACCTATCTATAGCTAGTATTATCCCAGAATATCTGTTCGGTGAAGAAGAGTTCTTTAGGAACCTAGTAAACTCAATGGCAACTTCTTTCCCAGCCTCCTTGAGTATATCTTTTATATCCGCTTTCCTTCCGTGTTTTACGGAATAAGTATATTCCTTCCCAAAGAGTGTTAGCCAACCTGGAATACCGTCAAAAAGTTTTACAGCCCTTTCTATAGTCACATCTTCTACTCTCACTCCTTCTTGTTCAAAACCCTTCTTCAGAAAGTCGGTTGATTGCTCTTCTGTAAACGTCTTCAAATACACTTTGAAGAATTTCCTACCGTAAAACGGTTTTGTAGCCTCTACTTGTTTTAACACTTCTTCTGCAACACCCACAATACTCCCAGATACTATTATAACGGTATTGTCGCACCAATCGTAAATGTCATGTAGGAATGATCCCACATCGAAGTTGTTAACCTTCTTTATATACTGAAATTCGTCTAGGAAAACGACTAATGTCCTCCTGTTATCCTTAGCTAAAGAGTCCATAGCCCTTATAAACTCGTTTATGTCTTGCGTCTTTATTTCCCTCAACTTCAACCCTAACTGTGCCCAATTTAAATTTAGGATAACCTCTGGATCTACACCAAGTCTGTTTGCTAACAGTCTCCCTATTTTACCAGCAAAGGTGTATCTCTCCATGAATTCCTTAACGTTCTCGACAAAGAGTCTCGAAAACTCCTCTAACCTGTAAACCTTTTTCTCTTCCCCTATCCTTGCTAGGTTCATGGTAAACGTTAATATGCCTTGTGATAACTCGTTCAGACTCACCCTAACGAGGCTTGTCTTTCCTATTCTCCTTACTCCTAGAATTGCACCAAAATCCTTATGCGTTATGATGTCCTTTAGTTCTTCAATCTCTCCCTCCCTATCATATAAGTCTTTTCTATCACTCTTTGGTCTGGTAGAGAAGTAAAATTTACGCCACCGTAAGAATTTCGGAGCCGGAAAATTAAGCTTAACTCAACACTCTCTTATGCCAATCAAGTAGTTATGAACTTTATTGTTCGATAGCTTGTTAAGAAAATTTAATAAGGGTAAAGCATAATTTTTACTAACTGGAAGTATTAAGGTAATAAATTAGTTAAATAGATGGCAAAGGAAAGGAGAACAAGTGTGCAAAAACCACATTCAGTAAAACCCTAATACCAAAGTAATAAGAACTACAGTAAATGAGTTCCTTAGAATGTTTTCCCTTAATAAGCTTGTTTCCAATCCAAATTTTCTTCTCACTAGATATATTAGCTCCGCTAGATTTAACTCTAACGTAAATATTTCGTTCTTCTTCTTTTCAATTAGCTCCTTCGCATTATGATCCCCATTAAAATATTTAAAAACACTCCTGTATCAGCTAATATATCTTTCTTCATTTTCTACCTCTTTTCTCCTTAGTTCTTCTAATTCTTTCTCCCAATCTATGTCCTTATCAATCCCAAATAAGTCCCCTAAAGTAAGGTTAGGTCTCCTAAGCTTTACTTCCTTTCCCTCAATAACAAGTTCAACTTCGCCATCTTCACTTATTTGCAGTAAATCCCTTACCTCTTTTGGAATGACTATTATCCCTTTTTTATAAACTTTTAATCTATATACGTTCTTCACAAGTTTACGGTTTAACTAATAAGTTAAAGGTTTAACTTAGAGGATCCATTTAGATCAAAATGTTACCGGCGTGCTAACAAATATGGAAAAACAAGGTATAATTAACGTCAGTGTTGGGTTTTGGTACGCACAGTGTCGCATTCCTTTTATGAAAAGGTAGGGAAAGGATGAGGCGCAGTTCAAATTCTCGTAAGCACCAGTCCAAAATGATATGGGCCTACATAGAATTCCCTATCAAGTTTAAAGTCCTTGAAAAAGCTTAAGTAGTCCTCCTTACACATCCTCTTTTGGGGAGGTGGGCCAAACGGTGCATCCTTCCTCCAGTCTACAACTATAACCCTACCGTCCTTCTTCAATATTCGCTTAATCTCCTCATAGACTGCATCCCTATCCATATCATGAAAGGAATTTGCCAAGATTACAACGTCAACTGTTCCTGATGGAATTAATGTATCACTACTTTCCCTATTAACGAAAACCACGTTATCTCCCTGACAGTAAGACCTTGCTCTCTGTATCATCTCTAAACTCTTATCGACGCAGTAGAGCTTTGAAGCGTAGTCTTTCAATACCCTGCAGTAATAGCCTGGACCGCAACCAAGATCTGCCACTATTTCCCCTGTTTTTAGTAGTTCTGGAAGAAATTTTTCTGGATCTTCAAACTTCTTCCTTTCATCACTTAAAAGTCGATCTGGATTAAAGTGATCCATATAATCAATAGATGATACGAATAATAAATTTCCCTCTTCTTCAAATGAGTCAACCTTATTTTTTCCAAATGTTTTCAATTCATATTGAAACCGCTAAGAACTTACGTTGTAATAAAGAACTTTGCTTTAAATTTAGTTCAGCCCTTTATTTCTTTTACCTCTGTAATTTCAGGCATTTTAGGCGAGCAACTAGGGTTGATTTCCTCAGCATCAAGCTTCTTACCCTCGATAATGCAGTTCCTTCTAGGTTTTTCCAGGACTAGCGGGAAATCGCTAGTTGTTTATGGAACAGTCCTCTCTGCTATCGGATGGATTCTTCTTGCCCTAGTACCCTTTAATCTAGCCTTTACGCTGATATACCTGTTCTTGGAATCGTCCCTAGGTATCTCGCTTTTTGGTTGGTACCTTATCATGGAAAAAGTCAGTAGAACGTCGAGGGGAAAGACCTTAGCCACTTACTCCTTTTACTCTACCCTTGGAGGTCTTGCTGCCACCCTGATTACAGGGTTAATAGTGGGAGGAAGGACTCAGGATATTAGGTACTTTTTCGGAATAACTGGAGGGCTAATACTACTTGACGTTTACTTTGCGATTAAGTTTGATGTAGACGCTGTAAGCGTGAAGTCCAGGGTCAGAAAGTTACCTTCTGAGATAAAGAAATACTTGGCTATTTCATTTATATTTTTCACAGTTTGGTCTTTAGCTTGGCCACTCTTCCCTTTAGCCCAATACTATATTTTCTCCATGAATTACTTTAACATAGCAATAATTGACGTGATATCTTTATCCTCAACTTTAGTTATACAGAGATGGGTTGGTTCCCTTGTAGATAAAAACAGGAAGATGATGATGTTCCTTGGCAGATTAAGTCTGGCAGCCTTTCCTCTAGCTTACGCCCTTTCCACTAATATATGGGAAATATACGCGTCTCAGCTTGTTTCTGGATTTACTTCCTCTATAAATTCAACAGCTTATCTATCTTACCTTTATGATTCTTCCGACGACGTGAGGAAATCCCTGGGTTACGTTAACCTTGTCCAGGGTATCGCTGAGATTGTAGGTTCAAGCCTCGGATCAATATTAGCGTCAGTCTTTATAGCGAGTATGGGAATATTTGGTATTAGAGAACTACTCGGATTAGTGGGTGGGTTAAGGATATTTGCCTCATTTCTTTACCTTATTTTGAAGGAACCTAAACCATTTAAAAAGCCTATTCAAGTTGGCTGAAGTATCTGCTCCAAAGTGGGAGGCTTTCTGCTTCATCGTCGACCTTTGCTTTGATTTTGCCAAGGTAGAGGGGTAACTCCACAGGATCAATGGGGGATCCACCAGAGAAGAAAACGTCGAGAGATCCAACTAAATCAAGGTCAGTATATTAACTAGAGATTTCACAGATGAAAGTCCTCTGCTAAAGAGGAATCTTTCTTTTCACATAATCACGTCTTGAACAAGTCCTTGAAGTGTAGGCTGGGTTAACTAGTTTGAACTCCTTACCGTGTTTCTCCATCTACCACTTTTTGTTTCATCTCGTAAAAACCAACAAGGAGAGTAGCAGAGCTCGAAACAAGCTACTTAACTTTTATATCCTCCATAGTCAACGTCTCATAGTTCTCAGCGCGATACTTACCCAGTTTGTAGTATAAATCACGACGAAAGTTAACTTGATTCATATACTTTTGCTATTTTCAGTCTCGACTCCTCAAAGTTTTTAGAACATCACTTCATGTTATTGATAGTGTCGTCGACTGTTGATAAAGTCTTAATATCATGTTAATTCCGACCCAACTGAACGATTTTCCATAATTTGACGACACTATGAATATATACATATTTGTTGTAAGTAATAGTTTAATGTAAAGAAATTTAAGATGAAAGCTACTAAACTACTCTAATACAATAAACTCAGTAGCAGTATCTTTCCAAAGTAACTTTTTTGCTAGTAGGGAATAATGTAATTATCTTAACTCCATCTTCCTTTATAGCAAATACTATTACCAAATAGAAATTATCACAATCTAATTTCACACACGAGGAGTATTCATCGTTCCTCTTGATAGCTCTTATGATGGGGTCTTTTTCACAGAACTCGTTAATTTTACTCCATATTTCGCTAAATACGTCTTCACATACACGGCTTAACTCACTTGCTCTCTCGCGTAGTCTATTACGCGCGTGTAAAGTAAGTTCACATTTCAATAAGCTATTACCCAGTTAACTGCTGTACACGGATTACCCAAATTATCTCTATATTCTGGATATATAGATATATTCGTCGCTATTATTTTCACTTTTCTCTCTTTATCATTAACTTTAAGCAAAACTTCCGCATCTCTCCTTTCTATAATTTCTACTTCTACGGGAGGATGATTAATCATAGAAGGGTTGCACAGAGTCCCAAACTTCTTTTGTTGGCTATCAACTGATACTACAACGTTAACTGAAAATGAAGTCTCTTTATCTGGAGTTTCAAAAACGTTCAAAATAACTGGGAAAGTTTTTATCAAAACATCTTCTTGACCAACTTTTAGTCTATATCTACCTTCAGTAATCTTTATTACCTCATAGTTAACCGAGTTGATGCTCATGAGTTATTTATCCCCTTTATGAATTCTTTTAATTCTCTATCATCCGGTTCTATGGAGATGTACGATATTCTCTTATCCTTGTCAATCCCTATGGTTACAAATGCATCTCCTTCCTCACTCTTTATAGTCTCTCTCCCTTCAAACTTTATGAAAAGATTTCCAAATTCTTTATCAACGTTAACTATGATGCCTATATTTAGATTAGTAGAAAACTGAGCATTAACATTATAGGAATTTGGGAAATAGGAATTTGGGAATTGAAAGGAGTAGATGTTATTATCCATATTAATTTTCTTTGCTATCACACTAAAAAGTTTGCTCGTCTAGGTATATGCTCTTAGTTTCTCTTCAGACTTTCATTGATTACGTTATCGACTTATGAACAATTCTGACCTCCTCCCCGCTCTAAAGAGCGAGGCTTTCAGTTGTAATTTTCGTTGTATGATATGCCTCCTATCGAGATTCACACGGAAAAGTGCCTCAATGCATATTACAAAGACAAGGGTTAACATTTATAAACGTAAAGAGGTTTTCAATTTAATTAAAAGTTCATGTGACAGAAAGTACGTTAGATCTTTACAACAAAATTCTCAGACATTGAGTTAGCTAAGATTGAAAAGAATAAGAGGAAGAGAGAATTAAAATAAGCAATATAAAAATACAAGTTATTTCTAAAAGGTATTGAAGGAAAAAAATAGTTCACTGAAATATTGGAGTTTTCTTTACAAAACTTCCTCTCCTAAGATCTAGGAGAGCCTGAGATATCTCTTCCTCTGTATTCATAACAATGGGACCATACCAAGCAATTGGTTCTCTAATCGGTTTACCTGAAAGAACTATGAAGTTAGCCCTTTCCTTATCTGTAGTAATCCTTATTTCGTCACCATCCCCATATACTCCCAAATTTCCTTCAGTTAGAGTTACCCTATCATCAACTTTCCCTGAACCTTGCATTATGAATACTAGTACTGTATACCCATTTCTTACCTTAGCTTTAAACTCCTTTTCTGGATCTAGTTTTACCTCATAATAAGTGGGATCTACTGGGCTATTTACTCTTACTGGGCCCTCTACTCCATCAAATTCTCCGGTAATTACCTTGATCCTACCTCCGTCAATCTTAACTTCTGGAATGTCTCCAGATCTAGCATCTCTATAAATAGGATCGGTCATCTTCATATTTCTAGGCAAGTTTATCCATAGTTGTAATCCCTTATTTGTAGTATCCAACACTTGTGAGTGTAGTACGTCCTGTTCCTCTAGGGGTCTAGGCATTTCTTGATGGAAAACCCCACTACCTGCTGTCATCCACTGAGCATCCCCAGGATAAAGAGTTCCTTTGCTTCCCGTGCTATCCTCATGTTCAACCTTTCCTTGAATTAGGTAAGTCAAGGTTTCAATTCCTCTGTGGGGATGCCAAGGAAATCCTGCAATATAGTCCTTTACATTACTTGATCCGAAAAAGTCAAGAAGTAGAAACGGGTCAGTTAACTGATTAGTCTCATAACCTCCAAAAACCCTATAGAGTTTAACTCCAGCCCCATCTATCGTGTTTCTTCCTTTAAGTAGATATGAAATCCTTCTTAACATGAATTTACATTGTTAAGTAAATTAAAAAGGTTAGTTCAACTTGATTATTGTTATTTTGATGGAATAATCAAGAGATATTATTTAAGATATTTAAATATACTTAATCTCCATATTATGGAATGACTTACATATTTGGAGTAATATCAAGCTTCTGACTTCCTCCCCGCTCTAAAGAGCGAGGGTTCCCTCAGAGCGGTTCATAGGTTTTGATCCATACGTTTCACCCTCATAGAATCATAGCTAGCTGGTACTACCAGCCCCGATCCTCTCGTCCACGTATAGACCAGTGGGGTGGTCTTACCCCAACTTATCCCTATCCCTCTGGTGATCCCACCATCATTAGGACTCGGGATTATGGATATATTAAACGCACCAACTAGGTCTGCGTTAAATACTTTGTTAGATGTTGTACACTTAAACAAACCCCTTGAAACTCTTTTCCCGCATCCATTACCGTGGATGGGACAAGTAGTTGAAGTGTGTGCCTCGTTAACAAACTTAACAGTTATTCCGTGTTCTTCAGCAACATCCCTCAACTTGTCCATAACTTGTTTGTAAGACCAGACGTTAGCAACTAGGAAGTTGCCCTTTTTCTGACTTATGTTCTTTGGATAACCAACCTTGATTAGTGAGACACCTTTGTTGTATAAGAATTCAACAACTTTCCTTACGGTAGCGTCTATTATAGTCGTTTAACTTCCTCTTCCACTTAATATACAACC